>JADKAC010000005.1:0-661828 GCA_016715425.1 Bacteroidota bacterium
AATATACGAAACTCCACATCTCGCCAATAAAAATAGAGCATTCTTGTATTATGCTAACTATCAAAGGGATGAAAGCAGGAAATTCAAGAATGCGAAGTTTCGTATAAGTTGTATTTTTATGCAATGAATCTAAATGAATATTCAATATCCGAAGGAACACATAATGGTAAAAATGTTATTTGGTTAGAGTTTCCCAATATTGAAAAACTGAAGGCTGCCTTTAAGAAGAAATTTCCTAAGGGCAAATGGAGTGCTTCTGAAAGATGCTGGTATTTACCTGATAATGATTTTATTCGTTCTGAATTGGGTTTGCAACAAGCCTTAATCGGTAAAAATGTAATTGCACATTTGCATGCTAATAATCAGGATGCATTTATGGCTTTTGTTGCTCAGCTTAAATTGAAAGCATATAGTCCGCATACCATTAAAGTATATAGTAATGAGTTTGCTCAATTTTTATTTTTATTGAAATCTAATCATGCAGATAAATTATCACCTGAAAAATTAACTGCTTATTTTCTGTATTGTGTTGAGCATTTGCAATTGAGTGAAAGTCATTTGAACAGCAGAATAAATGCGGTGAAATTTTATTACGAACAGGTGTTACATCGCAGTAAAATGTTTATTGATATTCCACGTCCGAAGAAACCAATTAAATTACCTAAGACTTTAAATCAGGAAGAGATTCGCAGACTGCTTTCTGTTTCTGTAAATGATAAGCATAAACTGATATTACAATTTGCTTATGGAATGGGTTTAAGAGTAAGTGAAATTGTAAATCTGAAAATTGCAGATATTGATTCTGTGAATATGCAGGTATTAATTGAATCGGGTAAAGGCAAAAAAGACAGAATGGTAAACTTGCCAAAATCATTACTTAAAGATTTGCGCAATTATTATAAAGCATATCGTCCAGAAACATATTTATTTGAAGGTCAATATGGAAATCAATATACTGCACGATCTGCTCAATTGGTATTTAAATCAGCAATGAAAAAAGCACGCATAAGAAAAAAGGTGGGCATTCATGGTTTACGCCATAGTTATGCAACACATCTATTAGAAGCCGGAACTGATATTGTGTTTATACAAAAGTTATTGGGCCATAAGGATATAAAAACTACATTGGGCTATACACATATTTCTCAAAAACAAATTAAGAATGTAAATAGTCCGCTTGATAAATTGTAATTACTTTGTTCGAGCATTTGACCCATCTCTTATCTTCCCTTAAAAGTTTACCCGCCGAAGGAGGGGGGAAGATGTTTATGCAGTGGTTCTATCAAATACATTTAATAATAAATAGCAATCGTGCTGTCTAAAATAAGAACAAACAAATATCAATTTGATTAAGAACATCAATAGAAAACTAATTTATCGCTCTCCCTGCCTTCGGCAGGTAAACTTTTTAAGCCTGCCTGCCGAAGGTAGGGGAGAGTAAGGAGAGGGTCAGACGAGGCTAAGAATGAAAGAAAGTAATTAGTCTGCTTGATAATTAATAAAGCAAAAGATTCATCGCTAATCACCCTCACAATACTGATCTCAAAAAAGAATTATCTAAATCACCATTCAACCTACTTATCCCCATTACCAAAAAACCTTTCAGCAGTCTTTGAATATGTAGGGTCTTAATTCTATCTTTGCGGCGAAATTTAAAAACAGAATACATGCCCGGAAAAGGTAAAATCAAGCAAATAATCGGAGCCGTTCTTGACGTTAGCTTCGAGGAAGGGAATCTCCCCGAAATTTTAAACGCATTAGAAATCACTCGTGAATCCGGTGAGAAATTAATTTTAGAAGTGCAGCAACACCTTGGTGAAGACAGTGTGCGGGCAATTGCCATGGAATCTACGGATGGTTTGGTAAGAGGTATGGAAGTGCGGGATTTGGGTGAGAATATTAGTATGCCAACAGGTGAAGGAATCCGTGGCCGTTTATTTAATGTGGTGGGTGAACCTATTGATGGTATTGGTGAAGTGAAAGCGGAAGGCAAAGCACCTATTCACCGCAAACCACCTTTATATGAAGATCTTTCTACGGAAAGCGAAGTGTTGTTTACAGGAATTAAAGTGATTGACTTGATTGAGCCTTATGCAAAGGGTGGTAAAATCGGTTTGTTTGGTGGAGCCGGTGTGGGCAAAACAGTATTGATTCAGGAATTGATTAACAATATTGCAAAGGCTTATGCGGGTATGAGTGTTTTCGCCGGAGTGGGCGAGCGCACAAGAGAGGGTAATGATTTATTGCGTGAATTTATTGAGTCGGATGTAATCCGTTATGGCGAAGAATTTAAACATAGCATGGAAGCCGGCGGATGGGATTTGAGTAAAGTGGATAAACAAGAATTACTGAAATCTCAGGCAACCTTAGTGTTCGGACAGATGAATGAACCTCCGGGTGCTCGTGCTCGTGTTGCGTTGAGTGGATTAACCATTGCCGAGTATTTCCGTGATGGTGATGCAAGCGATGCAAAAGGTAGAGATATCTTATTCTTTATTGATAATATTTTCCGTTTCACCCAAGCAGGTTCTGAAGTATCGGCATTATTAGGTCGTATGCCTTCAGCGGTTGGTTATCAGCCAACACTTGCATCAGAAATGGGATTGATGCAGGAAAGAATTACTTCAACAAAGCGTGGTTCTATTACATCGGTTCAAGCAGTGTATGTGCCTGCGGATGATTTAACAGATCCGGCTCCGGCAACTACATTTAGTCACCTGGATGCCACAACAGTATTAAGTAGAAAAATTGCTGAGTTAGGTATTTATCCTGCGGTGGATCCTTTGGATTCTACTTCCAGGATCTTAACTGCGGATATAGTAGGTGCTGAACATTATAAATGCGCACAGGATGTAAAAATGATTTTACAGCGCTATAAAGAATTGCAGGATATTATCGCCATTCTCGGTATGGAAGAGTTGAGTGAAGAAGATAAGCAAGTGGTGCATCGTGCTCGTCGTGTACAGCGATTTTTATCACAACCATTCTTCGTGGCTGAGCAGTTCACAGGATTAAAAGGTGTATTGGTTCCGATTGAAGAAACTATCCGTGGATTTAATATGATTATGGATGGCGAAGTAGATGAATATCCTGAAGCAGCATTTAATCTTGTGGGTACAATTGATGATGCGATTGAGAAAGGAAAACGATTATTAGCTGAAGCAAATAAATAAAATAATATGCTGGTTGAAATATTATCACCCGAAAAAAAATTGTTTGCAGGTGAAGTGATATCTGCACAATTTCCCGGAACAACAGGATCATTCCAAGTGCTGAAAAATCATGCAGCTATGATAGCATCAATTAAACAAGGGAATATTGTTTTGAAAACCGATTCAGGTGTAAAAACATTTAGCGTTACAGGTGGATTTGTGGAGGTGCTGAATAACCATGTAAATGTGTTGATAGAAGGAACTTTATAAATATTATATTGAAAATAAAAAAAGCCGCCTGATTTTCAGACGGCTTTTTTATTAGGAAGCTCTCTTGAGCTTTTCCGACATAATTCTTGAAATCTTTTTCGGAATACGAATTATAAAAGTACTTCCACTTCCTTCTTCAGAAATTACATCTATCGAACCCTTCAATCGGGTAATTATTTTTTTAGTGATAGCTAAACCTAAACCACTACCTGAATATTCTTCACGATTGTGCAAGCGTTTAAACATCTCGAAAATTTTACCATGATATTTCGGATTTATACCAATACCATTATCCTTTATTGAGATAGTATATTCCAAATCATTTTCTACTGCTAAAATATGTATTTCAGGAATTTCAGATTTGTTATAAGTAATACCATTTTCAATAATATTTCTTAAAGCAAGCACCAACATATTGGTATGTGTTAAAATATTCCCGGTATGAATATCTGTTTCAATTTCCACATGCTTCTTTTTTATTTCCGGAGAAAGAGAACGCAATGCATCATTAATAAGTGAATTAAGTGCAACAGATTTTAAATCAAAATTCACTTTTTTAATTTTTGTAAATTCATAAATATCATTCACTAATTGTGTCATTTGGTTTCCATTAAATTGAATGAGAGATATAAAATCATTCAATTCTGCCTGAGATAATTTTTCACCTTTGCGTTTTATCAAACTGCTAAAACTTACAATGTTTCGAATAGGCTCCCGCAAATCATGCGATGATATATATGCAAACTCTTCCAGTTCTGCATTCGCTTCTAATAATGATAAATTAGATGCAGATAATTCTACTGTTCGGCGTTGTACTTCCTGCTCCAACAGGGCACTTTGATATCTCTTGTTTCTATAAATTATGATGAGTGTGAATACACATGCCATGGCAAAAATAAAAGCAATGGTAATCAGCAAATTTGATTTTTGTTGTTCGCTAATTATTTTTTGATCTTTCACTCGATCTTTAACTAATGCCAGATTATCTTTTTCTGCTTGAGCATATCGCTGTTGAATTTCTAACAAGTTTAAATTCACACTTCGATTCTGTACGTTCAGAGAGTCACTGAATTTTTTAAATAATTTATTATAATGCAATGATGTTTGATAATCTCCTTTTTTCTCATACAAAGAAGTTAACTGCTCATAGATGTCCATTTTGAAATCAATATAATTGAAGTTATCCATGCTTTTCAAAACAGATAGAAGATAAAATTCAGCAGAATCTAATTGATTGAGACCTAAGTAACTTCTTGCAATACATTCCAGTGTACCTTCTATTGAATACGCATCATTCTCACTTACAAAATAGCTGAGCGCATTTTTACATAAATCAATACTCTTGTTATAGTTTCCCTCATAATAATAAGTGTATCCAAGTCCGTAAGCATTAAATGCAAGGGTATGTTTATCGTCGATTAGTCTGGCTAAAGAATCTGATTTAGCATAACATTTTTTTGATTTTTCAAACTCTCTTAATTCAGCGTAGATGCCTGCCTGATTACCCAGAAGTAAACTGTATTCATAGATAAGATCTTCAGTTAATGCATTATATTTTACTATTAAGTCAATTCCTTTTTGATAATAATCATGAGAATCATGGTAATTCTCCACACCATAATGAATATCACCGAGCAAATGATATGCATTGATAAGACTGATTGTATCTTGAACAGCATTATTCCATCGTAGAGATTGTAAGATATAATACTGGCTACTGTCCGGTTTTCCTTCATTCAGGAACACCGTACCTAAATCCAGATTTGTTAACACCAACATTTCTGGCAGGTTATTTTTTTCAGCTATTTGCTTTGCATATTTATAATAATTAAAGCTTTGTGAATTGTAGCCGGCATCATAAGCCAATTTCCCCTGCTTGCGACTAATATCTATTTGAAGGGGAATATTATTTTGTAAAGAACTGAGCAATAATGCTTTTTCATAATATAATTGAGCTGTTGCATATGAATCCTGCGTTTTAAAAATCTCAGCTGAATCCAAAAGATTATATACATATTTCCAACCCAATTCGTCATTTTGTGTTGTTATTTTTTGGGTGGTATTGAAACAAATTTCTTGTCCGAAAAGGGGTAATGTGTTTATAAGTAAAAGGCACAAGACCACTTTTAAGAAAAGGCCCTTGGATGCAAGTAGCGATTTTAATGGTAGATAATTCATGTAGATAGATTTGATTCAAATTAAGCTATATATGAATACGCTCCAATAGTATTGAAAATAATGTGTTAAAATGCCTGTAACTTTTTTCAGGAAAAAGAAGCATACAATTTTGCAAAACAGATTATAGGTTTCTGTGAGATTCTGTAAGGAAACTATTTATTCAGATACTTATAATTATTGTCTTGCATCAATTGTTCTAAAACAGTTTCCAATGTGGCTATTGATTGTATTAAAAGCGCATTGTCAGAAGGAAAAGGCAGTGGTTTTCCTCCTAATTTTTCACGAGAAGCTGGAGTTAAGGCATCATTATATCCTGTAGCCATAGCATAATAATTCTGAAAAATCCCATCCCCCTTCGCAGGAATTGAAGTAATCAACTTCCCATTTGAATCCAGGTAACGAATTTCAGCTTCTACAGTAGCTATTTTTTCCTGAGTTGTTTCACTCACATAGGCAGATATCCATTTATAGGTGGATGTTTTAAGGGGATTACCTAAGCTGTCCAACACCTTATTTCCTTCGGAGTCAAATATATAAGTCCAGCCATCTTCCACCTGCCGTGTTTCTTCATAATTATTCGTGTTAATTACTTCCGGAAAAGATTCTACTTTTTTTATGCGCATCACTACCAAATAATCAAAATATTCTTTTTCATTATAGGGATTTATTTGGTACCAGTCTCCATAAGGATCTCCAGGTGCAATGTCGTATAATGCATTTGCCACTTCCTCACTTAAATTACTATTTGAATTGTTTTCAATAACAAAACCTACTTGATTAGTACCCAATGCACTTGCTTGTTCCAACAAAGATTTTATTTCCGGATGATTTGGATTTAATTCCTGAATCCGGATTAATTCGCTATAAGCTTCACGAGCAGAATATTTATTTCCGGAATTTATTTTTTCTTTGGCCGATGCAAGTAAATAATTTACAGCATTCTTCTTTGCATTAATTAATTCAGCAACCACATCTATCATTTCAAAGGTGGCATTTCTGTCTTCTGATTCAATAAATAATGGTAGAAGAGGATTGATTTTATTTTGACGGCGGCCAATACTTTGATATACATTGTAAATATCTTCCCATCTGTCTGGATTGCCTTCCAGGTTTAATGCTTTAATATATCCAAGATCAGCGGCATTAGCCCGCTTAAAGCCCTCTTCAAGAATTAAAATATATTCTTCTTTTTGCGGATTACGAGTAAGCTTATTTATGCTAATATCAATTGCATGATTATAATCACCTTCACGAAAAACTTTTTCTGCCGATTTGCAACTACTTAAAACAAATAAACTGGAAATAATAAATGCGAGTGTGTAATAATTTTTCATAGAATAATTTTAAGCCAACAATTAAAATAATTATGCCAGATATTGAATATATAAGTGTTTCAATAAAGGCCGGAATTTAAATTCCGGAAAAATATACTTTAAAAATAAATAAGCGAATAAAATTTTTGTTTGTAGAAATGGGTGTAAAATTGTTATTGAATGTTAAAGATTTTAAAATGCAAACATTACATTTGCAGCAATTATAAACAAGGTAATTAAACCTAATAAACTATTGATTGTGCGCACCAGTAAGGTTTCATCTACTTATCGCCTGTTATTTTTAACTCTGTTATCCGTATCGTTTTCACTCTTCAACTCAGCAAATGCAATGGCTGGAGAGGGAGAAGGCAAGCAATTATATCAGGCTAATTGCGCCAAATGCCATATGATTGATCGTAAGATGACGGGGCCGGCACTGCAAGGAGTGAGAGAACGTTGGCCGGATTCTACTCATTTGTATGCATGGATTCATAACTCGCAATCATTTCTTGCTACAGGAGATGAGTACGCAAATAAATTATACCAAGAGTATAATAAAAGTCCAATGCAGGCTTTTCCAAATTTAAAGGATGGAGATATACATGATATTCTTGTTTATATAGATGCGGAAGCGGCGAGAATTGCAGAATCCAAGAAAGTAGCAGAGGCTCCTGTAGGTGGAGTTAGCGCTCAACCTAAAAAGGATAACACTTTATTATATGTGGTGCTTGTCGCAATACTTCTCATTATTGCAATTATTCTCTCCCGTACTATAAATCAGTTACAACGGCTAAACAGAGAAGTAAATAATGAAGATGAGCCGAAATCTGTTCCATTCTACAAGCGCAAAAATCTCAGGGCTTTTCTGGCAATTGTTGGATTGTTTGTTTTTTGTTGGCTGTGTTATTCGATGTATGATAGTGCAACATCATTAGGCAGACAGCAAGGGTATGCACCTGAGCAGCCAATTAAATTTAGTCATGAAGTGCATGCCGGTATAAATATGATTGATTGTAAATATTGCCATTCAGGAGCTGAAAAAGGAAAGGCGGCAGTTATTCCATCCATTAATGTTTGTATGAATTGCCACTACAATATTCAGGAAATGTCGCCCGGAACTGCTGGCTACCCGCCTGAAGAGTATACTCCCGAGATAAAGAAAATTTATGAATTTGCAGGGTTTGATCCGGAAAATTTGGTTTATGATAAAGAACCTAAACCGGTGGAATGGATAAAAATCCATAATCTCCCAGATCATGTTTATTTCAATCATGCTCAACACGTCACTGTTGCAGGTTTAGAATGTCAGTCCTGTCATGGTAAAATTCAAGAAATGAAAGTGGTGGAGCAGGCTGAAAATCTTGGTATGGGATGGTGTATAAATTGCCATCGTCAAACAGAAGTGAAATTTTCGAATGCATTTTATACAGATTACCGGGAATTACAAGAGAAAATGCAAAATGGCGAAATTGATATGGTACATGCATCCGATATTGGTGCTACAGAATGTCAAAAATGCCACTATTAATTAATTCAATATTGCTGAAAGCAAACAAATAAGTTACAACGCAATGGCAGAAAAGAAATATTGGAAGGGACTGGAAGAATTAAAACCGACACCTGAATTTTTACAGAATTCCCAGCAAGAATTTGGAAAAGAACTCGAAACAGAATTCTTTGAAGAAAGCAATGCATTAAGCGGTTCACGCAGGGATTTTTTAAAGGTAATGGGATTCAGTCTCACGGCAGCCACTTTAGCTGCAGGTTGTGAAATGCCTATTAATAAAGTAGCACCTTATATTTTTAAACCGGAAGATATTACACCAGGTATCGCTACGTGGTATGCTTCCACTTACAGCGATGGTGGTGATTATTGTAGTATATTAGTAAAAACCCGGGAAGGACGCCCAATTAAAATAGAAGGGAATAAGGCTTCAACAATAACTAAGGGTGGCACCAGCGCTCGTGTTCAGGCAAGTATTCTAAGTTTGTATGATACAAGCCGCATTAGAACACCTTTGAAAAGGGATTCTGCGGGCAAATTTTCTGAAACTACTTGGGAAGAATTAGATCAGGCGGTGTTGAATAAATTGAGTGCTTCGCCAGATGCACAAGTTCGCATATTAACTTCTACTGTAATTAGTCCTTCTACAAAAAAGGTATTTGATAAATTCACTGAAAAATATCCAAATACCAAAGTTTATACATATGATGCGGTTTCCTATTCAGGTATGTTAACTGCCAATGAGCAATCATTTGGTATGCGGGCAATTCCTAATTATGATTTCGCAAAAGCAAAAGTTATTTTAAGCTTTGATGCAGACTTTTTAGGCACATGGATTTCTCCCGTGGAATACACCAAAGCTTATATCCAAAACAGAAAAGTAAATAAAGATAAAAGGGAAATGTCCCGCCATTATCAAGTGGAATCTAGAATGAGTTTAACAGGAGCAAATGCAGATTATAGAATTGCATTAAAGCCTTCCGAACTGCATTCTGCGATTCAGCATGTTTTCAATGCAATTACCGGAGGGGGAAGTGTTGCTGTAGGTGATGAAAGTAAAATGAGCCACTTGAATCAGGCAGTAGAAATGTTGAAAGCAAACATGGGAAATTCATTGGTAATTTCCGGTTCAAATGATATTAATGCGCAAATTTTAATTAATGGAATTAATAATGCGTTAGGCAATTATGGTACTGTGATAAAATTGAATAGTGCCAATAAATTGCGTCAGGGTTCTGACACAGATTTGAAAAATTTTATTTCTGATTTAAATGCGAGTGCAGGGAGTGTAGCAATGATTTATAATTGCAATCCGGTATATGATTCACCTTTGGGAGCACAAATTGAAGAAGCAATTGGAAAAGCAGAAATCAGTATAGGCTTTACAGGTAATATGGATGAGACATCTCATATTTGTAGTCATATTGCGCCGGATCATCACTATCTGGAATCCTGGAATGATGCCGAACCACATACAGGTGTGTATTCATTTGCCCAACCTACAATTCAGCCCTTGTTTAATACAAGACAAATGCAGGATTCAATGCTTAAATGGGCAGGTTCTGAAATGAATTACCATGATTTTATGGTGGAAAATTGGAACACTACAAATTTTGTTAGCGAAACAAATAAGATAAGAGCATTTAATAAAGCATTGCAATCAGGATTATATCAATCTGAAATGCCAATGGATGCTATTTTGCCTGTATTCAGCGGAGACCTTGCAAAAGCAAGTGCCGGTATTTCTAAATCAGGTGCTGATGGTTTGGAAGTTCAGTTATATGAATCTATTGGATTAGGTGATGGCCGTTACGCAAATAATCCATGGTTACACGAAATGCCAGATCCGGTAACAAAGATTACTTGGGATAATTACTTAAACATATCTCCTGAGTGGGCCGAAGAAAATGATTTGATGCACGGTGATATTGTTACTCTTACAATCGGTTCTAATTCTGTGGATCTACCTGTTTCAATTCAACCCGGTCAAGCCAAAGGTTCTGCATCTGTTGCAATAGGTTTTGGTAGAACAATAGTTGGTAAAGTAGGTCAAGGTGTTGGTAAAGCAGTAGCAATTTTTGCTGATGCTTCTGGAGAGACAGTGAATTATAATCTGAGTGGTGCTTCAATTTCTAAGACAGGACAAAATGTAGTTTTTGCACAAACACAAACACATTTTAATCTGAATGATGGTATTGCAAAAAGAAAAATTGTAAAAGAAACCACCTTAGCAGAATACAAGAAAAATCCTTTAGCTGGTAATACAGATCGTGCTGCAGTATTAGGACAATTGGATACCTTCTATCCTGATTTTCAAGCTGGAAAAAATGGCTTTAATTGGGGGATGAATATAGACCTGAATACTTGTATCGGGTGCGGTGCATGTACAATTGCTTGTATCAGTGAAAATAATATTCCTGTTGTAGGAAAGGATGAAGTACGTAGAGCACATGAAATGCATTGGATACGTATTGACCGGTATTATGCAGGTGAAAATCCTGAAAATCCGGAAGTAGTATTTATGCCGATGATGTGCCAGCATTGTGAAAATGCGCCTTGCGAAAATGTTTGTCCTGTGGGCGCTACCAACCATAGTAGTGAAGGATTTAATCAAATGGCTTATAACCGTTGTATTGGAACAAGATACTGTGCAAACAACTGTCCTTATAAAGTAAGGCGATTCAACTGGTATGATTACACTGGTGCTGATACATTCGGTGAAATGAATGATGCAACTGAAAATGTTAGAATGGATACAATGGATGATTTAACTAGAATGGTTTTAAATCCGGATGTTACTGTAAGATCAAGAGGTGTAATTGAAAAATGTTCTTTCTGTGTGCAGAGAATTCAGGAATCAAAACTCACAGCCAAAAAGAAAACCGCCAATTGCGTGATGGTGATATTCGCACCGCTTGTCAGAATGCATGTCCTGCGGATGCAATCGTATTTGGAAATATGTTTGATGAAAATACAGAAGTGTATAAGTTGAATACCAGTGAACGTGCGTATGGAGTAATTGAAGAAAACCACTGGTTGCCCTCTGTATTGTATATGACTAAAGTGAGAAATAAAGATGCTGAGGATCATGTACACGAAGAGAGATTGGATATAATGGATCTATATAATTATAAATAGCAAGAAAGATGTTTGTATCACCAATTAGGGAACCACTTATTACGGGCCATAAAACTTACGCTCAAATGTCGGATGACATTATTGGGCCGATAGAGGCCAAACCAAATAAAATTTGGATGTTGGCTGTAACCGCAATGGGTATGCTGGCAATTACAGGTTTTATAATGATCGGTCTTACCATCACTTATGGTATTGGACTGTGGGGATTAAATAAAACAATTGGCTGGGCATGGGATATCACCAATTTTGTTTGGTGGATTGGTATTGGTCACGCCGGTACTTTAATCTCGGCGATACTTCTCATCTTCCGTCAAAAATGGCGCACCGGTGTAAACCGTTCGGCAGAAGCTATGACAATTTTTGCGGTAATGTGTGCGGGTTTATTTCCACTTATTCACATGGGAAGAATTTGGCTGGCATTCTTTATTTTCCCTTATCCGAATACTCGTGGACCGCTTTGGCCAAACTTTAATTCGCCATTACTTTGGGATGTATTTGCAATCTCTACTTACTTCACCGTTTCATTGTTATTCTGGTATGTAGGTTTAATACCTGATTTAGCAACTGTAAGAGATCGTGCAAAAACTGCCTTCAGAAAAAAAATATATAATGTTGTTTGTTTTGGATGGACCGGTTCAGCAAAACACTGGCAACGTTTCGAGTCATTAGGACTTGTACTTGCGGGTTTATCAACTCCACTTGTACTTTCAGTACACACAATTGTATCTTTTGACTTTGCCACTTCAGTAATTCCCGGCTGGCACACAACAATCTTTCCGCCCTACTTTGTTGCAGGGGCAATTTTCTCTGGCTTTGCAATGGTGCTTACACTGATGTTAGTAGTTCGAAAAGTCTTTCATCTGGAGGATTACATAACGATTGGCCACATTGAATCTATGAATAAGATTATTATTCTCACAGGCTCAATAGTGGGTGTTGCTTATATCACCGAATTATTTACTGCATGGTATTCTCAGAATCAATATGAGCAATACGCATTTATTAATAGAAGTACCGGACCATACTGGTGGGCTTATTGGGCAATGATGACTTGTAATGTTATCTCTCCTCAATTATTCTGGGTAAGAAAATTAAGAAGAAGCCCTGTATTTACATTCTTCATGTCCATCATTATTAATGTAGGTATGTGGTTCGAGCGCTTTGTAATTATTGGTACTTCATTACACCGTGATTATTTAGTTTCAAGTTGGTCGTATTATATACCAACTTATGTAGAGATATTTATTTATGTGGGAACTATAGGCTTCTTTATGACGCTGTTCCTCTTGTTTTCAAAAGTGGCGCCTGTGGTGGCGTTGGCGGAAGTCAAGAGTATTTTAAAATCAACCGGGGATCAGTATGTTGGCGAAAATGCTATACATGGGCACCACGAAGAACATGCCGGAGGGCATGGCTCAGATGGACATTATGAAACATTAATTAAACCTCAATAAAATAACATGTCAGATAAAAAAGTATTATTTGGTTTGTTTGAAGACGAACAAGTGTTGATGAAAGCGGTAAAAAATGTGCGGGCAGAAGGTATGAAAATTACAGACGTGCTTACACCTTTTCCTGTTCACGGCTTAGATGATGCAATGGGTTTACGTATGACTAAATTGCACAGTGCCGGTTTCATTTTTGGTATTGCCGGAACACTCACTGCATTAGTTTTTATTACATGGATCAGCACTATGAATTATCCAATTAATTATGGCGGTAAACCTTACTTCTCTTTACCTGCATGGATACCAATAACATTTGAATTAACAGTATTATTTTCTGCCGTAGGTATGACACTTACTTATATGTATCTGAATAGACTTGCACCTGGAATGAAACCAAAAATTCTGGATGAAAGAATAACCAGCCACATGTTTGCAATGACTTTTGAATTAGATGGACAAACAGCTGAAAATAAAAAACAGGAAATTCGGGATGTATTGATTGGTAATGGTGCAGTGGAAGTTTATGAAAAAGAACTGGATGCATTATAAATATATAGGCATGAAGAAATTTTTAATAATAATAATAACCGGTGCTTTTGCAATACTAATGTTGCAATCTTGCAAGAAGGCAAGTGGTGATTTTCCAGGTACTTCTTATACTAATGATATGATGTATTCACGTGCGTATGAAACATACGGACCTAATCATTTACTTAAAGATAGTATGGGTGCAATGCTACCGGTAGAAGGTACAGTGCCATTTAGTGGTGATCCACATACTGGAGAATATGATTCGACAATTGCTGCTATCAGTCTGCCTTATGAATATTCAAATTCAATAGAAGACTACGAACGTTCCGCAATGAATCCTAATCCTGTAGCGGCTAGTGCAGAAAACATTGCCCATGGCAAAATTATCTTTGATATTTATTGTGCAGTTTGTCATGGAGTTGCCGGCAATGGTCAAGGTAATATTGTTACATCGGGAAAATATAAAGCGGCACCACCAAATTATTTTGATTCATTGTATATGGTTATGCCTGATGGTAAAATGTATCATTCAATTACATATGGAAAAAATGCTATGGGTCCTTATGCATATGCAGTTTCAAAAGAAGATCGGTGGAAGGTAATTCAATACATTAATAAATTGCAGAATGATTATGCGTTGGCAAATGGCATTGCTATTCCAACAGCTACCGCAGAAGTAACAAATGAATAAGAGAAATTAACGACTGAAAATAACTTTATAACAATGAGCAGTTCAAATTCTTTTGAGTACACAAAAAAACACAAACAAACCTTCCTGTTAATGATTGTGATTGGTTTGGTTGCCGTGCTTGCCGGGTTAATTACCGGGCAGATTAATATGGAGCGTTTTTGGGCAAACTTGCTTTTGAACTCAGTATATTTTTTAGGCATTGCAGTGCTCGCCACTTTTTTTATAACAGTGCATCAAATCGCAATGGCCGGATGGCATATTAATGTGCTGCGTGTTGCTGAAGCAATGAGTCAGTTTACAAAGTATGGTGCTATATTTATTTTGGTAATTGTATTAGGAACTGCCTTTGATTATCACCATCTCTATCATTGGAGTGATGATTTTATAAAACAAGAGTATGTTACACCTACTGAATTAAAAGCCTATGAGATAGAACATACCCATAATGAGATGAAGGAGCATACCGAAGAACACAGTTTGCATTTGCAAAATGCAGAAGTTGTGCTTGCATCCACTGCAAGCGGTGAACAGGAAGAAGTTGTAAATGCGGATGGTAAAATTTTAAATCCATTTTACGATAAAATAATAGCAGGTAAAAAAGCATATCTTAATGATGGTTTCTTTATTCTGCGCACAGTTATCTATTTAGTTCTTTGGTCATTCATTGGTTTCAATCTGCGAAAATTTTCAAAAGCCCAGGATAAGGATGGTGATATAAAATGGTATAATAAAACAAGAAGTTGGTCTGCAGTATTCCTGGTTATTTGGGCGGTGTCCAGTTCTATGATGGCTTGGGATTGGGTTATGTCACTTGACCCGCATTGGTTTAGTACATTGTTTGGATGGTATCTCTTTATATCTATGTTTGTGGCAAGTCTTTGTGTTATGACTTTAATACTTGTGTATTTAAAAAACAAAGGATACATGGTTCAACTAAATGAAAATCATTTACACGATCTTGGAAAATATATTTTTGGCTTTAGTATATTCTGGACTTACTTATGGTTCTCGCAATTTATGTTGATTTGGTATAGCAATATTCCCGAAGAAACTGCATGGTTTCTTGAAATGAAACGTGAATATGGATTATTGTTTCTTCCAAATATGTTTGTCAATTTCCTTGTGCCTTTATTAGTATTAATGCGCAGGGATTCAAAAAGAAATTTAGCTGTTCTTGTAGTGGTTTCATCTATACTAGTAATTTTCCATTGGATAGATTTCTATCTGATGATTATGCCATTTACAGTAGGAGCAGATTGGGGAATAGGTTATTTTGAAATAGGAATGGTATTGGTTTTTACAGGCATGTTCTTATATGTTACTTTCAGCGAATTGGCGAAGGTTTCATTAATGCCTACCAAGCATCCGATGTTTAGAGAAAGTGTTGATCATCATCAATAAAAGAAAGAAATGACAGGTTGGTTAATTTTTATTGCAATTGCATTGGTCCTGATAGTATTATATCAGGTTACCCGCACATTAGATATTGTAAGCCAGTTAAGAGGTCAGGACGACGAAAATGTAGAGCATAGTACAAAAGTGCAGGCAATAGGATTGTTAATTTTTATGATCCTGGGTACTTATGGTTTCTTCTGGTCATTTGGCCATTTTAAAATACTAATATCGCAGCAGCTTCAGAACATGGTGAATTGATTGAACGCATGTTCATTGCCACTTTAATTGTTACAGGGGCAGTATTTGTTATCACTAATATTTTGCTTTTCACATTTGCATATATTTATAGATATCGCAGAGGACGAGAAGCCGAGCATTTTGCGCATAGCAATAAACTGGAATTAATCTGGACCGTAATACCTACAATTGTACTTACAGGGTTTGTAGTATTCGGATTGCAATCATGGACAAAAATTACGGGCAAAGCATCACCCGAAGCGATTGTTTTTGAAGTAACTGGTCAACAGTTTTTCTGGAGTGTAAGATATCCCGGCGTAGATGGTGTTTTAGGTATGAGAGATTATAATCTTATTTGCGCAGACAATCCGGTTGGAATTGTTACTAAAGAATTTATTCAACATAAAATTGCAGTGTTATCCGGCAACCCGGATTTAGGAACAAGAGGTGAAATAGGAGATCTGGAATCAAGAAAAGAAGCATTGCCTGGATTGATAGCAAATTTGCAAACAGATTTGGCGAAAAGACCAAACAGATATAAAGCGGATGATATAAAAGCAGAACTTAAAAAACTGCAAGATGAATTAGATGATATTGATGACCATATTATTGTAAGACAAAAAAATCTAGAGAGAATAGAATTAAAATATACAGATGCATATTTAACTGCAAACGCTTCTTTAATGAAAGCAGGTTATGATGATTTAATGCCATCTCAAATTCATCTGCCTGTAAATAAAGAAGCACTTGCAAAAATTACTGCATTAGATGTATTGCATGATTTTTATGTGCCTCACATGAAAGTAAAAATGGATGCAGTTCGCGGTATGCCCACTTCTTTTAAATTTACACCTACACTTACCACAACAGAAATGCGTGATATATTAAGTAGCAATCCGATTTGGCAAAAAGTGAAGGATGGAGATACCGATCCGATTTGGAAAAGTTTTAACTATGAAGTTGCCTGCGCAGAATTATGTGGAACTGGACATAGTGCAATGAAATTTATTATGGTAATTGATACAGAACCAGAATATGAAAAATGGCTTTCTGAGCAAGTGCCGTATTGGGATAATGTAGCGGGAAATTTGAAAATCAGCAAATTGAGTAATGATGCACCCGTGAAGAAATCGGAAGAACCTGTACAACCTGCAGAAACTAAAGTTGATTCGACAACAGCTGATTCAAGTGCTGCTGTTGCAGTGAAAAATTAATTCATTTTTAAATTCTTTGTATAATGTCAGTTGAAACATCAATTCAAGAACAGCAACATACGGATGTACACGCACATGATCACGATCATGCGCACCATGAACATCACCAAAGTTTTATAACTAAGTACATTTTTTCTACCGATCACAAGGTGATTGCAAAGCAATTTCTAATCACCGGAATTATATGGGCAATAGTTGGTGGTGGCTTATCTGTTTTATTCCGTATTCAACTCGGTTATCCGGATGCAGATCTTACTTGGATTAAGCCCTTCTTAGGAAAATGGATTACAGAGGATGGACATATTGCACCTGAATTCTATAATGCATTAATTACTATGCATGGTACCATTCTTATATTCTTTGTATTAACAGCAGGATTAAGTGGTACGTTTTCAAATTATTTAATTCCATTAATGATTGGTGCCCGAGATATGGCCTCCGGATTTATAAATATGTTATCCTATTGGTTCTTCTTTATTTCCGGTCTTGTAATGGCATTATCTTTTTTCTTAGCTACTGGTCCTGCATCAGGTGGTTGGACAGCATATCCTCCCTTAAATGCCTTGCCGCAAGCAACAAGTGGAAGTATTGCAGGAGTAGATTATTGGCTTATCAGTATTGCATTGTTTATTATATCAGTTCTTCTTGGAGGCTTAAATTATATCACCACAATAATTAATTTGAGAACTAGAGGCATGAAGATGTTTCGTTTGCCACTTCCTATTTGGGCATTTTTACTAACAGCAGTCATCGGTGTTTTATCTTTCCCGGTGTTATTATCTGCTTCTGTTTTAATGTTGTTTGACAGAAATATGGGAACAAGTTTTTACCTCGATCAGATTTATATCAGCGGTGAAGCTTTAGCAAATTCCGGAGGTAGCCCTATTTTATACCAGCACTTATTCTGGTTTCTTGGTCACCCGGAAGTATATATTATTATTTTGCCGGCAATGGGTATTGTTTCCGAAGTGCTATCAGTCCATTCCCGAAAACCGATTTTTGGATATACTGCGATGGTGTATTCCTTATTTGCCATTACGGTCTTATCCTTTATTGTGTGGGCGCATCACATGTTTGTTACCGGTATGAATCCTTTTGTCGGGTCCATCTTCGTAATTTTTACTTTAATTATTGCCGTCCCCTCGGCGGTAAAAGTCTTTAACTGGCTCACCACCTTATGGCATGGGAATATCAAACTGAATCCGCAAATGTTATTTGCAATCGGATTTGTTTCGGTGTTTATCTCCGGAGGTGTTACCGGAATTTTCCTCGGAAACTCTTCTCTTGATATTGAATTACACGATACTTATTTTGTGGTTGCACACTTCCATCTTGTTATGGGTGTTGCTGCATTTTTGGAATGTTTGCAGGTATTTATCATTGGTTTCCAAAAATGTTTGGACGACATGAATCAAACACTTGGTTATGTTCATTTCTGGGGAACACTGATTTGCGCATACCTCATTTTTTATCCAATGCACTTTGAATATATGTTGCCACGTCGTTATCCTACACATGTTGGGTTCGACACCTTCGGAATGTTTGCTCAATTAAATCAATTTATTTCCATCGCTGCATTCTTTTCTTTTGCATTCCAATTGCTGTTTGTATTTAACTTTTTCTATAGCATTTGGTACGGAAGAAGAATGAAAGAATTAAATCCTTATCATGCAAATACATTAGAATGGACTACACCTTTGCGTCCGGGACATGGTAACTGGCCGGGTGAAATTCAGACGTGCATCGTTGGGCTTATGATTACAGCAAACGAGGAAGAGAATTTATTCCACAAACTGAGCCATTATCACAACAAGAAATTGAGTTGGGCGAGCATGGGGATGAATCTGATACTGATAAGATTAAAGAAGAAGAAACATATCGTAAATAATTTTGCCACGCAGTATTTCCATATTATCTGATTTTACTTCCCGAGTTAAATCCAAAGTAACAGACTATTTGTTATTGGTGAAATTCCGGCTGAGTTTTATTGTTGTATTCAGTGCAGGAATAGGATATGTATTTGCCAGTGGCGATATGCATTATTTCGGATTATTTCTGCTTGCAGGATTTTTTAATTACCGCCGCTTCCAATGCTTTGAATCAGATTATAGAAGTGGAAACAGATAAGCTGATGGGGCGCACTGCTAACCGTCCATTACCAGCCGGAAGAATGCAAAGCACCGAAGCCATAATTGCTGCAGGAACTATGGGCATTTCAGGTATTGTTTTAATGTGGATATTATTTAATCCTATAAATTGCATTACTGGGCGCACTTTCATTATTGAGTTATGCATTTATTTATACTCCCATAAAAAGAATATCGCCACTCGCAGTTTTTGTAGGTGCATTTCCCGGAGCAGTTCCACCACTAATTGGATGGGCGGCTGCAACAGGTTCAATTGGCGAGATGGCAATTATTTTATTTGTTATTCAATTCATGTGGCAGTTCCCGCATTTCTGGGCAATTGCATGGGTGGCATTTGATGATTATAAAAGGGCTGGTTTTCAATTATTGCCTACAGTTTCAGGGCAAAGCAAAGCATCTGCTTTTCATGTGTTGATGTACACTATTTTTTTAATTCCAATTAGTTTGATTCCATTTTTATCCGGATTTACAGGAAGTGTTTCTGCAATAATAATTGCATTAACAGGATTAGGATTTTTATATCAGGCTATACAATTGTATAAATCATGTGATGTAAAGTCTGCCAGAAAACTTATGTTTGGATCGTTTCTGTATTTACCTATAGTTTTAATCGCTTTATTTTTTGACAGAATATAATAATGCAAAGAACAATAACACATAGCAGATATATTATTCATCCATTCAGATTTAATCTGTGGATTGCAATAGTTACAATGATCATGATGTTTGCTGCTTTCACCAGTGCCTATATCGTGAAGAAAGGAAACGTAAACTGGGCAGTTACTTCGCTTCCACAATTATTTACCTATAGTACTATAGTGATAGTTGCCAGTAGCGTGATGATGCACATGGCTTATATCAGTTTCCGAAAAAATAATGTATATCGCTATCGGGTTTTTATTGTAATTACTACTTTGCTGGGAGCTACATTTTTGACAATGCAAATTTTAGCATGGATGCAATGGGTGGATAGTGGAATAACACTTACTTCCAGTATTCCAGGTGCTTTTATTTATATCATTACGGGAGCCCATTTTGTGCATGTGGCCGGAGGAGTAATTGCATTGATTATTTTTAGTGTGAAAGCATTTACAAGTATAAAAACTCCCGTGGATTCTGTAATGCAAAATTTAGATCCTGATAAAAAAGTAAGTGTTGAATTAATGGCTACCTATTGGCATTTTGTAGATTTTTTATGGCTCTATTTATTTTTCTTTTTTCAATACGCATAATTAAAAGATAGTATTTTGGAAACAACAACCATGCAATCAAACCCTAACGAACTCTGGAGTGGAGGAGAATCACCATTTGGTTCCAGCTATGGAAAAATAATGATGTGGTACTTTTTGATTTCAGACACATTTACTTTTGCCGGACTGCTGATTTCTTATGGCGCTATTCGCACAAGTCATCCTGCGCATGATCCTACAAATCCTTATAGCTGGCCGGATCCAAATGAAGTATTTAATGGCGTACCTTTTTTGAAGCACATGCACCTTTGGTGTTTGTAACCTTCATGACTTTTACGCTGATTCTTTCCAGTGTTACCATGGTTCGTGCAGTTCAGGAAGGGCATGCCATGAATCGCAAAGGTGTATTGTTCTGGTTAGGCTGGACTATCCTTGGCGGATTAGTGTTCGTGGGAAGTCAGGCTTTTGAATGGACACACTTAATTCATGAAGGAATGAATCTGAAAGGCAATCCATTTGGTGCGCAAAGTTTCGGTCAATTATTTTTTGTGATTACCGGTTTCCACGGATTGCATGTGAGTGTGGGCGTGTTGTTAAATACATGGGCATTCTCAATGGTATTTTTAGGAGTATTTGAACGCCGTGGACATTATGAAATGATTGAAAAATTAGGATTATACTGGCACTTTGTTGATTTAGTTTGGGTGTTTGTTTTCCTTGCATTTTACTTACTATAAAAAAACAGAACGCATGAGTACTTTAACACATGAAGAGGCTGCAAAAAAGTTTGGCAAGTTTGTTATATTCTTGCTTTTGTAACTGCTTTTGAAATTGCTGCGGCGCTTATTCATTATTTCTATATTCCGGAAAGTCCGAGATGGTGGTTGGATATTTTATTCGTGGTACTCAGTGCTGCGAAAGCCTACTATATCATGAGTGAATTTATGCACTTGAAGTACGAATTGAAACCTATGGCGGTAAGTATTATTGCACCTTTTATTTTCCTGATTTGGGCAATAGTTTCATTTCTTTGGGAAGGAAGTTATTGGCTGAGTGCACGAGAATTGTGGAAATAATATTGCATGTTCAAGAAACGGCATTTCATCTTTGCAGGCATTCTTGCAATCATAATTGTATTACCAATACTTAGTTACTTAAGCGTTAAGTCCGGGGCTGAAGTTCGCAGGAATGTGCATGCAAGTGCAATGTATGATTCCATTGGTTACACTTTCCCAACGTTTTATTTTATTTCGCATAGAGGTGATACAATTACTTCGGATAAAATGCATGGTAAAGTTATTGTTCTGGAATTGTTTTCTGCCAAATGCAAAGATGATCCTGAAAAAATAACACATCCATTATTTGAATTGCAGGAGGATTATAATACCAAGACTTTAAGCTTGCGTTTTATTTCTTTAATTACAGACTCTCTTTATATTAATACCGATCTTGAAGAATATGCTACCCGTTATGCTGCCCGTGATCAATGGCATGTAGTGCATGATACTATTACAACATTTAATCCTGTGCTGCAATCTTATAATCAATATCTGCAAAAAGAAGGTATCCTAAATTCAAACCTTTCTTGTCCTGAAAATGTATTGCTTATTGATAAGAATGGAATTGTAAGAGGATGTTATAATATTTTTGATGAACTGCAATATTCTGATTTATATAACGACATACTTTTTCTGATAGATAAAAAATATGAATCGCAATAAAACAATTTTAATTTGGGGAGTAATAGGTGTAGCATTTGTTATGTTTTTCATTTTTGTGTATTTGCCTTATGCAGACAGAAGAGATGCTACCACAAAATTTGCTGATGGACTCACTTCATCCGATTTATTACACGAACCAATTAAACAAGTACCTGCATTTAGTTTTGTAAATCAAGCGGGTAAAATAATTACTGAAAAAGATGTTGCAGGTAAAGTATATGTAGCTGATTTTTTTTACACTTCTTGTGAAGCCGCCTGCCCGATGATGAGCAGTCAATTAACAAGAGTGCAACAAACTTTTGACAATGATTCTTCATTCAAGATTCTTTCTTATTCTCTCGATCCCGAAAATGATTCTATACCTGTGTTGCAAGATTTTGCATTAAAATTTAAAGCAAACAAAAACACTTGGTATTTAATGACGGGTAATAAAAAAGAAATTTATTCTTTGGGCGAACAGGGTTATATGCAATCGGTTTTAAATGATGAAAAATCAATTGTTAATCATTCACAAAAATTTATTTTGGTAGATCAGGATAGAATGATTCGTGGTTTTTATAATGGACTGGATAGTGCAGAAGTGGATTTAATGATTCAGGATATTCGCTATCTGTTATATAAAAGCAGTGTTCGATTATGAATGAAAGAAGTGTAAGTAAATGGATTATTATAATCAGTATTGCCGTTCCTGCATTAATTGCATTTTTATTTTACAGTCCGGTGGTGCATTTAAATGTAGATGTTTCTTTTCTACCAAAATTCCATGCTTTTCTTAATTCCTGTGTTTTTATTTTATTGTTAAGCGGTTATTATTTTATCCGACATAATAAAATTCGTCAGCATAAGTATTGTATGATTTCCGCTTTTTCTCTTTCGGGATTGTTTCTTATTAGTTATGTGTTTTATCATGCTGCAACAGAATCTACAAAATACGGTGGCGAAGGAATTATTAAGTATATATATTATTTTATTTTGCTTACACATATTGTTCTTGCAGCATTGGTATTACCGTTTATTTTAATAACACTCTCCAGAGCTTTATCACAACGATTTGATAAACATAAACGCATTGCCCGTATTACATTACCCATTTGGTTATATGTATCATTCACAGGAGTTATTGTTTATTTTATGATTTCACCTTACTATGCTTAAATTTGTATAACATGAAATTTAAATACATCACTTTAATTGTATTTGTTGTTGCAATACTATTTTTTGCGAACTCAGCAGAAGCACAATGTGCCATGTGTAAGATTACTGCCGAAAGTGGTAGTCAAGCCTCAGACCCACCGGCACCGGGCCTTAATCAGGGAATATTATATCTCGTCTCATTTCCATATATCGCATTCATAGTTATTGTTTTTTTATTCTGGAGAGGATACAAAAAACGCAAAGCAGAAGCGGCCGAATACGGCGTACAGGATTTTTAAATTCTAACTAATTTTCGGTATTTGTAATTATCCTTACCAACCGATAGCCCAAAATAATTAACAGTAAAGCAATGATTATTTCAATGGGTTAATAAAAAAATGCCGACATATTTTTTATGCCGGCATTGTAATTTTATTCTTTTACAAAAGGTGTAAGTGTTTCTTTATTATCAGAAATAATTCTCAGCATATAAACACCTGCTGATAAATCAGACACATCAAGTGCTATCTCAAAGCTTCCATTATACTGTTGTACAACACGGCCATTTATATCTATTAATTCAATTTGCATTTCTTCAAAATCTGTTTTTACGTAAACAAAATCAGAAGCAGGATTAGGGAATATATTCAACGCCACATCAGACTTATTTGCTAAACGCATTACAGCATCCAAATCCCAGCGTGAAGTAATTTCATGATAACTATAATCAGGATTCTGCTTTTGTCCTGTTATGTAAAACTCCGAACCATTAAGTGTTGAAAAATCCGCTACTGAGTAATATCCTTTGAGCGGAGACAACATTTCACCTATCTTGTTTCCTGATGGGTCAAACATAAATAGAGAGGGTACATAATTATAGATAGTATCTACATATTCAGAAACTACAATATAGCAACCTTCCATGTCTTCAGGTACTTCCAGATCAACCAGAGTCTGACCATCTACTTTTTTCTGCCATGCGGTGCTTCCGTCTTCATTTAATCGAGCTACATAAATACCATACGCCCCATTTTTATACACTGAGGCTGCAAAATAGGTAGAACCTGGTCCATTATCTTTCAGTAACATATTCTGGAAGATATAAGCTGATGCACCAAAATTCTGTTCTGTGGCATTTAAGAGTGTTCCATCCGGATGGTAAACAATTGTAATTATACTACCCGAACCGCTTGAGCCGGCAACAACTAAATTTCCGCTATTATTAATTGCAAGTGCATATCCAAAATTAAATTCAAAGGCAGTATCCGCTTCAAATAATTGTGTCCATTCGTAATTACCTTCAGTATCAAATTTTATAGTTTGCATATCATAACTATAATCTACATCTTGTAAGTAACCTGTGAAATAAACGCCGGTACTACCGGCAACCATATCGTAAAAATAGGAATACGTGTCGCCGGGTATATGCACTGCATCCCATTCAACTGTACCATCTGCCAATAGCACAGAATACAATCGCAGTTCAGATGTATAAGTAGCCCCAACATAATTATAAGTCCATGCGGCTATATACACATTATCACCATCAGCACCGGGTTCCATTCCTATAAAGTAAGAATAGCTATCATCCTCATTAATAAACTGTGCCCAGTTAAAACCACCCCCGGAACTATAGGAAAGGATAAATAACTCGTAAATCATTTCATCGGTATTATACACTTGTCCGGAAACAATAACATTGCCTGCATCATCTATATGCATTGCGGATGGCGACCAGCTTGAATACCCGGCATTATTTATATTCTTGGACCAGACTAAATCCCCTTCATTTGTACGGCGTGTAACATTCATAGCATCATAAGTGCCGGCTGAAGCTGCAGTATATACACTTGTTTCGCCGGTTGCTTCATCCAAATCTGCCTGAATTATTCTACCTACAGCATAACTGCCTAAGTCACGTTCTTCATACCAGTTTGGAGTAAACTGTGCACTGGTAAGCACAGGGTTTAACCATGTACATAAAATAGTTAAAACCACGTAAGGAGTAAATTTTTTCATAATAAATATTTGTTTGTTTAATTAAAGGTAAAAAAACCGAAGTAAGATTCAGTTCATTTTTTGCGTACTGCTGATGTTACAGAATGTATTTATGCTTTTATTACAAAGTGGTGAAAGTGGGTAAATAAATTATGCAATTTCTCCTATCTGTTAGGGCTCATACCAATTGATAAATAAGAAAAAAAATTAGGAGCTATTTCTCGCTATCCGTTCCACCCCGATAGATTCTGTGTTAATTTCCAAATAAATATTAATTTTATTTTTGAATTTTAAAACGGCTTAAAGCTAGTTTGTAAGAGGAGCAACTTCCATTAGTTGCCCTCTTTTAGTTTCTATATATTCCTTACAATAGCTGGTTTTGTTCTTGTATAGTGTATAAATTAATTCCAACATCTTTCGTTGAATTGCGATAAGTGCTTTCATTTTTATTCCGTGCTTAGACACTATTCTTTTATAAACCTCCTTATAATTTTCATCATGTTTTACAGTAGACAATGAGGGTAGATGCATTGCTTTGCGTAAATGCCTGTTGCCTTTTTTTGATATACGTGGTTTGCTTTTTATAGAAGTTCCAGACTGCTTCTCTTTAATATCAAACCCTGCATAACTACTCAATTGTTTTTTGTTTCGGATTAATTCAAAACCGTTAGTTTCGGCTAGCACTATTACTGCCGTTAACTTTCCTACACCTGGTATAGTGGTGATATTTTTAATTTGTGCTTGTATATCTTTTTCCTCTTCCAGACTCACATCAATGTCGTTTTTAATTTCTTGTTCTTGTTGGTTCAAAAATTTAATGCGTTGTTTTAATCGCTTTATACTTCTTAAATTGGGTAGGGCTTCTACTTGTTCAGCATGTAGTTGATTTTTAACCATGCTACGTTCTGCCACTATCTGATCACGTTCCCGGGTCAGCTGAAGTAAACACTTGTAGATTGCTTTAGGCCGTTGCCAAGTATCTAACTGTCTTTCTAAACCAAAGAGTGTAATGGCATGAGAACAGGTTTTGTCTGTTATGGTTTTAGTTTCAAGGGTGCGCATGTAATTACTTATTTTATTAGGCAATACAATACTTACACTATACCCTTTTTCATCTAAAAAATAGGCAAGCTTTTCATGATATACACCCGTGGCTTCCATAACAAAATGTACATCCACATTTTCAAGGCTATTTTTTTTTACCCACTTTAATAATGCCATAATTCCACTTGCTTTGTTGCTAAAAACCTTGTGAGCATACACTTCTTTTGAAAGGTCATTAAAAATACGGCCTAAGGATACCACCAGTTCCTTTTGGGCTACATCTACGCCTAGTACTTGTTTTACGATTTCCATTTTTAAATAATTTGGTTGAATTAATTAAGTGAAAATCTCTCATCGTTTTGTCTCCTAGTTGGATATTCTGGATATAATGAAGTTGCATTATTCCTTACATTCTGTTCAAACTCAAAGAGAAAAAAAGAATGAGGTGGTATCTATCGGACAGTATACTTCACGAGCTACTTAGCCATCGATGTACTCTCATTCTTCTTCACTTATTTTCTACTAAAATAATTAATGGCAAACATAGGAGCTATCGGGGCCCCGTGAAAAACGGGGTGCGGGCTTTCCACTGCTATCGGGGCTAAAAATGCAAAAACAATTTTGACTAAATGTCTCAGCAGATTCCCCGCATTTGGCATTTGTGCGGCTGCCTGCGGGAATCTGCGTATAGTTGTTATTTACGCAGGTTCTCAAAGGCTAACGCACAAGGCTATGGTTTGAGGAACCTGCTGACACGGTGGGGATTATGGAGAGAAGAAACAATTATTGATGATCCAATATTTTCAAGTTATTATTATACCCTAACAATGACCGACGAGAGTTCAAGTTATAAATTTGTAAGGCTTTTTTTTAGAGGCAATTTAAAAAATATAAATGTAGATATCTATGAAGTGGAATAGATTGTTACTAATACAACTTTTGTTACTGCCATATTTATGTTTTACACAGGTAGATATACGCTGGTCTAAGATATTAGAAAATGATTTAGATATATTTAGTTTAACTGAGACAGAGGATGGCATACAGGTAATGGGGATAAATTATTTTCAAAGCGCCCTTGTTTTTTGGCAGGTCGATCCGTCTGGGGAATTCAGCCAGGAGAATCTTGTAGCTCATTCGGATACAGTGAAGTACCTCAATATTGATCAGATTGTTTATTGGGAAGATTATAAAGTTGTTTCTGGTAGCATAACTTATTATGGTGCTGGGCGCATTGCAATTTCGGTTATTTCAAGTGATTATGAAATTATTTGGGAAAAGATATTGCCTGATTCTTTAGGGGGAATTACTTCTCAATCATTATCTATTTCCGAGGATACGTTATTTGCACTTACTGCAACTTCAGGCGCACCATTTATAGACCCTATTTTTAGTATCCATAGCTGGAATATTGATGGTGTGGCACTCCCCATAATACAAATACCTCGTTCTTCTGGTGGACAAAATTTTTCATTGACTGAATCAAACGGATTACATTTTATACACGATAAGACAGAAGCATTATATGTTTATGTCGTAAATAGAAATGGGGTAGTAATACAGGAGTCAATTTCTGAATGGCCTGTGGAAGTTGCTACCACATTCTACGGTGGTATGGCAACCACTGAGCCTATACAATTTAATGGATCTATCTATGATGCAACTCCAAAATCAAGTGATGATGGACTTTATTCGTTTGTTTATAATCAAGTGTACACTTTGGGATTTGATCCTGTAATTCAACCCATATCAGGACCAAGTAATGCCTATGGAGTGAATTTAAGTTTAATTAAAAGTACTATTGCAAACAGATTTTTATCATCAGAATACCTTAGTAAAATTGATGGAAGTAAGCTGTTTATTTTGACCGAACTAGATAGTAACCTTCTCATATTAAATACTCGATCATTTACTCTGACGGACATTCCAAATTTACCTAGTTTAGGATCTCACGGAGTGAGTCAAGATTGGAAACATCATTACCACTTTTACCCATATGACGGATCAAGCACAAGCCAAGCATATTTCGTAACTGTAGATGAATTGAATAATTACAACATTGATACATTGAAGGATGGGTTTACAACACATCCCGAATCCGGGACAATGTTGGTTACATCTGATGCTATATATTTGCATGTAAAAAAAACTGATGCTTTGGGAGTAAGCATTCAACAACTGTTGTGTTTAGGAGCACCTGGTTTAAGCATAGAAACAAGCCTTAATTCAACTAGTTGTTTTGTCTATCCCAACCCATTCAGAACAGAGCTTACAATTTCTAATCTTAAACCCGGTCGTTATCATTGTCGTTTGCTATATCTGTCCGGACAAGATGTTTGGTCTTCATCTCAAACGTTATCAGGCGATCAGTTAAAATTACAATTCCCTGCCTTGCCAAATGGATACTATATTTTGGAGTTAAGTGAAAAAGATGTGGTGTACAGAAAATCAATAATTAGATTTTAGATTGCGATATGCTATTTTCTATTCTCCTCGGTTTACCGCCAATCCGATTAATAAATAAAAATTTATTATCTATTTATTACTAAAACAAGTAATGATATGTTAAACACTTAATTATGAAAATTTAATACGTTATATATTTAAATAATGCGGGAATCTTTTACGGTTTGGCGAGGACGCCAACCGTGGAGAAACGATTCAACAATTACACTTTTCAGTTCTACATTTTCCGATTCGACGATTCAACAATTCGACATTTCCCCGATTCCCCAATTCTCAAATATCCCCCAATTGCGGACGAATTAAAATTTCTTCTATCACCGTACTTGCAGAAGTATCATACGCATTGAAAATAATTTTCGCAATATCTTCCGCAGGAATAAATCTTTCAATCGGAAAATCGGTGGCGCCTTCCCAGGATGCGGTATATGTGGCGCCTACAATTAATGCGGTTACTTTAATTTGTTTTTCTTTTAATTCATGGCGCAGGTTTTTTGAAAAACCCAATAAGCCTGCTTTTGAAATTGCATAAGAACCACCTCCTTCATAAGCACCAATACTCGCAACAGAACACAGATTAAATATATGTCCGGATTTCTGTGGCAACATTCTTTTTAATATTTGCCGGCTGATATTATATGCACTTAATAAATTGGTGTCAATTGTTTTTTCTAATACACCTTCTTCTTCATCATAAATATTCCCCGGAATAAAAGTGCCCGCATTATTTACAAGAATATCTATACGCTTACAATGTTCTAAAACATAATTGCAGAAATCCATTGCTTCACTTTTATTCGAAACATCGCAGGTTTTGGAAATAACTGTTACAGCCGGATTTATTTTCTGTAATGCGTCCGCTACTTCTGCAACATCGTTAGCATTGCGTGCACAAAAAGCAATATTGAATCCTTTAGTTGCAAATAATTCGGCTGTAGCTTTACCAATACCTTTGGTGGCACCGGTAATCACAATCGTTGGGAACTCATTTTTCATCGGGTAAATTAAATACATTTATTTTGAATCGTAATGTCTGATTTGTTATTTGCTGATATCATCCTGCCTTTTGCATTGGAAAAGAATTATACATATTCAATTCCGCAAACGATGTACAATGCGGTGAAGCCGGGTACTCGGGTGGAGGTGCAGTTTCGCAATAAATTGTATACGGGTGTGGTGGGCAAGGTGCATAATCAACAGCCGAAGGGATATGCTGTGAAAGAAATTTTATCCTTGCCCGATCATTTGCAAATAGTAAATAAAACACAATTGGATTTTTGGCAATGGATGGCCAATTATTATATGTGTGCAATGGGTGATGTGATGAATGCTGCTTTACCTGCGCCGTATAAATTAAGCAGTGAAACAATTTTGGTTTTGGATAATGAAAAGGAGATTGATTCGGCGCAATTGAATGATAAAGAATATTTAATTGCAGAAGCACTTACTATTAAAAATGAATTGTCGCTGAAAGATATTCAGCAGATATTACAACAGAAAAGTGTGCAACCTGTAATGAAAGGTTTAATTGAAAAAGGTATTGCTTTTATTAAAGAAGAATTAAAAGAAACCTATAAAGAAAAAACACAAAAAGTAATTCGATTAAATCCAATTTATGTGGATGATGAAGAAGCGGCTAAAGAGTTATTTCAGAAACTGGAAAAAGCACCAAAGCAACTTGCATTATTAATGACTTATTTTCAATTAACACATGATGCAAACAGTATTACAAAAACAAGATTGCTGAAAAAATCGGAAGTGTCTTCTTCAGTTTTGCAAACAATGGTGAAGAATAAAGTTTTTATTGAAACAGAAGAATCTGTTAGCCGATTGGTTGATAAAAAAGTAAAAACAGAATCGTTTGAATTAACAGCAGTGCAGCAAAAAACATTATCAGAAATAAAAGAAAATTTTGAAACCAAGAATGTTGTTTTGCTACATGGAGTTACCGGCAGTGGTAAAACAGAAATTTATATTGAGCTGATTAAAGAATATATTGCTAAAGGCGAGCAAGTGTTGTATTTACTTCCTGAAATTGCATTGACTGCACAAATTATTAATCGGTTAAAAAAACATTTTGGAAATGATGTCGGCGTATATCATTCTAAGTTTAATCAAAACGAACGCATTGAAATTTGGCAACGGGTATTACATGGTGAATTTAAAATTATTGTAGGCGCACGTTCTGCATTATTTCTTCCTTTTATAAAAATAGGTTTAGTGATTGTGGATGAAGAACATGATCAGAGTTATAAGCAAATGGATCCTGCACCTCGATATCACGGAAGAGACAGTGCAATTTATCTCGCCAATTTATTTGGTGCAAAAACATTATTAGGAACTGCAACACCTGCTGTTGAAAGTATCTATAATGCGCAACAAGGAAAATATGGTTTGGTGCAATTATCAGAACGCTTTGCTGGAATGCAATTACCGGAAATCATGATTGTAGATATAAAAGAACAAACAAAACTTGCAAAGATGCAATCGCATTTTTCGCAAATATTATTAGATGCAATTCAAAATACTTTACAAAATAAAGAGCAGGTAATTATATTTAGAAATCGCAGAGGATATTCTCCTTTTATTATGTGTCAGCAATGTGGTTGGTCGCCCTCGTGTATTAATTGCGATGTGCATTTGGTATATCATAAATACGAAGATGAATTGCGATGTCATTATTGCGGACATCGGGAAAATACTTATACTGCATGTCCGGCTTGTGGCAGTACACGATTATTAATTCAGGGTTTCGGCACAGAGAAAATTGAAGATGAATTGCAAGGCATATTTCCCAATAACACAATTGCACGATTGGATTTAGATACTGCAAAAGGAAAGCATAGTCATGAACGAATTATTCATGATTTTGAAGAAGGCGGAATTGATATTTTAGTAGGAACACAAATGGTTACCAAAGGATTGGATTTTGATCATGTAAATCTTGTTGGTATTTTAAATGCAGATCAGCTTTTAAATTTCACCAACTTCCGAGCAGCAGAACGTGGTTTTCAAATGTTGATGCAAGTGAGTGGTAGAGCAGGAAGAAAAAATAAAAAAGGAAAAGTAATTATACAGGCAATAGCAACTAATCAACCGGTATTAAATCGTGTAATTCAAAATGATGTTGCGGGATTTTATGAAAAGGAATTAGATGAACGTCGTCAATTTAATTATCCGCCATTCACAAGATTAATTCGCATTACAATGCGACATAAAGAAAAGGAACTTACTTATGCTGCTATGGAATTTCTTGCAAATAATCTGCGTCAGAAATTAGGAAAACGAGTGCTTGGTCCTGCAATTCCTCCCGTAGGCAGAATCCGAAACAGATATTTAATTGAATTACTTATTAAAGTAGAAAATACACCGAAAGCATTAAGTGCAACAAAGCAAATAGTAAAGTCTGCTTATGATATTATTTATTTGCATCGCACATTTAAAAGAGTGGATATAATTACTGATGTAGATCCGCTGTAAAGTGAAGTTTACTAAAGCGAATAAATCAATTTGATATTTATTTATTTTAATCATAATTAGAACTATGCATTTGAATGCACAACTGCATTAACGTCCTCCCTGTTTGAGGGAGGATAAGAGGTGGGTCAAATACAAGATATAATAGGTCAAATTCAGAAAAAGAATTGATTCAATATAAAGACAAAAGCAATTAATCTACTTATAACCCTCTTCTCTTTTGCAAGAAGAATAATTGATGATTTAATATTATACTCTTCAGCTTATTTTATAATCTTTGCTGCATGTTATCAAAAAAAGCCAAGTATGGTTTAATGGCAGTATTCCGTTTAGCAAAAGAATATGGTAAGCAACCCATGTTAATTGTGGAACTTGCTGAACAAGAAAACATACCCAGAAAATTTCTTGAAATCATTTTATTGGAATTAAAAAATGAAGGAATTCTAATCAGTAAAATGGGAAAGGGTGGGGGATACACACTTGCAAAAGCGCCTGCAAAAATTAAGATTGGTCAAGTAGTGCGAGCATTGGACGGGCCGCTTGCACCGATACCTTGTGTAAGTAAAACTGCCTATCAACCTTGCGAAGAATGTGTGAGCGAAAGAACTTGTAACATACGGCTTATTATGAAACAAGTGAGGGAAGCTACTACAACAATATTGGATAGCACATCTCTTGCAGATGCATCCAAAGCAAAATTTTCTCTGTCTCGTTTATGATTATTTTTTCCTTAATAATCTATCAATGAAGTAGATTATTAGAACAGAACATTTATTTTTGACAAAATTTATTTGAATGGAAATAGCGATTGTCTTACTTCTTCTTGTTGTCGCTGTAGCTGCCTTTGCATCAGAAAAATTTCCCGTTGATATAGTAAGTGGAAGTCTTTTAATCATGCTGGTAGTTTTCGGCATTATCACACCCAAAGAAGCATTCACACCATTTGGCAGCGATTTTATTATTATGCTCGCAGCAATTTTTGTAGTAACTACTGCTATTGACAGCAGTGGTGTTTTGGAATCATGGTCTATGCTGTTGATGAAAAATAATAAAGGCATGAAGAAGTGGTTTTTATTTCCTCTTGTAACTATCACCAGTATTTTTTCTGCATTCATGAATAATACTTCTGTTACAGCAATGATGATAAATCCGGCGATGTCAATTGCACGAAGAACAGGTACCAGTTATTCAAAAGTATTAATGCCGCTTGCCTACGCATCCATCGTAGGAGGTACTTGCACATTGATAGGCACATCAACAAACGTTGCTGTAAATGCATATCTCTCAACAAATGGATATGAGACATTGGGTATGTTTGATTTCACTTCCATTGGAATTGTAATGGTAGTTATCACTATTATTTATTTAAGTTTTTTTGCAAAATATTTATTACCTGATCGCAAAACAGAAGTGCTTACAGAAGACTATGGATTGCGTGAATATTTATGTGAAATTGTTATCAGAGATAATGCAATTATAAAAAATCAAACTGTTGCAGAATCTATGCTGACATCAATGGGATTTCAAGTGTTGTCCATTACAAGAAACAAAAGACAATTTGTTCCCGGACCGAATATTCGAATTGAAGCAGATGATGTGTTATTATTAAAAGGTAAGGTGGAACAACTACTTCATATTCGCACCATGTCTGGAGTGGATGTAAAGGCAGATATTCCGGATTTTAATACGTTAGATAAATCTGTACAATTACAGGAAGTGGTAATTCCCGGTCGCTCTGGTTTGGATGGACAAACATTAAGTGAGGCGGACTTGCGCAGAAATTATGGAATGACAGTAATTGCTATTCATCGTCAGGGAAAAATATAATTGATACACCGGAGAATATTATTTTGGAAGTTGGTGATATGCTGCTTGTGCAGATTGATGAAAAAAGATTGCGCAATCCTGAAACACATACTGATCTGATTATTCTTGCTAATCATGAATCAAAAAGTAATAATACGAATAGAGGTTATGCAATGCTCGGTATTTTCGTTGTTGCAGTAATTTGTAGTGCTGCAAATATTTTACCTGTGAGTATTGCATTTTTAGCTGCCGCCGTTATGAGTGTTTTAATTAAAGCAATGCATCCGGATGATATTTATAAAAGTATTGAATGGAAATTATTAGTGTTGATTGGTAGTATGTCTGCATTTGGTACAGCAATGACAAATAGTGGTGCTGATAAATTTCTTGCAGATTTTATTGTGAATATTTTTCAACCATTTGGCGGCGCAGGGATTGTTGCGGGCTTCATGTTGATGACTGTTATACTTACGCAGCCCATGAGCAATGCGGCGGCTGCATTAGTAGTGTTGCCTGTTGCATTGAGTGCTGCAGCAATTCTGCAATTAAATCCTATGACTTTTGCAGTGGCGGTAATGTTATCTGCTTCTGTTTCATTAATCACACCTTTCGAGCCTTCCTGTATTTTGGTGTATGGACCGGGTAAATATAAATTTACTGACTATATAAAAACCGGAGGAATACTTACTGTGATTTTAATGATTTGTATTTATTTCGGAACATTAATGTTATGGCCATTATAATAAAAAAGTAATATAGAAATTACTGTATTGAAAACAATAACTGCAATAGTATTTTTAATAACATGTTTCATTACCCGAAGCAATGCACAATCAGATACTGCCTTATTAAATGTAAAATATGTTTCAGGAGAAACGCCGCCGGATAATTATTTGCAGGTAGGGAAATACATGCAATTCAAAGGATTAATTCAAGGTGGTTTTTTATGGAGTGATGCAGAAACAATTCCAGATGCTTTTTATTTGCGCAGAATACGATTAGATCTTACCGGTGAAATATTTAACAACTTTTCTTATCGCTTGCAAATGGATTTAGTAAATACATTTCGCATTTTAAATGCGGAAGTGGAATATAAAATAGATCCATTATTGAGTTTGCATTTTGGCGCTTCTAAGATTCCTTATTGTTATGATAATTTTTATAGTCCTTATACTTTACCTACTATCAGCCGCACATTATTAGATGAAAATCTAGCCGCAAGATCATCAGATTTTTATGGTAATCAATATGGCCGTGATTTAGGTTTTTGGATTACAGGAAATTATAATCACAACAACAATCGTCCATTGATGGAATATACTTTGGGAATTTATAATGGTGCCGGATTAGCCGTTACAGATAATAATACAGAAAAAGATATTGCAGCAACATTGCGTATTTCACCGGTAAAAAATTTATGGATGAGTGGCAGATATTATACAGGAACAGGTGAAACTATTGCCAACCCAAATATTGCAACAAAAAGAAAAAGATATGGCGGTGATGTTTCTTTTAAACATAAAAAATATTTGTTGGAAGCGGAATATTTATATGGTGAAGATTCCAATGATAGTCTTGGTTTAAAAAATCGCAGCGGATGGTATGTTACCGCAGGTTATATGTTGATTGAAAATAAATTACAAGCAGTAGTAAGACTAGATACTTTTAATGATGATATAAATTTGGATATGGACGGTGTGAAAAGATACGTTATTGCAGGTAGTTGGTTCTTTACAAAAAACACACGTATTCAGTTGGAATATGATTATACCCATAATATGGAAATTCATCAAAAATTCAATTCAATAAACATTCAATTGCTTGCGGGATTTTAATGTTATTTTCATTTGCCTTGCATAATAATCAGTATAATTTGACCCATCTCTTATCTTCCCCTGCCTTCGGCAGGCAAGCTTAAAAGTTTACCTTCCGAAGGCAGGCAATGACGCTCCGATCGTTCATTTTGGAAAACTTTCAAAATATAGTATTCCATATAACATATAGCCATATAAGCAGGATGTTTCTCGGCCTTAAAGGATTTCTGTAGAATTCAAGCAAGGGGATTTGAAGCGCAAGGTTTTGCAGTAAGCAATACAGAAGTGAAGCGCAGCGAAACGGCTTGTATTGCGCTGAAAAAATTCACTTGTGTAGAATTCAAAGAAATACTGTACAGCCTTGAATTTCTTTGGTTCTTTCTTGTTTCAAGACAAGAAAGAACACATAATTTTTATTTCTCAAAAAAAACAAATTCAAAAAATATTCAATTGCTTGCAGGATTTTAATTTTATTTTCCTTTGCCTTGCATGATGATAATAAGCACAGTATAAATCATGATTTTAAAATCCAGTGCAAGGCTCATGTTTTCGATATATAACAAATCGTATTTTAATCGCTCCACCATTTGATCCACATTACTTGCATAACCAAATTTTACCATTCCCCAGGAAGTTAATCCGGGTTTTACTTTTTATTTGATCTATATAAAATTTGCGTTCAGGCCTTGGTCCTACCAAACTCATTTCTCCTTTTAAAATATTATAGAATTGCGGTAGTTCATCAAAACGCCACTTGCGCATAATGCGACCCCATGTAGTAATACGTTCATCATTTTCACTGGATAATGCAGGGCCTTTTTCTTCTGCACCTACATACATACTTCTGAATTTATAAATGAGAAATACTTTTCCGTTTTTACCAATTCTTTCCTGCGAATATATGAGTGGTCCTTTGGAAGAGAGCCGCACTTTAATAGCGATAAAAACATACAATGGCCATAGCAATAAAAAAACAATACACGACGAAACGATGTCTATTCCTCTTTTAATAAATCTCTGCCATCCGGGCATCAGATCCGGATAAATTTCTATTAATACAGCACCTAAAACATTGCTCATTTTTACAGAGCCCGCCATGATATCGTACATGTCGGGAATAATTTTTACTACCACATCATTTTGTGATGATACAATATTCATGATATGATTTAACTGATGATGATCGTAACTTTCAATAGCGATTATTACTTCATCCACATTGCGTTCATTCAGTATTTCTTCTAACTGCTGAATCTTGCCAAGCTTAGGAATAAAATTGATTAATTCTGAATCAGATTCTCCATTCATATCTACAAATCCCTGAAAAGAATAACCTAATGATTTTTTATAATGTGTAATTTCTTTATACAAATTCACTGCACGTTGATTGCCACCAATTATTATTGTATTGTATGCAATTATTCCTCTTTGCAATTGACCTTTTGCAATCGTAAGAATAATTACTCTGGAAATAGTAGTAAGTAAAAACTGTCCGCCTAACAATAAGAAAAAAGTGGGATAGTAATCTCTGTAATCAGAAATATAATCATCCAATAAAAACAAAAAGAAAATAATGAGCACACCCAAAAAGGTTACTATAAATGTTTTATAAATTTCTGCTAATCTGCTCTTGCGATAAATGTCTGTATAGAATCCTGATATAAAATATACTACTATCCAGATGAGAGGAATTCCCAGTGCTCCGTAATAAAATTTAGAATCATTTAATACATGTGCATTTATATTGAATGGATAATCTTCAATCACAAATTTGCGATACAGAAATAATCCTGACCACACCATAAATGCCATCACATAATCGAAAACGATATAAGTGATGATGCCTATTTTTTTTCTGAAACGCATGTGTTGTTAAAATGCGACCAATTTTACATTGTCAATATAAATTTCACCACGGCTTAATGTAGAAGGTTTTGAGGCTCTGATTTCTATGCTATAAGTTTCAGCTTGCAATAGGTTTACTTGACTACCCAGATTGATATATACTTTATTCCAGTTTTCTTTAGCAGATACTGTAATTACATAACTGCCGATTGGTACACCACCTGAATAATTGCCGGTAACCCAAACTTCAAATTCCATATTGTTGCGGTAGTCTAATTCCAGATATAATAATTGTCCGACGGCAGGAAACAACATTGGCGAAGTACCAATGCGCAAAGAAGTAGTTGAATTTTCTAAAACAGCAACTCCACTGCGCAAGCCTTCAAAGACTAATGCACTATCTGTAGTTATCAATAAAGAAGTATCGCTTCCAGGTAATTCAGAAAATGCATTACCTGCTTCAAAACGTTCGAGCAAAATAAATTCTAAATCTGTATAATAAGCAGTGGTGGGTTTTACAGTATCTGTTTGATATGGAATTAATTCTGTTGGATAAGAATAACCGGAATAGAAAGGATAGATAGCGCCGGTTCCTGAAACGCCATTAATTTTTATGCCGGGAAAAAATACGATTGTATGAAAGCCCGTATCCAAAATAGGAATGGCAGCAGGAATTCTAAACACGCCCAATTGCACACCATCCACATACACCCATGCATCTGTAATATTTTCCGAAGGATATCCTTGTGTTGTCAGATCTGATGTGAGTGTAAATGTATCTATGTAGATAAATGCGGGTTGCAATTCATCGCCACCAAATACTTTACAACTTTGATGTGGTAACAGGCTTAGCATTATTAAAATGCAACCGAAAATAAATTGAATTTTTGTTTTCAATGAATTGCGTTTTTATCAATTTTTTGCAAAATAAGATGTGCTACATGCAATGCATTATAACCATCACTAATTGTTACCGGCGTTTCTGTATCCTGTGCAATTGCTTGTGCAAATGTTTCCAATTCCATCTTTATAGAATTTACAGCATGCACTTCGGGTTGAAACATCTTAATGGTCTTCTTTTCAAATTTTTCTCCGGTATTCACTTCAATAGTTAACGCATCCTCATCTGCATTTACATCAGAGAATGATAATACTTCTGTCTTTTTTTCTGCAAAATCAAAAGTGATATATGCATCTCTTTGAAAAATACGCATCTTACGCATCACCTTCATTGAAATTCTGCTGGCAGTTAAATTGGCAACACATCCATTATCAAATTCAATTCGTGCATTCGCAATATCGGGTGAATTGCTAATAACAGAAACACCACTTGCATGAATGCGACGCACTGTAGATTTTACCATACTCAACACCAAATCAATATCGTGAATCATTAAATCCAATACTACAGAAACATCGGTTCCTCTCGGATTAAAATTTGCCAATCTGTGTGCTTCAATAAACATGGGATTAATCTGCATATCCTGTAAAGCAAGAAATGCAGGATTAAATCTTTCCACATGACCAACCTGTGCTTTTACGTTTGCTTCTTTCACCAATGCAATCATTTCTTTTGCTTCTTCCACAGTATTGGCAAGTGGCTTTTCAATAAAAATATGTTTAGTTTTTTTTAATGCTTTACGGGCGCATTCATAATGAGAAAGCGTTGGAGTTACAATGTCAACTGCATCCACCGCATCCATCAACTCCTGCATATCTTTATAATAAGGCACTTCAAGATTTTCAGAAACCTTTTTAGCAATCTCCAAATCGGAATCATGAAATCCTACCAATTCAAATGCAGGAATTTCTTTTAATAGCTTAATATGAATTTTGCCGAGATGTCCGGCACCCAATACACCAATTTTAATCATGTTATGGCAAATTTAACAGCAACATCCATCTTTGCAGGAATAGAAAACATAAATAATCTTAATACCGCTGTTTTTATTACAATTACAAGCGCAATCTAAAGTTTATAACTTCACCGCCTGAATGAGAAACAGAATTTTTTTAACTGCATTTTTTTTATTGCCCTTGCTCAGCGCATTGTTACTGTGGCTTGCATGGCCTCCTTTATCAGGTACATTGTTAGTGTTTATTGGTTTTGTTCCTTTGTTGTTTGCTGAAGAACTTATTGAAAATAATTATTCAAAAAATACACATTCAAAATCATGGTTAGCAATTTTTATTGGCTTGCTAGCATGGAATGGATTCACTACATGGTGGGTAGCAAACACTTACAGTGGCAATCATGAAATTGGAAGTTTAATTGCCGGCATATTTGCAAGTTTCGCAAATGCCGCTTTAATGACTTTGCCTTTTATGGGTTATCGTTATACTAAAAAAAGATTAGGTCGTCATTTAGGATTAATTGCATTCGCAGCCTATTGGATGGTGTTTGAATATGTGCATTTGCGTTGGGAATTTACATGGCCATGGTTGAATCTCGGAAATGTGTTTGCATTAAATCATACTTGGATTCAATGGTATGAATATACTGGCACTTTTGGCGGAACATTATGGGTGTTGCTCACCAATTTAATTGTGTATGCCCAACTGCGAAAAATGATTTTTAAAAAACAGGAATTCGATAAATTCAATTTCAAAAATAAATATCTGCCTTTTGTTATGGTTGTGCTGATAATTATTGTTCCGATAATTATTTCTAAAGTAATGTATGCACATCAGAAAGATATTGGCTTACCTGTAAATGTAACTGCCCTGCAACCAAATCTAAATCCTTATACCGAAAAATTTACATTGCCTTTTGATGTGCAATTGCAAAAAATGATTCGCTTATCATCCGAAGGTGTAACTGATTCTACAGATTATTTAATATGGCCGGAAACTGCAATACCACATCCCATTTATATTGATGAAATGGAACGTTCACAGCCTTTAAAATTAATACGCACATTCACTGATAGTTTTCCAAATCTCACTGCAATAATTGGAGTAAATGGTTATGAAAAATATAGAAAGGCTGAAGAGGCAACAGTTACTTCCCGTGAATTAATAAATCCAAAATTTAACGATACCATTTGGATAGATGCTTATAATACAGCAATACAACTGGATTCAAGTAATAGAGTAGAAGTGTATAATAAATCCAAACTTGTTCCGGGTGTAGAGCGCATGCCTTATCCGGGTGCATTACATTTTTTAGAATTTTTAGCAATGGATTTGGGTGGTATTTCCGGAACACTTGCTATACAAAAAGATCGAGAAGTTTTTTTTAATAAAGATTCAATTGGTGTAGCAACTGCTATTTGTTATGAAAGTGTATTTGGTGAATATGTTAGTAGATATATTAATAATGGTGCAAATATAATTTTCATCATTACCAATGATGGATGGTGGGGAAATACAGCGGGACATAAGCAACATTATTTGTATGCAAAGTTGCGAGCTATTGAAAATAGAAAGTCTATTGCCCGTTCTGCAAATACCGGAACATCTTGTTTCATAAATCAACGTGGAGATATTTCGCAGGCAACGGAATGGGAAAAGGATGCAGTGATTAATCAAACAATTTACGCCAATGATATTATAACATTTTATGATCGCAATGGTGATTACATTGGTCGCACTGCTATTTGGGTTGCAGTATTTCTTTTCTTATTAAGTTTTGTAAGCAGCCGTACAGATAAATTTAAATTCAGAGTTAATAAATTATAACATGCGTGAGAGTGAATTACAACAAATTTGTATGCAGGCTATTCCTGTTTTAAAACGCACAGGTAATTATATTGCAAAATCAAGAAAACATTTAAGGCAAAATCAAATTGCATTAAAAGGAGTGCGTGATATGGTGACGGAAATTGATAAAAATGCAGAGATACGTCTTGTAAAAAATTTGAAAAAAATATTACCCGAAGCCGGGTTTATAACAGAAGAAAAAACCACTGATCAAATAAGCAAAACATATAATTGGGTGATTGATCCATTGGATGGAACCACCAATTTTGTGTTTGGAATTCCTATCACCGCTGTAAGTGTTGCATTGATGAAAGGCAAAAAAATTCTGATTGGAATGGTGTACGAAATAAGTATGCGAGAGATGTTTTATACATGGCAAGGTGCGCCTTCTTTTTGTAATGGAGATATAATTCATGTATCCAAACAAAAAGATTTTTCAAAAGCATTAGTTGCTACCGGATTCCCTTATACAAGAATCAAACGCATTCCTGGTATAACCAAATCAATTGCTTACTTTTTGGAGCATTGTCAGGATATCCGTCGCTTTGGATCTGCCGCAACAGATTTATGTTATGTTGCCTGCGGAAGGTTTGAAATTTATTATGAAGGATATTTACAACAATGGGATATCGCAGCCGGAATATTAATCGTAAAAAATGCAGGAGGTGTTGTTAAAAATTTTGAAGGCAAAGAAGATTATTCAGAAAATAAAATAGTGGCTTGTAATCCATATCTCTTGAAGAATGCGCTGAATGGAATTTTTCTTAATTAATAAAACTACTTATTCCCCAATATAATAATCCACTTACAATGGATGTCGCCGGAATAGTAAACACCCAAGCACCTGCAATTTTATAAACCACATTCCAGTGAACTGCAGAAAAACGACGTGAAGCACCCACACCCATAATAGCACCTGCAATTGTATGTGTTGTACTTGCCGGAATTCCCAATCCTGCTGTAGCAAATAAGGTAACTGCGCCGGCAGTTTCAGCACAGAAGCCACCCATAGGATTTAATGAAGTAAGATTGCTACCCATGGTTCTTACTACTTTCCATCCACCGATTAATGTTCCAAGTGAAATGATTGTATAGCATAAATAGAAAACCCACATTGGCGGATCTTCTATATTCGCTTGACCTGTGGATGCAAGTAATAAAATAATTACACCTGCGGTTTTTTGTGCATCATTTCCACCATGGCCTAAGCTGAAAGCGGCAGAAGAAGTAAGTTGTAACACTCTGAACAACCCATCTACCCGATGTGGTTTTGCTCTGCGGAATACCCAATACGTAATTACTTGTAAGGTATAGCCAATCACCATACCTATGATAGGAGCAAGAAATATAAATAGGATAATAAAACCTAAACCTTTTTGATCATCAGCAAACCAAATCAATGCATCTCCACCGGATTTTGCAAGTGCCGGTCCGATAAGTCCACCGATTAATGCATGCGATACACTAATAGGTAATCCGAAACTAGTACAGATATATACCCATAAGATAGCGCCGGTAAGCGAACAGAAAATAAAGTAATTGTCTCCATCAATTATTGATTTATCAATTACACCTTTGCTCATTGTGCTTGCTATTTCCTGACCGAATAGCCATATAGCAGCAAAGTTGAAAAAGGCTGCCCAAATAACAGCTTTACCCGGACTTAAAACACGAGTTGCAACAATAGTAGAAATTGAATTGGCAGCATCGTTCATGCCATTTAAAAAATCGTACAATAAAGCAATACCGATTGTAATTAAAATGATTGGTGCCATTAGCTCAAGTAGTTTTTACTATAATTGATTCTATTACATTGGCGATATCTTCACACCGGTCGGCAGCACTTTCCATTTTAGCAATGATATCTTTTATCTTGATTATTTCGATAGGGTCTTTTTCATTTGCAAATAAATCCGCCAATGCCAATTCAAATATGGCATCACTTTGATTTTCTATATTATTTATATCTACAATTATTTTCCGAATGGTTTCCAGATCTCCAACATTTTGTAATTCGGTAATTGCACGCCTTACTTCTTCGGCCCCTTTGATAATCAACTCCGCCATTTTCACAATGGATGCAGGTACTTTTTTGGGATTATATAAACGAAAACGCAGTGCGGCATCTTTTACATGATCGGCTACATCATCTATTGAACTGGATAGGTTATGAATATCTTCTCTATCAAACGGGGTAATAAAAACTGTATTCAAAGCATTCATTATCTCATGTGTTATTTCATCGCCAATATGCTCAGCATTTTCAATATTGCGAATTAGCTGTTCCCGTTTATCTTCATCGGTTTCTTTTACGGCCTGATATAACAAATCTGAAATAACACAAATGTTATCAGCAGCTTTACTAAACAGCGGAAAAAATATTTTGTCCTTCGGAGAAAAATAGCGTAAGATTTTATCAATATTCATTTGGTGAGATTTTTATTATAACACTTTCAATTATGGGGTAAAAATATTGAATACAATTAGCAATTTACTTCCTATTAACCTAAATATGGTTTTTCATTTTAATATTTAAATAAATGCTAATGAAAGTTGCAGTTAACATTGGGTTAACATACCAAAGGTAATTTGGCGCTAAATTGTAAAAATGTATAAATCAATAATTGTATTTGGACTTTCTCTTTTTTTATTAGCGGCATGTACCAACAAACAGAAATCAGATTCAAATTTAAAGGGTAAGGTGAGAATTGATGGCTCCAGCACTGTGTTTCCCATTACAGAAGCTGTAGCAGAAGAATTTCGATTTGTTGAAAAAGATATTTTGGTTACAGTAGGTGAAAGTGGAACAGGAGGGGGATTTAAAAAATTCTCTCGTGGTGAAATTGATATTATAGATGCTTCCCGAACTATAAAACCAGAGGAAGTAAAAGCCTGTAATGAGGCAGGAATTGAATATCTGGAGTTGGAAATTGCCTATGATGGCTTAGCAGTAATGATTAACCCTGAAAACAACTGGGTGGATTATTTAACCACAGAAGAATTAAAAAAAATTTGGGAACCGGAAGCGCAAGGTAATATAGTGAGGTGGAGCCAAATTAGAGCCGGTTGGCCGGACGAAGAAATACATCTTTATGGGCCAGGCACTGCCTCAGGAACTTATGACTATTTTACTGAAGTAATTTGCGGTAAAGCAGGTGCAAGTCGGGGAGATTATACAGCAAGTGAAAATGATAATGTATTAGTTCAAGGATTAGCAGGAGATAAAGGTGGACTAGCATATTTTGGAATAGCATACTATGAAGCAAATAAAGATAAATTAAAATTAGTACCAATTAATAACGGAACAGGAGCTGTTCTTCCAAGTAAGGAAACAGTTTTAAATAAACAATATAGTCCACTGTCAAGGCCACTCTATATTTATGTAAATAAGGAGGCACTTTCTCAACCGCATATAATAGCATTTCTAAATTTTTATATGGATAATGCTGGGGACTTAGCCAATGAAGTGGGTTACATAACTTTAGAAAAAAAATTGTATGAAAGTATGAAAGCCAAATTGAAAGAAGTGGATAAAACGGAAAGTGCGCATTAATTAATATCCCATAATTTGCAATGATTAACGTAAAGTCTGAGAAAATTATTGAGTGGTTATTGTTTTTATGTGGAGCAATAACAATTCTTACAACCTTAGGAATAATTTGGGTTCTTTTTTTTGAAACTTTTTTATTTTTTAAGGAAGTTTCTTTTATTGAATTTTTTACCGGTAAGGAATGGACGCCTTTATTTGCAGATAAACAATTTGGAATTCTTCCATTAATTTCAGGTACGCTTTTAACTTCCTCCATTGCAATATTTGTAGCCTTACCTATCGGATTAAGTATTGCTGTATATCTCAATGAATATGCTCACGGAAGTTTAAGAAAACTTGTAAAACCTGCCTTAGAAATATTAGCCGCAATTCCTACTGTAGTCTATGGTTTTTTTGCACTTACAGTTGTAACACCGTTACTTCAAAAAATTATTCACGGACTTTCAGGATTTAATGCGCTCAGTCCTGGAATAGTTATGGGAATTATGATTATTCCACTTATCTCTTCTTTGAGTGAAGACGCACTTTATGCAATTCCAAAATCTTTAAGAGAAGCAAGTTATGGGTTAGGTGCATCTCGTTTTCAAACATCATTTAAAGTTTTAATTCCGGCTGCATCTTCCGGCATAATGGTTTCAATAATTCTTGCCATATCAAGAGCAATTGGTGAAACCATGATTGTTGCAGTAGCTGCCGGAATGGAACCTAGATTAACCTTTGATCCTACAGTTCCTATTGAAACTATTACTACTTATATTGTACAAGTATCCTTAGGTGATGTACCGCAAGGTTCATTGGAATTTAAAACAATATTTGCCGCCGGAATGACGCTGTTTGTTTTCACATTTATACTCAATACGTTTACTGCTTTAATTAGGCGCAAATTTTATCACAAGTATGAATAAACGCTCAAACCGAATTATAGATTCTGCCTTTAAATACTGGGCAATTTTCTGTACCGTATTTGGCCTTGCTATACTTTTCTATTTTATTATAAATATTATTGTTCAAGGTGCTGCAAGAATTGATTGGGATTTTTTAACAAACCTTCCATCAAGAAAACCTGAAAACAGCGGAATATTTACTGCTATAATGGGAACAATATGGATACTCGTTTTAACGGCTATAATTTCTATACCAATTGGTGTAGGAGCGGGTATTTATTTAGAAGAATATGGGAAACGCAGTCGCTTAAATAGTTTGCTCGAAATAAATATTACTAATCTAGCAGGCGTCCCTTCGGTTATATATGGCATTTTAGGCCTGGAAGTTTTTGTGCGAAGTGCTGGATTAGGTGGAAGTGTTTTAACTGGAGCACTCACACTTGGCCTGTTAATTTTACCTGTAATTATTGTGGCAACTCGGGAAGCTATTAAAGCAGTGCCGCATACCATTAAAGAAGCATCCTTTGCTTTAGGAGCAAGTAAATGGCAAACTATTTATAGACAAATTTTACCTGCAGCATCCGGTGGAATTATTACAGGTGTTATTCTCGCTTTGTCAAGAGCTATTGGTGAAACAGCACCACTCATAGTGGTAGGTGCATTAATGTATGTACCTTTTGCACCAAGCAATCCAATGGATGAATATTCTGTTATGCCTATGCAAATTTTCAATTGGATATCACGACCTCAAGCAGGATTTGCAACTAATGCTGCAGCAGCAATAATTGTTCTTCTTATAATTACATTTATTATGAACGGTTTTGCAATATTTTTAAGAAATAGTTGGCAGAAAAAAGTTAAATGGTAAGTAAGGTATGATTTACAAATGCGCAGCAGAAAAAGTAAATGTGTGGTATGGAAATTTTCATGCCTTAAAAGATATTTCAATTAAAATCAGTGCTCATACTGTAACTGCTTTTATTGGCCCTTCGGGATGTGGTAAATCCACATTTTTACGATTAATAAACCGTATGAATGATTATATTGATGCATTTAAAATGGAGGGTAAAATATTATTAGATAATCGGGATATTTATAGTAAACATATTCATGTAGAAGAATTGAGAAAAGAAGTGGGTATGGTTTTTCAAAAACCGAATCCATTTCCCAAATCTATTTTTGATAATGTTACGTACGGATTAGTAATTCAAGGTATAAAAGATAAAAAGGTTTTACAAGAAGCTTGTGAAAATGCATTGCGGCAAGCAGCATTATGGGATGAAGTGAAAGATGATTTAAAAAAATCTGGTCTTGCACTTTCCGGTGGTCAACAGCAGCGATTATGTATTGCACGCACACTTGCAGTTAAGCCAACGGTATTACTAATGGATGAGCCTGCTTCTGCATTAGACCCGATTTCTACAGCAAAAATTGAAGAACTAATATTGCAACTTAAAAAGAATTATACTATAATAATTGTAACTCATAACATGCAACAAGCAGCTAGGATAAGCGATAAAACGGCATTTTTTTATCTTGGAGAACTTGTAGAATTTGATACCACAGAAGTGGTTTTTACCAATCCCAGAAAAGATCAAACACAAGCATATATTACCGGTCGTTTTGGCTAAAAATTAAATATAGAAAGTATGTCGCAAATAGATACACCTGTTATTCGGATGAAGGCAGATTTAGATGAAATGTTTGAAACAGTGGGAATGCAATTACATAAAACAAAAGATGCTATGCAAAACTTTGATAAGGATCTTGCCCGAGATGTAATTCAAAGAGAAAAAAGAGTTAATAGCCAGGAGTTACAAATAGATAGAGCGGCTGAAAATTTTATAGCACTCTTTAATCCTGTTGCCATTGATTTGCGATTTGTATTGGCGGTACTAAAAATAAATAGTAATCTGGAACGTATTGGCGATATTGCCGAGGGTATCTCTAAGTATATCGTAGAATCTTCTTCTAGCTTAAATGAAGATGTTTTAGAAGAGAGCAATATTATGCCAATGTATGACGCAGCACTTATGATGTTATACGATGTAAAACAATCCTTTGAAAAAGAAGATACCGTAATAGCAAGAAAAGTGTTTAAAACAGATGAATATTTGGATCATATTAATTTGGAAGCAATAGCAATATTAAGTACTCTTATCAAAAAGAATCCTGCAATTGCAGAAGACGCACTGTATGCAATTTCCATTATACGCAAGTTGGAACGTATTGGTGATCAGGTAAAAAATATTGCTGAAGAAATAATATTTTATTTAGAAGCGAAGGTGCTAAAGCACAAAGGCGACATGAAGAGGGATTAATAAAAGCAATTTTTCCTTTTGTGTTGAAGCTTAAAATTTTCTGATCATTCAATCCGCAAATGCTTAGCTAAATTGTCAGGCGATAAAAATGATAACAGGGATTAAAAAAATTTGGTAGCACTGTTTGATCGAATATTAAAAACGAATTATTCTAGAAATTCTATTTACACTTAGTTAGCCAATACAAAGTTCTTCTAAGCACAAAATAAATTTGCAGAGCTTCAATTATTATTTAATAATTTTCCAAAACATAATTAAAATCAATATGAAAAAATTAAGAATCAATATTTGTTTATTTGCATTAGCCGGATTGTTTTTGCTTTTTGGCTGTCAGAAGCCTGCTGCAGAAAAGGAGGCTTCAATAGATACCACGGGATCTTTGGACCGAACTATTTTACCAATTAAGGAACCAACCCGTCCGAGTTATTCTGAATTAGATGTCAGAAATGCTACACCTCCTGCAAGATTTGAGGTGAATGCTCCGGAAGGTGCTCCAAATGTCATTGTTATTCTTATTGATGATATGGGCTTTGCTGTTAGTGAAGCGTTTGGCGGTCCTGTTCCAATGCCTTCGGTGGAAAGATTGGGAAATAGCGGATTACGTTATACTCGTTTTCACACCACATCACTTTGTGCACCTACTCGAATGGCTTTGCTTTCCGGATATAATCATCACTCTAACAATATGGGTGTAATTACAGAACTGGCTACAACATATCCGGGATATACGGGTGTGCGCCCGCAAACAATTACACCAATGGCAGAAGTACTAAGACAGAATGGTTATAACACCGGGCAGTTTGGGAAATCACATGAAGTACCACCTTGGGAAATTTCTAATAATGGTCCGCAGGATCGTTGGCCTGCACATTCGGGATTTGAAAAATTTTATGGTTTTCTTGGTGGTGAAACCAATCAATGGGCGCCGTTAATTTATGATGGTGTTACATTAATCGAAACGCCAAAGGATATTAATTATCACTTCACCACTGATATGACAAATCAGGCAATTTCCTGGATAGGAACTCAACATTCACTTCAGCCGGATAAACCATTCTTTATGTATTATGCGCCGGGTGCAACACATGCACCGCATCACGCACCTAAGGAGTGGATTGATAAATTCAAAGGAAAATTTGATGGCGGTTGGGATAAACTACGTGAAGAAACTTTAGCACGTCAAATAAAATTGGGGATAGTGCCTCCGGATACTAAGTTAGCTCCAAAACCAAAGGACATTAAAGATTGGGAAACACTTTCTGCGGATGAGAAGAAATTATTCTCACGCCAAATGGAAGTGTATGCAGGGTTTGCAGCTCAAACAGATTATGAAATAAGCAGATTAATTGATGCGGTGGAAGAATCTGGGGAATTAGACAATACTATTATTATTCTAATTGCCGGGGACAACGGTGCTAGCGCAGAGGGACAAATGAATGGAATGTATTCAGAAATGACATACTTTAATCAAGTACCTGAAACAGTTCCTGAAATGTTAACGCATTATGACGAATGGGGGTCACCAAGTACTTATCCGCATTTCGCAGCCGGTTGGGCAGTTGCTTTAGATGCACCATTTTCATGGACCAAACAAGTAGGTTCTGATTTTGGTGGTACAAGAAATCCTATGGTTATCAGCTGGCCGAAAGGCATTAAAGTACATGGAGAAAATAGAACTCAATTCACGCATGTGATTGATATTGCACCAACAATTTATGAAATCTCCGGAATCCCATCTCCAAAAACGGTAAATGGTATTGATCAAGATCCAATAGAGGGAACAAGCTTAGCTTATTCTTTTAATGATGGTAATGCACCAGAAAAACACACTGTGCAATATTTTGAAATGTTTGGCAACAGAGGAATTTATGAGAATGGTTGGTTTGCAAGAACAATCCATCGTGCTCCCTGGCAGTTTAAACCGGATCATACATTAGCAGAAGATGTTTGGGAATTATATAATACTCTTGCTGATTATAGTCTTTCTAATAATGTTGCTGCGCAAAATCCGGATAAATTAAAAGAAATGCAAAACCTGTTTATGCAGCAGGCTGAATTATACCATGTACTCCCAATTGATGATAGATCATTGGAAAGAATGAATGCAGAATTAGTGGGCCGACCTACAGTGCTTGGCAACAGAACATCTGTAACTTATGTGGAAGGAATGAGAGGTTTAGGAACAGATATATTTATTGATTTGCGAAATAAGGGTTATGTGATGACTGCCGAAGTAGAAGTTGAAGCGAATGCCAATGGTGTTATGGTTTGTCAAGGCGGCAGATTTGGTGGGTTAACATTTTACATTAAATCCGGTAAGCCTGCATTTAGTTATAATTACCTTGGATTGGAAACAACAGATATAATTGCAAATCAAACATTGAAGCCAGGTAAGAATACAATCGTGTATAATTTTGATTATGCCGGTGGTGGCCAGGGAAAAGGTGGTACAGGAACAATTAGTATTAACGGAGTGAAAGTAGCGGAGGGAAGTTTAACCCGCACGCAACCCGGAATATATTCAGTGGATGATTTGGCAGATATAGGAATGGATGAAGGTACCTGGGTAGCCAATTACGGATCCACAGATAAGTTTAGTGGTAAGATTAATCACGTTACAATTGAGATGAAGAAATAGAAACAGAATATTAAATTTAGATTTTAATCTTATAAAGAACGGGTTCTCAATTTTTCAAGACTCGTTTTTTTTATGAATACAATTTGGATAAAATATTCATTTAAATTATTGACAAAAAAAAGATTCTGTAGTGATGATACAGAATCTTTTTTTATAATAGAGTTGAATTAGCTATTTCGCATAAGAGATTGCTCGGGTCTCTCTGATCACGGTAACTTTAATATGTCCGGGATACTGCATTTCATCTTGTATTTTTTGTGCTATCGCAAATGATAGATCTTCTGATTTTTTATCATCTACTTTATCTGCTTCTACAATTACTCGCAATTCTCTACCCGCCTGAATTGCAAATACTTTTTCTACACCATCGTATGCCAAAGCCAAAGTTTCCATTTCTTTAATACGTTTCAGATAACTTTCTAATATCTCACGTCTTGCCCCTGGTCTTGCTCCGCTGATTGCATCACAAGCTTGAACAATCGGGGAAATTACATACGTCATTTCTAATTCATCGTGATGCGCACCCACTGCATTTACAATGGCTGGATTCTCACCATATTTTTCACAAAGTTTTGCGCCGAGCAATGCATGTGATAATTCACTTTCTTCTTCAGGCACTTTCCCAATATCGTGTAATAAACCTGCTCGTTTTGCTATCTTCGGATTCAAACCCATTTCAGCCGCCATCACTGCGCAAAGGTTTGCTACTTCCTTGCTGTGCATTAATAAGTTTTGACCATAAGAAGAACGGAAACGCATACGACCTACAATTCTTACAAGCTCAGTATGTAATCCACTAATGCCTAATTCAATTACTGTGCGTTCGCCAATTTCAACAATATGTTCATCCAATTGCTTTTTTGTTTTTGCAACAATTTCTTCAATACGTGCCGGGTGAATTCTTCCATCTGCAACCAAACGTTGTAAAGACAATCTCGCTATTTCACGACGCACCGGATCAAAGCCGGAGATGATAATTGTTTCCGGTGTATCATCCACAATTAATTCTACTCCCGTTGCTGCTTCTAATGCACGAATATTTCTTCCTTCACGTCCAATGATCTGTCCTTTTTGATCATCACTGTCAAGATTAAAAACAGATACAGTATTTTCAATGGTTTGTTCTGCTGCTGTGCGCTGAATAGTTTGAAGAATAATTTTTTTAGATTCTTTATTTGCTTTCAGCTTAGCCTCTTCAATAATTTCTTTTACATATGCCATCGCTTTATTGCGGGCTTCATCTTTCAATGTTTCAATTAATTGAGTCTTTGCTTCTTCTGCTGTCAACTGCGCTATTTGTTCTAATTTGCTTACATGCTCGGTATAAGCTTTATCCATTTCTTGTTTGCGGATATTTACCAATTCCAATTGTCTGCTTAAATTATTGCGCACATTTTCAGTTTCAGCTTCTTTCTTTTTATAATTTTCTTTCTCCTGCGCCAATTGATTTTCCCGATTGCGCATGCGAGCTTCCTGCTCTTCTAATTTACCCACTTTTTCACGACGTTCCTGTTCCACCTCAGCTTTCATTTGCAGAAATTTTTCTTTGGCTTCCAGTATTCTATCTTTCTTAATACCTTCAGATTCAGTAATCGCTTTTTGTTTTATTAATTCAGATTCTTTGCGAGCACTTGCAATTAAATCATCTGTTTCCTTACGCACAATTTCTCTTTCCTTCTTGTTAGGAGCAAATAGAAATTTTCCAATAATTAAACCGATTATTATGCCTGTGGCTGCACCGATTCCTATAGCCATGTAATCCATATGTTTAGAATTTATAGTGATAGACTGCAGCTATTGCGCACACATAAGAGGGAGAGAATTTATAGCCGGTATGGTAAAAAATTAATCCAGTGCTTTAGTAAGCATTGTATCCATACGGGCAATATCATTTAGGATTTCGGAGTCAACATGCTGATGATTAGAATGAACTGCTTGATTTTCGACCGAAAGTGTTAATGCACACATCGCCAAATAATCCTGTTTATCTTTTCCTGCAAATTGCTCCTGTAATTCTTTCACTTTATCCGATATATTTTTTGCTGCCTTTCTGACAACCTCTTCTTCTGTAGGCTTCACTTTAAGCCTGTAAGGTCTGTCGCAGATTTGCACGTTAATATTTATCAGGGTGTTGTTCTCGCTCATCTTCAATGCGTAATAGCCGTTTCGTCAAAATTGGCAACTAAATTAAGAATTTTATTTAATTGGTATCCACATGTTATGTAGTAGCAGGGATAGATAACTAATTATTCAGCAATTCAATACAGCGGTCAATTTCCCGTATAAATTCATTGATCTGTTGTTTCACCGCAGTTTTATCCTTTGTTTCAACACTACCGGACAAGCTGTTGGCAGTTTTCATCACATTGAGTTGTCGTTGGAGCTCTGCCAATTGCATATTTTTTTCTGCAAGTGCCTGACGCAATGCATCTAATTGATTTTTATTTATTTCATATTCACTTTTCAGTACTGTATGATTGCGGATTAATCGTTCCAATCCGGATTTAAGTGAAGATATATTTTCTTTCAGGTTATTCATTACTTGCGAATTATTGCATTAAGTTCAGTTTCATATCGCTTCATCATAGATTGCATGATTGCATCAATGGTGGTATCAGTTAAAGTTTGTTCATCATCCCTAAAGGTAAGTCCGAGTGCATAGGATTTTTTGCCTTCCAGATTTTTACCTTCATATACATCGAATAAAATTACATCACGCAACACATTTTTTCCTTCTTTATCGGCAACTTCTTTTACCATGCTAAAAGTTATTTCAGGATTCAGTATCAAAGCAAGGTCACGACGCACTTCCGGATAACGTGGTATTTCCACAAAATCGGGTGCAGTTATTCTGCTGTTTTCTAAAATTATATTCCAATCGAGTTCGGCATACCAAACCGGTGTTTTAATATCAAAAGCATCGGTAAGGGATTTATTTACCAATCCATAAATACCCGCTTGTTGTTTATTTACAATTATTCCATTTCCATATTCAAAGATTGCATTATTGGAAAGTGCTTTTTCAGTAAATGCAATTTTTTGATGTGTATAGATTTGATGAATATATTTTTTTAATTCGAAGAAATCTGTTTGCTGTTGTTTTGTGCGCCATGATTCTTCATTGGCAAATCCGGTGAGATATAAAACAAAAATTTCTTTCTCATCAAATCCATTATTGGTCTTAAAAAATGTTTTACCAAATTCGTAAAACTTCAAATTTTGCTGTTTGCGGTTGATATTATATTGTATCACTTCTAACCCGCTGAAAATATGTGTTTGTCGCAAACAATCTAATTCATTGTTTAATGAATTTTTTAATAGCACCATACTTTTTTCCAAGGTGGGAGCAAAATTCAAAATGTACTTGGAACGGCTGATAGAGTTCGTAAATATTTCATAAAAACCCAAAGCCGACATACGTTTACCCGTATTAAGACGCAACTGTTCTTTATCCGGTGAAGGTCGTAATGTAAATGGTATGCGAATGGATTCCGGTACAGGTGTATTATTGTATCCGTATAATCTCAATACTTCTTCAATCAAATCAATTTCACGGGTTACATCATTTTTATAAGAAGGCACTTCTACATCAATGCCTGTTTCATTGTTTGCGATTATTTGAATATGAATTGCCTGTAATATTTCCTGTACTTCCTTATTCTCAATTTTAAAAGCAATAAAATCTTCCAGTCTTTTATAGCGCAATCGAATTTTAAAAGGAGCAACAGGTTTGGGATAAATATCAAAAATATCAGAAGCAATTTTTCCACCAGCAATTTCTAAAATTAATGATGCAGCAAGATGTAATGCCCGAAGTGTTATTTCCGGATCTGTGCCTTTTATAAATCGTGATGATGCATCTGTTTTAATATTATGTATCCGTTCTGACTTTGCTATACTTTTCGCATTAAAACATGCGCTTTCTAAAAATACTGAAGTAGTATTTTCAGTAACACCCGAATGTAATCCACCTAAAACACCGGCGATACACATGGGCTCTTCTGCATTGCAAATCATTAAATCATTTGCAGAAAGTTTTCTTTCTTTTTCATCTAATGTGATGAAAGAAATTCCTTCAGGTAATGTTTTTACAATTATTGAATCTCCTGTAATTGCGTTTGCATCGAATGCATGCATTGGTTGGCCTAAACCATGAAGCACATAATTTGTGATATCTACAATATTATTAATGCTGCGCAAGCCAAGTGAATTCAATTTATTTTTTATCCATTGCGGAGAATCTCCAACTATCACATCTTGAATTAATACACCTGAATAGCGAATGCATTTTTCAGTATCTTCTACTAACACTTTGAAATTTGAATTCACTGCAGGCTGAATTTTTTTATTCATCCATTCAGTTTTCAAATCAACAGATTCTATATTTCGGATTTGTAAAGCTGCTTTTAATTCTCTTGCTACACCATAATGTGAAAATGCATCTGCATGATTTGCTGTTAAACCGATTTCAAAAATAAAATCAGAATACACATCAAAATAATCTTTCAGAGGCGAGCCGATAACTGCATTATCCGGAAGAATAAATAAACCATCATGACTGGTTCCCAATCCTATTTCATCCTCAGCGCATAACATTCCTTCGCTGCTCACACCACGAATTTTTGCTTTGCGTATTTCAAATGATTCGGCATTTGTTGGGTATAAAGTGGTTCCTACTTTTGCAAAAATTACTTTTTGTCCTGGTTTTACATTTGGAGCTCCACAAACCACTTGCACTGTAGTTTCACTTCCATAATTTATTTGTGTTACCTGTAATCTGTCGGCATCAGGGTGTTTTTCAATTGATTCTACATAGCCTACCACTAATCCAATCAGTCCGCCTTTCACAGATTCATATTGTGTAACACTTTCTGTTTCTAATCCTATGTCTGTTAAAAGTGCAGAGGCTTCTTCCACAGATATTTTTGTTGGAAGTATTTCCTGCAGCCAGTTCCACGATATTTTCATCTCCGGCAAATTTAATTGAAATGTACAAGGTCATTATATCTAATCATGAAATAAAATAATAGTAAAAGAAGAATTTGCAAGTACTTTAAACACTTTGCTAACCAATCATTTAAAATTGAATACAATAACTACATTTAGTTTTACAGCCGAATTAAATAATTTCTCAAATTGAATTTATGATTACTAAAAAGACTTACCACATAATTTTAATCTCATGTATTTTATTTCTCAGTCATTCTTTATTAGCACAGGAATTAGATTCACTCGAATATAAACCTTCATTAAAAGTGAAAGCTTTAATTCAAACAAGATATGAAAGTACACTCACGGATAATGTCAATTTCTCAAATCAAATTAATCCCGATGCGGTAAATAATAATTTCAGAATAAGAAGAGCAGAGATACGCACTGATTATTCTTTTAATCCAAATCTGAAAGGTGTAATTCGTGTGCAGATTCCTGCTTTAAAAAGTAGTGCACCGGGAACATTTCTGGAATTGGCATATATAGAATGGAGGTTTAAGGAAGCATTTGTAATAACAGCAGGTCAATTTAAAGTGCCCTTTGACTTGGATGAATTGACTTCGCATACTGATTTGCGTATGATTGATCGTGGAACTACAAGCAGTTTAATAAGTGCAAATAGTCAGGCTTCTTATCAACCGGGAATAATGATTACCGGAAGTTTTAATAATGAGAGGCCAGTGTTGAATTATTATTTTGCAATTCAAAACGGCAGCAACAGAGCAGTGAATTTTGATATAGATAATAAGAAAAATGTAACTGCAAGGTTGGAGTATTTTTTATATAAAGAATTGCGATTGGGAGGCAATGTGCAATTAGTTGGATTAAATGAGGATAATGCTTTGGGTTTTGGAGGAGACATTTCATTGCAAAAAAGATTGAACACAAAAAATCTTTTAATTGCTGAAGCATCTTATTCGCAAGGTGTGAATTCAAGTATTTACTTAAATGATACTGCTGCAATAAAAGAATTAGATAATTATATGCTGAATGGATATTTTGGTCAATTGGTTTGGAAAACAGATATCATGAAAAAGTGGTGTCGCACATTTGAATTAGGCGGGAAATATGAATTGACAGATCCATTATTGGAAATAAATCAAAATGCGTTTTCTGTAATCACAGGCATAATTGGATTTAATTTTTTACCCAATAATACAGCACGATTACAATTGCAAATAGAAAATTTTATTTTTGAAAAAGAGATTCCGGGAGTAACAAAAAATTTTACACGATTTGTAACACAATTTCAATTATATATTTAGATTTAATCAACCACATTTATAGATGATGATTGCAATACTACTTTGTTGGATGCTGTAAACGTATTTACAAAAGCGACCACAGAAACATTGGTATCATTCCAATTATCCGGCAATGCCATTGAAAATTCTTTTTCAAAAACACGACCCGGAATTAATTCTGCATTTAATATTACACCTGTGGTTGGCGTCATCATATCACGCAGTACATGATTATGTTCGTAGTCATAATTTATTCCCGACAAAGTTTCCTGTAAATCAATGATATGATCTTCCAATAACATAATACTTAAATGATTTTCATCAGTAACTGTTCCGGTATAAACAACTTTTACAGTAACATTTAATTGACGTGAATCGGCATCGTATTCCTTTGCCATATATAAATTACACAAAGTGGGTTCATCTAATCTATCTTCCACAAAAATTTGATAATTGGAAATTAATAAAGTGGTAAGATTTCCTGTACCTGCAAAATCATATCTGTCAATAACGCCAGCAGGCCAGCCAAACGCAGGTCCGAGGTATGCATTCAATTCATTTGCTTCAGGTATCACATAATCTTCATTACTTTCCGGGTAAGGTCCTGCAAAATAATTATGTTCTGCAATAACAATAATTCGATCCGGATATAAATTCTGAAGCTCAGTAGTTTTATCATGAGCTGTCGGGCAATTCACACATTGCACACCGGTAAAATCTTCAAACAGTACCACTCGTTGTTGTGGCGTTTCAATTAACGGCTGTACATAAGTAGTATCCGTAAGTGATGTATCCACAGGAGTAAAATCAATTGCTGGTCCTATTTCAGTGCAAGCTTGTAAAATAAAAATACTACAAGCAAAACAAATGATTTGAATATTATTTTTCATAATTCCGAATTAAAAGTTAGTAAGGATTCCAAATTTATATCCGCTAAATGCAGGTTCATATCTGCACACGCCACCGGTACAAACAATACCTTCTGTTTGTTTAACATAGCTTAAAGAAAATCGTGATGCCTTATAAGTATAAACTGCTGCCAACATCGGATAATGCAATGCATCTACTGTTTTCAAAGGTTTGTAATTCCACATATCACTTGCAGTAAACGACCATTGCGGGGCAATATTAAATTCAAGTAAAGCAAATATCCAACTGCCATAATCATGATCATTATATTGATATTGTGCCTCAATACGCAACGATTTTTTTCTGTCTAATTTATAAGTGAATTCAGCAAATGGTGTAATGGGTTCCACCATTGGTGCATTTGGTTTAAACTCAAAAACTTCTTGATTATATTGAATATACTGTGCACCAATAAGTAGCTTATATTTTTGACGGCGCATTTCATAGTCAGCATAAATTTCTCGGAACAACAACGTATCAGCATTAAATGTCTGCGAATAATTTACCCCGAGAGTATTTCCTTTTGAAGGAGTGTAGGTAACATTAAATTGAAATGCATTTTCACCCAACTCTTGAGCAACGGCTTGATATCTTGCAGTAAGTCGTGTGGAATTTTGACGAGACATAGCAGGGAGATAATCCAAAATGCCATCTAGCAATACTTCATTTGGGGAAACACGCATTGCCCAATCCTGCACTTTGCGAAATTGCCCGGTAATACCAAATCCTTTTACTGAATAAGAAAGTGCTGTGAATGCAGCATAGCCATTTGCATTAAATAAATTGCCATCGGTTGCACGAACAGCTTCTTCACTTTTAAAAGCTAATTCAAGATTCCATGCAATGTTTTTTACATTTAAAGTATGATAGTAAGAACCCGCATACATATTATATGCAGGAACAAATCTTTCTTCAACTGGATAACTATTTATGGTTGAAACAATCGTATTCATATTATCCTGATCCAGTGTTCGGTTTAAAATAGAAACACCGGGAACAAAATTTACAGTTCCGTTTCCAAAGGTGTATTCTGCAGTTCCTCCTTTTATTACAGGTTTATAAGTAGAGAATAAATCTTTTTGCTGTCCGGCAAATGCTTTCAATGTAAGATTCGTTGTTAATTGATATTCCAATTGCAATCCGAATAATGCATTATCAATTCCAAGCGGACGTTCTTCATAACTTCTGAAAATAAGTCCATTCGCAATTTGATCGTATAAGTATCCACCACTTATGGTAAGGTTATCTAATTTCTTTTTTACATACCAGCGGCCAATACCTTGAGCTGTGTAAGGTGTGCCCGGATTATGCAGATTTGAGTTATTAAAAACATCCAAACGTATTCCTGCTTCAAAGCCCTGATCCTGATTTTGATAATATACATTTAACCAACCATTTACCCCAGTTAAAAGATTGTCGTAATGTGGTGTGCCGTACGCACCAATTAAAGAGTCACGCTGATAAAATTCAACATTAGATTCAAAATCTCCACTCAATTGCCCCTGCGCATTTACTAAAGTTTGATGGATGCATAGTATACATATAATACAATAGTATCTCTTCATATCTTGTATTGTTAGATGTGCCAAAGATATATTCTTGATCCTAATTTATCATTGAAGTTTGTGGATGTGAGTTGATTTTACATTCAGAATTGAGTAAAAGAATTGGTTTGCATGGCATAATTGTTGGCAAGAGGTAATATCTTTGAACACTTAAAATTATACAATGAAGTTTTTAACCACCTTACTGATTTTTATTCTCGGCAGCCAAATAGTTTTTTCGCAAGATAAATTACCCTCTCTTGAATTATTTGATATTGATGGCAATAAAATAAATGTTGCCACTTATGGTGAAAATGGAAAAATTACAGTTTTTAATTTCTGGGCTACTTGGTGTACTCCTTGTAAAAAAGAGTTGAATAACATTGCAGACTTATATGAAGATTGGCAAGCAGATTATAATGTTGAAATAATTGCAGTATCAATTGACGATTCAAAAACAACCGCAAATGTGAAGTCTTATGTAAATGGTCAATCTTGGGATTATAGCGTATTATTAGATGTAAATAAAGATTTGCATCGCATGTTGAATGGTCAGACTGTTCCTTTTACAGTTATTGTAGATCAGAATGGAGTCATCATTGAAAAACGCAGTGGATATATAGAAGGTGATGAATATATATTGGAAGATATGTTGAAAGAACTTTCTGAAAAATCAAATAAATAATTCTCCAAAAATATTTTAACGCATAACTAAGCAGGTATTATTTTTCGGAATAATACCTGTTATTTGTTAAACACTGTTAAACGTCTGCCTCTGACAGAACTACATAGCAATCTTATCATGTTTCAGGTTATATCTTTGAATTGCAGGTTATGCAGAAAACAAATCAAATTACTTCTTTTAGTTTCAGTGTTATTTTACTGATAAGCATATTTAGTATTTACGGAACTTGCAGAAAAGAAACTCCCACAATAATAAATGATGAAGCAGGTATCCGTGAATTAATAAGTTTCGACGATGGTGATATTCCTGTTGAATCTTTTTTTAAAAATCCTGAAAGAACATCTTATACAATTTCTCCTAATGGGAAATTTATTGCGTATCTGGCTCCTTACCAGAATCGTTTAAATATTTTTATTCGTGGTATTCAGGATGAAACTCCCCGCAGATTAACTTCAGAAACAGATCGTGATTTGAGTTATTATTTATGGAAGAACAACAATACACTCTTATTTGTAAAGGATGATAGCGGCGATGAAAATTATAAACTTTTCAGTGTAAGTACGGATGGAGAAACAAATCAAATAACAGAACTGGAAGGAGTGCGAATAAACATTATTGATGAATTACCTGATTCAGAAGATGAAGTTATTATATCAATGAATAAAGATAATCCGGCATTATTCGAACCTTATAAGGTGAATATAAAAACAGGGGAATTAAAAAAATTAGCTAACAATACAAATTTGAAAAAACCAATTACACAATGGCTTTGTGATAATAGAGGTAATGTAAGGATAGCCTTATCGGTGGAGCAAGGTACTATTACACATTTATTATATCGTGATAATCCAGACTCTGTGTTTCGTTCTATTTTAATTAGTAATTGGAAAGATATGGTGCAGCCTATGTTTTTTGATTCGGACAATATGCATATCTATGCATTGTCGAATTTAAACAGGGATAAAGCTGCATTGGTGAGAATAAATCCAAATGATCCCGAAAATCCTGAATTAATATTTGAACATCCCGATGTAGATATTTGGTGGGCAGAAAATTCACGGAAGCGAAGAGTACTTACTGCATATTACTATATCACCGATAAAAAAAATACGGTGTTCACAGATCACAAATTGAACGAATATTATAAATATTTAAAAACTCAATTGCCCAATAAAGAAATTTATTTTAGTTCTATTGATGATAATGAGGAAAATATTATTGTAAGAACTTACTCAGATATTTCACCTGGCAGATATTATTTGTTTAATACATTAACTAATAAGTTGGATATGCTTGCCATACTCAACGAAAGTATTAACGCCGATGAAATGTCGCCAATGCAATCTATTAGTTTTAAATCGAGAGATGGCTTAACTCTTCATGGTTATTTAACCATTCCAAAAAACAGTAACGGCAAAGAAATCCCAGTAGTGATGATGGTGCATGGTGGGCCTATGTCACGGGATATGTGGGGATTTAAACCAGATGTACAATTGCTCGCAAGCAGGGGATATGCAGTAATGCAAATAAATTATCGTGGCAGTTGGGGCTATGGAAAATCTTTTACAGAAGCAGGCTTCAAACAATGGGGATTAAAGATGCAGGATGATATTACCGATGGCGTTAATTGGTTAATACAACAAGGAATTGCAGATCCGAAACGCATTGCTATTTATGGTTCTTCTTATGGTGGTTATGCTGCATTAGCCGGACTTACATTTACTCCCGATCTCTATGCATGTGGTATTGATTATGTTGGGCCTTCAAATCTTTTTACACTCTTAGAAAACCTGCCTGCATATTGGGAACCTGAAAAAGAAATGATGTATGAAATGATTGGTCATCCTATAAAAGACAGTGCATTACTCGCTTCCGTTTCACCGGTGTTGCATGCTGGAAATATTTCAGCACCATTATTTATTGCACAAGGAGCAAATGATCCAAGAGTAACAGTTTTAGAATCACAACAAATGGTGGAAGCATTACACAATAGAAATATTAATGTGGTGTATATGCTAAAAGAAAATGAAGGTCATGGTTTTCGTCTGGAAGAAAACAGACTTGAATTCTACAAAGCAATGTGTGGTTTTTTAGCTACGCATATTCCAGCTACACAATTAAAACCCTAACTATTCTTCAAGAAAAAGATTGCTGATAATACTATCGGAAATAAATCTAACTCGCTCCTGAATTATTAAAATATCCTCGCCTTCAGTTACAAATACATCTTCTGTTTGCTTAATATTTTCTAATAATGTATTATAAAAAGCATCACCGAATTTTTCATTAAACAAGTGCAAATTCAAACCTTTACTTTGGCGCAAAGAAATCATAATCATTTCATTTGCTTGTTGCACAGGAGTGAGTAATTCTATTTCGTATGGAATGATATGTTGCACTATATTATTCATATATAATGGATTGCTGCTCACATTCCATTGTCTGGAAATTCCATTGTAAGAATGAGCAGATGGACCCACTCCTAAATATTGTTTGCCTTCCCAATAGCTGCTATTATGCACTGCATGAAATCCGGTTTTTGCATAATTGGAAATTTCATAATGTTCATATCCATATTTAGTAAGCAATGCATGCGTGATATGATATTGTCTTTCAGATTGCTCTTCATCCAGAGGAGGTATGTTATTTTTTTTTATTGCATGAAATAATTCTGTTTTTGATTCAACGGTTAATGCATAACACGAAATGTGTGGCACATTTTCCTGTAATAAAGTTTCAAGATTTTGAATCCATTTAGCATCTGTCAATCCGGGCACACCATAAATAAGATCTACTGAATAATTTGTAAATCCTGCTTGCTTAATTGTTGTAATACAATTAATTGCTTCCTCTGCATTATGTGCACGATTCATCCATTTCAAATCAATATCAAAAAAAGATTGCACACCTAAACTTAAACGATTGATTCCTGCTTTGCGCAATGCAAGAAGCATGGTTTCATTAATATCGTCGGGATTTGCTTCCAGAGTTATCTCTGCATTTGAGTCAACAATAAAATTTGAATGAATAGTTTTTAGTATTGATTCCAAATAATTTACATTTACTAATGAAGGAGTGCCACCACCAAAATATATAGAAGCGATACGATTTTTGTTTAAATAGTCCTTTCTTAATTCAATTTCATTTTCAATACACGTTATCATTTGCGGAATTCCTTTTACAGAAGTACTAAAATGAAAATTGCAATAATTACATTTCTGTTTGCAAAAAGGAATATGAATATAAATTCCGGACATCTGATTAATGAGTGAAGAATGTAATGTGATTAAATTTGTTCTGCATCTTGCCAGCGAAATTATTCATATTAACTGCAATACTATGGTTTGGACAAATATCCTTTGCCCAGAATTCCTGTATTCTTCGTTTTGATAATGATACTTTTGAAAAAGAAATTTTCGGTAAAAATTTTAAACCCGATACATTATTTCACAATGAAGCATTTGCAATTAAGAGTTTGAATGAAATGTTGATTGCAGCATATCGTGCCGGCTATCTGCTTGCAAATTATAATATAACCGAAAAACAAGATAGTATTTGGAATATAGATTGGGATGCGAACCGACGTATTAACTGGGTATATCTGAACATGGATAGTATAGATCCATTAATTATAAATGCTTCCGTTTTCAAAGAAAAAAAATTTACTAATACACCTTACAGCCATTTTGAAGTGGTTGAATTAATGGAATCCTTAATTGAATATACCGAGATGCATGGTTATCCTTTTGCAACAGTTTGGTTAAGTAATTTGCTTTTACAAGATACTTTGTTGACGGCTTCAATTCAATTAGATAAAGGTCGGATTATTAAATTTTCTAACATTGAAGTGCGGGGAGATTTACAATTATCCGAAAATTATCTTGCACAATATACCGGAATAAAAAAAGGGAGATTATACAATCAATTATTAATTGATGAAATGGATCCGGGACTTAAAGAATTACCATTTGTAAACTTTTTGCGCACTACACAAATTGAATTTATTGGAAATGATGCGAAGGTGGTTACCTTTCTCGACAACAAAAATGCAAGCAAGTTTGATGTAGTAATTGGAGTGCTGCCAAATAATGAAGTAACCGGAAGATTATTAGTTACAGGTGATGGGAATTTACGATTGTATAATATATTTTCGGCAGGAGAATTATTTGATTTGCGGTTTCGACAATTAGAAAGTTCTACGAAAGAATTGCAGACTTCACTCAATTATCCTTACTTACCATCGCTACCTGTTGGGTTGGATATGGGTTTTAGTTTATTTCTGCGAGATTCCACTTTTCTGGAAAGGAAAGCAAATGTGGGGGTGCTGTTTCACTTCAGAGGCAATAATTATTTAAAAGGATTTATATCTTTTTACAATTCAGATATTTTACAAATAGATACTGCCTATGTTTTAGCAAATAAAACTCTGCCACCGAATGTGGATTTAAAAATTAACTCCTATGGTATTGGTGGACATTATGAAAAATTGGATTACCTGTATAACCCAAGACAAGGCATATTTTTAGAAGGTGTAGCATCGGCAGGTATAAAGACCATAAAGAAAAATGCAGCCATAGTTGATTTATCAGATCCTGCATATCCTGAATATGATTTTGAATCTGTGTATGATAGTGTGGAATTGAATTCTCTCTCTATAAATTATCAATTCAAGTTGCAGTGGTTTATACCCATCTTTTCTCAAGCTACAATACTTGCAGGATTTCAGGGAGCAGGAATAATTAATAATCAGATTTTTAATAATGAACTTTACAGGATTGGAGGAAACAGTATTTTGCGTGGTTTTGATGAGCAATCAATCTTAGTGTCTAGTTATTATATTTTTACTGCAGAATATAGATATCTGCTTTCAAAAAATTCGTTTGTACAATTATTTACAGATATTGGATATACAATAAATGAAAGTGTTAAGCCTGTATTATATGATTTACCAATCGGGTTTGGAACAGGTATTAATTTTGAAACGAAAGCAGGTATTTTTGGATTGAGTTATGCGTTGGGAAAATCAAATGAAATGCCGGTACTTTTCCGAAATGCAAAAATTCATTTTGGGTATTTAAATTATTTTTAGTGTGAAACAAATTTTGCTTACAGGTTACATCATACTTTTTAGTCTGCATTTTATGCAAGCTCAAAATATTGATTCCATTACCCAACAAAATATTCCGGATACTGTCGGCATTGCAGTTAAAGAAAATGTAAATAGTATTGTAGATGTAGATTCATTGCTGTCGGGAACTGGTATGGTAGCAAATAATATAATGGGAAAGCGCACTATTACTATTGATTGGTTTATTCCATTATATCTGCTTTTACTTCTCATCTATTTTACGTTGTTATGGGTTCAATACACACGTCAACTCCGAGAGAATGTTACAGTAATAACTAATAGAAATCTTGCACAACAAATTTATCGTGACCGTGAATTTTCCGCAGGGATTTTTAGTACAATGATTCTTTTAAATTTTGTTTTAGTGTTTGCCATATTCCTTTATCAGTTGTTGACCTTTGTAGGCTTCAGTTATTTTACCGGTAAAATATATTTGGATATCGCTTTCTGTGGGGTATTCATTCCTGTTATTTATTTTATTCGCTCTTTAGTTTATTGGATGCTATCTATGATTTATCCTTTTAAATCAGAAATTAATTTTTTCAGATTCAATACTCGTGTACTTCTGCAAATGACAGGAATATGTATGTTGCCTTTAGTAATATTAATTGCGACGACAGATACACCACTTTCCGAATGGGCTATCTATACAACTATAGGTTTATTGATATTTGTTTACATAATTAGGATTATAAAAGGCATGAATATAGGAGGAGGCTTTGCCAGGTTTCACTTCTTTTATTTTTTACTCTATCTTTGCGTCTTAGAAATTGCACCACTGCTTATTCTTTTTAAAATAGTTAGCAGTAAAGGAATAAATGGCTGAAAAAAATTAGTGAATGTCTAATTATGAAGAGGTAATGACACCAGTTAAAAATATACTGGTATCCCAACCCAAACCTGAAACATCTAAAAACCCCTACACTGACCTTGCTGAAAAGTTTAAGGTGAAGTTTGAATTTCGTCAATTTATCAGAATAGAAGGGATCCCTGCTAAAGAATTCAGAAAGCAACGTATTGATATTAAAGAATACAGTGCTATTATATTAACATCTAAGAACGCCATTGATCATTTTTTTAGAGTATGTGAAGAATTGCGTATCCGCATGACCGAAGAAACTAAGTATTTCTGCATATCAGAAGCAGTAGCAGTATATCTTCAGAAATATATTCAATTCAGAAAAAGAAAAATATTTTTTGGAGCTAATGGTAAAGAAAATGAATTGTTTGATGTAATGACAAAGCATATTCCAAATGAAAAAATTTTATTTCCTTGCGCACATGAACACAGGGATAATATCAATCAATTTTTAATATCAAAGAATGCTGACTTTTCTGAAGCATTTATTTATGAAACCATTCCAACAGATTTAAACGATTTAAATCCTATTCATCAATTCGATATGATAATGTTGTTTACACCAAAAGGTGCAGACAGTTTGTTCTTTAATTTCCCTGATTTTAAACAAGAAAGATTACGAATAGCCTGTATGGGCGATCTCACTTTGAAGTCTTTGGAAAGTAATAAAATTCGAATTGATGTATGCGCACCTACAACAGAAACTACTTCAATATTTATGGCAATTGAAAAGTATCTGTCAGTTGTCAACAAAAAGAAATAGTATAGTTTTTTTTAAAGTTACTTCATAGTGTTTCATTAGAAAAAATAAATAAATTTCACATCTATCTATTGAATTATTTACTAAATTATTTCTAACAGAATTAATATTTAATACAATTTTATTGAAGTTAAGGATATATGATCTTCATGTCAAACCGATGTCAGAATTATATTTAGTGATATTAGAATTTTGAAGAGAAATTAGCATTCTGTATTTTGCACCCGATAATCAATGGAAGCGATTTGCGTTTTGTTCAATACTTTTCTCTTATGCATTTGACAAAGCATTTTTATGCATTGATTATTGGCGTATTACTTTCAATGATAACCTTTGCGCAACATGAACCTCAATTTAGTCAATACATGTTTTCACCGGTAGTTTTTAATCCTGCCTTTTCAGGATTAGAAGATGCGGTGGTTAATGTATTAGATGCTCGAAGTCAATGGGTAGATATTCCCGGTGCACCACAATCTCAAACTCTTTCTTCTCATCTTCCATTGTATCGTATTAATAGTGGAGTAGGAATAAGATTGGTAAATGATAAAACTGGTCAATTGCAAACTACAGCTGTATCACTTTCATATGCATACCATGTAAAGATTAATAAGACAACAATTCTTAGCATTGGTTTATCCGGAGGTATGGCTTATCAAGCATTGGATGGCAGTAAGCTTATTGCACCTCAAGGCAGCTATGAAGGAATTGTAGATCATAATGACAACTACTTACCTGAAACATTAGTAAGTGATATAATCCCAGACCTTAATTCCGGTATTGTTTTGAAATCCAAAAAATTTGAATTGGGAATATCAGCACTTCATTTATTAGGCCAAGCCTTTGAATATCCAACTTCCGCAGGAAGCACCTCAATACAATATTCCCCAACAGGGTACGTTTATTTGAGCTATCTTCAGAAATTGGGTAGCAATTTTCACCTGAGACCTACTGTTCTTTTAAAATCGGATGATATAGAAAGCATGGCTGATGTAAATCTCCTGCTGGATTATAAAAACAATTTAATTTTAGGCGCCTCGTTTAGAGGATACCTTGCGAATCAAACCGATGCAGTTATTATTATTGCAGGATGGAATATATCAGAAAGATTGGGCATAAATTATTCCTACGATATTACATTATCTGGCTTAAGTGCTGTTAGTCAGGGCTCGCATGAACTAACGATTGCCTATAGGATTCCAGTTGAAAGACCAAGAGCAGGAAAAGAAATTAACAACCTGAGATACCTTTATTATTAAATAGATCGTTTGTCATGTCGTATAATGTTTTTAATTTCAAACCGAATTTTAAGATGTCAATCTTTGTAGATTGTCACAGAAAAAGGTTTACTATTGATAAAAAGTATAATTTTACGACACTACTTTGCATAACCACTCTAGTATGAACAAAAGAATACCTTTAATCCCGGCTGTTTTAATCACAGCTTTTCTCCTTTCCGGATGCGTATCGTCCAGTTGGGATGATTACCGGGGACAGCTATTAGGTACACTAGACAGGCCAGGTTGGGAACCTATAAATCCTTATGGCATGGTGTACGTTCCGTCCGGAACATTACATATTGGTCCGAGTGATCAGGATGTAAATAATTCTTTATGGCAACGCCAAAAGTCTATATCCATTTCCGGTTTTTATATGGATGATGCAGAAGTTACGAATAACGAGTATCGTCAATTCGTCTTCTGGGTGAGAGATTCCATTGCACATGTCTTGCTTGGCCATTATCTTGAAGCTGAAGAAGGGCAGGTTACAGAAGAGCCTGTTTTGGACTGGACTCAGGAAATTGATTGGGAGGATCCGGAACAAACAGCAAAATTGCAGGAGATGTTATTACCTCCGGGTGAATATAGATATTTCAGAACTATAGATCCTAACAGATTGGTATATACCTATAACTGGATAAAATGGAAGGATGCGGCCAGCAAGGTGATGAATATGGATCGTGAAAAATATATCAGTGAATTCATGGATGAAAAAACAGTAAGAGTTTATCCGGATACATTGGTTTGGGTACATGATTTTGCTTATTCATATAATGAACCAATGACTCGTCAATATTTTTCGCACCCTGCATTTGATGAATATCCGGTAGTGGGAGTTACCTGGCATCAATCAAACGCATTTTCTCATTGGCGTACTGAATTCTGGAACTGGTGGAGAATTAAGAATGATGAAGTAATTGTTGATGATTTTAGATTGCCTACCGAACATGAATGGGAATATGCCGCCAGAGGTGGTAGAGATCTAGTTCCTTATCCTTGGGGAGGTCCTTATGTACGAAATACAAAAGGATGTTTTTTAGCAAACTTTAAACCTGGTCGTGGTAATTATCCTGAAGATGGAGGTTATTATACCGTGAATGTTTATTCTTATGCTCCTAATGATTATGGCCTTTATAATATGGCAGGAAATGTTGCAGAATGGTCATCTACCGCCTTTATGGAAAATGCATATGCATTTATTCACGATCAAAACCCTGATATCCGATATGATGCCGAAGATAGCGACCCTCCTGCAATGAAACGCAAGGTAATTAGAGGAGGCTCGTGGAAAGATATAAGCTATTTTATTCAAACTGGAACAAGAGATTATGAATTTCAGGATACAGCAAAAAGCTATGTTGGCTTCCGTTGTGTAATGCCGTTCTTAGGAAGATCAATGAGTGACTTCTAAAGTAATTCAACCTACAGTTTTATCTGCAAGTTGAAATGTATGATTTAAACAATTTTAATTAACCAAAAAATCAAGTATCACAATGTCTGCGTTTTTCGAAAGCGATCGTTTTAAAAGAATCAAAAACCTTATTATTGGTGCAGGTGCATCCATTGTTCTTGTTGGAGCTCTTTTCAAGATTCTTCACTGGGATGGAGCCGACTTTATGCTTATGGTTGGTATGTTTACCGAAGCCTTTATTTTCCTCTTATTGGGGGTATTACCTCCTCACAAGGATTACTATTGGGAAAAAATATATCCGGATCTCGATGTAGCTCCTGAAGTAGAAGAAGCCAAAACTGGCAAAAAAATTCACAAACTTGAACCTAAACAAAGTGTTACTCAGCAATTAGATAAAATGCTGGAAGATTCCAAAGTGGAACCAATGATGATTGAACGTTTGGGTGAGAACTTAAAGAAACTGGGAGATAATATCGAGAAGTTATCCGATGTTCATGATGCAGCACTCAATACGAATGAGTATAGTGCCAGCATAAAAGAAGCAACATCAGCAGTATCTGAAATGCGAGAAGCATATCATAATGCCGCTAATGCAATGTCTCAAATTGCATCTTCATCTGTAGACACTTCAAAATATCACGATCAGGTACAAATTGTTACTAAGAATCTTAGCCAGTTAAATTCCATTTACGAATTAGAGTTACAAGACACCAATAACCATCTGAAAGCTATGAACCGTTTCTATGGCTCATTAAATTCAGCCATGGATAATCTGAACGAATCTTTAACTGATACTCAAAAGTATAAAGAAGAAATCGGGCAGTTGTCCACAAATCTTGCAGCCTTAAATAGAGTATATGGAAATATGCTATCTGCTATGAGTGCAGGTGCAGGCAGCAACCGTTAATTAATTATTTAATATTTAATAAGAAAAGTAGAAAGAAATGTCTATACCTAAGGAACCACGCCAGCTCATGATTAACCTCATGTATCTGGTGTTGACAGCCCTACTTGCACTTAATGTTTCTGCCGAGATACTTAATGCCTTTAATTTGGTAAATAAAGGAATTGGTAATACCAATACTATTTTATCAGATAAGAACTCTCAGATTGTTGCAGGCATTGCTGATAAAGCTGCAGAAGAACAAACTGATAGAGTTCAGCAAATAAACCAAGATGCCATTGCTGTTCAAAAAATCACCAGTGAATTTTATAGTTACATCGAAGGAATAAAAGATGAACTTATAGAATACACAGGCGGAACAATTCCAGACAAGCATACCGGTTTAGAAAAACTAAAAGGCGAAAGTGATACGGAGAAACCAACCACCATGTTTATTAATCGTGGTAAGGGTGCAGAATTGAAGGCTGAAATAGAAAGAGTTGGTGAAGAATATAAAAAAATACTGAGCAAGTGGGATGGGGAATCAAAAGCATCGCAGATTACACTTTCCATTGACGAAACAGATGCTAAAGCAAATAAGCTATCTTGGGAAGAATTTAACTTTTATAAAGTTCCTACCATTGCAGTTGTTACCATTCTTACTAAAATTGAGAATGATGCAAAAAGCACTGAATCTACAGTATTGGAGCATCTTGCATCTCAAGTAGATGCAGCAAAAATCAAATTTGATAAAATGGCTGCGAGGGTTATTGCTCCCTCCTCCTATGTTAAAAGAGGAAATGAATATACAGCTGATGTTTTTATTGCAGCTACTTCAGAGCAAGCTAATATAGAAGTATATTTAGGTACATTCACAAGTGCTGTTCAAAAAGATGCATCAGGGGATTATAATGTAATTAAAGGAAAAGATATTCCACTTTCAGGAGCTCGTAAAGTTGATGTTACAGGTGGTATGGGAAAAATTAAAGAAATCGCTTCCGGTAGCCCAAAATATCAAGGTGTTATCCGATTACCGGATCCCGTTAAGGAAGGTGAGTATCAATTTTATCCATTTGACTTTGGATATGAAACATTTGAAGTTGGTCAGGCAGTAATTTCACCTACAGCTATGAATGTTCTTTATATCGGAGTTGATAATCCAGTAAAAATTTCAGTTCCTGGTTATGCGGCGGATAAAGTTTCTGCATCGGGTTGTGGAATCACTAAAGTTAAAGGCGAAGAATTTATTGCTAAACCAACAAATGTTGGGTTGGATAAAATCAACGTTACCGTCCAATCTCCGGAAGGCTCAAAAAGCTACTCCGAAGAGTTTAGAGTTAAGCGTATTCCTGATCCGTATCCTTATTGTGGTTCTTCTAAAGGAGGTACCATGAAAGTGGGAGAATTTAAAATTTCTGAGAAGATTGATGCAAAAAATCCGGATTTTGTATTTCAAATTCCATACTCCGTTACAGGATTTGAGATGGTGTACGCTCCAAGTGGAGGTGGAAACGTTGTTTCTGATGTCTCCAATTCCAACAAGTTTACATCACTGATGAGCGATATCAGGAAGAAAGCAAAACCCGGGGATACTATTGTATTCCCAAGGATTTCTGTGAGAATGCCTGATGGAACTACTCGTCAGTTAAGTTTATCATTTAAGCTTATAGGATAAAATTTAATTTATGAGAAATCGAATTCTTTTTTTTCTGACTCTTACTCTTGCAACAGTAAGTGTATTTGGACAACCTACTTCTGAAGCGAAGTTAGATGGCGCATACACGAGGACTTTAATAAATACTCGTGAAGTAATTCCCTATGACAACATCAGAGAATCTGATGTGTTTTGGGAAAAGCGTGTATGGCGTAACATTGACTTCAGAGAAAAAATGAATCTGGTATTTATGTGGCCGAAAGATCCCTTTATGCAATTTTTATACAATTCAATTAGATCAGGTGAGGTTACTGCATATAGTCCATTGTATGATGATTTTCGTGAAGGATCTGCATTTACAGTTGAAGAGATTACTAATCGTTATGAAGGTGTGGATACCATTTATCAATATGATGAAATAACATATGAAGAGGTGATTAAGGAAGTACCTAGAGAATTTGATTATCAGCTGATTAAAAAATTACAAATAAAGGAAGACTGGATTTTTGATGAGGAAACCTCAACTCTTGTTGTGCGCATCATTGGTATTGCTCCTATTCGGGAAAGGATTGATGAATTTACCGGAGAACCTATCGGGGAAGAACTAATGTTCTGGCTTTACTATCCCGATTTAAGGAGTTTGATGGTGCGTCATGAAGTTTTTAATGAAAAGAACAGTGCCCGTTATTTTACTTTTGAGGATATTTTTGAAATGCGTTTTTTCAGTAGCTATATCATTAAGGAAGATAATGTGTACGATAGATTCATAAACTCATATGCAGCAGGAATTGATGAAGTGTTGGAAAGCGATAGAATTAAAAATCAAATTTTTGAATTTGAACACCAACTATGGGAGTTCTAATATAATATTATTATATAATGCCACACTCTATAGTGTGGCATTTTTATTTACATCATCTTTGTTTTTAAAATAGGCAGTAATTAATTGAGCTCGTGCAATACCTATTACTTCTGCAAGTTCTGTTTCCTTAGTTTCTTTTATTTTTTTTACACTCTTATATTTTTTAATGAGCTGACTTACAGTAAATGATCCAATCCCCGGAATAATATTGAGTTCCGAACCTAAGGCAGACTTACTTCGCTTCTGTCGATGAAATGTAATTGCAAACCGATGTGCTTCATCTCTTAGCTGTTGAATGACTTTTAAACTTTCTGATTTTTTACTTAAATAGAGTGGCACACTATCTTCCGGAAAATAAATTTCTTCCAGCCTCTTTGCAATAGAGCAAATTGCAATCTGACCATAAATATTTAATTCTTTTAATGCTTCTGTTGCAGCATGTAACTGACCTTTTCCTCCATCAATCACAATGAGTTGAGGTAAAGGAATAGCTTCATCAATTAAACGTTTATATCTGCGATACACAATTTCCTGCATACTAGAAAAATCATCGGGTCCTACCACAGTTTTAATATTGAAATGCCGGTAATCTTTTTTACAAGGCATGGCATTTCGAAATACTACCATGCTTGCAACAGGTGTTGTCCCTTGAATATTTGAATTATCAAAACATTCAATATGATAAGGCAATTGAGTTAACCTGAAATCATTTTTAATAGCTTCCAAAACTCGAATATTACCTTTCTTCTTTTCTCTTTTTTCATTGCCGGCTTCTTTTTCTTCTTTTACATACATTGCATTTTTTAATGCGAGATCAAGGAGTTTTTTCTTTTCACCTGCTTGCGGAATATATTGTGTGGCAGCGGTTTCGGGTAGATCAATAGCGAAAGGTAAAATCAATTCTGAAGCTTCACTCTCAAATTCAAGTTGTAGTTCTGTAATACCATATATCAATAGTTCTTCGGGAGTTTCATCTAGTTTTTTACTTATCTCCAATGTTTTAGCTTGAGTAATCATTCCCTGCATAATTTTTAAATAACTTATTACAGCGAATCCTTCGGCATCGGCTATTGCAAATACATCTACATTAGTGATACTAAAATTTACAACACTACTTTTATTTTGGTACTGATCAATTATCTCTATTTTTTTTCGGATTTCTTCTGCTTGTTCAAACTCAAGTGCTTCCACATGATTGGTTAATTTTTCTATAAAAAGATTTTTCACTAATCCCATATTCCCTTTTAGGATATAAATTATCTGCTGCACATTTTCCATGTATTCTTCTTCACTCTGTAAATTTTCACAAGGCCCTTTGCAATTTCCTAAATGATATTCAAGACAAATTTTGAATTTACCTGCCTGATTATTTGCAGCCGATAAATTATAAGAACAAGTGCGAATAGGAAAAAGTGTTTTAATAAAATCAAAAATTGTTTTCACTCTTGTAAGTGATGTATAGGGACCTAAATACAATGAACCATCCTGTATTTTTTTTCGTGTAAAAAATATTCTTGGAAAGCGTTCTTTTTTAATTACAATGTAAGGATATGTTTTTCCATCCTTCAGATTAATATTATATCTGGGTTGTAATTTTTTGATTAAAGTGTTTTCTAAAAGAAATGCATCTTGCTCTGTATTGGTAATTGTAAACTCAATTGTACTTGTTTTTTTTACCAGTACTTGAATTCTTCCGCTCAATCCACTTTCCCTAAAATAGGAACCTACTCTTTTTTTAAGATTCTTTGCTTTGCCTACATATAGTATTTGATTGTCTTTATCGTAATACCGATATACCCCAGGATTGGAAGGCAACGTAAACTCTATATTTTTAAAATAATCGGTAGTCATGTATTGAAGTGCTGTGGTGCAAATTAATCACATTCATGATTAATGTTTTTAATATAATCGTTTAACACATTTAATTCTTTTGCAGTTTCCACACCTGAAAAACCATACATGTTTTTTATATCTACTTCTTTATTATATAGTGGTAATAGACTATCGGAAATAGGGTAGAAAGACCAATGCCATTTTTCCTCCTGATAGCCGCCTTGACGATTGTTGTAGTCATTATAGGTTTGACAAAAACCATAATCATTTGCATGTAACAACAACCAATCATACATTTTTTTTCCTGTAGTGGTTTCAAAAAATTCGTTGTGCAAACTATTCAAATCTATCTCTGTACCCCAATGATGCCGGCTTGTTCCAGGCATTGCACTAAATTGCATAATGTATTGCGCACGTTGTGTTGGGTCAGGGTAAGCTGCTGCATTTTTTTTCCATTTATCTTCCCATAAATTTTTCTGCTCATCAAATGTGCGAGATGCAGAAATAATTTTTAAAGTAATCCCATCTGCTTTTGCCGCATCATACATTTGTGCAAATGCATGATATGTATCTTTTAATAAATACATTTTAGTACGGTATGCCTGAAATGCCGGAATTTCCATAAAATGATTATCTGTATAATAATTATTTCTTCCTGTTAAAAAATTTGCATCCACATCATCAAAATTTAAAGTCACTGAAATATCAATTGCAACATCTGCATTTGGAATTCGAGCGGACGAAAATAAAATAGTGATTAAACAAACTATTAAAATGCTGAATATAATTTTTCTTTTTCCTGACATTGATAATTTATAATCGTTCTTATTTAGTATTCCTGGTTAAATTTCCTTCATAGATTTTTATCCATTGTTCTACAGATAATTTTGTTGCTAATTCAGCAATCAGATCAAATGGAATAGCATCCGCATTTTTAAATCGAATACAGCTTTTTCCCATATCCAATTTTGTTTTTACTTGCTTGGCATATTCAGTAGTAAACCATTTCAATAATGCATTATCTGCATATAATCCCATATGATATAAAGCGATAAAATTTTTTTGTGAAGCAATACTCATCAACATAAGAGGAAGTTTAGAATCTACATGATAACCCGCAGGATATATGTTATGAGGCACACCATAAGTAGGCATGTTATAAGCTAATATTTCAGTATAACCTTTGGGTAAATTTTTTTTAATTGCGCTGCGTAGTTGCTGCATTGCTTTTTTCCTTTCATCAGGAATAGCTTCCATATATTCATTTACTGTGGTTGCTTCTATACGCATGAGTTATTAATTGTTATATCCAAATCTAATTAAAATAGAATGGGAAATAAAATAATATGAGAAATAATGAATAGAATTTTAGAGGTGAAAATTATTGATAGCCTTCCAATAATTCTTCATATACGTTTTCACGTATTGTTTTGTATTTGCTGCAATCTAATTCAATAGTGCGTGTTCCTTCAAATGCGGGGAATTTTGCTTTTGGATCTATTCCTGTAGAAGGATCATTATAAAGTTTGCGCATAAATAATCCATAAATTGGCAAAGCCATATTTGCTCCTTGTCCTAATGCAGTAGATCGGAAATGTACAACGGGATCATCGGCGCCCACCCAAGTTCCGCAAACTAATTGTGGTGTTATTCCCATAAACCAACCATCGGTATTTTCCTGAGTTGTTCCTGTCTTGCCTGCCACTTCACCGGTGAGCCCACCGTATGCTTCTCTGCGCAAACGATTTCCTGTTCCGTAATTCACCACATATTGCAACATGTTTAACATAACGCTTGCAATTTCTTCACGCATCACTTCCACTTTTTGCACAGGAAACTCCGCTATTATATTTCCATTTTTATCTTCTATACGAGTAATAAAAGTAGGCCTCACGGCAACACCTTTATTTGCAAATGCACTGTAAGCTGCGGTCATTTCAAAAACTGAAATATCACTCACTCCTAGACAAATAGAAGGCTGAAATGGTAACTCCGATTCAATACCCATATTATGGGCTAAATCTATTACAGGCTGAATACCTACTTCACGCAATAAATAAGCGGTGATAGTATTTACTGATTTCCCCAAACCCATACTTAAGGTTAACATACCTCCATATTTTCCATCACTGTTTTTGGGAGTCCAATCTTGTAATAAACCCCACTTACTTCCTCTTTCAAAAGTGATTTGAATATTAGGAACTTCCTGACAAGGAGAAAATCCTTTATCGGCAATTGCTGCTGTATAAACAAATGGTTTAAAAGTAGAACCCACCTGACGTTTTGTTTTTGGATTCACGTGATCTAATTGGAAGTAACGCAAATCAACACCACCCACCCATGCTTTTATTTCGCCGGTATGTGGATCCATTGCTAAAAATCCGGGATGTAATATTTGTTTTGAATATTTAATAGAATCGTAAGGAGAAATAATTGTATCTAAATCTCTACCCGGAGATTTCCATGAAAACAAAGTCATCTCAATAGGTTGTTTAAAATTTTCTACAATTTCATTTTCCTTCATTCCTTGTTTTTTCAACTTGCGATAACGTTCAGAATTTTTCATCGCTCTGTCAATTAAGTCCGGCTGTGTACGACCTGAATAAGGATAGCTCCAGGGTTCATATTTATTTCCTTTCCAATGCTTATAAAATTCATCTTGTAATTTCGTCAACCATTCAGAAGAAGCCTCTTCCGCATACTGTTGCATTTTAGAATCAATGGTGGTATAAACTCGCAAACCATCTCGATAAATATCCCATGAGCTGCCATCCGGTTTAGGATTTGCTTTTACCCAATTCGCCAACCACAATCTCAAATATTCTCTAAAATAAGTTGCTTCACCGGCGGTGTGATCTTGTCTGCGGAAATGCGAAATATCAAGAGGGATTTGTTTTAAAGAATCATATTGATTGCGTGAAATATAATTTGCATGCATCATTTGTGATAGGACAACATTGCGCCTTTCAAATGTTTTTTCAGGAAAGCGTACAGGATTATATAACGAAGGATTTTTTACCATACCAACCAATACTGCGGACTCTTCAATTTTAAGTGAATCTATCTCTTTATTAAAAAAAGTTTTGGCTGCTGTTTTTACACCGTGCGCATCATACACATATTCTACTGTGTTCAAATACATCAACAGAATTTCATCTTTTGTATATCTTCTCTCCAATTTGGCAGCAGTAATCCACTCTTTAAATTTAATTATGCCGAGAGAAAAAATATTTCCACTGGTTGGTCTACCATATAAATTTTTTGCAAGTTGTTGACTCAGGGTACTGCCTCCACCGGAATCTTTTTGGCGCAGGATAATAGTTTTAAAAATCACACGACCTAAAGAACGGATATCAATTCCTGAGTGCTTGTAAAATCTTTCATCTTCTGTAGAAACAAGTGCTTGTGTTAAATGCTCAGGCAGTTCATCAAAAGTGGCATTTGTCCGATTCTCTTTATAATATCTGCCGATTAACTCGCCATCACTTGATATTATTTGTGTAGCCAAATTGCTTTGTGGGTTTTCTAATTCTTCAAAGCCGGGTAATTTACCAAAAGTGCCAACGCTAATTAGAAAAATAAATAAAACGATGAAGCCGATACCACAGAAAAGTATCAGCCAAAAACGGAGTATATATTTCCGGTAAACAAAGTATTGTTCCTTAAGCGTCATGCGTTATTTATTCTCCAGATAATTTTCATTAAAAAATAACTGGTAGGCATCTACATCTTTACTTTTATAAAATTGAATGTAATTACTTTTAGCAATTACCATAAAAATAATTCCTTCTGAATCTACATTCGTCAATATTTCAGCTTCGTTCTTTTTTACATTCGAATAATATTCTAATGCAGAAGAACTTTCAGGAAAAGATTTAATTAGTACCAATGTTTTTTCTTTACCCAACAACAATGAACTCAAGCGAAGATTTTTCAGATTATAATTTTTAGAATTAAATGAGGAGAGATTATTTTTTAAAGTGGTTGCTGCTTTACCCGCCACATTAATTACACCTATAAAGTAATGTTCTTCAGTTCCATTAAATACATATACCGTATTTGGATCTGTAATTTCCGTATCCTTCACCACCTTTTCAGAATAACCGAGTCCTAATAATATTTCTTTTGCTTTAATACCCACTTCATCTGTTGGGTAGGTAGCAACAATTTTATCTAATGCTTCTATAAATGCATCTTTATCTCCTGTTGTAGCAATTATCAATGCATTCAGCATATCAAATTTGGGCTTATAAGGATTTTCTTTAAATAAGCTATCTACAGCGGCCAAGCGGGCAGTAACTGTGGAATACGAACCTTCATTATAAAGATTTAATGTAGTGGTATAATATTCTTCCACCTCTGCATCTTTATTCATTTGTTTTGATAGATATTCAGGGTCACGGATAATATTTGCAAATAAACTTTCAGGATACTTTTCCAGAATTTTATTTTTATATGCATCTTTTTGTACACTTGCCGTTTCAATTAAATATAATTGATACAGCGATTGTAATTCAAATGAATTACCCGGATATTGATCTACATTTTCTTTAAAATTTGATCTTGCCTCTGTTAACTGATTAAAGCGCTGTTTGTAAACAACACCTGCGTTATATAAAGCAATTGCAATTTTTTCATTGGATGCTTTCAGTTTTGTTTCTGTATTTGGCAGACTGGCAATGATTTCTCCACGGGTAATTTTATCACTGTTTAAATCCACCGTTGTTTCTTCCGTTTTTTCACCTTCTGTTTTTTCTGTGGCAAATTCATCCGTTGAAGTTTTATCTCCACGGCGCCAATTGTCTTCCAATTTTCTAGTACCCCAAACTCTTTTAAATTCAGTAAATCCTTTTGATTTTAATAATGGATTGTAGAAATAAAAATCACCAGTACTTCCTGATGTTTCAGTTTTCACTTCTCCATCTTCTGATTCCAGGAATTGTTGGTTTTGAATTTTTTCCTCTTGTTCCGCCAACATTTTATCTAATTCTTTTTCAAGATCCCATTCATTCAGCGATGCTAGATATTGCAATCGTTTTTCAGTTTCTATAATTTTTAAATATTGTACAAGCTCTCCAAGCCCATCTCTGCGATCTAATGTTTGATTATAACGATCATTTGTTTTTTGTAAAGTAATTAGACAACTGTCGTAATAATTATAAGAGACAATATAATTCACATCCTGATAATAGATATCACCCAGCTTCATATAACTCATAGCTTTTTGATCAGGATCACTATCACCGTTGCGCACAGATAAATTTAAATAATCAATTGCTTGTTCTTTATCTTTTCTAGCCAGTTCTATTTCTGCCAACGAATAATATAGCAGGCTGTAAAATTCTTTATACTTTTCTGAAGTGGCCATTTCCTGAAGCGTCTTCAAAGTGGCAGCATCAGAAAAGCCATAATTATCCATACTGATTTTTGCAATGGCAAGTCGGGCATAGAAGTCTGTAATATAATCCGGCTTTAAAGCAATTACTTTTTTCAATGATTCAATTGCTTCGGGGTTTTCACCTTTTTGTTGATGCAATTGAGCGAGTATATAATTATATCTTGCCTTTAGTGCTTTGTCTTTGGTATTCTCAATTGCAAGTTCAATCGGAATTATTGCCCCTTCATATTGCCTTTGTTTCAAATATAAATCCGCTTCCACTGCATACAATTCTGCATACAATTTTTCAGGGAAATTTTTCTGCGCTTTAATCACACTCAATGCGGTTTGTGCTTCGGTATATTTTTTTTGTTCAATATAAGTGCGCACTATCCAAAGTGAAGCATCGTGATAGGAGGGTTGATGTTTGAAATTGTCGAAGAATTTCTTTTCGCCGGTATCTGGTTTTTTCTTTTTCTTCTTTTTACTGCTTTTAGATTTTTTCTTTTTTGGATCTGAATATTTAGAAACTACATATTGAAATGTTTTCAGTGATTCATCATATTCACCTTTATAAAAATTTGATTTGCCAATTAATAAATAGCTATCATCCACCCAATGACTTTTTGGATGTAATTGAATGGCAATAGAAGATTTTTTAATTATCTCATCATAAGAAGGAGCCATTGACTGCACCGATTGCTGATTACCGTATTTAAATACAGGCAGCAGTTCAGTAAAAATATCTTCCTGACCATCCCATTGCATTTTTTCATTTTGCTGCATCAGCAATTTTGCATTGAAGTATCCATTATCTCTTGCAGTAACATCGTGATAACCACGGCTGAGCCAATTATCTTTAGATGACTTTTTGGAGGAGGCACATGCAGATAGGTAAAAAAGGCTTAAAATTGCAATAGAAATATGTAGTGTATTACGTTTCAAAAATCGTTTTTAACTAATGAGTATATATAACCGTACTGCTACAAAAATATTTTAAAAAGGGCAGATTATTTAGATTTAAAAGGATATGGGTAAAACATCCACCGGCCGCAAGTCATGGTTTCAACAATTACGCAATAAATACAGGCTGGTATTGATGCATGATAAAACTTTTGAAGTGCGCACTTCGGTTACACTTACCACCTGGAATGTCATCATCATTTTAAGCACTGTATTCGTTGTACTCACCGCTTTGGTGTATTCCATTTTAGTGTTTACACCTTTAAAAAATTATGTGGTAGGATACTCGGAATATAATACTATGCGACAGATTGTTTCAAATTCGTCAACCACAGATTCGATGTTGCTCCAATTAAAAGCCTATGATATTTATTTTGAAAATTTACAACGCCGTTTAAATGGCGAATTGGACTCGGCACAATTTGCATTAATAATGGACTCAACAAAAGATTATACAGCCATAGATATCACTACAATTTCTGATCTGGATAAACAATTGAGAAATGATGTGGAAAAGGAAGACTTATTTAATTTATCGGCAAATACTGGTAGCGGTACTAGTAAAGAAAATTTTCGGTCGTTGTTATTTTTTCCTCCATTGAAAGGTACAATTACTTCAGAGTTTAATGTAAGTGAAGGTCATTTTGGAATTGATATAGTTGCCAAAGAAAATACACCAATTAAATGTTGTTTGGATGGAGTGGTAATAGCAGCATTCTGGAGTTTGCAGGCGGGGAATGTTATAATTGTGCAACATGATCACGGATTAATTTCGCAGTATAAACACAACTCGCAATTATTGCGCAAAGAAGGTGATGCTGTAAAAGCAGGGGATGTGCTTGCAATAATTGGTAATACAGGAGAACTGAGTTCGGGACCACATTTACATTTTGAGCTTTGGCATGAAAAAATTGCAATGAATCCCGCAGAATTTATTATCTTCAATTAAAATTTGAACTACAATGTTTGGTAATAAAAATGAATCAGAAATTCCAAATCCAAATGGTAAAGGAATGATTATTTCCAATCGTATAAATCAAGGCACTACATTTTCAGGGGAACTGGAAAGTGATGGTGATGTACGGGTGGAAGGAGTTATTAAAGGCACTGTGCGCACTTTGGCAAAAGTGGCTATTGGTGCATCCGGCTTAGTAAACGGAGATATTATTTGTAAAAATGCAGATATAGAAGGAAAGGTAAACGGCGATCTGGAAGTGGGTGAATTGCTTACCTTAAAAAGTACCTGTATTGTAGAAGGAAACATATATACGAACAAGATTGTGATAGAAAGCGGTGCCCGTTTTAACGGTATTTGCACCATGGGATCAAAAGATAAAAAAGGGAATGCAACAGAAGCCATCAAAGCCATCATCGAACCCGAAAAAGCGGCCGTTCGATAATTATTTAAAGTATTCCAACATTGCATTTCAGTTGGTGGCTGCTATTTTAATAGGAGTTTTCGGTGGAATAAAACTAGATGCCTGGTTGGGCACGGATCCGGCATTCACAATAATTCTTTCTTTGTTAGGTGTATTTGCCGGATTGTATCTTGTATTAAAAGAATTTCTTAAACCTCTCAAAAAAGAATGATCGCTTATTTAAAAAAATTTTTACCCTTTGCAATTGTGGTTGGTATCGCATTATTTCTGTTAGGTTTTGTAGATGAATTTAAACCTGCTATGGCGTTTGCATGGATTTGTTATGCGGTGTTTTTCTTATTGAGTGTGGGGACCTTTTATTTATTTTCAAAAAATATGCAAGGGCGATTTCAAAATTTTATGAATATTTATTTTTTGGGAATTGTGGTAAAATTATTTATCACCGGAGCCTTGGTGTTAATCTATAAACATTATTATCCCGACACATCCACACTTGCTTTTGCTGTTCCTTTTGCTTTAATATATTTCTCTTTTTTATTTTTTGAAACTGTGGCTTTATCAAAACAAAGCAGGAAGAAATAAAAAACTTATTGATTTACTTAAATTTGCAAACTTATTGGCCCCGTAGCTCAGTGGATAGAGCATCTGCCTTCTAAGCAGATGGCCGCACGTTCGAGTCGTGCCGGGGTCACTTTAAAAATAAAACTCTTTCAAATTTTTTTTTGAAAGAGTTTTTTTTATTGAATGTAAACCATCCTGTATTAGCTCAAATTTTTAAGTCTATTACTTTGCAACAAACTTTTCATTTGACTAATAGCAATAGAGTTCAGTTGCATTAAACGGTCAGACTGTTTCAATCCTTGATGAATGAGCACAGCATTTATACTTTCCATATTTGATAAAACAACTAACTGTTCTATTGTGGCAGCATCCCGAATATTGCCTTCTGCTTTTGGATTTGAATTTCGCCATTGTTTTGATGTAATTCCAAACAAAGCAACATTCAACATATCAGCTTCGTCAGCATACACAAAACTCACCTGTGTTTTACTTAGCTCTTTGGGTATCAAATTATCTTTTATAGCATCCGTATGAATATGATAATTCACTTTGGATAAAGTGCGTTGTAAATTCCAATTTAATTTTAATCGGTCATTTTCATCTGCTTTGAGACGTTGAAATTCTTTAAGCAGAAATAGCTTGAATTCAATAGAAATCCATGATGCAAATTCTAATGCAATATCTCTGTGTGCGAATGTGCCTCCATATCTCCCGGCTTTTGATGTGATACCAATTGCATGGGTTGTTTCTATCCATCTTTTGGGAGTCATAACAAAACTATTCAGCCCTGCTTGTTTTCTAAACCCGTCGAATTCGACGGGTTTAAAATTTGGGTTATACATGGTTTCCCAAAAACCTAACAACTCAATAGTATTTCTATTTCGAAGCCAATTTTTAATAATGTCATCTGTGTTGCTCGCATCCTTGTGTCTTGCAATATCTGTTAACGAAATATAATCACTTTTCAATCCACTGATAACAGCAATCTCAGTTCCTTTTACTAAAATTATTTTATTCTTATTCATGGTTCAGGATTTAAATATTTTTAAAACTTTTATTTTTCTTGCATGTAATTAAATCGAAATGAAGCAGTATAAATTTACTGAAGATTTATTTTAATATTGGTATAGAAATTACTCAAAATAAAAAACCCCGAAAATGTCCGAGGTTTTTTATTTTGAGAATACATTAAGTATTCAACTACAATTGCGATTTACTTTTTTTTAAGTTTTATTTATTACTCTGTAGATTTTATAAATTTTGTAATACCCATATTCCACATTGTAAAACTTATCAAATCTGCTTCTTCATCAATAATTTTTGTCAATGGTTTTCCACCTCCATGACCGGCTTGCACATCAATGCGAATCAACACCGGTTTATCACCTGCTTGCGCTGCTTGTAATGTTACTGCAAACTTAAATGAATGTGCAGGTACAACTCTATCATCATGATCACCTGTTGTAATTAATGTTGCCGGGTATTTTGTACCGGATTTAATATTATGCAATGGTGAATATTTAATCAGATAATTAAATTGAGATTCATCTTCACTGCTACCATATTCTACAGCCCAACCCCAACCCACTGTGAATGTGTGATAGCGCAACATATCCATTACACCTACTCTCGGCAATGCTACTGCAAACAATTCCGGACGCTGCACCATCACTGCACCCACTAATAATCCACCATTGGAACGACCATAAATTGCAAGCTTATCACTTGATGTATATTTTTCTGCAATTAAGTATTCTGCTGCAGCAATAAAATCATCAAATACATTTTGTTTTTTATCCAACATTCCTGCTTTATGCCATTCCTCTCCATATTCACTTCCACCTCTCAAATTTGCAACTGCATACACATAACCTTGTTCTAATAATGCAGCATTTGTTGTATTAAATTCCGGTTTGCGGGCGATATTAAATCCACCATAAGAATATAAAAAACAGGGATTGTTTCCATCTAATGTGATTCCTTTTTTATAAGTGAGAAACATCGGAATTTTTGTGCCGTCTTTACTCGGATAAAATACTTGTTTGGTTTCATATTGCGATGCATCAAAATTTACTTCACTCTTTTTATACAAAGTAGATTTAGCTGAAGCAATATCATATTTATAAATATCCGCAGGTGTGGTAAATGATGTGAAACTGTAATACACTGTGGTATCGTTTTGTTCACCATAAAATCCACTTACTGTTCCCAAACCCGGCATTGCAATTTCATTTTCTAAAGTACCTGTTCTCGAAAATTGAAACACAACAGAAGTTACATCTTTAAGATAGGTTGCAAATAATTTTCCACCTGCCGTTGCAACACTCTCCAACAATTCATTTCTTTCAGGAATTATTTCTTTCCAATTTTCCGGTGCCGGATTTTTTGGATCTACTAACACAACTTTATAATTCGGTGCATTATAATTTGTCATTACCAATAACATATCTCCTGCATTATCCAATATATTGTATTCCCAATCATATCCTGCAAAAAGAGTTTTAAAATTTCCGGATTTATCATTCAAGTATTTCCATAAAATTCCGGTGCCGCTGGTTCCTGCACTTTGAATAATAAATAAGAATTTTTCATCGTGTGTTGTTTGCACACTATTATAAATTCGTGGATTTATTTTATCCTGATAAATCAGTTTATCACTGCTTTGTGGTGTGCCTAAATTATGATAGTAAACTTTCTGACTTTCACTGGCAGCAGTGTAAGTTGCATTTGGATCCGGCTTATCAAATGCGGAATAAAAAAAACCATTTTGATACCATGCAGCACCACTGAATTTTGTCCATTCTATTTTATCTTCTAATTGTGTATTGGTTTCCAAATCCCTTACATACATTGCACTCCAATCACTACCCGCTGCACTTTGACTTATCACTGCATATTTCCTATCTGTTGAAAATCCTGCAATACCGGAAGTAACTGTACCATCCGTACTTAATGTATTCGGATCAATAAATAATTTTTCTTCACCATCCATTCCTATCTTATAATATGTAGCAGATTGATTTTGTAAGCCATCATTTTTATCATAGAAATAATATTTACCCGAGCGATAAGGTGTACTCATTTTCGGATAATCATTTAATGCCGTTAATCTTTCTTTTACTGCATTGCGATATGGAATTTTATCTAAATAATCAAAGGTTATTTTATTCTCTTCATCAATCCATGTGCGCACTGCGGCATCACTTTCATTTTCCATCCAGCGATAGGGATCTTTTATTAAGGTGCCAAAATAATTATCAACGGAATCCACCATTTTAGTTTCGGGATAAATCACCGCTCCCGGATCTTGCACAGATGTTTCTTTTGTGGAATTGCAAGAGAAAAGAAAAAATGCAGAACAAATAATTGTTCCTGTAAAAAAAATATTATTCATCATATATATTTATTAATTAATTGCAGTGAAAAGTGTTTAATTATTTTATCTATTTATTCGCAGCGAAGAATTTTTATAAATGCCTTTTAAGTCTTTATCATAGATAACCACCACAGCATATCCTTGCGTGTAACAATACCTACTAATATATCATCTGAAACTACAGGTAAGCTGGTAATGCTATTGGTTTGCATAAGATTTAATGCATTTTTAATAGTATCCTCCGGGCTAATAGTTATTACTTTTTTCTTCATAATACGATCCACTGTTATTTTATTTAAGGAGCCATGTTCCTGCATATATTCAATTACACTGTTGGCAGTTACCAAACCCACTAATTTTCCTTTTTTATCTTCAATTAACATGTGTCCGATTTTTTGCCATTGCATAATATAATTTACTAACTGAAGCAAATCTTCGGGAAAAACAGTAATTAAATTAGTACTCATTAATTGTTTTACGTACACCATTTTACTATATCGCTCTGTAACACTTTTTTTAGTATCAATAGGCTTCCAATCGCATACTGCATTTTTCTCCTGTTGTCGTTCATAAATATTTTGTGTAAGGGAAATTACTGCATCACTCTGGCCCATCACCTCTCGTAATTTTCTATAATTATTTACTTGCCATTGTGCCCCTGTATGTGTTTTTAATCTGCGTTCAATAATGCCAAGATATTTAATAATATCAGCCTCATCAATACCGGCTTTTCTTAAACCAATAAATGCAAGCGGCAATAATTCCTGTTCAATTAATTGTTTTGTAGAAATTTCTTTTCCTTTCCAGATTAATACAGATTCTACACCTGTTCTTGCTGCTTTAAAAAAGTTAGATTTCACATCTTTAAAATCAAAATGATTCCAAATATCAAATGCTTCTGCCGGTGGATTTATCATCAAGCCTGTCCAAAAAACCATATTGGCAATTTCATCCTGAACAGTGGGTCCTGCTGGAATATATCTGTTTTCTAAACGCATGTGTGGTTTGCCATTACTGATTCCATAACATAACCTATTCCAACTATACACTGTGCCATTATGCATGCGTAAAGAAAATAATTCAGGTACTTCGCCTTGCTTTAATTTTTTCATCGCATATTCTTCATGCTCCATAAAAAGCAATGGATGATAATTGGCAATATTATTTTTATATACTTCGGTAATACTATTTTTTATCCAATTCTCTCCAAATGTTACACGGCCTTTGCGTTCTCTTATTTCATCAATTGTTTTTCTTGTATCAATTGCTTGTTGAAATAATGCAATGCGTATTTCGCTCCATAATTCTTTGCCTAATAATAATGGTGAATTAGTAGCGGCGGCAAGTACAGGACCGGAGATAGCCAATGCCCAATTATAAGCGATGGCAAAATCCTTTGGATGTAACTGTAAATGACATTGAAAACTTGTATTACATGCTTCAAATAAAATATTATCGTGTCGCACATGTATTTCATCCAGGCCTTTTAAAAACAAATCAAATTTTAATCCTCTTGCTTTTAATAAAGCACCATTTAAATGCTCATATCTTTTCAATGGAGTAAGATATTCTAATGTAAGTTCATTGCGGGTAATAGAAGGTAAAATTCCAGCTATTACTATTTTATCATTATACTTTGCTGCAGCATTTTTCAGCACCAATAATTTCTCTTCTAATTGTTGTTGAATCAAGCTGAAACAATTGTGTTGCAATCGCAATGGATCCAAATTTATTTCCAGATTATAAGTAGCCAGTTCGGTAGTGATATAAGGATCATTTGCATCCGCTAAAATTTTCATAGCATCCGGTGCCGGTTTCCAATCTTCATTCACAATACATAATTCCTGTTCTGCACCAATGCGCCAAGTATCTGCTTCAAATAAATCATGATCCACCATGTATTCCAAAGCTTCCACATCTTCTAATAATTGATGAATAAACTTATGACGAACCTGTCTCGAAATATTTCCTTCTACCTGAATTCCCATAGCTTTTAATTTTTAAAAACAAGCGTTAAATATTGAATGATTTAAATCTCATTGGTGTGAAGTTATAAAGAAACTGTAAGTTAGCACACCAATGATTGAAGAGGAAATGCCAACAAAAATACCTGCGCTGGAATCCGGCTGGTTACATGCATTGCAACCGGAATTCAGCAAAGCATATTTCCTTTATATAAAAACTTTTTTGAAGTCTGAGATGAAAAATCAAAAACACATCTATCCCCCCGGACCGCAAATATTTAATGCATTTAATCAAACACCTTTTGATAAAGTAAAAGTGATAATTCTTGGTCAGGATCCTTATCATGGTGAAGGGCAGGCACATGGACTATCTTTTTCTGTACCTGATGGAATTAAACCGCCACCTTCTTTGGTAAATATATTTAAGGAGTTGCAATCCGATTTGCAAATTCCAATTCCGCAATCAGGAAATTTATCGCATTGGGCACAGCAAGGTGTATTCTTATTAAATGCAATGCTTACCGTAGAATCTAATCTGCCGGCAAGCCATCAAAAAATTGGTTGGCAATATTTTACAGATGCAGCCATAAAACAATTGAGTGAAAAAAAAGAACACCTTGTTTTTTTATTATGGGGGAAATTTGCGCAGCAGAAAAAAGTACTCATAGATGCTAATAAACATTTGATTCTTGAAGCTGCACACCCTTCACCTTTCTCTGCATATAATGGTTTTTTTGGCTGCAAACATTTTAGTAAAACAAATGCATATCTTGAACAACATAATTTAGAATTGATTAACTGGGAGATTAGATAATTTAATTGACAATAAAAAAAACTTAGACTATTGACTTTGACAAAATGCTATTTGCTGTTAGCTTTTGGCAGTTGGCTAACTTAGACTATTTAATAAATCCTAATTCCTAATTCTTTTTTCCCATCGTACAAGCAGGTTCCTCAAAACATTGCCTTGTGCGTTTGCCTTTGAGAACCTGCGTGAGTGATACTTAATTTTATTTTGTTTGAATTGTGATTAAATGGGTATTGAGTATCGAGTATTGAGTACAAAACTTTGCTATTTAAAATTGACAATTGACAGTTTTAATAACAGTTCAATTTATTCGCTTTCGACTTTGTATTTTTTCCGATTACACAGTTAGACGATTCCACAGTTACACTTTTTTTCAGTTCTTCATATACCGATTACTACATTCCACAAAATTTTAAATACCTTACATTAAATTTAAAAAAATGAAAAGATTTTTACTCCCTTTTATTCTCCTTTTTACAATTCAAATATTGCATGCACAACTCCCTCCATGGAACTTAGAATTTTATGTGTATCACCCAGATGGACAAACAGATACATTGTGGGTAGGCTGCGACGAAAATGCAACTGCCGGTTACGATGAAGGGTTGGATATTATTGACACCACTTTTAATACACCTATTGCCATCCGAGGTTTTAGCCAAGAAGTGGAAGATGAATTTAATTTTGGCACTTGCGTAAATCTAAAAAAAGATATCCGACCATTTGGCTACCCTGCCGAGTTTACTTTCTATATTCTGCATGATGAAATAAGTACTTCCGATTCCGTCTATTTAGGTTGGGATACTTCTATGCTAAATTATGAAGTAGGTGATTACTGGATAGAGGGAGCGATAATATTTGGTGTAAATGGATATATTGAAGGTATAGATGGAGAAACCTACCTAATTTTCGGTCGTGATGCTGTCGATTCAACTTTAAATATTTATGGTGAACAAACACCCATTTTTGTTATGGGAGAATATTTGTCTTGTATTCCGAATGCTTCGATTTCAATTATGAAAATATACCTTGAGGTATATTTTAAAGATTATGGAGTATTTATAAAGGATAATAAGTTAAATAATAAAAATCTAACTATTTATCCAAATCCATCGATAAATCAATTACAAATTCAATCAGAATTATTAGTTGCAATTCAAACTAATATTTATAATTTTTATGGACAGCTTATCGATACTATTTTAATTAAACCTGGAAAACAAGTATTTGACATTTCAAATTTTCCTTCTGGTATTTATTATTTAAGTATAGCAGAAGACAACTCAAACAAATCATTCACTTATAAATTTATCAAGTTATGAAAAAAACTTTATTAATTACATTGTCATTTTGCTTTTTGCTTAAAAGCGTTTTTTCTCAAGTAACAGACTATTCCTATTATGGTAGCTCTGTAACCCCTAAAGGTGATTTACATACACTCATTGTTTTTATCGGATTAGACGATGCTACAAGCGCAGATGATTACGACAATTGGGATTACAATGATTTACCGGAATGGGCAAAAGGAGATTATAATGAGGTATTTGATACAGATGCTACTCAGATACATACTGTACGCAACCTTACAAGTTATAATCATACGATGAGTAATGGAGCATTTACAATTACCGGAGAAATATATCCTGAATTGAATAAATGATAAAACTCAGAAGTAGAATATCACTTTTAGTAATTACATTTTTAGTGAAGTGTACTTTGCTGATTTCTACTTTAGTTGCACAAAATAATTTATACTTTGAATCCATCGCTTCTCCGGGAATTTATACACCGGTTACCCGTGCTTTAGCGTTTGACGCAAACGGTTATTTATATTCAGGAACTAATGATGGATTGTATAAATACAATGGGTTTATATTCAGTAAATACCCCACAGCATCATCGGGTAATTTATCTTGTCCGGTTAATAATATTCGTGCATTGTTGTTTGATGGTTCCTCTATGTGGATTGGTGGCAGTGAAGGATTGGCAAGATTAAACACAAATACAAATGAGTTTAAGGAAATAAATTTAAATCTTCCTGAAAAGCAGAAATTGGTAAAAACAGTTCGGGTGTTGGCGCAATTAAATGATAGTGTAATTTGTGCCAGTACATCCACAGGTATTTCATTGATTAATATGCATACAAACATTGCTTCTTATTTTTCAATGCCCGAAGAGTTTAATGCAAGTGGAAAAAATATAGTGCGCTCGCTATTTTTAGATCCAAATGGAAAGCTATGGATTGGTACTGAATCACAAGGTATTTTTATTTTTGATACAGAGGTTGGCGAAATATTTATGGGTTCAAAATATTATCCCGCTTTGAATCAGTTTTCGGAATCCGTTGTAAGCACAATTTCAAATTATGTAAACGAGAATTTCATTTTTTCTGCCGATGATATTATTTATCTTTTTAATTATCAGCAAGGCAGTTGTAGTTTATTTTTTGATGAAAAGCATTTGCAAACTGATTTTCAATCTGCTATAAAAAAAATCCAAAAAGTAAATGCAGATGGAGACTTACTATTAATAACATCCGATGAAGGTTTGTATTATTTTAATGCAAACCATAATACATTACAGCAATATAGTTATGATGCCCGTTGGTATAATAGTTTGAAGGAAAATTATTTGAATGATATAGTGGTTGGCGGCGATGGCATGTTTTGGCTTGCAACAGAAAATGCAGGTATTATTAAATGCAATACATGGTATTCTAAATATCAATTTGCTCTTTTACCACAAATCGGTTCTAATAATTTTGTGGTAAGTGTTAATGATATAACTACACTTGCTGGTGATGTTTGGTTAGCTACTTCCGAAGGTTTGATTCAATATAAAAAAGATAATACTTTCAAAACATTTAATAGTAATTCTGTTTTTTCGGAGTCTTACATGCAGTATATTCATGTGCTTGATAGCAATCATTTAGTATTTCAGGTATGGATGGATGGCGTTGGCGAATTTGATCCTACAACAAACACATTTTCTTATTTACAACATCCAAATAATTCGGGCAATAGCAATGCACCTGTTTTTGATTGGTTGAGTTATGTGGATGAAAATCAAAATTATTATCTCGCAGATTTTGATGGCAATTATTTGCGTTGCAATTATACCAGTAAACAAGTGGATACTTTATTTACAGCGGATGAAGTGGACTTATCGTTGCCTGTTGTAATTCCACAAAATGAAAATATTTTATGGATATTTTCTTCATCAAAACTGTATAGATATGATATGCAAAAAAAGCAATTGAATCAAATTGCAGAGGATGGGTTTGGCAATACTTTGCCTCCTGTTTCATTTCAGGAAGATATTATTGTGCGCACTAATGGAGTTGTATATCTCAGTTCTGATGAGGGTTTCTTTAAATATGATTATACTGAAAATAAGTTGAAACATTTTACAACGAATGATGGATTGCCTTCAAATAATTGTTATTCGCTGTTCGAAAATCCGGAGGGCAAATTATATATTTCTTATAAAGATGGTATTGTAGAATATAATGAAACAACAGAAAAATTTGTTGTGATTCCATTGCCACTTTTAGTTGCTTCATCACCAACTCCACATTATGATGGAAACTATTTTTATCAGGGTGCAGATAATTGTTTTGTAAAAGCAAATATCAAGGACCTGCAACCCAATACATATAAACCCCAATTGAGAATACTTTCATTTACTGCCGGCGATAAAATTATTTCTTTAGCCGATTTATCAAAACCAATTTTATTAAAGTATTCTGATTTCCCAATTGTCATTAATTATGAATTAATAGATTATGTAAATGATGCAAATAATATTTTGCAGTATCAATTATCAGGATGGGATAATAGTTGGATTGATGATGATAACCGGAATATGAAAGCACTATATTCTAAAATTACACATGGGGAATATAACTTTCAATTGCGCAGTAATAACCCATCCGGCAACAGCGAAATATTATTGGAAATACCCTTTGATGTATTAGCTCCATTCTGGCAAACGCCATGGTTTATTGCAGGTGTAATTCTATTTTTATTGGCGGTGCCGTATAGTATTTATCGCTATAGAATAAATGAATTAAAGAATATTCATAACATGCGCAATAAAATTGCATTAGATCTGCATGATGAAGTAGGTAGCTCACTGAGCAGTATTAAAATGTTGAGCGAAATGGCAACACAACAAGTGGATAATAAAAATTTGCTGGAACGCATTGGAAATAATGCAGGTGAATCTGTAGATAAAATGCGGGATATAATCTGGATGATAAATCCGAAGTATGATCAGATTGAAAATTTGGGTAACCGAATGGAAAAATTTATTGCAGAAATATGCAATGCAGCCGGTATTGAATACACTTTCGAAAATACATTAAATACACAAATTAAATTGCAGATGAATCAGCGAAAAAATACTATTCTGATTTTGAAGGAAGCTGTTCATAATGCAGTAAAATATTCTGAAGCTACACATTTGCATGTACATTTATCGCAATCAGGAAAAGTGTTACAACTAGAAGTAAAGGATAATGGTATTGGATTTAATAGTGAAATAATTGAACCCGGAAATGGTTTGGATAGTATGCAAAAAAGAGCAGAGGAATTAAAGGGAAGTTTACACATTATTTCATCTCCCGGAAACGGTACTGTGGTGTTGTTGAAATTTGGCTATTAGCTTTTGGCCATTTGCATTTGGCGGATTACTTAGACTATTGACTTAGACTATTGACTGGACATTAACAAAAAACTTATTACTGATTACTCACTACTCACTACTCACTACTCACTATTCACAACTCACCATTCACTACCCGATTCTCACAACCATTTTTCTATTATATTTGACTCGCTGCTTGCCATCAACTTTAAACTTGATGATTTATGCAACTCAACCTTCTCCTCCTTCTGGCGAGCATCTCATTTACAGTATGTAGCCAAACTATTGACGACGAACGCACTGTTAACTGGCACAACGTCGGCCTTACAAACAGTTGTAATTCTCCTACGCAAATTATAAATTTTTTAGATGCAGGCGGAAGCGGCGATGGTGCTTCTCCTAATGATGCAGTAATGAATACTGTCCTCGCTTCTATCTCTTCCGGAGTTACAGTTATTTATTTTCCTCCCGGAAATTATTTTTTTCAATCATCAATTAGCCTGCAAAGTAATACAATAATAAAAGGTGCAGGTGCTGAAAGTACTACGCTCACTTTTGATCTTAATGTACCTTCTGATGCAATTATAATTAAAGGCGGTGAATCTGCTACTTATTCTTTTTGTACAAATAATATTTCGAAAAATGCACATACACTTCCTTTAGAAGATGCAGGTGATTTTGATATCGGTGATTATGTGGAATTATTCGAACAAGATGGAATGCTTGTTACTAGTGATTGGGCAATAAATACAACTGGACAAATTTTTAAAATTGAGAATATCATTGGTAATACTTTATATGTAGATGCCGAAGTGCGCAGAGATTTTTTTACTTCCAGATCAGTAGAAGTGAAGAAATTAAATCCTAAAATAAATGTGGGTATAGAAGAACTTACTATTATCCGACAGGATGAAACCACTAAAAATTATTCTAATATTTATTTTAAATATGCTGCCGAGTGTTGGGTGCGGGGTGTTGCAAGTTATGAATGTAATTATGCGCATATAGAACTGCATACTACCACACATTCCGAAGTTTCCGGTTGCTATATTCAGGATGCATTTGATTATGGTGATGGTGGTCGTGCTTATGGTGTTGTAGTGCATTATACTTCAGGAGATAATCTGGTTACTGATAATATTTTTAATCATTTGCGTCATAGTATGTTGTTGCAAGCAGGGGCAAATGGAAATGTGTTTTCTTATAATTATTCTATCAATCCGCATTGGTCAGATACATGGCTGCCTTCATCTTCTGCAGGTGATTTAGTATTGCATGGAAATTATCCTTACGCCAATTTATTTGAAGGCAATACGATACAAAATATTGTGATTGATGATTCGCATGGTGGCAATGGCAAGTACAATACTTTCTTTCGCAATCGTGCTGAACTCTATGGTATTTTTATGAGTAGTTCTTCTGCCGGTGGATATCAAAATTTTGTTGGAAATGAAATAACAAATAGCGGTTCCTTACTTGGATTATATAGTTTAAGTGGTAGTGGACATTTTGAATATGGCAATAATAAAATAGGTACTATAATTCCTTCCGGAACTTCTGATCTTTCTGAATCTACATTATATATTGCAAGCCCTGATGCATTTTATTTAACAGAATCTGAATTTCCTCCAATCGGTACACCACAGCCATTTAATAATTTTTTAATTGAATCTGAAATGCGTTACACCGAAGACTTGCTTACAATGTCTGACGACTGTAATTCAAAAATAATTTTAGTTGAAAGCACGGATAACACTTCTTATTGCAATGGTGATTCTATAAATATACATTTTGTTGTTGCCGGATTATTTAATCCGGAAAATATCTTTCGTGTGCAATTGATAAATAGTGCTGATGAAACGGATGTAATAAATTTGATTGGTGATGTATCAGCTAATGAAATCATTTGCAATGCATCAGGTATAGCAACGGGCAATTACTATTTACGCATTGTTGCAAATAGTCCGTTTTCTATTGGAACAATTTCAGAAAATACAATTGCGATTGGAAATAATTCTTCTACCGCAATCACAGAAACTATTGATGAAGGTTCTTCTTATACATTGCCAGATGGTTCGCTTACTTCAACTGCAGGAACCTATGTATTTAATTATACAAACACATTCGGTTGCGACTCTATAATCACAGTTACTCTCAACATTAATTCTGTTTGTGCTATTCCCTCCGGAATGAATGTATTGTTCACCACTGCCACAACAGCAAAAATCTATTGGACAGCCGATGAAGATGCAGCATTGTATCACTTGCAATACAGAGTTGAAGGAACTACTACATGGCATAAGAAATATTGCTACTCCTCAAGTAAATTAATAATCGCTTTACTTCCTTCTACAACCTATCAATATAAAATCCGTGCAAAATGTGGTGGCGAATGGACTGATTTTTCTGCAATTAATACATTCACTACTCTTGAATTGCGTAAAGGAGAAACTCTTGCAGAGAATTCTCTTGTTGTTTTTCCAAATCCCGGTGATGGATTGTTCGCCGGAAATTTTATGAATACAGATGAAAGTTATCGGATAGAAATTACAAACATCAACGGAACAAAAGTTTTTAACGGAATATTTTCCGGCGAAATATTTCAGATTGATTTGCGAGGCTATTCATCCGGGTTGTATTATCTACAATTAATTACCGATGATGGGTCAATAATTACCCAACCAATAATCGTTAATTAAAAACAAATTATTCTTCTCCCATATTTTTCATTTTCATAAGTAAAGTATAAGCACCTTTTGTAACAAATATTTTATCACTCATTTGGGTACTATCAGGAAAAGTGATTTGAGTAAAACCATGTTCGGAGTTTTGAGTTGTAACTTCTTGCATTAAGTATTTTTTGTTTTCAGTTTGTTTAAAAACATACTGCTTACCTTCAAAGCGTACCAAACCTTCATCAGAAATAGCATAAGCATTATGAGAAGCTACATCTACTTCGGCATTCATATACATTCCTGGAATCAGCGATTTATCGTATTGCTCAAAGTGGCAATGTACCGTAACGGCTCTTTCATGCGATAAATCTTTTCCAATTAAAATGATTTCGCATTCATATTTTTTATTTGGTTGATTGTTGTTGTAAGCAATAATTTTTTGTCCAATAAAAAGTTTATCAAAATCTTTTTCAAAAACAGTTAACGCCAAATGAATATCATCAGGATTTACCAGCTCAAATAATACATCAGTTGGTGCAACATATTTTCCGATATTCATATTCACATGTGTTACAAATCCATCAATAGGTGAAGGAATATTTATACTTCGTGAAATTGTATTTTCATTGAGATTATCGGGATTGATATTGATGAGCTTTAGTTTTTCTGACAATGAATTAATCAGCACTTTTTGCGCAATATATTCTGCTTGTGCAGTTTCAAACACTTTATCGCTACTGGACTTGCTTTGGTTTAAATCTTTCTGTCGCAAGTATTCTTTTTCAATGGAAGTAAAATGCGCATTAGCTGTAAGATAATCCTGTTGCAGTTGAATATATTGCTGGTCTTCCATTATCGCAATTATCTCACCTTTGTTCACATGCATACCTTCCAACAGTTTTGTTGATTTTAAATATCCGCCCAAAGGCACACTTATAGAAACCATGTTTTGTGGTGGCACTTCAATTACACCATTTACTTTTAATATTGAAGAAATTTCCTGTTGCTCAAGCTTTCCGGTTTGTATATCCGAATTTTTTAATTGTGCATCTGTGAGTTCCACTGTGTTTTCTGTTAAGTTTTCTGAAGTGCTTTCATTTAAATTTTGCTTGCTTCCGCAAGATGCAAGAATTGCAAACGCTATTGATATGATGAATATATTTTTCATTACTAAAATTATTTAGAAGTTAAGAAGTTGAGATGAATGATAGCTTGATTCAGATCGTTCACCGAATCGATATAGTTACTTTGAATTGAAATTGCATTATTAATCAGCATGGTCCATTCCAGATAATTGATGTCGCCATTTTCAAATTGTTTTGTTGCTGTTTCACTTATAATGTCTGCATTTCGCAAAGCTGTTTCTTCAAAATACTTTACAGTTGCCAATTGAATTTCATATTTTTTAAAAGCGCTTTCATACTCTGATATTAGTGTTTGTTGTCCGAGTCGAAAATTGTTTTCACTAATTAATTCTAATGATTTTGCAGCATCTATATTTGCTTTTTGTGCACCAAAGAATAATGGAATTCCAATGCCAAACTGCACTGAACTAAACCGTTCTGATTTTGGATAGAACAAATCATCTGCTCCCATTCCCTGTTGGCTCATATTATTATAAGCGAGTTGTAAATCGGGGAGTAGTTTTGATTTTTGTAACTGTGTATTCACCATTGCAACATTTTTTTCTTGTTCCAATAATTGTAACGACGGATGATTGTTTATAAATGAAGTATCCGCAATTGCATTGAAATTCATTTTTGTATTATTAGCCGAAGGCAAATACACTATTGTGGTATTCAGCAATAATTGAAATTGCATTTGTAAAATTTCAATGTCTTGTTGAATTTGTTTTAACTGTATGGCTATTTGTCCACGTTGTGTTTCAGCGGTTGTTTTTTCCAGTATATTGCTTTCGCCTTTTGCAAAACGCAGATTTGCTTTTTCTAAAAATGCTGCATATACACTGTCTATTTTCATTAAGATATGTTGCTTCTCATTCATATAGATAATCTGATAGAAAACCTCACTCACTTGTTTTTTTAACTCCGCTTCCTTTAATGCAATGTGCAACACACTTGTTTTATAGTTTTCATTTTGCAGAGATTTTTGTTTTGCATAAACAGTCGGGAAACTAATTGACTGCGCAATTCCAAACTTGTTATCTGAAAAAGCCGAATTAAATTGCCCGAATTCACCAATCAAATTTGTTTGCGGAATATCAACGGCTGTTGCTTTTAATTTTTTTTGATATTCGGAGTACAACTTTTCATTTCTTACAGATAAATTATTATTCAATGCAGTATCAATTGCACTCTGTAAACTGATAGTTTGTTGTGCTGATGCAATGCCGCTGAGAAGGCATATTATCGTAATAATTATTAAATACTTTTTCATTAGTTATTTTTTACTCAAGATTATTTTTATATTATTTATATGTGCAAATCTCCGTGATCTGCGGGCTATAATTCTCCCGCAGATTTCGCAGATAACCGCAGATGCTATTTTTATATAAGTCATTTTTTTAATTTATTTATCTGCGTAAATCTGCATGATCTGTGGGCTGTATTTCTCCCGCAGATGTCGCAGATAACCGCAGATGCTTTTGTGAGCCTTTTCATAAATTGTTTACTTTTCTGTGGATTGATTCGGAAATATTCTCACTGTTGAAATTAACCAGGATTCCAAGTTTTAGCTTTGTCAATTTTAAATATGTGAGAATTTGTTTGTGATGTACTTTAGCAAGTTCTTCTACTGATTTAATTTCAATGATGACTTTATCTTCTACCAAAATATCCAAGCGAAAACCTACATCTAAATATTGTCCGTCATATATTACAGGAATAGGTTGTTGCGCTCTTACATGGAGTCCGTCTTTCTTTAATTGATAAAGTAAGGCAGCTTCATATACATTTTCAAAAAGCCCTGGACCAAGTTGATTATATACTTCAAAGATGGCTCCTCTGATTTTGTATGATATTTCATTTTCTGTCATAGTGATAAAATTTTAAGTGTCCATTATTTTTTTATCTGTGTGGTATAATTCTCCCGCAGATAACCGCAGATAATAGTATCTGCTTTTTTATAGATTATATATTTTTCTTTAGTTTATTTTTTTTATCTGCGTAAATCTGTGTGATCTGCGGGCTATATTTTTCCCGCATATTTCGCAAATAACCGCAGATGCTATTTTTTTATAAGTCATTTTTTTAATTTATTTATCTGCGTAAATCTGTGTGATCTGCGGGCAATCTTTTTCTCGTAGATTAGCTCAGATACTTTTATATACTTTTTCATTGGTTATTTTTTTTTCTGTAATGATCTGTGTGATTTGCGTGGTGCTATTTTCTCAAACATGATATAGAGAATTGGCAAAACAAAAAGTGTAAGGAATGTGGCAAGTAATAATCCACCAATAACAACAGTAGCCAATGGTCTTTGTACTTCTGCACCGGCTCCATGACTTAATGCCATCGGTAAAAAACCAAGTGAAGCAACGAATGCTGTCATCAGTACCGGACGCAATCGTGTTTTTGTTCCACGCAATACAATTTGTTTTAAGTCTGTTTCACCACTCGATTTAATTCGGTTAAACTCTGCTATTAATACAATGCCATTGAGTACGGCGACACCAAACAAGGCGATGAAACCAATTCCTGCACTGATGCTGAATGGAATGCCACGAATTGCTAATAATAATATTCCGCCAATTGCAGAAAGTGGAATTGCTGAATAAATAAGCAGGCCTTGTTTTACAGAATGAAAAGCAAAATAAAGAAGTATAAAAATCAATAGTAATGAAACCGGAACGGCAAAGGCTAATCGTTTTTTTGCTTCAATTAAATTTTCAAATGCACCACCATAAGACACATGATAACCCGGTGGCAAATTCAAATCTTTGTCAACCTGAATTTGTAAATCTTTTACAATGCTCTCCACATCTCTTCCACTTATATTGAAGCCAACAATAATTCTTCGGTTTGCATTTTCCCGTTGAATTTGATTTACACTTTGCTTAATAGAAACATCTGCAATTTGATATAATGGTATTTGTGTTCCTTGTGAATTAGGGATTAAAAGATTTTGTACATCTTCAATATTCTGCCGTTGCTCACCTGCCAGACGAACCACCAAATCAAAATGTTTTTCATCCTCATATACCTGTCCACTGCTCTGTCCAGCAAGTGCTGTGTTCACCACCTTATTGATGTCGGAAATATTTAAACCATATTGTGCAATTGCATTTCGATTGTAATTGATTATTAATTGAGGGAGTCCATCAATTGGCTCAACATAAATATTCTCTGCACCATTAATTTTGCTTGCAATGTCGCCCAACAGTTTTGAATACTTTGAAAGAGTATCCAGATTTTCACCGAAAATTTTGCAGACCACATCTTGTTTTGCGCCGGTCATCAATTCATTAAAACGCATTGCAACAGGATATTGAAAACTATAAGCAACACCCGGAACATCTTTCAATGCCTCATTCATTTTTTCGGAAAGTTCGTTCCATGTTTTTGCTGATGTCCATTCGCTTTTATCTTTTAAAATAATCATCATGTCCGAAGCTTCCATTGGCATAGGATCGGTTGGAATTTCACCGCTTCCTGTTTTGCCAACTACCTTTTCTACTTCGGGAAATTTATTCAATAAAATGTGTGCTGATTTCATTACAGCCTCAGTTGAAGTTTCGATATTACTTCCTGTTAATACAAGTGTTTCCACTGCAAAATCACCCTCAGGTAATTCAGGAATAAATTCTCCGCCCATGCGTGAAAAAATAACAATTGCAAATACAAATAAGGCCACTGTAATTCCAATAACAGTTTTAGGAAATCGCAACACTTTTACTAAATATTTTTGATAAAAATTTTCAATAGCATGCATCATTCTGTCGGATATATTTTTCTTGTGCGTAATATTTTTACTAAGAAATAATGCACTCATCATTGGGATATATGTAAGTGAAAGAATAAATGCACCCAGCAATGCAAAGGCAACAGTTTGTGCCATCGGCTTAAACATTTTTCCTTCTATTCCTTCCAATGTAAAAATTGGGAGATACACAATCAGAATAATTATTTGACCGAATACAGCACTGTTCATCATCCTGCTTGCCGAGTGATTTACTTCGCTGTCCATTTCGCTTTGTGATAATTTCGTATGGTGTGATGCTGGTAAATGATCGGCCCATCGTTCTTTGTTTTCTATTTTTATTTCTTCGGTTGAAATAGGTTGCGCATTCACTTTTAGCAATGTACTTTTCACCATTAAGGAGTGCATCACGGCTTCCACAATAATTACCGCACCGTCCACTATCAAACCGAAATCCAATGCACCCAAACTCATCAGGTTACCACTTACTCCAAATATGTTCATCATGATTACTGCAAACAACATGGACAATGGAATTACCGATGCTACTAAAATTCCTGCTCTGAAATTTCCAAGAAATAACACCAATACAAAAATTACAATTAGAGCACCTTCCAATAAATTTTTTGAAACGGTACTTATCGCATTGTTCACCATTTTTGTTCTGTCTAAAAATGGTTCTATCTCGACACCTTCGGGCAGTGTTTTTTCAATTTCTGCAATTTGATTTTTTACATTTTTAATTACTTCACTGCTGTTACCTCCTTTCAACATCATTACCACTGCACCGGCAACTTCACCTTCATCATTGTAAGTCATTGCACCGTAGCGAATGGCATTTCCAATGCGCACTTCAGCAACATCATTTATTAAAAGTGGTGTTCCGTTTTTAGTATTTTTCACCACTATATTTTTTATATCATCAATATTTTCAATTAAACCTTCAGCACGGATATAAAGCACTGTGGATGCTTTTTCAATATATGCACCGCCAGTATTTTCATTGTTTTTTTCCAAAGCGGTAAACACATCATTGATTGTAATTGCGTAAGAATTTAATTTGTTTGGATTAATAGCAATTTCATATTGTTTCACTCTACCACCAAAGCTGCTCACATCAGCCACACCTTCCACACCAAGCAATTGTCTGCGCACAATCCAATCCTGGATTGTCCGTAATTCTGTTGCATCATACTTTGATTCATAACCTTTTTTCGGTTTCAATACATACTGATAAATTTCTCCTAAGCCGGTTGTAACTGGTGCTAATTCCGGCGAACCAATTCCTTTAGGAATTTCTTGTTCGGCTAATTTTAATCGTTCAGTAACTTGTTGTCTCGCCCAATACACATCTACATCATCTTCAAAAACAATAGTAATCAGCGATAGACCAAAGCGAGAAAAACTGCGGATCTCTTTTAGTCCGGGAATGTTGCTATTTGCCTGTTCAATAGGAAAAGTGATAAGTCGTTCCACATCGGGAGCACCTAACGAAGGTGTTACTGTAATTACTTGCACCTGATTATCGGTGATGTCGGGCACAGCATCAATAGGAAGATGGGTTAATTGATAACTACCGTATGCAATGAGGGCAAAAATGAACAAACCTATAATGAGTTTATTCTTTACAGAAAATGCAATTATTTTATTGAGCATAATTATTCATTAATGAATTGAAAATATAAAGAGAAGGTGAACCCTTGTCTTATTTTCTATGACTAAGTCATAGAAATATCTCACCCGAATAGCAATTCGGGTTTATTCATTAAATGAATTGCGGAGGTTGGAGAATCTTATTTTGAAACGAAGATGAATAAATCAGTTCGTTGCAAATAGAAATAACTTTTACTGAACAATAATCAATTTGATCAATAGAAAAATCGTTCGCATTATTAAAAGCTAGTACTGTGTGTACTGTTGCACAATCATTGGTTTTAAATGGTAGCTTTTGATGATCGTGATGTTTGTTATCAGTATCGTTATGCGAATTGTTATTATTGTAATGTTCATTCAGGAAGTCAATAAAAGATACACTGTTATCATTGTCATCATGCTCTAGATAATGATGAACCAGAACAGGAATTTTCAATAACTCATGTAATTCTGTATTTGCATACAGAAACAAAGTGAGAAATGATATTACAATTGTATTTTTCAATGTGTTAAAGGTAAGTATAATTGAAATTGCAAACAATGACTTGTGTCCGTAGCAAATTCATTGAATCAAATCCCTATATATTAGTTAAGTTCCCATTTACTTTTTAACAGAAAAAAAGTGTTGGAATCCAATTGCAAATCACAATTGAGTAGAGTAATTATTCAGGATTATAAAAAATTTGAATGGAGTCGCAGATCACATCAATGGGATGGAACTATTGTGCTTGTAATATTCAATTTTGGAATAAAACATTTCCGCCATTCTCTCACCTTGCCATTTGGCTCTGTCAGCTTTTTCACCGGCAAATAATTCGTCAACAGTAGTGTAGAATAAATTCAACCAATTATCAAAATGTTCTTTGGATACAGGCAATTTAGCATGAGGAAAAAATGGATTGCCCTGATAGGTTTTTTCTTCTAATAACACAGTTTGCCAGAAGCGGCACATTTTTTCAAGATGCTGTGGCCAACGGTCCTCAATTACATTATTAAAAATATCTTTCAATAAATCGTCTTCACGAATTCTGCCGTAAAAAGTATCTACCAAAAGTGTAATGTCCTCAAGTGATTGAATGTCCTTTTTAGTTTGATTCATTGTCTGTTTACATATTGAAGTGTGTGATAATAAAATATGCTGCCCATCCCAAAAATGCAACTAATATTATCCATAACCAACTAGGGATACTTTTTGGCGTTTCACTGCCCTCAATAATAAACTTTTTTTGATTGCCTTTATCATACGCATTTATCATTATAGGAATCACACCATCCACAATTTTATTATCGCTAATACCATCCACTGCAATGGCAGGTCCGTTCCTCACAATAAATTTTATTTTTCTGATACCTTCTTTGCCTACCGGTGATTTACTTACAATTTTTAATGTGTGTTCTCCATCTGTTAATTTCCGTGTATCTAATTCAAATTGCACAGGTGTGGAAAGTTCTGCAATAGGTTGCAAATCATCATCTACAAATAATGTAACTCTGCTCTTATTATCTTGCATCTTCAAAGTTGGTTAGAATTGTTTGTTTAATATGATTACCGTTTTTTTCACCGGGCTTAATTAAATATTTTATTGAAAGAATGAGTGTTACCAAAGTAAGTGCAGCAACAACACCAATTATTACCCAATCCCAATTGCTTTGAGGACCGGTACCATGCGTAATTCCCTGTGTTATTTTTGGCTGTTGTTGTTCACATACTTCACATGCCCACATAAACTTATTTAAAAGCATCAGAACAATCAATATCACAAATTGCTTTTTCATTATTTACTTGAGATTACGTTTAAGAAATCAATAATTTTTTTAACCTCTTCTACACTTACTGTTGCTGCATTATTTCCCCAACTTGATTTTTCATGATTAATAATTGCAGTTACTTCTTCAGGCGTTAAATTATTATCCGTACCCACTCCAGTCATCACTGCATATTCAGGTCGGGCATCATAGCCTTGCATTATTATTTTCACAAATAAATCCAAGTCATCACCCAATACAATCGGACTGTTTTTTAATGGAGGGAAAGCACCTTGCAATCCTTCACCGTTGGGTTGGTGACAAGCTGCGCAATTATTTGTATACAGTAATTCTCCATCAAGTTGAGCGGGTGCATCGCCACTGGCAGCAACAGTTTTTTCAGCTTTCTTATATAAAAATTCAAGAGGTAATTTTCCATCAGGTAATGGAGTTTGTTTTAAACTTTGTAAATAAGCAACCAATTGCAAAGCTTCTTTAGTTGCTACAATTTTTCCATTAATTCCTTTTCTGAATTTATCCGGAACAGTTACTTCCACTTCATCATCACCTACTTCATTTTTAATTTTAAATAGCCAGGGATAAGCGGGCATTATTGATTTTTCTACAACTGCCCGTGGCTGATATAAATGTAATAAATTCCAGGCGAGTGAACCTTGTCTGTTTCCTACATTTGTAAGGTCAGGACCTGTTCTTTCAGTACCCATAAGCGTTGCGGTATTTCTCCAGATATCCATACGTTTATTATCTGCATAATCCGCTGCAATTCCCGGTCTGCTGCCCCACATTTTATCCATATCAATATTGCGTACTTGCTGTGTATGACATGCAACACAACCATTTGCAATATAGATTTTTTTACCTGCCATTTCATCTGCTGATAGTGGTATTGCATTGGGAAGTGGCGCATTATTTTTTTGATTATTTAGCGCAGGCATCACAGCAACAATAATTGTGAGTGCAACAAATAATCCCAATGCTGCACCGAAGAGTTTTTTATGATTATCGAAAAAATCCATTGCGTTTTTTTTAATTAAGGTTTGATTGTGTATCCGTTTGTGCCTTTGCATTTAAAATATCTATCGCAGATTTAGGTATTTCGAATTCATCTTGCTTCTTAACCATTGTATAAAAATTATAAGCAAACAAAATATGTGAAATCCACATCAATGAACCACCTATTGCACGCCATAACCAAAATGGAGTCATCATTGCAACGCTATCAATAAATGGTTTGCCGTCCATCCACATTAATCCTTTCAATGTGGAGCCATACATTAAAGGCACGGTATAAAATAATAGGCCTATAAGTGCAAGCCAGAAATGTGCACCCACTGTATTATGTGGAGGCTCTTTTCCAGTAAGTCTTGGAACGATAGTATAAATAAAACCCCATAACATAAATGTGATAATTCCATACATAGTTAAGTGGGAATGCGCAACTGTAAAATCGGTAAAATGCCATACTAAATTTGTAAATCGAAAGGCTTCCGCAGTTCCTTGTAGTGAGCCTGTGAAATAAAAGATGATACCTATTAAATAAAAAGGAAGTGTATAGCTGTCAGAAAGTTTATTCCAAGATCCTTTAAAAGTCATTAAGAAATTTGTAGTACCTGCAACAACCGGAATTATCATACCCACACTTCCTACAATGGCAACAGTTTGCAACCACCATGGAATTGCACTGAAAATAAAATGGTGTGTACCGATGAGTGTATAGAAAATAATTTGTGTCCAGAACGCTAATATCCCTAAGCTATAAGAGTATATAGGTTTATTGAGTTGTTGCGGTAAAAAATAATACATCAAACCAAGAGACAATAACATAAACCACATTCCCACACCTTGATGCATGTAGTAACCTTGTACAATTGTTTCTCCTAATCCGGTTTGCCAGCTTGGCCAATATGCAACAATTGCAATTACTAATACAAACATCATTGCCGAAACAATATACCAGTTAGAAACATAAATTTCTTTGGTAGTTCTGCGGGCAATTGTTTTCAGAAAATTTAATAATGATATGAATACACCAATACCAAATAATGCCATAACAGGCCAGATATATTCTCTGTATTCACCACCTCCATTATTAATACCCGCCATTAACATTACACTGCCAATTATAACACTTGCATTAATGAGAATTAGAGTAGTATAACCTGTTTTAATACTTGCAATACGCACATTACTTACTCGAGGAATTACATAGTATGCTAATCCAATCATTGCCAAAGATGCCCATCCCCAAAATACCATATTAGTATGTACAGGTCGTAATCTTCCAAAACTTAACCAACTGATATGATCAACATCCGGTGCCGAGAATTTTATTCCGAGATATTCTCCGAATGTTGTACCTAACACCAACCAAAAAGTAGCACATCCTAAATACCATAGAATTAGTTTGGTTAAATCAGGTTCTATATATGGTCGTAATTGTCCTCTTTTCTTTTTTTCTACAAAGCGCAATACATCTGTATTGCTAATATTATCTATCAATCCTTTTTTGTCGGATGGAGGTGCATCTCCTGCCAACTCATTATTAGCTAATGTATATTCCAATTCTTTTTTTCGTTGTTCCAATTTCTCCACCTCGTCAGGAGATAAACTTCTGAGGTAAGTATTAAATTTTTCTAATTCCTTTTTGTGTAGATATTTTTTAAATATCGAATATGTACGGGTAACTACCAATAAGGAAGCTACAATTATCGGTATTGCAATAAGTAGTATGGTAATTATTATACCTGATTCACCTAAAATATTATTACTTTCCATAATTCAATTTATATTGGATAAAATTGTCCATTATTAAGATAAATTTTTTTATCGTCTTAAAAATGCTAATCCGTTTTTTACATCCATACTCAACGATTTTACAGATGTGGTTTCCAGCATTTGTTTAAGTTCCTCTCTAATATTTTTAAACTGATAATGTACAGGGCAAGGCATGTTTTCATTGCATCGTTTCAAACCCAATCCACACCCTCTATAAATTACATCTCCATCAATTGCAAATACAATAGTGCTTAGCATAACTTTATCTAATGCTTTACTATCCATATAAAACCCACCTTTCGGGCCTTTTTCAGAATTGATAATGTTATTGCGGGTGAGTTGTTGTAAAATTTTTGAAGTATATGCTTCCGGTGAATTAATTGCTTTAGCCACGACTTTTAAACTCACCTTTTTATCCTCAAGTGATTTTTTTGCTACATAAATTGTAGCCTTAATTCCGTATTCGCATGCCTTTGAAAACAATTTCTAAATCTTTCGGAACAAAGATATGCAAAGTTTGATTATAACGGACAAATTTGTCCAGTATAAATTTATTTGTTTTTTGAAATCGTGAGGATAGTTTAATTACTACAATTGATGTAGCAATTATACCTCAAATTTTGACAGTATTATTTTTGAATTATTAATTTTTCTTTTAAAAATCCTTTTTCGTTCTGCAGAGTTAGAATATACAAGCCATCGGGTAATTGTATTTCAAGTGTATTTTCTTCATTATACAAATAGGAGAGTTGTGTTATTAATTCTCCGGTACTATTATAAATGCGCACTACCGCATCTTCATAAAATGTATCAGGTAGAACCAGGGTAAAAATTCCATTATTGGGATTTGGATAAATATGGAGTGTAGTATTCTTATTAGTATTTTCTATGAGTTCTGTTGTTGAAAAAATACTTTCTGCATAACCAATATCCCAATAGTATCCCATGATAGAATCTATTATTGCGGTGTCTCTTCCGGTGTACCACATTTTAAATTTATTGGCGATGCTATCATAAATTACTGTGGGATGTGTAGCCCAATATCTATCCCATTCATTTGTATTACCTATTTGTAATACCGGATTTTCTGTTGACTTTGTCCAGTTAATTCCATCCGTTGATTCAGCAAATCCTATTTGAAAATTTTCAATAGCCCATTGATTAAGTGCCGAGTAAAACATATAGTATTTGCTTCCCACTTTTATCACAATTGGTTCTGCAATACTCGCCGAATCCCAGTTATCCTGAGCACCGGCAATTAAAACCGACGAGGGAAATACTTCCCAATGTATTCCATCCAATGAAGTGGCATATCCAATATTTCCTTTTCCATCGGTTGGTTGACTATTAAATATAAGATCAGGTGCAGTGAACCACATTTTATAAATTCCTTCTTCCAAAATAACTGAAGGACCAGAGATAAAAGTGTTATACCAATCCACATCCACTTCCCGGAGATAAAACAGGATTATCAATATACTTTATCCAATTGATTCCATCGGCAGAATATGCATATCCAATTTGATGATCATTTATTGGCTGGCAACTTGCTTTTCTTCCCGCATACCATAATTTGTATCGTTCATTTACAGGTGCTGAAATATCTTTAATTACAGTAGGTGTTTCAATACCGTCAGAATCAAATTGAGAAGTATCTGCACTGATATCCAACACCGGATTTCCTGCAAATTCATTCCAGATAATGCCATCCACAGACCATGCATAACCCATTCTTACATGCGGACAATCATCTGTTGCGGTTAACCAACCCACACCTGAATACCACATCTTTAAAGTATCATTATCATGGATCACAAATGCATCGCCTGTTGCAAGACCTTTCCAATCGGGAAATACTGCACTTCTTGAAAGTACAGGTGTAGAATGTTTTGTCCAATTAATTTGTGCAATACTTGTATTGAAAAAGAAATTACACAGCATGCAAATAAAAAATAATCTTATAGGTTTCATTTTATAATTAAAATATAGAATTTAATCGCAAACAATTGTTTTGATAATAGCAGATTTCAAAAATGTATTTTTAACAATGATCTACTGATTTTTTTTAAAATGTAACCAAAGTAAAATATTATTCCAAAATACGATTAATTGATGATAATTTAAATTACAACCTTTATTAGAAATTTCTGTTTTTTTATTGGATAAAATTTTATTACAATGAAACAAAGATTGAATTACGGTGAAGTTGCACCCGAGGCAATGAAAGCCATGTATGGTTTGGAGAATTATGTAAAAAATTCCGGTTTGGAAATATCGCTTTATGAGTTGGTGAAAACAAGAGCTTCTCAATTAAATGGCTGTGCGTATTGTATTGATATGCATACTAAAGATGCTCGCAAAGCCGGTGAAACAGAACAGCGTTTATATGCTTTAAATGCCTGGCGGGAAACGCCTTTTTATACTGAGCGGGAAAGGGCTGCACTGGAATGGACAGAAGCGTTGACATTGATTGCAAGTAATCCAGTATCTGATGAGTTATATGCCTTGGTTCGCAAACAATTTACTGAGCAGGAAATTGTTGCACTGACTATGGCGATTTTTGCAATTAACGGATGGAATCGTTTGGCGATTGGTTTTAGAACAGTGCCCGGTACTTATGTAGCTCGATAAATATTATTGCTAATATAGGAGAATGGCAAAATGCATTAAAACCTTTTTTACTTTTCAATATTAAAATAATGTTCCATCTCTTTTTTATTCTGTTGATTGTAAGCAGCTAAAGGTTCTGATTGTTTTTTTAAATAGTTTTTTATTGGCTTTTTAAAAACCTGGGTTAATATTTTTCTAAGAACAGAAATTTTGGATTGTTCTTTTTCAAAATAACTATCTAAAGTATCCTTGGTGAAATTCAATATTGCATCTAATTCATTGCCATCTTTATAATAACCGCAGTGGAAATTTTTATCAGCAAATGTGTTTGGGGGGAAATCAAATTTGCCCAAACCGAATATTTTAAATGAGCGTATTAATAAATCGGAATAGCTTATTCTACAATTTTCTCCACCACCCAGATTGAATATTTTTTTTGATACTTGTTCTTGTTTGAATATTGCATTCACAAAAGCTCTTGCTGTATCTTCCGGTGTTGCAATTTCAAGTGAAGTATTCAGCGGTTGATGAAACATTAATTTGGAAATTTTATGTCCACCCATTATTGCAGACAATCTGAAAATACTCCAATCAAGTTTACTGTTTTGAATTATTTTTTCAGCCGCAATTTTTGTAGTTGCATATTCATCCCTCGGACTGGGGTTTAATGGATCTTGAGTTGTTATCCAGGGATTTTTTATTCTATCACCATATACCGAAACAGATGAACTATATAAAAAAAATGCATGAGGAGAATGTTGTTCTAAACAGCGGATTAATTGTTCCGTACCTATTGTATTTACTTGGTATGCTAACTCCGATTTTTCATCGGCCAAAGGTGGAATTATTGCTGCAAGATGGATAACAACATCTTTATCAAAACAAATATTTTTTAAATTATCCGTCTTGGTAATGTCTCCATAAACTATCCGTACTTCCTTTGAGAATGGTTTGAATTTTTTTCTTGATTTTTTCGAATTTACATCGAATACTGTGATCTCAAAATTTTCTTTTATTGCATACAGTTGTTTTAATACTTCATACCCCACAGTTCCTGAAGCACCGGTTAATAAAATTCTTTTTTTAATTGTAGGAGATAGCATTGGATATATTCTAAATTAAATAAAAAAGCTATCCAAAAGAAAAGTTCTACTTTCGGATAGCTGTATTTTACAATGTGTTTTAATTACATTTTTATATCATTCATATTTATTCCCAAAGCCATTGCTACACCTTTGCCATATTCAGGATCTGCTTTATAGCAATTGCCGATATGACGCTCTTGAATAAATCTTTCAGCACCACCAATTGCAGCAGCAGTATTATTAAACAGCGCTTGCTTTTGGTTATCATTCATAATTCTGAATAAATTTCCTGGCTGAGTAAAATAGTCAGGATCTTCACGATGATCATAATGAAAAGCAGCACCTTCCAATTCTAAAGGAGGTTCCACAAATTCTTTTTGTTCTTTCCATTGATCATAACTATTTGGTTCGTAATGAAGCGTTGAACCTTCATTGCCATCAATGCGCATTGCACCATCCCGATGGAAATTATGGAAAGGACATTTCGGTTTATTCACCGGAATCTGATAATGATTTACACCTAATCTATACCGTTGTGCATCACCATAGGAGAACAAACGACCTTGCAACATTTTATCAGGAGAAAAACCAATTCCCGGAACTACGTTTGCAGGATTAAAAGCAGCTTGTTCTACATCCGCAAAATAATTTTCAGGATTTCTATTTAATTCCATAATACCCACATCCATTAATGGATAATCTGCATGTGGCCATACTTTAGTTAAATCAAATGCATCAAAGCGATAATTTTTTGCATCTGCTTCCGGCATTATTTGCACTTGTAATTTCCATTTAGGGAAATCACCTTTTTCAATTGCATTAAATAAATCCCTCTGACTACTTTCTCTGTCTTTTGCAACAATAGCTTCTGCTTCTTCATTGGTTAAGTTTTCAATTCCTTGCTGTGTTCTGAAATGAAATTTCACCCAATGCCTTTCATTCTTTGCATTTATAAAACTGAATGTATGACTTCCAAAACCATGCATGTGTCTCAATGATTTAGGAATTCCTCTCTCACTCATTAAAATTGTAACCTGATGCAATGCTTCAGGCAATAGTGTCCAGAAATCCCAGTTGTGATTTGCACTTCTCAGGTTTGTTTTTGGATCTCTCTTTACGGCTTTATTCAGATCAGGAAATTTATAAGGATCCTTCATGAAAAATACCGGAGTATTATTTCCTGCCAAATCCCAGTTACCTTCTTCTGTATAAAATTTAAGCGCAAAACCACGAATATCTCGTTCCGCATCAGCAGCACCTCTTTCTCCGGCAACAGTAGAGAACCTTGCAAACATTTCAGTCTTTTTTCCTATTTCGGAAAATATTTTTGCTTTAGTGTATTTGGTAATATCATGGGTTACTGTAAACGTACCGAAAGCACCTGAACCTTTTGCATGCATTCTTCTTTCAGGAATTACCTCTCTGTCGAAATGCGCTAATTTTTCAAGAAACCAAAAATCCTGTAACAGCATTGGCCCTTTTCTTCCCGCAGTTTCTACGTTTTGATTCTCAGCAATCGGCCTTCCTGAAACCGAGGTGAGTTTTTTCTTTTCATTGTTCATTTTACTTTATTTTGTATTATTAAATTTCATATAAAGCTGCTATTTTTCAGCTTGTTACCTAAAAGTCAAATCTAATAAAAATAATATGGAATTACAGCAAATAAAAGTTAAGAGTTGTTGCGAGAATTAATTATTATTTTTTAAGAACTTTCCTCATTATTAACTGATATTTTTGCGTATTACCTTTTTTACAAGAAGGCACCAGATAAAGGCATGTATCTGAATAATAAGTTTACTTTTAGCCCTCAAGAATTGTATGCAGATGAGCAAAAAAAGAGTTTGGATATTGAGCATTATCGGTGGTGTTGTGTTGGTGATTTTATTAACAGGTGTTTTACTGAATCGCAACCTCAATATACTATTGAATAAGGCACTGATTACCAGTTTCAATCAGAGTAGTCTTTCGGACATGTATGAATTAGAATTTGAAGGATTGCATAGTAATATTTTTAACAGGAGCATTACGGTAAACAAGGTGCGCTTTTTTCGCAAAGAAAATTTGCCTCCTGAATATTCTTACATCAATTCAAAAATTAATTTAACTACAGATAAAATTGAACTCAGTAATGTGAGGTTATTGCAACTTCTTACGAAAAAGCAATTATCCATACGCAAACTTGAAATCCGAAATCCGGAAATTATTATAGAAGTATTAGGTAGCAATACAATTTTTTTTCCAATTCAAATTTCTCCAAATAGTGAAAACACTCAAAATATTGTTACTACTAAAATCAATGAATATCACTTGGATATATTAGAACTTACGAATGCAAATATTCATGGCGTTAATAATTTTCTAAACAGGGAATATTTTATTCATAATCTTCAAATCAGTTTACATGACTTTAAGTTTGATGCTGCGGAAGGAAATAATACAATCTCAAATGCAAAGGTGGAGTTGCAGATAGATTCTTTAAATGGAAAAATGTTTGGTAATCAGATCAGGAATTTTAATGTTTCGGCATATCATATCAATCTCGACTCATTTACACTTAAAAACTATATTGATAGAAGCATTTATGATTTTAGTAATGTGGAAACTTCTTTTAGGAAATTATCTTTTCTTACAGCAGACAGTGCGTTGCAATGCAAATTGGATTCTATGCATTATAATTATTCCAAGGGATTATTATATCTCCGAAATATAGAATTAATTCCAAATGTTTCTGATGAGGAGATTCAGCGAAAACATAAGTATGAAACTTCAAGTGTCACAGGCTCAGTGTCTGAAATGGATGTATCCGGAATTCGCTTGAAGTCATTTATAAATTATAGTGAATTGAAAGCCGATAGCATTCGAGTGCAAGGTGTAGATTTAAAAATTTATAAGGATAAAACCAAGCCATTAAACACAACCCGGATTGCGGATTTATTTCCCCAGTTACTCATGAATGTGAAAATACCGGTTGACATAAAACGATTGGTTGCTAAGGATATAGATATTTTAAGCAAAGAGAAAATGCCGGATAGTAAAATTTTAGAGGTGCAAGTAAATGATATTGATGCGCAAGTTTATAATATCTCCAATCAATATCCGGATTCCTCTATTACGATTACAGGGAATGGCGTAATTGAGAATGTGGTTCCATTTGATGCTACACTAATTTATGATTATAACAAAACACATTTTACTTTTAATGTAAATACCTCTTCTTTTGATATTACAAAAATAAATCCGCTGATAAGTAAAATTGCACCCGTAACCCTTGATAGTGGAATAGTGGATAGATTATATATGCGTGGACATGGATATAAAAATTACGCTACAGGTACTTTAGGATTTGAGTATCACGGACTACAAATAAGTATGCTATTGGAGGATAAAAGCAATTGGTTTAATTCGGTGGCTTCACTTGCCGCAAATTCTTTTATCAAAGGAAATAATCCTGTGAATGAAAAAAAGCCTCCCTTTATCAGCACATTTAGTATCGAACGAAATATGTACAGACGTTCTATAAATATGATGATGCTTTCAATAGCAGCAGGAATCAAGGAGTCTTTGGTGTTTAACCGTTCAAGTAAGCAACAGTTTAAAAAGGTGAAGGAAGTTATTAAGGATATTACATCAGAATGAGCTGGATAATTTAGTTGTATTAATGGCTTGTTTAATTTTAAATACCTTTAGATTGGTGAAGGATTTAAAAAAACAATCGGGTGTTAACTACTTAGTAACAATTAACTTGAATTCCTATTCAAAAGCACGCAAATGAACAACAAAAAAATTTGGATAATAAGTATAGCCAGTGGAGTATTACTTATTATTTGTATTGCAATAATTTTACTCTTGCATAATTTTAATACTGTAATAAGTCAGGCACTCCGGTTGAGTTATGATAACAGTAGCTTGTCTGAAGTTTATGATTTGCAGTTTGAAGATTTAAGTGTAAATGTCTTTAGTGGAAATATTACCGTACACGATGTGAAATTTTCCCGCAAAGAAGAATTGCCCGAACAATACGCTTACATTAATTCAACGATTATTCTCACCACCGAAAAAATTGAATTACAAAATGTGGAAATATTTCATTTGTTGCGGAATAAAGAATTGGATTTAGAAAGCATTGAAATACGCAATCCGGATATATCATTAAATGTAACCGGTAGCAACTTTATTATTTTTCCAATAAATGCAGCAAAACAAGAAGAAAAGAAAACAGATAAGGAGGCAAAGAAAAAATTGCAAGCATATAAATTAGTGAAGTTAGAATTAACCAATGCAAATTTACATGGGATTAATACTTTTTATGATCGTGAATTTTTTGTACATAATCTACAGATAATTTTAGATGATTTTCAACTGAAATCTGAGGAAGGAAAAAACACGATTACAAATGCTGCAGTTGCATTAAGTATTGATTCCTTAGAAGGTAGAATGCACACCGGACCCATGCGGGATTTCTCTCTACATAATTATAAAATAAACTTAGATTCGTTTGCGCTTACAAATTATATAGACACAAGTACTTTCGCATTTAATGATCTACAAATGTCTTTTAATAATTTATTTTTTCTTACCTCAGATAGTACTGCGCAATTCAAAATGGATTCGCTTTCGTATGGGTATTCGCAAGAGATTCTATCCATTCGTAACATACAATATATTCCGAATGTAGCGGAGGACGTTATTCAACAAAAATATCAATATCAAACTGCCGACTTGTTTGGTACTGTAGCATCGGTGGATATATTGGGAATACAAACAAATTCATTACTTAATAGTAATTCGATAATTGCAGAAAGCATCACTGTGAGTGGAGTCAATCTGAATATTTATAAGGATAAAACGAAACCTATTGATAATACCAAGTTTCCTGTATTTCCTACACAGAATTTATTAAAATTGAAAATGCCAATTGATATAAAACATGTTATTGCAAAAGATATTAATATAACCAGTAAAGAAAAATTGCCGGAGAATAAATCATTGGAAGTAAAAGTTTCTAAAATGGAGGCTAACGTTTCTAATATTTCAAATAGAGATACAGAATTACCACTCACAATTTCCGGCAGTGGAGTTATTGAAAACACAATTCCATTTCAGGTAATGATTCAATTTGATTATGATAAACCGCATTTCACTTTTGATATAAGCACTTCATCATTTGAAATTAATCGTATGAATACTTTAGTAAGTCAGATTGCACCTGTTACATTAGATAGCGGCATAGTGGATAGAGTGCGTATGCAGGGCAATGGTTATGAAGGATATGCTACAGGTAAAATGGGTTTTGAATACCACGGGCTTAAGATTAATATTTTAATGGAAGACAAGGATAATTGGATTAATTCAGTTATCTCACTTGCTGCAAATACCTATTTGAAAGGAAGCAATCCGGCAAATGAAAATGATCCACCTTTTGTAAGTAAATTTCGAATTGAACGCAACATGAATAAAGGCTCTATAAATATGTTGATGCTTTCAATGGCTGCCGGTTTAAAAGAGTCCTTAATTATGTCGAGAGAAAGTAAGAAGGACTACAAAAAAGTAAAATCAGAAAATAAAAAGAAGAAAAAAAAGGAAAAATAGAATTTCACATTAGCAGATTCATTACAGCACCACAATTTTACCAAAGCGCATAAAACTATCACCCGCAATTTTAAATGTATAAATACCGCTGCTGAATGTAATATCTATTAAAATTTTTTCACCTGTATGTATTTGTTGTTTCTTTACCATCTTTCCATCCATATTAAAAATCTCCACATCAAAATTTTCTAAACCACTTCCAGAAAGTGTAATATAATTTCCTGCAATTACAGGATTAGGAAAGAAATTTACATTTATGTTTTCCGGTGTTTGAATAGACACTGCTGTTCCATTTAAATTCACATTATCTATATAAAGTAATTGCCCCCAACCGCCAATATTTCGAAATGCGATAATTGCATTCGACTCACCAATAAAGTCATTTAATAGAATTGTATCTGTTCTCCATTCATCGTCTTCAGGAATAAAATATCCACCTGAATATGTTGGTGCGGTTGCTAAATCAAAACCACCTTTATAATACACTTGCGTAAAGGTTTCTCCGCAATCCGTTGTAATTAAAACTGCAAGAGAATCAATGTAGCCACTCGCATACGGAGTGTAAGCAATATCGAAAGTGAGTATGGGATCTGTTATATCTTCCAGATTTATAAATGCACGTAAATCACTATATCCACCTTCCAGATTTACATCGTAATTATTTGCTAATGCACTATTGCTGCTTGTACTATATCCACCTGCAAAATCTGTTTTGTTCCAAATGGAAGCACCGCTATTTACTCCGCTTGTTGTCCAATAATCCGGAGGAAATGTAGCTTCAAAATCCTCCGCAATATTTGTTCTGTCCACTTCCTGAATTTCAATTGTAATTGTATTGCTGCTGCTGTTTCCATTTATATCTGTAACTGTAAGCGTTGCATTATGCATTCCAATACTATTAAAAACAATTTTCGGATTTCGAATATCAGATGTTGCCGGTGTTGCATCTTCAAATGTCCAGCTCCAGGTTGCACCCTCATGATTTAAAAAAGAATAATCTTCAAAATAAAAAGTATCTGTTGCACAGAATGTATTAAATTTATTTACTGTTGCCTGTGCAATCGGATAAGCAGGATCTTCATACAATGCACTTTCCCAAATACCTTTTCCATACGTTGCAATACGAATTTTTCCATCACGATAAAATGGTTTTAAGATATTGCTGTTGGTATAAAAAGGTAATCCATTATTAAATTCATTCCAACCTAAAGAATGATTGTAATAATAAATGCTGTAGTTAGTTGCATAATATAATCCGCCATCAGTTCCCGCAACATAACTTATACTTCTGCAATCTTCACTGTTTAAAATGCTGTTGGTAATATTGGACCATGATGTTCCACTGTTATCAGAATAAAATATTTTACTGCCATCATAAGCACCCGGATAAGCTAAATAAATCTGCTCTGGATTTTCAGGATTAATAGCAATTAAAATTCTGTCTTTTGATCCGCCGGCAACTGAAGGAATTGTAATTTCTGAAAATGAAATTCCGCCATCTGTTGTTTTCCAAAGCTTACCACTTCCACTTGCAGCAGGTGCTTGCGTCACATACATTATATCGGGATTATTACGGGCTATTTCAATATATCTTACTGATGCATTTGCATTTGTTCCGAAAGTATATAATGCATTAAAAGAGGAACCACCATCTTCTGACTTCCATAATTTATGTTCCTTTCCTGTAAAACAAATATTATAGCATGAAGGATAAAATTCTAATTCACTGCTTGCTGCTGTCCAATAACTTTCGTTGGGTTCAATTCCAAAACTGCCATATAAAATTGGTTCGCCAATTGATTCGGGAATAATTGCAGAACCAATTTGTGTTGAATAAATTTTTCTATTGTTTCCCGGATTCACATAACCCGATGCAGGTTCGCCGCCACCGAGTTGTAAATAATTACCTGCTTCGTACGGAGAATAAAAAGCAATTACTCCATTGTGATATAATCCACCAACAGTAACATCTTCATTCCATCCTTGTCCGAAACCCCAATATTCTGCACCGTGAATTCCTGCAGACTTTCTCAAATTTTCACTGAAAAAAAAATCATTACTATAATTTACACCACCATCACTTGTTATCCAATATCCATTTTCATTTGCACGAAAATCCTGCATATCGGGATGCATATCTAAAGTGGAACTGATGTATCCGCCCAGTGGAGTAAATGTATTTCCACCATCATCACTCTTCCATAAATTTAAACCACCAATTAAAATGTTATCTGCATCATCATTACTCGCCATAATTGCGCAATTATAAAATCCCTGATGATAATCCCAACCAACCCAACCGATAGCGAGATTTTGATGAGTTGCATTATAAGGGCCACCATCCGGACCGTTGGGCAATGTCCATGTTTCGCCGCCATCATCACTGCGATAAATTCCGATATAACCATAATCGCCGGATTTTGCATCACCAATTAAATACACATAAATACGATTGGGATCTGCGGGTGTAACAGCTATTCTGGAACCGCCAGCATAACGTGAAGGATCAGTACTACTATACCATCCATTATCTTTTAAAATAAAAGTTTCTCCCATATCGGTTGACACAAAAAATTCACTGCGTTTTTCTGTTGCATTATTTTTTAATAAATACACGGTGTTATCATCATCTGATTTTAATTTAATATCCCATGCCTTTGCAGAAAATAAATGCGTCCAGGTATCACCTGCATCTGTACTGCGATACACACCATTTTCACCGACGATAATTACAATATTTGTATTTGATGGATTTACTAAAATTTCATGTGGCCATAAACCTGTTGCATATAACATTGAATTCCATGTTACACCTCCATTCGTTGTTTTAAATAAACTATATCCATTTGCTGCATATACAATATCTGCATTCGTAGGATCAATTTCAATTGCTTCCACACCACTGAAATAATAATCGTGAGTAACACTTTCCCATGTTGCTCCGGCATCTGTTGATTTATAAATTTCTCCCGGTTCTGTTCCGCAATACAAAATATTTGGATTACTCGTACTTTGATCAATACTATACACATTAGTTTGATCATTAGAAAAATCTCCTTCCTGATTATACACTTGATAAGGACCCACATTTGTCCAATCACCTGAAGAAGATCTTGTTCCACTTAAATGTTTATTACGCATTATTTCATCTTGTGCAATTAATGTTTCTGCATCGGGTAAAATATAAGTGCCATCGGTTTGAATATACGGTTCAACAAATCTTCTCCAACGTTTATAATATTGCGTATGATAATTTTTTTCGAAAAGATGATTTTTATAATACTTTGTATATGCATCCTCCACAGTAAATACATTCGGATTATCGGCATACATCAATTGCGCCCAATGTGGTGCCTCCGCTATTTCTGTTGGAGCAGGTGGAGCTAAATAAATAAATTGTGCTTGTGAAAAAGAAATTGATAATACAAAAATGCAGAGAGTAATTAAGTAGCGATATAACATAACTGTTTTTTATTGGAGTAAAGTTATCGGACTTATGGCGAAGAGTATAATTTATAAATTCATAAGTTGTTCTTGGAAATTACTTTAATTAAATAAAATTATTTCTATTCCGAAAAAGTAATATGTTCTTCTGCTATCAATGGCAATCCTTTTAAACGCATAATAAGTTGCGCAACTGCAATTACATCTTTATTACAATACACTGCAATGTTATCTAATCCATCTTCTTCCCAATATGATTTGCCAACCATACTGCCATCCATATTATCTTTTGGTGTAGGAATATCTAAAATATTTGCAAGCAGATTTAAAGAAGTGTAATGTTTAAAATCACCAAACTTCCAAAGATCTAATGTATCAACATGATTTACTTCCCAGGGTTTTTTTCCATATAAATCAATTGCATGGGGAAGGGGCAATCCATTAATCAGCATACGACGACATAACCAAGGCACATCAAACTCACGGATATTATGTCCGCATAACTGAAAATTATTTTTAGAAACATTAATAAGTGTGTGAGAAAATTCCTGCAACAATTCTTTCTCGTTATGATTTTTATATGTTTTCAATTTCAGATGATATGCATTGTTTTTTTTCTGCATATAACCACAAACAATAACAACCACTTTTCCAAACTCAGCAAAAATTCCTGCACGATTAAAATAATATTTCTCGGGTGATTCATCTTCCGGTCTGTTACGACCATTTTTATCTTCCCACAATTTTTGTAATGCAGGATTTAAATTATTAAAGTCTTTTTCTGCCGGTACAGTTTCTATATCAAACACAAGCAGATTTTCAGGGAGTAAGTCGTTCAGCATTTTTATTTTGAAGATACAACATTCTATTTATTCAGGTCGCTTATACGGACGAATTATTAAACGCAATGCACGGTCGTAAGTAAAATAATTCCACATCCAACTCATGAATACCATAAACCGATTTCGAAAACCAACCAAGGTCATTAAGTGTACAAACATCCAGACATACCAAGCTAAATATCCACCAAAAGAAACATAAGGAAGATCCACCACAGCTCTGTGTCTGCCTATGGTTGCCATGCTTCCTTTGTCGTGATATCGAAAAGGTAATAATTCTTTTTTGTGATGCATGCGCATAAAATTTTTACCGAGATTTTTTGCTTGTTGAACAGCACCTTGTGCAACACCGGGATGTCCTTTCGGATATTTAGGATCGGCAGTCATTAATGCAATATCTCCAATAGCAAAAATATTGTCATAACCTTCAATACGATTAAATGCATCCACTTTATATCTGTTGCCACGCACAATTAATTCTTTTGGAATTCCATTCAGTACAACACCTTTTACACCTGCAGTCCATATCACATTTTCTGATTCAATTTTTTGTCCATCACCCAATGTAATTACCACTCCATCATAATCCGTAACTGTTGTATTCAACAATACCTCAACACCTAATTGCTCCACATATTTTTTTGCAAGTCTGCTGGATTTTTCACTCATTGGTGGAAGCAATCGATCACCTGCCTCAATCAATTTTACATGCATGCGATCTTTTTTTATTTCCGTATAATCTTTTGGTAACACATACTTTTTTATTTCTGCCAATGCACCCGCAAGTTCAACACCGGTAGGTCCACCGCCAACAATTACAAATTTTAAAAACCTATCCTGTGATTCAATCGCCTCTGTAATTAATGCTGTTTCAAATTCCTGTAAAATATCACTGCGTAAATTCAGAGAATCCGGAATGCTTTTAAGAGGCAAACCATATTTTTCCAGATTTACATTTCCAAAATAATTTGTTGTAGATCCCGTCGCAATTATTAAATAATCATAATTAAAATCACCGATGTTAGTATGTACAATTTTATTTACCGGCGATACTTCTGTTACTTCTGCCATGCGAAATGCAATATTGGGATAAGGACCAATTTTTCTGCGGAAGGGAAATGCAATTGCATCCGCACTGATACCTGCCGAAGCAATTTGATATAACAAGGGTTGAAATGTGTGATAATTATGTTTATCCAGAAGTAGTACACGATAAGGTTTATCATTTAAACGTTTCACCAATTGCAAACCACCAAAGCCACCACCAATTATAATAATAGTAGGTAGTGACAAGTCATCAAAGAAATACATTTGATTATGAGTTTATTAGTATATAGAATGATTTTAATCAATGTCAGAAGTTAACAAGCTATTAACTGCTATTTTTATGCAAAACTATTTGATTTGAAACAGAATAAGTGGAGTAAAGGTTTTGCCTCGTTGTGTGTGGAGCATATTAATTTGGAAAAGAAAATTTTGCCACATGCAGAAGCTATCTATGCCACATCTGCTTTTACATTCGAGTCGCCGCAGCATGCAATGGAATTATTCAACGATAGAGATAAAGGATATATCTATTCTCGTTGGAGCAATCCCACAGTGGAAATGGCGGAACAAAAACTTGCATTGTTAGAAACATACAAAACTGATATTTCAGCAAGAGCGCAATTATTCAGCAGTGGTATGGCGGCAATTTCAGCAGTGATTCTTTCGGTTGTAAAAGAAGGTGAAAAAATGCTTACTCAACATCAATTATATGGAACAACCGATGAATTAATGCAATCGCTATTACCTGAATTTGGAATTGAAACAATAAATGCTGACTTACATAATTTAAAAGCAGTAGAATCTTTATTACAATCCGACAAAAAAATAAAATTGATTTATATCGAATCACCATCAAATCCATTGATGGAAGTTTTTGATATATCTGCATTATGCAATATGGCATTAACGTATAAAGTGAAAGTTGCAGTGGATAATACTTTTTCTACAAGTTATTTACAACAACCATTAAAATTGGGTGCTGATTTTTCTGTGTATTCCACCACAAAATTTTTAAACGGACATGGCAATAGTTTAGGTGGAGCTGTAATTGGAAAAGACAAAAAATTTATAAAAGAAAAAGTATGGCGCTATGTGAAATTACTCGGCTCCAACAGTAATGCATTTGATGCATGGTTATTATTGCAGGGATTAAAAACCTTATCCTTGCGTATGGATCGTCATTGTGTAAATGCAAAACTGGTAGCAGAATTTTTACAACAACATCGAGCCATTGCACATATTAATTACACCGGATTTAAAACACATCCACAATACAACATCATTAAAAAACAAATGCGCTTGCCGGGTTCTATGTTGAGTTTTGAATTAAAAGGCGGATTGTCAGCAGGAAAAAAATTGATGAAGAAAGTAAAAGTGTGTAAATTAGTTACCAGTCTCGGCACTACGGATACATTGATACAGCATCCCGCATCCATGACGCATGTAAATGTATCTGTAGAAAGAAGGATTGCGATGGGATTAACCGATGGATTTGTGCGCATGAGCGTGGGTATAGAAGATGCAGAAGATATAATTAATGATTTGAAGTATGCATTGGAATAACAATAAATTAAATAAAAAATAATTGGATATATGCATTCAGTAATTACAGGAACAGGTTGTTATATTCCTGAAATAATAAAAACAAATAAACAGTTTGCAAATCATGATTTTTATGATTTGAATAACAAACGCATTGAAACACCTGCACAGGAAATTGCAGAAAAATTCCAGCAAATAACGGGTATAGAAGAGCGGCGATATGCGTCATCAGATATGAATACCAGTGATATGGCTACCATAGCAGCTCGTCGGGCAATTGAGGCTTCGGGTATTGATCCTGAAACATTAGATCAGATAATTTTCGCTCATAATTTTGGTGATGTAACCAAGCATACTATTCAAACGGATGTGTTACCACCACTTGCCTCCCGACTTAAAAATACATTGGCTATAAAAAATCCTGCGTGTATTCCTTATGATATTTTATTTGGTTGTCCGGGATGGTTGCAGGGATTAATTCAGGGGCATGCGTTTATTCAATCCGGCCAGGCAAAAAAATGTTTGGTTATAGGTGCTGAAATGTTATCTCGAGTATTAGATATTTATGATCGTGACAGTATGATTTTTTCCGATGGCGCCGGGGCATGTATTCTTGAAGCTATTCCTGCAGAAAAAACACAAAGTGGAATTCTCGGTATTTCCGCAATGGCTCATTGTGGTGAGGAAATGAATTATCTGCGTTTTAATAAATCTAATTTTCCTGAATCGGATCCACGTATTCGATATATAAAAATGAAAGGTCGTAAAGTATATGAGTATGCCATAACCTATGTGCCGCAGGCGATGAAACAATGTCTTGAAAATAGCGGTGTAAATATTACAGATGTAAAAAAAGTATTTATGCATCAGGCAAATGAAAAGATGGACGAAGGCATAATAAAAGGGTTGTACAAATTATATGGTATAACTGATTTGCCGGAACATATAATGCCGATGAGTATTCATAAGTTAGGCAATAGCTCGGTAGCAACTATCCCTACTTTATTAGATAGAGTTTTAAAAGGGGAAATGCCTGAACATGTTTTAAATAATGGCGATATTATTTTACTTGCATCAGTTGGTGCAGGTATGAATATAAATGCAGTTTGTTATCGCATTTAATCGGTTATCGCATTGTAAATTTCCTAAAAAAAGCTTAAGGAATTATCACACCATGAATGCACTTTATGGGTAAATACACTGCACCTTTCAGCAAAACAAAATCATCGGTTGTAGCCCAAATAGTTGTGTCTACCTGAAAAATTCCATTTCCGCTTTCAAAGATGATAATCACTTTTGTATGATAGGTATTTCCCAATACCATACTTTGAATAAGTAATTGTTTACGGTATTCAATTTCATCCCGTGATTGCAATACTTCCCTATTGGAAAAATCCAGTAATGGTATAGCTTCTTTTGCAATTGTGTTTATGTTTTCTATATTCATTGTTATGTTTTACAAATGTATTTTTTGAACAGTACCTGCTTTTGAATTGTTCTGCAAATTAATAGCTTATTTAATACAAATCAATAGATGTTACAATTTTAGGAAAATGGAAAATAAAAAAACAGTAGTTCTGGGTGCTTCACCTAAGCCTGAGCGTTATGCTTACAAAGCAATAAAACAGTTGGGTCAACATGGTCATGATATAGTGGCAATAGGAAATCGAGCAGCAATGGTGGATACAGTTGCTATTCAAACCAACTTGCCTGACGAGAAAAATGTAGATACCGTTACGCTATATTTAAATCCGGTGCGGCAAAAAGAATATTATGATTATATCCTGAGCTTAAAGCCAAAGCGGATTATTTTTAATCCGGGAACAGAGAATGATGAATTGGAAGAATTAGCGAAAAAAAACGGAATTGAAACTGTTGAAGCATGTACCTTAGTTTTGCTTTCAATAAACCAATATTGAAAAAGCAAACCATTATATCACAAACGGAAGAAAACTATTTGAAAGCCATTTTTAAATTAAGTGAGATATCAGATAAAAATATTAATACCAACGCTATTTCTGAAAAAATGGGAATTGCTGCCGCATCGGTTACGGATATGTTGAAAAAGTTGGCGCAAAAAAAATTAATTAATTACGAAAAATATTATGGTGTTACATTAACTGCAAGCGGAAAAAAAGAAGCACTTCGTTTAATTCGCAGCCATCGCTTATGGGAAACATTTTTGGTTGATCGTTTAAAATTTAATTGGGATGAAGTGCATGATATGGCTGAGGAATTAGAGCATATAAAAAATGATACGCTCACTGAAAAATTAGAGAGCTATCTGGGTTTTCCCAAATTTGATCCGCATGGTGATCCTATTCCTGATGTGCATGGCAATATTGCATATCATGAGGAAGTAACTCTGGATAAAATGCAGGTGGGGGATACAGGAATTATTGTTGGAGTAATTGATCACTCATCAGACTTTTTAAAATACTTGAATAAAATACAATTGGTGCTTCAGGCAAAAATGTTGATTTTAGATGATGAAGAATATGATAAGTCAAAGCATATACGCATTAATAATAAATCCGATATAGTTATCTCTCAGAAAGTAGCAGGAAATCTTATTGTAAGAAAGATTAATTGAAGCTCAACTCAAATAGAAAATCTTTGGTATAAAGCTATTACCAATAAAAATATTTTTTTAATTATTTTTTTTTCTGCCCCTTGCTGTTTTTTCGCAGTCCATGTTTATGCATATCTATGAAATCGAGAAAAGTGAATTCAGATTTTTAGAAGCCCTACCGGATAATAATGTTCTTGCTGGATTAATTTAAGTTTCAATTACAAGATGGATTGTCCGAAGGCACACTATTAAGCAATAAAGCATTAATTTATTTCGATTATAATCCTGCCGTAATTACAGCACCGGTATTTACATCTCTGCAAATATTTGTTCCGCAACTCATAAATACTATTCAACCAAATCAATTACATATTTATCTGAATCCTACATCTGATGCATTATTCATTGAATTAAAAGAAACCTCATCAATTTTAATTTTTGATATGCAAGTGAATAATGTAAAAACACTTCCTGATTTTTCACCATGTCAGCAACTAATTAATGTGAATGATTTAAATGCGGGAACTTACATTATTCAATCTGTAAATAATGATATGATAAGCAGTGTAGTTTTTATTATTTTAGGATAATGCTATTGCAGTTTTAGTACGGATTGTTGTGAATAGGAAAACTATAAAAAATAATATTCCCAATACAGTTACCATTGCGCCGGAAATTGATGCATTTAATAGTGCTGCTAAATAATATCCGGTGATTGATGCAATAATTCCGATACATGCTGAAAGCCAAAGCATAGTTTTTAGTTTATGTGTCAATAAATAAGCAGTTGCACCAGGAACAATTAAAAATGCAACTACTAAAATTGCTCCTACACTTTCGAAAGACATAACTGTAGTAAGTGAAACTGCACCCATCAGCATATAATGCCATAAGCCAACAGAGATACCAATTGTTGCAGCATATTCCGGATCGAATGTAGTGAGATATAAACCTTTATATCCAATGAAAATAAATGCAAGAATTAAAATAAAAATTGCTCCTAACATCCACACTGCGATAGGAACACCATTCCATGTTTCGAAATTGATAAACGCAATTTCGCCGTATAACACACATTCCTGATCAAGATCAACTTTGTCTGCAAAATATGTGATAAGAATAACTCCGATTGCAAACAACCATGTGAAACTAATGCCGATAGAAGCGTCTTCCTGCAACTTAGCCCGTTTATGAAATGCCTCAATCATCACCGTACATAAAATACCAAAAGCAGAAGCACCAATTAACATCAACACCGGATTTCGTGAACCTGAAAACAAATACGCCAATGCAATACCCGGAAGTACCGCATGCGAAATAGCATCACCTACCATTGCCATTTTTCGCAATATCAAAAAGCAACCAAGTAAACCACTGGTAACCGCTACTAAACTGCCCGTAACTATTATCCATAATGCATCATGCATAAGGTATCTCTTTATCGTGAGGATCTTTTTCAGGGAATCCTAAAATTTCTATTAATCGTTTTTCCATTTCTGGTGTAATGATATGTTCCACTGCTTCTGCATCATCATGTACATGATCGCTTGCAATATTAAGTTGCTGGGTTAAATACATTTCCCATAAGCGATGTAATCTTACAATACGTTTTGCTTCTGTTAATCCAAATGCAGTCATTCGATAACCTTCCTGCATTTCGACAATAAGATTTTTATGTAATAAATTTTTTATGCCGTTGCGTATATCGGCAGTGGCCATTTGTCTTTTTTGTTGTATTGCAGAAGCTGTAACTGCAGTTTCTTTTTGTTCGGATTCCTGAATATGATACATTACTTTCAATACGTTTTCATACACCACTTTTCTACTATGTTTTTTGCGCAAAAATATTTTAGGAATGGCACCTTTATGTGGTGCAAATAAAATTGATAATAAAGCGAATAATGAAACTACGGTTACTATCCAAGGGCCTGTTGGCATTTTATTATTGACGAAAGAAACGTATGCTCCTGCAATACCGCCAATCACTGCAAACAACATACTGAGAGCAAGCATTTTTTTTAAATCATCTGTCCAATAACGAGCTGCGGCAGCGGGTGTAATTAACATGGCTGCCATTAATACTACACCTACGGATTGAATTCCACTTGCAACAGCTAATACCGTGAGTGTAGTGAGAGTAATTTCTAAAAACACTACTGGTAATCCTGATGTTTTTGCAAAGTCAGGATCGAAAGAAAGTAAAGTAAATTCTTTGAAAAAAATAAACAACACTGCAAGAATTATTATACTTACAATTGCCATAGTTTCAATATCCGATGGAGACATTGCCGCTGCCTTTCCCAGCAGAAAGTTATTTAATCCGCTTTGTGATGCATCACCTGTTTGTTGAATAAAAGTGAGTAACATAATACCGATTCCAAAAAATACACTTAGTGTCAATGCAATTGCAGTATCGCTTTTTAATTTGGTGCTGCGTGTTATCCAATCAATAAATGCAAGAGAAATCCATCCGGTAACAAATGCACCTCCTAATAATATCCAAAGATCCTTACTATTAAAAATTAAAAATGCAAGACATATTCCGGGTAATACAGAATGTGCTACGGCATCTCCGGTGAGTGATCGTTTACGCAAAAATGCAAACGTGCCGATAGCTGCAGTACCAATTCCCATCAGTATCATTCCGATTACAACAAAACGAACATTCGGTTCTGAAAATGAAAAGAATTTTATAAAGTTATCCATCTGATTTTTTTAAAGAAATAAGATAGGAGAAACCAATTCCAAATGAATAGTACGCATTGATATTTGTTAATTCATAACCAAAGGATAAGTCAGCTTGTAACATAGGAGTGAAACCATAAGTGAAACCTGCATCTAAAAACAAATTATCGGAAACGTTTGCATCTAATTTATTTGCAGGGAAATTGCCATAGGCTTCTACAAAGCAACCTGCTTTTTCATTAATTGCAAATCCTGAACTTAATGAATACACATATTGCGGAGATGTTATGCTGCTAATTATTGCACCGAAATTCCAACCAACGCTCCACCATTCTGTAAAAATATGATTGGCTGCCATCCTATATTCATAAATAGCTACTTCGGGTTGCATATTTTCTGTTGCAAGTAATCCGGGATATGCGGTTGCCAAAATTGCTATTTGTGGAATTGCTCCATCTCCAGTAAAAAGTTTTGATTTAATACCTAATCCCATTGGTGGTAATCCCGTTATTGATTCTCCTGCAATAGTGGAAACTGTAGGATTAAATTCTAATCTCAATTCCACCAAATCATTTATACCATAGCGCACTAATGTAGAAGCAATTTGAAGTACATTATAATCCACATCGAATGTTGGATCAAAAGTATTTTTTATTGTACCCCAACTATAGGAAAGGCCATGTTCAAATTGCAAATGATTTTGCGGAACAATGTATGGACTTTCTGTAATGTCCGGTCTATCAGTTATAAGTTCCTGACTATATACTTGTATTATAAAAAAACAGGTGATAATTAATGTAAATATTTTCATAACAAATTATTTTTTTTCTCTCACGGGAATTTGAAGCTCACCAATTATATCTTGTACTTTGGTAAGCATATTTAATTTGCCTCCATAAGTTTTTTGTAAATATTCCGGTATAAATATTTTTTCTTTTGGTCCATTTGCAATCAATTGCGTATTCAAAAGAAGTATCCAATCGAAATAAGTAAATGCACTCTGCAAATCGTGATGCACAACAAGAATAGTTTTATTTTCTGAACGCATAGCGAGCAATAATTCAAAAATTGTTTTTTCTGTGGTAGCATCTATTCCTGCAAATGGTTCATCCATAAAATATAAATCCGCTTCCTGTGCTAAAGCTCTTGCAATAAAAACCCGTTGTTGTTGCCCACCACTTAATTGTGAAATTTGCCGTTTGCTGTAATCCTGCATACCCACTTTTAAAAGACATTCCATTGCAAATTTTTTATCTGCTTTGGTTGTCCGTTTCAGCACACCTCTTATTCCATATCTACCCATCAACACGACATCAAGAACGCTTGCCGGAAAATGCCAATCCACAGTTCCTCTTTGTGGGACATATGCAATACGATTGCGTACTGTATTTAAATCTTCACCAAAAATTTTTACATATCCACTATCATTTGCAATTAATCCCATGATTGCTTTTATCAAAGTAGATTTTCCTGCGCCATTAGGACCTATAATACCTGCAAGCACCCCTACCGGTATTTCAAAATCTATATCCCATAAAGCCGGTTTGCGGAAATAGGAAACCGTAAGGTCATGTACTTCTATTGCGGGTTGATTTTTTTCTTGCATAATATTATTTTAAGGCCTCAAGCATTGTTTGAATATTATGGCGCACCATACCTATATAAGTACCTTCCGGCGTTCCTTCATACCCCATTGCATCGCTGTATAATGTACCTCCAAGTTGAATATCGTATTTTTTTTGTCTGCACCCTTCCTGCACCGATCGTATTGATTTTTCAGATACACTACTTTCTACAAATACTGCTTTCACTTTTTCTGCTATAATAGTGTTCACCATATCTGTTATATCTTTTAATCCAAATTCCGCTGCGGTAGAAATTCCCTGTAATCCAATTACACGAACATCATACGCTCTTCCGAAATAAGAAAATGCATCATGAGATGTAATTAAAATTCTGTTTTCAATTGGAATTGTTTGCATAGTGGAAATTACTTCTGCATGTAATTGTCGCAGATTTTCTAAATACTTTTCTCCATTTAATTTATAGCTGTCTGCATGTATCGGATCTATTTTTATTAATTGTTGCATTGCAAAGGCTGTCGCTTGTTCCCATAAACTGACATCAAACCAAATATGCGGATCATAAGTAATTTTATCACCTTCTTGATTTATTGTTATTAATTTGTTTTTATCTATACCATCACTTACTGCAACCACAGGTTTTTCCTTTCCAAGACTTTCAAATATCTCCGTCATTTTGCCTTCTAAATGCAACCCATTGTAAAATACAATATCGGCATTGCGCAGCTTTCCGATATCTCCCTGAGAAGCTTTATATAAATGCGGATCAACGCCCGGACCCATCAGTGCTTCTACTTGTGCATATTCACCCGCAATGTTTTTTAATATATCTGCAATCATTCCTGTTGTGGCTACTATTCGTAACTGTGTTGATTCTGATTCCGAATTTGATTTACAGGAAGCATAAAATATACATCCAAGAATTGTTATTAGTAATAAATTAAAACGCATGCACAAATCTAGCTAATATTTTAGCAATCGAAAAAATATATTTAGATATACCTAAAAATAATCCACTTAGCTGAATATTATCTTTACGCATCATGAAACAAATTTTTCAAATCGGAGATCGTAGATTTTACGAAAGAACTGTGAGGTCAGAGGATAAGGCGCATTTTGAAGATGGCGGAACAGTGCATGAAGTATATGCTACATTTAATCTGGCAAGAGATGCGGAATGGAGCACCCGATTATTTGTTTTGGAAATGAAAGATGCGGATGAAGAAGGGATTGGTACTTTTATCGAAATAAAGCATTCATCTCCGACGCTGATTGGAAGTAAGGTATTATTTATTGCAACAATAGAAGAGATAAATGGCCATGAAATAATTTGCAGCTTTAAAGCACATGTGGGGGAGCGGTTGATTGCAAGCGGAAGAACCGGACAGAAGATTTTAAAAAAGGAAAAACTAAACAGATTACTTAATTCAATCGGATGAAATATAAAGAGGTAAGCATTAGAAATAAGAGGGCGACGTTTGAATTTGAAATTATTGATTCTTATTCTGCCGGTATTGTATTGCATGGCAGCGAAATAAAATCTATCCGTGAGGGAAAGGCAAGTATCAGCGAGGCATATTGCATTTTTAAAAATGAAGAACTCTGGGTGAAAAGTATGCATATCAATGAGTATAACATGGCTACGCATTATCAGCATGAACCATTGCGACTGCGCAAATTATTATTAAGTAGAAAGGAATTGGCAAAGCTGGGTGCAAAAGTGAAGGAGAGAGGTTTTACAATTGTGCCGCTAAGGTTATTTGTGAATGAAAGAGGTTTTGCCAAATTAGAAATTGCATTAGCAAGAGGTAAAAAAGTACATGACAAACGCAACACTATAAAAGCCCGGGATGAAAAAAGGGATCTTGATAGATCCCTTCGTGATTATAAGAAATAAATAAATTTAATTTTTACTGTCAGGAAGAATTACTTCAAATTCAATATTCAGATTCACTGTTGTATTGGTCGAAGTAGTAACACCTGTTACAGGATCAATTTGTTGGTAGTTATCGGTATAATCCAGCAGCAATGCCAAATCATTCCATGCAAGACGAGGAATGTCGTAAGCAGGATAGGGCTGGAAAGTGCCTGTAAGATCTAAGTTGATAGTAGTTTTATTCTTCACATCATTTGCCCAAAACCAATAGCTGGTTTTAGTACTTGTAATAACTACGGTATTCGGATTAGCAGGGTCAGTAAAAGTTTCTTTGGAAGTTACAGTACCCTTATCAGAAACATTCATTTCAAAAGCGTAACCATAACTTACAGTAGCACCATTGGTAGTTATAAAAATATTTGTTCCATCATAGTTGTAACTGATGTTGGTAGTGAGGCCTCCAATTGTATTTACAACAGTTCCTGTCATTTTAGAAAGTTGCCAGTTCTGCGCTATACGGGCATCACGAGTATGTAATGACATCCATGGATCTTCTTCTCCACGTCCAAAACAGCCGGATAAAACAAAAGAAACTCCAACAATCATAATAGTTAGAAGGCGGGCACTAGTATTAATTTTCATACTTGATTTTTAATTATGGGTGCAAATTTAGTGTTTACAAACCTTATGAGTTAAAAATCTGTCAAGAAGTTGCAGAAAAAGAAAAAAAGTGAATGGTGTGTAGTGAATGATGAATGGTGAATAGAAAAATCAATAATGAGTAATCTGTAATGAATTTTTATTTTTAAAACGTTCTGAATTATTTTCACATTTGCTAATCGGCTAAAGATCACATCGGCTAATCATTTCATTCGCACATTCTCACATTTTCACATTAAAAAACCTTCCCCGGTAGCATAGGTACAAAGCGAAAATTATCTCCGACTTCTTTTTTAAAATCATTGTCTGCAGTTTTTGTAATCTTCAGCATCATCTGATCTTCTTCTTTTCCTAAAGGCAACACCATAATGCCACCCACTTTTAATTGTAGTAATAATGCATTTGGAATTTCAGGTGCGGCTGCTGTAATTATTATTCTATCGAAGGGTGCAAATGTGGGAAGACCTGCATAGCCATCGCCAAAAAACATTTTAATGTTGGAATAACCCATTGACTCCAATAGTTTTTTTGATTTTAAATGCAGTGATTTAAAACGTTCTATAGTAAATACTTTTACACCCAACTCTGCTAATACACAAGCCTGATATCCGCTGCCGGTCCCAATTTCCAAAACCTTCATCATTGGCGTTGTTTCCAACCATTCGCTCATGTAAGCAACTGTATATGGCTGACTGATAGTTTGACCTTCACCGATTTGAAATGCTTTGTCTTCATAGGCATGATCAATAAATGCTTTATCGAAAAATGTATGACGTGGAACCCGATTAATTGCCTGCAAAACCTTTTCATCCACAATGCCTTTTTTGCGGAGCAGTTCCACCAACTTAAGTCTTAATCCTTGTTGCTTATGTGTATCTGTTGCGTTTATCATAACTCAATGCGGGTAAATTTACATTACCATGCCCATTGCCAACATCATTAATTCCGTTCAAAACTTTATTTTTACGACACCTGTCCCGAAAACATGAATTGAATAATTATTTTATCACATTAGAAATCAAATTATGAATTACAGAGTTTTAGTTTTTACACTTATCAATGTATGTCTGTTACAAACATTACAGGCACAGAATTCTATCGGCCTGATGACGGAAAAAGAATATGCGGTTACACCTGCCGATTACGGTTTGAACTTTGAAGAAATCAAAATTGAAACACCCGATAAAAATGCAGATAACACACCACTTACTTTATTCGGCTGGCATTTAATTCCCGCAGAAAAATTATCAAAGAAAGCAGTGATTATTGCAAGCAATGGGCAGGGTAATATGGCAAACTCTTTAGAATATGCAGGTTTATTTTTGGGTATGGGTTATCATGTGTTTATGTTTGATTATCGTGGTTATGGACAAAGCGATGATTTTAATGTGAATCCTAAATTTTACATCTATGCGCAATTTGGAACTGATTTAAATGCAGTGGTGGATCACGTGAAAAAATATTTTGCTACACTTACAATTACAGTTTACGGACAAGGTATCGGTGCCGGTTTAGCACTTGGTGTTTCTGCCAATAATGTGAAGGTAAATAATGTAATTGCAGACGGACCTTATACTACTTTAGAAACAATAGAAAAACGTTACAAAGAATTTACCGGTGGAAAAATTATGATGCCGCTTGCATTCGATAAAGCATTGATTGAACCTTTGAATGCGCTTGCAGTGAAAGGTGATCAATTGCGTGGAATTATGCTGATCGTTGGTGCAAAAGGAGATTATGTTACGCCCGCAGATATTACAAGTATTGCAGATTTAAAAAAGAAAGTAACTACAGTGTATGTTGTACCAAATGTGAACAATGATGAAAATTTCAGCAGTAATAAAGATCAGTATTTTAAAGAAGTGAAAGCCTTCTTGGATAAATTAAATTAAAGCTATATAATACAAGAAATTTCCGGCAAGAACAGCCGGATTTTTTTTTATTAAAATTGCAAGAGCTATAAAACAAAATATGACACAGATAAAATTTGGTACTGATGGATGGAGAGCAATCATTGCAAAAGAATTTACGATTGCAAATGTGGCAAGAGTGAGTAAAGCAACTGCAGATTGGGTGTTGCAATCGGGTAAAAATCATTCTGTTGTTGTTGGTCATGATTGTCGTTTTGGTGGTGAAATGTTTGCGGATGTTACTGCAAGAGTATTGTGTGAAAACGGAATAAAAGTATTTATCGCAAAAGATTTTGTTGCAACACCGATGGTGAGTTTGGGTGCAAATAAATTAGGTGCATTTGCCGGTGTGGTTATTACTGCAAGTCATAATCCACCTTCATACAATGGCTTTAAATTAAAAAGTGGATATGGCGGACCAACAATTCCTGAAGAGATTTCTAAGGTAGAAAATATGATTCCGGATGTATATGATGTGCCTGAAAAATCCTTAGAAGAATTCGAAAAAGATGGTTTGTTGCAATGGGTAGATTTGGAGCAAATGTATTTTGAACATGTACAACAGGAGTTTGATTTAAATCTGATTAATAACTCCGGAATTAAACTCGCTTATGATGCAATGTATGGTGCAGGTCAGCGAATTGCTCAACGCATTTTTACAAACTTAATTCCATTGCACTGCGATGAAAATCCGGGATTTAAAGGTCAAGCACCGGAACCTATTGAAAGAAATTTATCTGAATTAAAAGTTTTAATTAAATCAGATAAATCTATACATGCAGGTTTGGCAAATGATGGTGATGCAGATCGTATTGGAATGTATGATGGTGATGGAAATTTTGTGGACTCACATCATATTATTTTATTGCTGATTCATTATTTGCATAAGTATAAAAATTACACTGGCAAAGTTGTAATTGCATTCAGTGTTAGTGATAAAGTGAAAAAATTATGTGCGCATTATGGATTGGATGTGGAAGTAACTAAAATCGGATTTAAATATATCTGTAGTAAAATGATTACCGATGATGTGTTGTTAGGTGGCGAAGAAAGTGGTGGCATTGCAGTGAAAGGAAATGTGCCTGAACGAGATGGCATATGGTGTGGATTATTACTGATGGAGTTTATGGCGAAAACAGGAAAATCATTGCATGAATTAATTCAGGAAGTATATGCAATTACCGGTTCATTTAATTACGATCGTTATGATTTACATATTACTGATACATTGAAAAATCAAATCATCGCTAATTGTAGAAACAATACATACAATGCATTTGGAAAATATAAAGTAGAAAGAATAGAATCTATTGATGGCTATAAATTTCATTTCTCAGATAAAGAATGGATGATGATTCGTGCATCAGGTACGGAACCCTTGTTGCGAGTATATGCAGAAGCTCCTGATGCTAAAGGAGTGATTGACATCCTTGATACAGTAAAATCCATCTTGCTTGCATGATTAAATTTTTGACAGAAACAAATGCATAACAGAATACTCACACCGCATAAGTATGTACTTCTGATTTCGCTTTGTATGATATTCTATACTTCATATGCGCAAGTAGATTCTTCCAAATTTTTAAATCCATTTCTTACACCTGCTACAGAATATAATTCGAAACGTTTTGGTTTAGTATTGGGAACGGAAGCTGTATTATATACCGGAGCTACTATTGCACTTTATCATTATTGGTATAAAAATTATCCGCAATCTGCATTTCATTTTTTTAATGATGATGGCGAGTGGTTACAGCAGGATAAAATGGGACATATGTACACTGCTTATTTTGAAACCAATCTTACCACAGCCATGTATCGCTGGACTGGAATGAAAAAAGAAAATGCGTATTGGGCAGGTTTTGCAACGGCTTCTTTATTTCAATTAACCATAGAAGTATTTGATGGCTTTTCTGCGGAGTGGGGATTTAGTTGGGGTGATTTTGCAGCCAATACTTTTGGTGCAGGATTAGCAACAGGTCAAAATTTTTTATGGGATGAACAACGCATCCGATTAAAATTTTCGCAACACTTTGTTGACTATTCTTCTTACCCACTAGAAGTACAAGATCGTGCAGCATTTTTATATGGCAGCAGCGGTCCTGAAAAAGTGATAAAAGATTATAATGGATTAACTACTTGGCTTTCTGTAAATCCATCTATGTTTATGAAAGAGGATAATCATTTTCCGAAATGGCTGATGTTTTCTGCCGGCTATGGAGCCGATGGAATATTTGGTGGCTATGAAAATATATGGTGTAGCAATACAGATATTAAATATGAAAATTGCCCGGATGATTTATTAATTGATTACAGTTCTATTCCCCGCACACGTCAATATTATTTATCGTTTGATGTAGATCTCACCGCATTTAAAGGCAAATCGCCATTCTGGAATATGGTGTTGGAAATTGCGAGCATTTTAAAATTCCCTGCACCTGCAATTGAATTTAATCAGGGTGGAAATACGAAATGGTATTGGTTGTATTTTTAAAAAAAAAGGTATCGAGTAGTGGGTATCGGGTATTGAGAATAAAAAAAACTCATAACTCATCACTCCTCACTGATTTTTTAATTTACCATTGCATTTGCCTGTTGCAAATTGCCTATTGCTAATTGCCTATTGCTAATTATTTTTTTCACTACTCACTACACCACTACTCACTACTCACTACTCACCACTCACTACTCACTACCCACCACTCACTACTCACCACTCACTACTCACCACTCACTTTTTTTCCCCTCGTAAATGAATAATTAATCCATTTAAGAAATTACGCAGAACTTGATCTCCGGCTTCTACATAACCGGGATGATCCGGATTGCGAAATAAATCGCCCAATGCACCTTTGGAAATTTTAAAATCAACGAGCGAAAGAATATGAATTATATCCTCATTGCGGAGTGCTAATGCCACTCTTAATTTTTTCAGAATATCATTATTGGATAACATTTTCGAAATTTAGTTTATTGAAGAATATTTGTATGGTATTCTTTTATTGTATAAAATTAAATTTTATCCAGTATATTTTTAATTCCGCAATCCAAAACAATCTTAGAGTCGTAAGTAATGGTTTTAAATCTAAATCAAACGATATGACTCAAAAATTTACTCCATTCTCAATTCTAGTAATGCTATTCATTGCTGGAATTATGCCCGCATTTGCAGCTAGCATAACAGTATCAAATTCTTTAGACGCAGGTGCTGGCTCTTTCCGTGATGCGATAATTGCTTCTAACAGTGGCGATACTATTTACTTTTCACCCTCTATAGATGGAAATACAATATTTCTATCTACAGGAGAAATTATTATTGATAAATCTCTTGTAATTATTGGCAATGGAACGTCAAATACATTTTTAGATGGATCAAACAATAGCCGCATTTTGCATATTAGCTCTGCTGGAAATGTTTCTATTGAAAATATTTCTTTTTCAAATGGATTTTCTGTAGGCAGTGGCGGCGCTATTTTATCTGAGTCTTCAGATTTATTTCTGGAAAATATTGTAATTACAAATTCTGCTGCTATGATTAGTGGTGGAGCACTTTATAACAGCCTTGGTTATGTTTCTGTTTCCGCTTCTGCATTTGAAAATAATATTGCATCTGGTGCTGCTTCTGACGAAGGTGGTGGTGCAATTTGCAATGATGCCGGCAATATTGAAATAAAAGATAATACCACATTTATAAATAATACAGCAAATGGAGCGAGTGGAAGTGGTGGGGCTGTTTTAAATGATATAGGTGGATCACTTTCCGTGCAAAGTAGCAGTTTTACAAATAACTCTGCAAGCAGAGCGGGTGGTGCAATTGAAGATAACAGTGGCAGTACTACAACAGTAGAATTATTGAATGTTACTATGCAATTAAATGAAACCGGTCCTTCTCCCGGAAACGGTGGTGGAGTGCATATTACAGGTGCAGGTAATATGAATGTAACGGATGGAAATTATAGTTCAAATAGTGCTGCATCAGAAGGTGGAGGATTATGGAATGGGAGTGGAGTAATGACAGTTTCTGGCGCAACCATTACAATGAATATTGCAAATGGTGCTGATGCTACAAATGGTGGTGGCGGTATTTTTAATAATGGGGGTACTTTAATAGTAATAGCAGGAACTTTCATTGACAATAATATGGCGCCCGGTGCAAGTGGAAGTGGTGGTGGAATTTTCAACGAATTAAACGGTGATCTCACCGTAACAAATAGTATTATCACTAATAATTCTGCAAGCCGTGCGGGTGGTGGAATTGAAGATAACAGCGGTGCTGCAACTACTATTTATTTAAAAAATAATGATTTAAGTAATAACACAACCGGAGCCGCTCCCGGAAACGGAGGTGGATTACACATAACAGGAGCGGGTAATGCACAAATTTCCGGAGGAACTGTAAATGGAAACTCTGCATCGCAAGAAGGTGGTGGATTATGGAATGGCAGTGGAACCATGCGGGTAATTAATGTAATGATTTCCGGTAACGAAGCTAATGGTAATCTTGCGGATGATGGCGGTGGTGGAATATTTAATAATGGAGGAATTCTTTTCGTACAAAATAATACTTCAATTACTAATAACTCAGCCAATGGAACAAGTGGAAGTGGCGGTGGAATATTTAATAATATTGGTGGAAGCACTACAATAATTAATAGTGTTATTTCTTCTAATTCTTCATCAAGAGCAGGTGGTGGAATTGAGGATAATGTCGGTAATTTTCTCGTTATTAATAATTCTGTTTTAGATGATAATTTAACTTCATCCAATCCAGGTAATGGCGGTGGTGTGCACATGACAGGTGCTGGAAATATACGGGTAAGCGGATCTACTATTACAAATAATACAGCCTCATCAGAAGGTGGCGGACTTTGGAATGGTACAGGAGTTATGATTGTAAAAAATTCTTTTATAGATAATAATATCGCAAGTGGTGTTGAGGCTACCAATGGTGGTGGGGGAATATTTAATAATGGAGGTGCTGTAATTGTTGAAGAGAATACAATTATTACCAATAATTCTGCTGACGGCGCAAGTGGCAGTGGTGGTGGAATATTTAATGAAGTAAATGGAAATCTTACCGTTGATGAAAGTATTGTTTCCTCAAATTATGCAAGTCGTGCAGGTGGTGGTTTAGAAGATAATTCTGGTTCTGCTACCACAGTTCTTATTCGCAATACAACTATGGCAGAAAATCAAACAGGCTCGGCTCCGGGCAATGGTGGTGCAATACACATTACCGGTGCTGGAAATATGCATATAGAAACTTCAGATTTTTATTTAAACACTGCAGTGCAAGAAGGTGGTGGATTATGGAATGGCAGCGGCGTAATGACTGTTAGTAATAGCAGCATTACTGAAAACACTGCAACCGGGCCACTAACAGATGATGGCGGTGGTGGTTTATTTAATAATGGTGGTACACTCGAAATTTTTCGCACTACCGTAGCAGGAAATTTTGCTACAGGATTAAATGGAAATGGCGGAGGAGTACATAATAATAATGGAAATGTAACCATTACCCGATCTACCATTTCTGGTAATACTTCTGCAAGTAATGCAGGTGGTGTTTTTAATAAAGGAAAAATCAGATTGAACGCAAATACAATAGTTAATAATACAGCTATGAATAATGGAGGAGGATTTGCCCAAAATCTTTCTACTGACAGTGCTGCTTTTCAAAGCAATATTATAGCATTAAATACAGCAACATCCGGTATGGATTTAAGTAGTTCAGGAACTATTATTTCTGCCGGATATAATTTAATCGGTCAGGATGATGCGAGTATTTTTGCAGCAATAGCTACTGATATTGAAGGAACATTTGCTACTCCTACGGATCCGCAAATTGATGCATTAGCAGACAATGGTGGATTTGGTAAAACACATGCTTTAGTTTGCGGAAGTCCCGCAATAAATACCGGAAACCCATCTGATAATTCAGATGATCAGAGAGGTTTTGAGGTTTTTGGATTATCTAGAGATATGGGATCATATGAATTGCAAGAAGAATGCTTCACTCCTGATGGTCGCTTGTCTTCAGTTTTAACTCCTGTAATTATTTATCCTAATCCCGCAACTTCAGATGTAATTTCTATTACACTAACTGAGTTGGCAGATGTAAGGATTTATGAAATAACCACAGGGAAATTAATTCTTGAAACTAAATCTTTTGATGGCGGAGCATTAAATATTTCATTGTTGCCTGCCGGTAATTATCTCATTGAGATCGTTACACAAAGTTCTATTGAAAGATTGAGCTTGGTTGTAATTTAATCATTTAGTCATCACCAATATAAGCTGCTTCATGGTAAAAAATGAAGCGGCTTTTTTATTTCTCCGCCACCTGCATATAATGATCAAAGAAAAATTCGGATTTTAGTTTTTCGGTTTGCAACATCTTAAATCCATTGTCGGTAATAAAGGCTGCATATTCTTTTAAATCATATTGATGCGGATGTAAAATATCGCCGGGAATTAATCGAAACAGATGTTTGAAAAAACTATGATTATGCGCATCAATTGTTACAACTAATTTGCCTCCCGGTTTCACCCATTTGCCAAGAAGCTGATAGCTGTGTTTTATATCTATCACATGATTAATTGCATTCATACAAAACACAATATCATATTTGTTATCTGTTGCAAATTGTTCCATCGGTGTATTGAAAAAAGTAACGTAGGGATAATCTGCAGTTTTAAAATGCGGAAGTGTTTTATTGTAATTATCTAACAGCGGATCTATTGCATCCACTTTACATTGTTGCAGATTCATAAATACACCCGCTGGTCCACAACCTGCATCCAATACTGACATTCCATTTTCAATGGGACAAACACTCGAAATCTTATCTAACAAACCTTGCCAGTATTTTCTTTTCCATGCATGATATTCCTCTACATTTTTTCCCTTCAGATAATTTTCCCACCATTGCAACTCTGCTTTTTGCGCAATATTCCACTTCAGCGTTTTTTTCATTGTGTAATTAAATAATTGACAGCGAAGATAAGTGTTGAAAAAAAATAACTACTTAGTAATTTAAGTAAACAAGTTATTTTGTTTTTGATGTATCCTGATTCATCATGTAAAAGAAATTATCTGTATTTACATAATACAGACAAGTATAACTACTGACATTTTCTTTATAATCATTTACAGTTTTAATAAGTCTTTTGCTTTGGCGACCCATAAATTTATTCCAATACACAATTATTGTTTCATCATTACAATTTGATTGTGCATCTGGTGTTGGCTCGATTGCAGAATAATAATCGGTAAGTGTATTAACGAGAAGAGTGGAATCTGATAAATGGGTACGAGGCATGGAGAGTGGTGAAGTTTCAAAGTCACCATATCTATCCCATTTCAAATTTGGAAATCCGCCCACGGTGCAATTAATCAGTTGAAACTGTATAATGTCTGTGCTGTCAAATCCGTAAATCTGCAAGGGCTGATATAAATCTTTATAAGTGTTACGGCCATTTATCGTTTTCCCCTCATACGTTTTAATGAAGGATAAATAAGCAGTATCATTTAATACATATAAGTTTGAATCCGGGATATGATATTTTTTTGACTGCTTTATTATTTTCTCTGTGCTTAAGTGTTTTATATCATTTACTCCCACCATTGCCTTCATTATCGGTTGACAAGAAGAAGTCAATCCCAATAAAAAAACAACTGTTATAATTTGCCAACAAATTGATTTGCCTTTTTGCATTGTTTACCTTTGTTGATTCAATGACTAAGATAGAAAAAGGCGAACAAGTTTTTATAATCAATACCGGCGAGTTAGGTGTGTTTGAAGGTTACATGGATAAATTTACTGTTGTGGTGGATATAGATGGTAAATCAAGCACCTTCCATTCTACTGCTGTTGTAAAGGCTTCTGAGTTTGGTTTAGACCCAAGAAAACAGGAAGTTCAAAAAAATAAAGAACAAGAAAATAAAATTGTACTTCCCCACGGTTTACATTTAGTAATAGTGCCGATGCGAAAAATGAATGGTGAAATTGAAAGATTTCAAATGTTAGTTTGTAATCGCCTGAAAGAAAATTTGCTGATGGATTACACTTATTATTTAAGTCAGACAACACAGGAAAAAATTAAAAAAGAATTGTTATCCGGAGCTGATTTGAAATTGCATTTTTTTAAAACTGATCAATTAAATGATTTGCCGGTTTGTAGTTTTAATTTTTGGGTGAAGAATGCACAGGGATCAACAAATCCTTTCAGCAAAGAATTGAAAATTAAAGCCAAACAATTTTTTACGCAAATGGAAAGTGATGCTTTTCCTGAAAAGAATTATATCGCATTTGAAATAGTAAAAGAAATTCCTGGCAAACAGGAGAAAATAAAAATTTCGAAAAAAGAGGAGGATGATTTTTGGGATACACATTCTATTAAAAAACAAGAAAATAAAATTATAGAAAAAGCAGCTATGCCCGATCACATAGATTTGCATATTGAGAAGTTGGAAAAGAATAGTGCATTGCTGGATAAAGGTGAGATTCTGCATATTCAATTGCGGCATTTCGAACGATTTTTAGATAAAGCAATTAAACATCATGTGCATCGTATTTATGCAATTCATGGTATAGGAAAAGGTAAGTTGAAAATAGAGATTGAAAACATTTTAAAACAAACACCGGAAGTGGTTTCCTATAACAATGATTATAATTCGAGGTTTGGATATGGTGCCACAGAAATAAATTTATAATGTTCTTTAAAATATCTGCAGGCCGGCCTGTCGTGCTAATTCTTAATTGTTATTAGTGAGGAAAGTCCGGATAACAAAGAGCGCCGCACCACCTAACGGGTGGCTGCAATGTTTCGACATTGTGCGAGAAAGTGCCACAGAAAATAACCACCTGATGCAAATTGGGAAAGGGTGAAAATGTGAGGTAAGAGCTCACGATAATAAGTAGCAATATTTGTTATGGGTAAACCTTGCGGGTTACAATGCCAAATATGCCGGAGTTTTCCGTTTCGACGGAAAAGAGGATTGCTCGTCCGAATCTCCGGTGGGTAGGCAGCAGGAGCTATGCAGTGATGTATAGCCTAGATAAATGACAGGATTGAAACAGAATCCGGCTTATGAGCCTGCAGATTTTTTTTATTTACAATGGAGTTGAATACTGAAATAATTATCTGCCCCTTTTGCGGAATGCCTGCACAAATTGTTTGGGTGCATGGTCATGGGCAATGCAGCATTTGTAAAATGGTGTTGGATGAATGTTGTCGTGGTGAACAACAAACAGAAAAAGATAATCAGAATAAAAAAATTGATGAAAATAAAAACAAGAATGATGAATAACATTTTAATTGCAATACTTATTTGCAGTACAACAATTATACATGCACAACAAGATACTGTTTTTACGAAAATAGATTCCGATAGAAATTTAATTGCGTTTGAAACGACGAATAAAGATTTATCTATTGATAAGGGAACAATTAAGGATGGCAAACTGCATGGTAATTTATTGCATTATTTTCCGAATGGTGTATTGATGGGAATGAAACAGTATCGTCATGGTGTGCAAGACGGTGTGCAATTATATTTTGATAAAACCGGTCTTTTATCCAAACAAGAAAATTATATAAACGATACATTGAATGGTGAAATGCGCACTTATACCACATCTAATAATGTGCGCATTCTTCAACAGAGTCAGTATTATAAAAATGGAAAATTGGATGGACTTGCAATAGAATATAATAATATGGGTAAAACCAGTTCCGCTGAAGAATATAAAGCGGGAATAAAGAACGGTCGCAGCATTTGGTATTATAACAACGGTGAACCTGCAATGGAACAATTTTATGTGAATGGAATCTTAGAGGGAACTCAAACAGTGTATAATATGAATGGCGTTGTTATTTCTCAAGGTAAAAATAAAAACGGCGCTAAATCCGGAATGTGGTTGGAGTATTTTGATAATGGAAAAGTGAAAAGCGAAGGCAATTATACAGAAGATAATAAAACAGGTAAATGGAAATATTATGACGAATCCGGAAAGCTGATTAATGAAGAAAATTTATAAGTGCTTCATTGGCAAAACCGTTGCTTTTAAATTGGGTAATTTTATAGCTGTTATCAAACACAAATTGTAAAACAAATTTTGAATACAAATCTTATGGCAAATATATTATTGGTAGATGATGAGAAAAGCATTCGCAAAACATTAAAAGAAATTTTAGAATACGAAGGATACGCTGTGGACGAAGCACAAGATGGTGCGGAAGGTTTGCGCATGATTCAGGATGGTGATTATGATGTGGTGTTGATGGATATTAAAATGCCGAAGATGGATGGCATGGAAGTGTTGGAGAAAATGCAAAATACCAATGCCGATGTTCCGGTAATTATGATTTCCGGTCATGGCACTTTAGAAACTGCGGTGGATGCAGTGAAAAAAGGCGCATTTGATTATGTTGCAAAACCACCGGATTTAAATCGCTTATTAATTACAATTCGCAATGCACTTGATAAAAGTAATTTGCTGACGGAGACAAAAGTGTTAAAGAGAAAAGTTTCTAAAACAAGAGAAATTATTGGTGACTCACCTGCAATAAAAAAAATAAAAGATACTATTGATCGTGTTGCGCCAACAGATGCAAGAGTTTTAATTACGGGTGATAATGGCACAGGAAAAGAATTAGTAGCAAGATGGATTCACGAACGCAGCAATCGCTCCAACGGTCCGCTTATAGAAGTGAATTGTGCGGCCATTCCAAGTGAGTTAATTGAAAGTGAATTATTCGGTCATGAGAAAGGTGCTTTTACATCAGCAATAAAACAACGCATAGGAAAATTTGAACAGGCAAATGGCGGCACATTATTCTTAGATGAAATTGGCGACATGAGTTTAAGTGCGCAGGCAAAAGTGTTACGTGCATTGCAGGAAAATAAAATTACCCGTGTGGGTGGGGATAAAGAAATTCCGGTGGATGTGCGTGTGGTTGCTGCAACAAATAAAGATTTAATAAAAGAGATGGAAGCAAATACATTTCGTATTGACTTATACCATCGCTTAAGTGTAATATTAATTCATGTGCCTTCATTGAATGATCGCAAAGAGGATATACCATTGCTTGCAGAACGATTTGTAAAAGAAATTTGTGAAGACTATGGCATGCCCCGTAAAGTAATTACACCAAAGGCAATGCAGGAAATGCAGAACATTGCTTTTACAGGAAATATTCGTGAGTTGCGCAATGTACTTGAGCGGCTTGTTATTTTAAGCGAACAAAAAATTACAGAAGAAGATGTGCTTGCTTATGGCAATACTTCTGCAAGTGGTGGCAGTCCAAAAGACTTATATGAACGCTTCGAAAAATTCCAGGATTTTAAAGATCATATCGAAAAAGAATTTATACTGTTCCGCTTAAATAAAAACAGTTGGAATGTTTCTAAAACTGCAGAAGAATTAGATATACAACGCTCGCACTTGTATAATAAAATTGAGAAGTACGATTTGAAGAGGGAATAGATTATAATGTTATCACAGTGTTACCCGGAGGGAACTCTGAGATGTGAGGTCTTCGTTATTCAATAACCACTTTTTGAGAAAAAACTATTTGTCCATTTCTGTCCAAGGTTGGCGTCCCCAACCTTATTCAAGATAATTTTTTACCACATAGATTTTTTTAGAATTAGCAAATGTGTTGATTAGCCGATTAGCTATTGAAAAAATATTACACTGAGTTTAGCAGAGTATTCACGGAGAGCCATCGGCTCTGTAAATTTTGCAACTTCGGACTTCAGTCCGAAGAAATAAACTTAAAATAAAACATGAAGAGCCGTAAGCTCGATGCATATATTTTGAGAAGGATTGGCCACCAACCTTGGAGAAACATTATTCGGGACACTTAAAAAAAAATGCAGCCACGAACCTGCCTACCGGCCAGGCAGGTTCGTGGCTGCATTTCTCGCCCTTCAAATCTTATTCACTAAGAAAGTATAACTCTCTCCATTCACCATACTTGTTTTTAGAATATAAATTCCTTGTGTAAGAAAATTTGTGTTGAGGATAATAGTGTTTTCAACTGTATTATAACTTGTGCTAAATACATATTGAGCTGTAGCATTTATGATTTCAATTTTAGAAATTGCTATCTCAGATTCCACCTGTATCGTTTCATCAAATGGATTTGGATAAATAGTTATTTGAGTATTTTCATTATCAAAAATTCCTGTGCCGATGCCAACAAAAACAGTGGTGGAAATACTGCAACCCAATGCATCTATCACTGTAAGATAATAGGTTGCGGGATATACATTTTCTATTTCTGTTCCGATTAATCCATCGCTCCATAAATAAGTGTAAGGTGCTGTTCCTCCACTCACATTTATTGTAATACTTCCACCCGGACCATCATCGGGTGAAGGTGTTGAAGTGCTTTCAATAAATATTGGTGAATTATAATTAATTGCAATAGAATCATACAGCGAACAGCCCGATTGATATTCTATTTCCAATGCATAATTTCCTGCTTCGGATACTATTATTATTTGCGTAGTATCTACTGTATTCCAATGAAAAGAAAATATTGTATCTGCATAATTAATTTCTAATTGCAAAGTATCACCATAGCAAAGTAAAGTATCATTGCCTAACACATTTGCAAATACATCCTGTTCTGCTGATGCAATAGTTATTGTATCAAATAAATAACAATCACCCGAACCATAATGCATTTGAATAGTATAAATTCCTGCTTCTTCTATATTGATATGCGGAGTAGTTTCTCCTGTATTCCAAAGTATTTCCGTACCCGGATAATCTGTACCAATTTGCAAACTACCACCCGGACAAAAAGTAGTATCATTTCCCAATACATTTACTGCAACATCACCGGTTACTAAAATGGTATCGGTGATTGTTCTAAAACATTGTTCAGGTGAAAAGCGGTAAGCCACTTCTTCAATATCGGTATCATACCATTTATCTCTTAACCACGGAATCCTTTCGGGATTATGTGTATTAATTCCAATAGTGCCTTCCAGATTACTTATGCCCTGAGATATACCCCAAAATTCAACGCCGGGTAAATGATTTACAACAATATCAATACTATTATTTTCTTCATACAAAATACCATACACATCTATATATTTTCCCGCTTCATAATCGCAACGTACGCTATCATAATGCAGAATAAATCTTCTATAAGGAGCTGTGCCTTCTGTGCTATATCGCACCCTACCATAAGCAGCAGGATTCATATCACCCCCTGCCAGCACAACAAGATTTGTTATAGCTCCGGAATAATCCGGAATGGCAGGATACCATGTATCATGTGGCGCACCAAAACTCATATATCCATTACTTGCTACATACACACTATCGTAAGTTTGATTGAAATAAGTAAAATAAAATCCGAGATATATCTTTTCCCAATCCGTATCTGCAAGTGGAATACTATCGGCTTCCGTCATTGTAGGTTCTGCATATTCTATTTCTGAAAACTGATAATTAAAACTCATTTCATAAGTATAAGAAATTTCAGAAGTAAAATCCTCACCAACAATCATAGGATCAAAACTTCCTGTTGCACTATTTGTAATTCCTGTTCCATTCCAAAGTCCTCCACCTTGTTCAGGTGATGCTTGAATTAAGCCTGCATTAATACAAATAGTATCCGGCAAACCTGCACTACTTAATGGTGGACATAAACTTTCTATTTGCATAACAAGTGTATCATTATCCGTGATAGTGTCTCCCTGAGTTATTGTATAAGCTGTAATAGAATGTACACCACATCCTGAAAAATTTGCTGTAGCAGAAAACATTGCAGTATCACTATGTTGAGGTGGAATTGCAAATTCAAAATTTTCGCAAACTTCTGCGCCACCATCCACACTAAAACACACTGTAATCTCAGTTAGCGTATCTGTTCCATAATTATATAATAACACTTGTAAAGTTTCTTCTTCTGTAAGTTGACAATTAACTAATGGTGCAGCAATAGCAAAAGCACCGGCATCTACAGGCCCATGCATACAACCCGATAAGTAATACAAAATATTACGACGAAGATTTTTGTAATTGGATAATAATTCATCCCAATGCCAGATGGCGAAAGTAGAAGCTATTACTTTACCTTCCCCCCATTCAAAATAAATTAAAGGTGCTCTTTGTGGAAATGTATCACCGGATGATGTATTAATTATGGTATCATATAGGATTGTATCTATTGCGTTACCCGTGAATGACCCAACAGAAAGTAATGGACCACTTCCTGGTCTTGCTGTAATTGGATAAGCAAAAGAAATTAGATTAGGGGCATAAGTAATGGAATGCAGAGTATCAACAATTAATGCATACGCACTCCCATAAGGTATAATTTTTAAGCTATCAAATCCTAAGGATAAATATACCGGATCAGGTAAGGCGATGTTCATATATAAATTTCCACCTCCGGCTACAAATTCTTCTATTTCAGTAGTATAGATTTCATAAAATTCTGTGAATTCATAGTAATCACAAAATCCATCCAAAAACAACAAACAAGTATTATCTAAAAACTCATTTGCACTATCAATTTCATCAAAAGTAAATCGCTGCCAGCCACCATCATCTTCATTGCCAAATACATCACGAAATAATTTTACATCTTCATCCAAGTAGTACATTCCATCATAACAATATCCAGAATAATTAGAAATAAAAACTACTCTTTGAGCATTTGCATTAATATTAAAGTAACATGAAATAAAAATTAGAAGAAGAAAAGAAAAAGATTTTTGAGAATGCATGCTATGAGGTAATTGAAAAAATTTATTATTCAAATATACAAAATATGAAAATCACTTTAAAATTTACTTATCTGATAAAAAAAATAAATCAAAATAGAAAGGTAAAATGATTTGGGAATAGAGTAATCATTTGATAAGTACTAAGCATAAATTTTTCTATGTGACTCTCTGTGTAATTTTCAGCTCTTCCAACTCACCCCTGCCCCTCTCTTTGGAAGAGAGGGGGATTCTCTGTGTAAATTTTCAGTTTGTTTTGCTGTTTTTTTCTTAGCGTTCTTTGCGGTTATTTTTTTTTACCATTCATTCCGATATTAATCGGAACTTTCAGCTACTCACCATTCACTATTCACCATTCACTATTCACTTTTTTTTCTCTGTGAATCTCCGTGTAATTTTCAGCTCTTCCAACTCACCCCTGCCCCTCTCTTTGGAAGAGAGGGGAATGCACATTAATTTTTCAGTTTGTTTTTGCGTATTTTTCTTAGCATTCTTTGCGGTTTTTCTCACCTCTCTACTCACTTCTCACTACTCACCATTCACCATTCACCATTCTCAGTGCAGCTCTTCCAACTCCCCCTCTCTTTGGAAGAGGGGGGACTCTGTGTAATTTTTCAGTTTGTTTTTCGCTATTTTTTTCTTAGCGTTCTTTGCGGTTATTTTTTTCCTCACTACTCACTACTCACTCTACCATTCACTACTCACCATTACCATTCACTATTTTCTCTGTGAATCTCTGTGTTTTTCTCAGTGTTCTCCGTGTAATCTTTTTTTATATTTTGAGAAGGAAGACTATTTTTAATAAATCGGATTTATTTCTCTTTTTACTCTTTTTCTATGTATCTATGTGGTTAAATTTTATCAATGTCAAAAAAAAGTCAAGAGTCTATGTTATTTGCCAACTGCTAAAGGCTAACGGCCAATAGCCATTAGTCAAAAGTCTAAATAAATGGTCTAAATTTTTCTTCTTAAAGTGAGCTGTGTAATCTCCGGCCAAATTCCTAATCTACCCGGATAACCAACAGTGCCCAACCCACGATTTACATAAATATATTGTGTGCCTTTTTGATATAATCCTGCCCATTGCTTATAAATAAATTGCGCTGGCGAAAAACGAAAACCGGGTATTTCAATTCCCATTTGAAAACCATGCGTATGACCACTTAATGTTATGTTCGGTTTGCTGGAATGTGGTATCGCATGTGTTTCCCAAAAAGTAGGATCATGTGAAAGCAGAATTATAAAATCTTTATCAGTTAAACCTTCTGCCGCCTTATTTAAATCACCCAGCTTAGGAAAATCTCCTGAGCCCCAATTTTCAATTCCCGCAAAGTGTAAAAATTGTCCGTTGCGTTCTATTGTTTTTTTCTCATTCAATAATAATTCGAATCCAATTTGCGGATGAATATTTTTTACTTCATCCAGATTTTGTTTTTTATCTTCTTCCGTTTCCCAGTTTACATAATCACCGTAATCATGATTTCCCAGAATAGAAATTTTTGCAAGTGGTGCTTCCATTTTTTTAAATACATCAAACCAGCCATTCATTTCATCCGATCTGCTATTTACTATATCACCCGTAAAACATATAATATCTGACTGCAACATATTTACTTGTTGTACCGCATATTCCATTTGATTTTTTGCAAAATGATCCCAACTGCCAATATGTAAATCGCTGAGTTGTGTAATAGTAATTCCATCAAATGCTTCAGGTAAATCATTAAAAAAAAGTGTTTCCTTATGTATTGTAAAATTGTATCGCCCTTTCACCATTCCATATATAAATCCTCCAAAAGGTAGAGCTGCAAAAACCAATACAGAACGAGATAAAAATTTGCGTCTTGAAATAAGCGATTTCTCACCTTCTTCCGGTTTTTCTTTTTTAATCCACCGTTTGTAAATGCTGATAGGAACACGAAAAATATCTTCGCCAAATAAAAATGCTGCCACCAAAATTTTTGTGAAAAGAAAGGCTACAAAAATTCCGAACATATACAGATTGATCCGAATAAATTCATTTTCTAAATTCCGGTTAAGAATCAGTCCGGAAAATGCAATTAATAAAATGATAATATTGAATATCCAATAAATGCGCAATGCCTTTCTACTTTTTTTCGGAAAAGCAGTTTTAATTCCGCTGCGTATAAACAAGTCGGGCAGAAAATAAAAAGCGAGCATGAACAACATGCGGAAAAGAATGGAAAGGATAGACATGATTTTAAAATTCGGCGGTAAAATTACACAAGCAAAAATGTTTTGATGCTTGCAATAACTAATAATAACATATCAAGTGCAGAAAATGATTTTGTATTTGCAAAACAAAAATTATTTTTAATGGTTACCATTAAAATCTAAATCATGAATTGGCCGGAAGTAAAAGAAGGAGATTATATTCCCTATCATAAAGCATATCTCGATAGATTGCCATCGCAATGTGATGTGCCTTTGGAATTTGAAAATAATACTACGCATACAATAGAATTTTTAAAATCAATTCCCAAAGAAAAACTTGATTACAGATATGCAGTAGGGAAATGGACTATTAAAGAAATTCTCGGACATATTATAGATACCGAACGCATTATGAGTTACAGAGCATTGTGCATTGCACGAGGTGAAACCCAGCAACTTCCGGGATTTGAAGAAGATGAATATGCAGCCGCATCCAATGCAAATGAAAGATCTATAGATAATCTTATAAATGAAATGGATTTGTTGCGAAAATCTACAATTGCAATGATGCGCAGTTTTACGCATGAAATGATAGATTCAAGAGGTAATGCAAATAAACATCCTGTAACCGTGAACGCAGTTTGCAGAGTAATGGCAGGACATGAACTGCATCATCTGGCAATTATAAAAGAGAGATATTTATAAAAATTTTATTCATCCTTGTACATTCCTAAAATCAATCGCTTCGAACAGGAACCAGAGATACTGGAGTTTATCCGGCATCATCCTTTTGCAACTGTTATAAATATGTTGGATGGTAAATTTTGGGCTACACATGTGCCTGTGGAATTAGAAAAAAATGCAACCGGAGAATATGTATTGCATACGCATATTGCAAAAGCAAATCCACAATGGAAATCTTTTAATGAGAATCCGGATGTGATGGTAATTTTTCAAGGGGCACATGCATATATTTCTGCTTCCTGGTATGATCATGAAAATGTTTCTACCTGGAATTATTTTGCAGTGCATGTGTATGGGAAAGTGCGGGTGATGGAAGGAGAGGAGGTAGTAACTTTATTGGATAGATTGGTGAATCGCCATGAAACGCAAGAAAAAAATCCGGTACATGTAAATGATCTTTCAGAAAAATTTATGGCATCGCATCTAAAAGGAATTGTTGCTTTTGAAATTTCAATAAGTGATTTGCATGCGATGAAAAAACTGAGTCAAAACCGGGATGAAAAAAATTATACTGTTGTAATTGATAAATTGCAGGAAAGAAAAGAGGTGAATAGTAAATCAATTGCGGATGCGATGTTGACGAATAAAAAATCATTATTTAAAAATAAAAAATAACACCAATGTCGAGATACAAAAAGCTGATGCAGAATAATGCAAATTGGAAAGCGGAGGAAATGAAAGCCAACCCAGACTATTTCAAGGAATTATCGAAACCACAGCATCCACCGTTTTTATATCTTGGTTGCAGCGACAGCCGATTGCCAATTGATTTATTTACTGGTGCCAAACCGGGAGAAATTTTTATCCATCGTAATATCGCTAATCAGGTATTTCTAAACGACATGAATTTTTTATCTGTCCTGGAATATGCAGTGGATGTATTGCATGTGGATCATATCATTATTTGTGGTCATTATAATTGTGGTGGTGTGGAAGCGGCCTATGTTGGAAAAGCCAGTGGACTTATAAAAAATTGGGTAATGTCTATCCGTGATCTTGCTTTGGAGAAGAAGGATGAATTGGAATTAATTCCTGATATAACAAAGCGTTTACACAGATTAAGCGAATTAAATACAGTTCGTCAACTACGGCAATTATGCAAAACTTCTATTATGACTCAAGCCTTTGCTTCAGATAAATATCCGAAAATTCACGGTTGGGTATTAGATATTTATGATGGATCAATTTTAGAATTACCATTGCCGATTGCTGAATGGAAAAAGTACGGACTGCTGCCTGCTGATTATGAAGAATGATCATTATCATGCACATCATCTTGTCTTCTTTTTTCATAATCATAGGCTTTAATGATTTGTTTTACTAAACGATGGCGCACGACATCATTTTCATTCAGAAAAACTGTACCTATTCCATCAATTTCTTTTAGAATTCTCAAACTGGTAAATAATCCGGAAGATTGATTTCTGGGTAAATCAATTTGAGTAAGATCACCGGTGATAATACATTTTGCGCTGGGGCCTAATCTGGTTAGAAACATTTTTAGTTGTGCATCAGTCGCATTTTGTGCTTCATCTAAAATTATAAATGCATGATCTAAGGTACGACCTCGCATAAATGCAAGAGGCGCAATTTCTATTATGCGGTTAGTCATAAATAAATTTAATTTTTCCACCGGAATCATATCATCCAAAGCATCATACAGCGGACGCAGATACGGATCAATTTTATCTTTTAAATCACCCGGTAAAAAACCCAGATTTTCTCCTGCTTCTACAGCCGGTCGTGTGAGAATAATACGCTTAACTGATTTTTCTTTTAATGCTTTCACAGCCAATGCTACGGCGGTATAAGTTTTTCCTGTACCTGCAGGACCAATTGCAAAAACTATATCATGATCTTGCGCAAGATGTACCATTACTTTTTGATTAGGTGTACGAGCTTTCACCATTAATCCGTTGGGGCCATGCACAATTACATCTTCTGGTAAATGTTGTGTATCCGTTAATTCATTGGGTTTAAGTCCAAATAATAAACTTTGCAGATTTGCATCTGAAATGCTGCCGTAATCTTCAAGATGCGTTACCACTTGTTCAATTTTTACACGAAAGTCTTCTATTTCTTTTTCATTGCCACGCACTTTTAATTCGCTGCCTCTTGCAGCAATATTTAAATATGGAAATGTTTTTTTTATTATACCCAATCGTGAATTATGAATGCCATAAAATTCTACGGGTTTAATTGCGCCTAAAGGAATGTTTACTTCTATCAAATGGTTTATTTTTGTATGTCCAAATTTAATACATTTATAATTCGCTACTTAATCCAAAATAATTTGAATGGCAATAGTTACCCTTACTTCTGATCTCGGAAACAAGGATCCTTATGTTGCTATTCTGAAAGCCGGAATATTACATACAGATTCAAATGTTACTATTGTAGATATTTCTAATGAAGTATTACCATTTGATATTTCACAAGGAGCCTATTTTCTAAAATCATCATATCATTATTTTCCCAAGGGTACTATTCACTTAGCTGCGGTTGATGCGGGTAATTCATTTGGAAATTGTATTGCATTGCGATATAATGACCATTTTTTTATTGGTCCTGATAATGGAATATTATCTCTGGTAACTGAAGCTAGATCGGATGAAATAGTTTTATTACCTAAGTCTGTCGTACAAAGCACATTTGCTGCAAGAGATATTTTTGTAAAAGCTTGTGTTCAATTACTCAAAGGAAAGCGATTATCAGATATCGGATCGCCACTACAACAAATGAATACAAAAATTCCGCTTACACCTCCGGCAAATAGCAATTTTATTATTGCAGGCGTTATTCATATTGATAGATTCGGAAATATTATTTTAAATGTTACACGTTCACAATTTGACAGCATAGTGCAGGGCAGAGAAGTGAGCATTAGTTATACAAGAAAAGATGTGTTTGAAAATATTTCAAATAACTATAGTGATGTGAAGTTGGGTGAACGATTAATTTTATTTAATTCAGCAGGTCATTTGGAAATTGCAGTGAATAAAGGCAATGCGCAATTGCTGTTAGGTATTCAGATGGATGCGAGAATTCAAATTGAAATTAAATGATTACACGTATTGTAAAAATGTCGTTTGATACGGATAAGATTGAAACCTTTATTGAAATCTTCGCAAATGCAAAATCTAAAATTGCTGCATTCCCGGGATGTTCAGGTGTAACTTTGTACAGAGATATTTTGCATAGTCATTTATTTTTTACTTATAGTGAATGGGAGAGTGCAGATGCGTTGGAAGAATACCGACAATCTTTATTATTTAAAGAGACATGGGCAAAAACAAAAATTTTATTTAATGAAAAACCACAAGCATGGAGTATTCAAAAAGTGATGCAGGGATGAATACCATTACTCCAATTCAATATCCTATTAAGATTTCTACTTTAATTGAAGGAGGATTTTTAAATGAATTGATTTCAGTTGGAAATTATTCACAACTATTTGTGTTGGTAGATTCGATTACTGAAATTGAATGTTATCCAAAAATAAAAAACATAATTCCTGCACATACACTCATCAGTATTGCCACCGGCGAGCAGCATAAACATATTGATACCTGCAAAGAAATTTGGGATGTATTAGCAATAAATAATGCAGACAGAAATGCAGTATTAATTAATTTGGGTGGCGGTGTAATCGGTGATATGGGAGGCTTTGCTGCAAGCACTTTTAAAAGAGGAATTGCTTTTATTCAAATGCCTACAACATTGTTAAGTCAGGTGGATGCATCTGTCGGTGGAAAGTTGGGTGTGGATTATAATAGTGTGAAAAATATTATTGGGGTTTTTAATAATCCGGTTGCTGTTCTTATTGCAACAGATTTTTTAAATACACTTCCTGAACGACAATTAACAAATGGATTTGCAGAAGTAATTAAACACGGATTAATTGCGGATAAAGAGTATTGGGAAAAAATAAGTCAAGAAAATCCAACAGAAATTAAGGATTGGGTGGCGATTATTCAGACATCTGTAAATATTAAAAAGCATGTGGTGGAAACGGATTATAAAGAAACCGGTTTGCGCAAAACACTCAACTTCGGTCACACCATTGGTCATGCAGTAGAAACATGGTCAATGCAACAGGATGCGGATCCATTATTTCATGGTGAAGCAATTGCCATCGGTATGATTTGTGAAGCATTTCTTAGTCATCTATATCTGGAATTACAATCAAAAGAATTAGCTGCAATTACAAATTCAATTTTGCAATATTTTCCTGGTTATAATGTAAAAGATTTAGATACTGCAACTTTAATTTCTTTTATGATGCAGGATAAAAAAAATTGCGGAGATAGTATTCGTTTCAGTTTATTAAATCACATTGGCGATTGCAATTATGATATTGCAGTGAAGCAAAATGATATTTTAGAAGCATTACAATTTTATTCAAGTCAGTCATGAAAGTAGGATTAACATATACAGCAGATGCCTTAAATGCATCGGTGGAATTAGAAGGTTCGAAGAGTATCAGCAACAGACTATTAATTATGCGTGCGCTGAGTAAATCGGATTTTGAAATAAAACATCTTTCACCTTCAGATGATACACAAACATTATTAGCTCTGTTGAAATCTGATAATATCATTTGTGATGTAGGTGCAGCCGGAACAACTATGCGATTTCTCACAGCTTTTTTTGCATTGCAACCAGGTTTAAGAATTCTTACCGGATCGGAGAGGATGAAAAAAAGACCTATTCATATTTTGGTGGATGCGCTTCGTGAATTGGGTGCTGAAATTGAATATAAAGAGAAGGAAGGATTTCCTCCATTGAAAATTGAGGGCAAACATTTATCGGCAAATGAAGTGCATATTAAAGCTGATGTAAGTTCACAATATATTTCTGCTCTCATGATGATTGCTCCTGTTTTGGAAAATGGATTGACTTTGCATTTGGAAGGAAAACTTTCTTCTTTCCCTTATATCAGTATGACTTTAAGACTGATGCAATCCATGGGAATTGAATGTAGTATTTCGGAAAATATAATTAGTATAGCACATGGAAATTACAATGCAAAAAATGTACATGTGGAAGGCGATTGGAGTGCGGCATCTTATTATTTTTCTATAGTGGCACTTTCTGAAAATTCCAGATTGCGTATATTGGGAATTGATGAAAATAGTTTGCAGGGTGATGCTGTGTTACCACAAATTTATAAGCAGTTAGGAGTTACCACAAATTTTAATTCAGGTGTTTGTGAGTTGCAGCAAACAGGAAATATAACTTCTTATTTCGATTATGATTTTTCCAATTGTCCTGACCTTGCACAAACGGTTGTTGTTACTTGTGCGGCATTGGGTATTCCTGGAAAATTTTCAGGATTGGAAAGTTTGAAAATAAAAGAAACAGATCGCACTAATGCACTTGCAACAGAATTAAAAAAGTTTGATGTAAATTTTTCTGCTGAAGGCAATAGCTGGATTTTAGATGGAAAAATTTCAATTAAAAAGAATGTAGAAATTGAAACTTATGAAGATCATCGGATGGCAATGTGTTTTGCGCCGCTTGCATTATTGCAACCAATAATTATTTGTGATAAAGATGTAGTAAAAAAATCTTATCCGTCTTTCTGGGATGATTTAGTTTCACTGGACTTCACAGTTTCTTCTATTGGTTGAAATAAATCTGCTTTTGATGCAGGTCGTTTTTCCGGCGACCAATTAAAATTATCTAATCGCTGTTCATTCACGTTTACTTGTTGCATCGGTGTAAAATTAGATTCAGGTAAATTCTTAAATGTAATTCTTGTAAAAGCATTTTTTCGAATATATAAATCTATATCACTGCACACTGCTTTGTTTACACCAATAAATCTTTTCTCTTCATCCTGACCATAATAAATACTTTCACCATTGCCACGTACTTCTACTTTACGCAATTCCTGTTCAGTAAATAATCCATAAATATCTCTGCCCGCTACTTGATTATAAATTAAACTGTCCACTTCATTTACGATTATTGCATTGGTATGCATTGCAATTTCTGATAGAGAAGAGTTCTTGATATATAACATTAAAGTATCTGCGCTAAACTGTGTGCTGTCGCTCCATAATAGTGGCTCGCCAAACATGCGAATTATAGAATCCACATCTGCGTAATTTAAAGAATCACATACACCCTGCAAATCACTTTTAAAAATGCGCACATTATAATATACCAACAAAGTTTTTAATCCTGCGCTATCTTCTACAATACGAATTGTATCACCCGCAATAAATAATGTATCGCCCTGAAATGCATATGCAGCTACTGAGCCTTTTGTAGAAATTAGAGTTTGAGTTATTTCATTGTATTTACCAAACTGACTGTATTGCAAAATATTTTCTGCGGTGTCTTTAAAAATAATATTGCCATAAGCTTCACCAATTCCGGTTTCACGATTATAAAAAATACTATCTGCTTTTAATTCCTGTGGTGGATTTGTAAGAACTACATTTTTATTAAAAACTGCAATGCCCGGTTTGGAATCGTAATATCCTTCTTCACAATACACAGTGCTGTTTTTATTGTAAATATTTGTAGGGCCGTGAAAATAAGCTCTGTCAAGTGCGGTATTATATTGTAGAGTATCTGCTTCCAAACTATATTCAGGATGTGTGAGAATTACATTTTTCCGAAAGAATGCATCACTTGAATTGGAATAATAGTATCCTGTTTCACTCGCCAATTTTGTTTCACCATTATCCAATTGACCACCATTTGTATATACGCCTGTTTTCGTTTCTAAATTATAAGTAAGTTGATTCGTTGTGAGAATCATATTCCGATCAGTAAGCTTTACATTATTATAAAGCACAGCGATTTTTGTATCACCATTGTAGGTTACAGAATCACCATAAGCATGTACTGAATCTGCTTGATTAATATGCACATTACCTATTGCAAGTGCAGAGTTTTGAGAAGAATATAAATATGCAGTATCACAAAACAATGTAATTTCATTTTGTTGCAATTCTACATTGTTTATCAAATAATAAGTGCGTTGTCCATTCTTATCACTGAATTCTAAAACATCGGCATTTTTTATTGTTATCTCCCGTTGTGCATGCGCTATATCAGCATGAAATACTATAACAATGAAAAGAAAAAGAAGTGGATGAAATTTATTTTTCATCACTTTTACTTTGACCACCAATTTGAATAAGTGGCGGCAGATATTTCTTTGGATTAGATTCTATTTCCTGAGTAATGCGATCTAAATTTTCAGAAATCTTAACGAGGTTTTCATAGAGTTCTTCATCATTCACCATCTTACCGAGTGTACCTTCTGAAGAATCTATTTTTTGAAGTATGCTGTTCAATGAAGTAATTGTGCTATCTAGGCTGGAACCAAATGCGCCCCAATTTATTGTAGCAAGGCTATCTGTAATAGTATTTAAATTAGTAATGATTCTATGTAATTCTGTTTCATTATCTGCTATGTTAACTGAAATGCCTGTGATAATACTTTCAATTTGTGGCTCTTGTCTTTTCAATAATGCATCCATGCGTTTTGCTGCATCATTAAAGGTTTCTAATGTCTGTTTAATATTACTGATACTGGTTCCGAAATCATCTTTAAACGCAGGTGTAAAAATGCTGCTCATCACAGTGATGGCAGTATCTACAGAAACAATCATGCTTTGTACTTTTTCAGTAAGTGGTCGCAACTCTTCACGAATCTGATTTGTAATATCCGATTCTATATCACCAGCAATTGTATCACCCGGTTTAAGATAAACTTCACTCGCTCCTAATTGTAATGCAATAAATTTTTCACCTAATAGATCTGCGCTTCGGATTGTAGCTTTTGAATCTGATGGAACTTGTATTGGTTCAGTAATATTCAACACAACGAATATTATCCCGGAATGTACATTGGCAATACCAATGTCTTTTACTCTGCCTATCGGATATCCGTTAATTTGAATTGCATCTCCTTTCATTAATCCGGGTATATGGCTGTATTCTACATAATAATCAGCACCTTTATTAAACAGATTAATTCCCTTTAGATAATTCACACCTAACAATAAAATCAACACCGCTCCAAGTGCAAGTGCACCTACTTTAATTTCTTTGCTATACTTCAAGATTAAGAATGTTTTATGGTGCTAAATTACCAATTAATGACTTAGCCAATTTTATTTTGGTTGTATTGCCTTAGCTTCTTCAACGGAAATGCGGATATTATCTTTCAGTGCAATTACAAAGGCATCAGAAAAGCCGAGAGTGCGCATTTCAGTTTGTTTTTTCACTGCCTCTTCCAGAGAATTAAAGGGCCCTAAGCGATATTTATATATACCGGATTCTTCTACAAAACTGATAGGTTCACCAGTTAATTTTTGCAATTTAGAATCCGTGGTGGTTAATTGGTTTCCCGATGTTAAAAATTGTATTCTGTATTCTACTTCTCCACTTGATAACGTTTCTTTTGTAATTGTTGATTGTGTATTCGTATTATCGGCGTAAGTGTTTTCCGTTAATCCATTTGTATTTTCCATTTTGGTTTTATAGGATGTAAATGCTTTGAAAATACAGTCTGCAATTTTTTGTTGACCATCCTCTTTTCCTAAAAATTTCTCCTCAGTAATGTTGGTTAAAAAACCTGTTTCAATTAATACTGCAGGCATACTTGTTTTCCATAACACTAAAAATCCCGCTTGTTTTACACCTCTGCTTTTTCGCTGTCCGGTTGTGGTAAATTGCTCTTCCACTTTGGATGCAAATAAAATACTCTGCTCCATGAATGCATGTTGAAACAACGAAAAAATAATATTTGCAGTCGGATCATTTGGATTAAATCCCTCATAATGTTTTGAATAATTAGTTTCCATGAGCACAACATCATTTTCACGTTTTGCAACAGATAAGTTTGCTTCTGTTTTATGTAAACCCATTACATAAGTTTCTGTCCCATAAGGTGAAGTGGACTGATTTGCATTGCAATGAATACTAATAAATAAATCTGCATCATTGCGGTTGGCTATTGATGCTCGCTCATACAATTCTATAAATACATCAGTCTTGCGGGTATAAATCACTTTAACATCCGGAAAATTTTCTTCAATCATTTTACCCAATTTCAATGCAATGGAAAGTGTTACAATTTTCTCTTTTGAAAAACTGCCACTGCATCCTCCATCATGTCCACCATGCCCTGCATCAATAACTACTGTCTTTAATTTATATAAAGATGCAGGTGGAAGTTCTGCATTGCTATTGCTAAATGCAGAGCACATAAAAACGAGTATAATTACAGGTAGTATCTTTACGTTGCTATTCATTCCAGGAACAATAATTTGCGGTTAAATTTTATTTACATATTAAAATTATCTGAAATTCGATTGCCGGCAATTATATTATTACTGGGGTTAGTTCAATTTATACCATACAAGCGTATTTCGGCTCATAATAACGCATTATTTGTACAATTTATTGAGCAAGAAACAAATGCTTTTGTGGATACGTCCATAAATTTTTTAGCTGATAGCACCACTACGGATTCACTATTAGCAGATTCATCCGCAATTATTAAAGACACTCTTTGGTATACACTTGCACCTGCAGCATTGGATGCACCTATACTTTATAAAGCAACAGACAGTATTGTTTATGATTTGGATTCCGGCAAAACATATTTATATAATTCCGGTGAAATAACCTACACCACATTTTTTCTTAAATCGGATTATGTTGTATTTGATTGGAGTAAAAAAACTTTACATGCCATGCGGCTAATGGATAGTGCCGGTAATTTTTCCGGACCTACTTATTTTAAAGAAGGGGAGGATGAATTTACTGCCGAAAGTATGAGTTATAATTTCGATACCAAGAAAGGAAAGATTTATAATTTTAGAAGAAAAGAAGGCGAAGGATTTATAGTATTATCCGAAGGAAAGAAAAATGAGAACAATGAATATTATGGTGATCGTGTGTATTATACTACTTGCGAATTAGATCATCCGCATTATTATATTATTGCCGATAAAGCGAAGATAGTTCCGAAAAAAATTGCAGTAACTGGTCCTGCAAATCTTGTAATTGCAGACGTGCCCACGCCATTATTTTTACCCTTTGGTTTGTTTCCGATACAAACAGGAAGATCATCAGGATTAATTATTCCATCCTATGGTTACAGTTTTACTCAAGGATATTTTTTAAGAGATGGCGGATATTATTTTGCCATAAATGATTATATGGATCTCGCATTAACCGGCGATATTTATTCTCAGGGATCCTGGCGATTAGATGCTTCTTCTTCTTATGCCAAACGCTATAAATTTCGTGGCAATATGAATGTGGAATATGCACTCAATAAATACGGGTTGGATTTTGCTCCGGATTATTCTGAAAACACCGGATTCTTTATTCGATGGAATCATTCACAAGATCCAAAAGCAAGACCGAATAGTGTGTTTGGTGCGAACGTAAGTTTTGGTTCTACTAATTATTTGCAGAATAATTCTTACAATGAAAATTATTTAACTAACTCTTATAATTCGAGTGTTTCTTATACACAAACATTTGGTAATTCTCCTTTTTCATTAAATGCAGCATTGCGCCAAAGTCAAAATACTGCTACTGGATTAATGAATTTAACATTGCCGGATGTAACAGTGAATATGACTCGTATTTATCCATTTAAAAATCTTGCGAAGAGTCCAAAAAGTGCATTGAATCAATTTGGTATTTCGTACAGTATGGCAGCTAAAAATTATTTAAGTGTGCAGGATTCTTTATTATTTGAACCAGAGACTTTAGATAAATTTCAAAATGGATTTTCTCATCAGTTTAGTTTTTCTGCACCATTTAAATTGTTGAAATATTTTACATTAACTCCGGCACTGAATTATACGGATAACATGTATTTCCAATCCATTAGAAAAACTTATGATCCCGATACTGTTATTACAGAAATTGTAGATCCTGTTACTGGTGAAATTATTACTGATACTTTAATTAACTATGTGCGTACAGATACTATCAGAGGTTTTGAGAATGCGAGTTATTTTAATTTGAGTGCATCCCTCAGCACAAAACTTTATGGCTATTTATATTTTAAAGGAAAATTAAAAGGATTCAGGCATACACTTACTCCTTCACTTTCTTTTAATTATAAACCCGATTATGCGGACCCTTCTTATGGGTATTATGGCACTTATCAATCTGCTCCGGGAGGTGAAGTGTTGCAATATTCAATTTTTGAAGGAGGAATTTTTAGTGGCCCTTCTGCTGGAAAAAGTGGAACGCTTAATTTAAATCTTGGCAATAATTTAGAAATGAAAGTATATTCTAAAAAAGATACAGTAACACATGAAAAGCGATTGAAATTGATTGAAAGCTTTTCAGTAAATAGCGGCTATAATTATGCAGTGGATTCATTAAATTTTTCTTATATCGGTTTATCGGGTTATACCACCTTATTTAATAAATTTAGATTAAATGTTTCTTCTTCTTATGATCCTTATGTGCTGGACACTGCAGGTCGCAGAATAAATAAATTTGAATGGGATGTGAATAATAGATTAGGAAGATTAACGGGTGGTAATTTTTCTGTAGGTACTTCATTTCGATCTGCAAGAAAAGAAAATCCATCATTGGAAACAGAAAGTGGAACTGAGGGAGAACGCAATATGGTTTGGGATAATCCGCAATATTATATTGACTTTGAAGTGCCATGGCAATTTAATATTAGTTATAATTTGAACTTCACCAATTTGCCGGTGAATGGAAGAGATTCATTAACAACAACGCAGACATTAAATTTAGGCGGTGATATAAATTTTACTCCTAACTGGAAGCTTGGTGTTTCCACCGGTTATGATTTTGAATTATTACAATTTACATATACTGCTATTGATATTTATCGCAATCTCCATTGTTGGGAAATGAGTTTCCATTGGATTCCATTTGGAGCAAGACGCAGTTATTTTTTCACTATCAATGTGAAAGCTTCTGTGCTTCAGGATTTAAAATTAAACCGCAAGCGTGACTGGAATGAATATAATTTCTAATCGACTGTTTTTTCCGAATTCATTTCAAATTAAATATTTGTAATCTTATTGCCAATAGAAATAATTCTACTTTTTAAAAATAAATATCGCAATCAGTTTCAAGTATCATCTATTTAATAGTAAGGGATAATTAATTTTAACCCAAATGGAAAAATATATTTGTATTCACGGTCATTTTTATCAGCCACCCCGTGAAAATCCCTGGCTTGAGGAAATTGAATTACAGGAAAGTGCGCATCCATATCACGATTGGAACGATCGTATTCATTCTGAATGCTATGGCCCTAACAGTGCTGCTCGGATTTTAAATGAAGAAAAACGCATTACCCGCATTATAAATAATTATGCTGAAATCAGTTTCAATTTTGGCCCTACTTTATTATCGTGGATAGAAAAAAATCATAACAATACTTATCTGCAAATTTTGGAAGCAGATTTAGTAAGTCGTGCAAAACATAGCGGTCATGGCAATGCGATTGCGCAAGTATATAATCATCTTATTATGCCATTGGCAAATGCAAAGGATAAGGAAACACAAATATTATGGGGGATTGAAGATTTTAAATTTCGATTTAAAAGGGAGCCGGAAGGTATGTGGCTTGCAGAAACTGCGGTGGATACTGACATATTAGAATTATTAGCAAAACATAATATTACTTTTACAATACTTGCACCTCGTCAGGCTAAAGCAATTAAATTATTCGACAACTCTACTTGGAAAGAAATTGAAGATGAAAATACATTGGATACTTCTCAACCCTATTTATACAAGTTACCTTCAGGAAGAAGTATCGCTTTATTCTTTTATAATGGGAAAATATCACGTGAATTAGCATTTAATGGTTTATTAAATTCCGGTAATGTGTTTGCAGAAACATTGAAGCAACAATTTCTTCCTATATCAGCAAATGCACAATTAGTAAATGTTGCAACTGATGGAGAATCCTATGGACATCATCACAAATTTGGTGAAATGGCTTTGGCAACTTGCTTATCAATTTTAAAAGAAGATCCTGAAATTAAGATTACCAACTATGCCGAATTTTTGAGTTTGTTTCCACCGAAATATGAAATTAGAATAAAAGAAAGCTCTAGTTGGAGTTGTGTGCATGGAGTGGAACGCTGGCGCAGTAACTGCGGATGTAGCGATGGTGCAAATAAAGATTTTCATCAAAAATGGCGTGAACCTTTACGCAATGCACTGAACTGGTTGCGTGATGAAGTGGCTGCTATTTATGAATTGGAATTAAAAGCAATGCATGTGGAACCTTGGGGTTTGCGAAATGCATATATTTTTTATCTGATGGATAGAAATGAAGAAGAATTAAAAGCGATAATTCAAAAATATGCACTAAAAGAAATTACTGAAGAGCAAAGATTAAAAATTATCCGACTATTGGAAATGCAGCGAAATACATTGTTGATGTTTACCAGTTGTGGTTGGTTTTTTGATGAAGTTTCAAGAATTGAAACCAAACAAATTTTGCAATATGCAGATCGTGTAATTCAAATTGCAGAAGGTGAAACAAAAATAAAATTGTACGAAACATTTTTGGCAATGCTGCAATTGGCGCCTTCCAATATTGCAAAGTATGGAGATGCTTCTGTGTTATACAAAAAAGAAATCCGACCTATGCGTTTGGATTTAAATGGTGTGGGAATGCATTGGGCTGCTGCAAGTTTATTCGAAGAATTTCCTGAGAAACTCAGTATGTTTAATTATCAAACAAAAGCAGATTTTTTTGAGCGATTGGAAGCAGGAAATTTGCGATTATGTTTTGGCAGAATTCGTATTTCATCTCATGCTACATTTTATGAAAAGCCTTTCATATTTACAGCAGTGTATATCGGGCAACAACATATTTTGGGGTTCTTCGCCGACAGCATGGATACAGATGTGTTTGAAGAAATGTATTTAAAATCCAGAGATGCTTTCCGCAGTGCACAGATGAGTGAAGTATTTAATATTATGCAACAAACTTTTGGAGAATCACGATTTTCTTTTCGGGATTTGTTTAAAGATGAACAAAGTAAAGTGCTGCATACCATTATGAATCAGGATATCATAAATGCACAAATAGGTTATAAAAACATTTATGATCGCACTTATAACCTGACGAATGTATTGCGACAAAATAAACTGCCAATTCCGGATATTCTGCTAAAAAATATGGAAGTGGTAATTAATAATGAAATTGGAAAATTCTTTGATTCCAATAATTCAAATCCTGCTCGATTGGATAAGTTAAGTGAAGAAGTTGCAAAATGGAAAATTAAACTCGATACAGATGTTCTCAATAAAAAAGCATCAGAATGGTTGCTGAATAAGGTGAATTATTTTGAACGTAATGTAGATGATCTCACTACAATGGAAGAACTGAGTAAAATATTAATTCGTCTGAATGATATCGGATTAAAAGCAGATATTTATGAGGTGCAAAATGCATATTTCAGAATAGGTGAGAATTATTTGAATAACACCAAGTTTAAAAATTTATTGAAAGCCAGATATTCTAAATGGATGCATAAATTTAAATCGGTTGGTGAACAGCTAAATATTCGATTTGAATAAATGTGATTAATTATTTTCCGCCAGTTTGACTTAGCAAAATTGTTTGTGCTGTTGTGTTTTTGTTTTCATTTCACAAGTTTGTCTTAATGTGTAGCCACTATGTCAGATTAAGTTGTAACGGATTATTATTTGATAGAGTAGGGCCAAACGGAATACTATGAATTTAAATAATTATACAATAAAAAGCCAGGAAGCTATTCAGCAAGCACAGCAAATGGCTTTGCAAATGGATCATCAGGAAATAAGAAATGCACATCTGTTAAAAGCATTGTTGGGAACGGATGAAGAAGTGATTTCTTATCTATTGAAAAAGCTCAATGTGAATGTTGCCTTTATTCAACAAAAGCTTGATGAAGAATTAAAAAAATTACCCAGAGTTACATCGCAGGGCGGTACATATTTAAGCAAAGAAACAAATCTTGCTTTAGCGAAAGCACAAGGTTTTTTAAAAGAATTTAATGATGAATTTATTTCGGTGGAACATATTCTGCTGGGCATACTTGCGAGTGGTGATTCAATAAGTAAATTATTAAAAGAACAAGGTGTTGTAGAGAAAGATTTGAAAGCTGCAATTCGTGAATTGCGCAAAGGATCAACAGTAAATAGTCAATCAGCCGAATCCCAATTCAATGCTTTAAATAAATATGCAATCAATTTAAATGAACGTGCAAACAGCGGTAAGTTAGATCCCGTAATTGGTCGTGATGAAGAGATAAGAAGGGTGTTACATATTTTATCTCGTCGCACAAAGAATAATCCTATTCTTGTGGGTGATCCTGGTGTTGGAAAAACTGCGATTGCCGAAGGGTTAGCTCATAGAATAGTGAATGGTGACATACCTGAAAACTTAAAATCAAAAGTGATTTATTCACTCGATATGGGGGCATTAATTGCCGGTGCAAAATATAAAGGTGAGTTTGAAGAGCGATTGAAAGCAGTGGTGAAAGAAGTGATGGAAAGTGAAGGGCAAATCATTTTATTTATTGATGAAATTCATACACTCGTGGGTGCCGGTGCAAGCGAAGGCGCAATGGATGCAGCCAATATTTTAAAACCCGCACTTGCTCGTGGTGAATTGCGTGCAGTAGGTGCAACAACATTAAATGAGTATCAAAAATATTTTGAAAAAGATAAAGCGCTTGAACGTCGTTTTCAAAAAGTATTTGTGGATGAGCCATCAATTGAAGATTCCGTTTCTATTTTACGTGGCTTGAAAGAGCGCTATGAAAGTCATCATAAAGTGCGCATTAAAGATGAAGCAATTATTGCATCTGTGGAATTGAGTAATCGTTATATAGCAGATAGAAAGTTGCCGGATAAAGCAATTGATTTAATTGATGAAGCCGCTGCAAAATTGCGATTGGAAATGAATAGTGTTCCAGAAGAACTAGATAAAATTGAAAGAGTAATCCGACAACTTGAAATTGAACGTGAAGCAATTAAAAGAGAAAAGGATGAAAAAAAATTAGATGAACTCAATAAAGAAATTGCAGATCGCAGTGAGGAAAGAAATTCTATAAAAGCGAAATGGCAGAAGGAGAAAGATATTGTGGATCGTATGCAACAGCAAAAGTCAGATATAGAATCTTTTAAATTAAATGCAGACCAAGCAGAACGTGAAGGAGATTACGGAAAGGTTGCAGAAATACGTTATGGAAAAATAAAAACTGCTGAAAATAATCTTGTTGAATTAGAAAAAGAATTGCAGCAATTGGAAACAGGAAGCCGATTGATGAAAGAAGAAGTGGATGCAGAAGATATTGCTGAAATAGTGGCGAAGTGGACAGGAATTCCGGTGAGTAAAATGCTGGAAAGTGATAAAATAAAATTGCTACGATTAGAAGAAGTATTGCATAACAGAGTGGTTGGTCAGGATGAAGCAATCACTGCGGTTGCCGATGCGATTCGCCGTTCAAGAGCAGGACTGCAAGATCCGAAAAAACCTATTGGTTCTTTTATTTTTCTGGGAACAACAGGTGTAGGAAAAACTGAATTAGCAAAAGCAATTTCTGAATTTTTATTTAATGATGAACATGCAATGACTCGTATTGATATGAGTGAATATCAGGAGCGGCATTCAGTGTCTAGATTAATTGGTGCGCCTCCGGGATATGTGGGTTATGATGAGGGTGGGCAACTTACAGAAGCAGTGCGCAGAAAACCATATAGTGTTATTTTATTAGATGAAATTGAAAAAGCACATCCCGATGTTTTTAATATTTTATTGCAAGTGTTGGACGATGGAAGATTAACAGATAATAAAGGGCGCACTGTTGATTTTAAAAACACTATTGTAATCATGACATCTAATATTGGCTCACATATTATTCAGGAGAGATTTGAAGGTGTAACAGAAGATAATTTATTAGCGACTACAGAGACAACAAAAATTGAAGTAATGGAAATGTTGCGGAAAACAATTCGCCCTGAATTTTTAAATAGAATAGATGAAGTAATCATGTTCAAGCCATTAATGCGCAGCGAAATAAAAGGCATTGTGGTGCTGCAATTACGACTTCTGGATTCCATGTTATTGGATCGGAATATTCAAATCCAATATAGTGATGAGTTGATTGAATGGCTGGCGGAAGAAGGCTTTGATCCGCAGTATGGAGCAAGACCATTGAAGCGGGTAATTCAAAAAGAAATAGTAAATACATTAAGCAAAAAAATTCTTGGAGGAGAAGTTCATAGTGATGATATCATTTTTGCAGATGTATTTAATGGCGAAGTTGTTTTTACAAACAAAACAGAAGATAACGCTGCTTAATCAATATATAAGAACCACCTAAATTTGTCGGATGCAATTTAAAATCCGGCAACAGGTGTTTCATTTATCCGCAGAAAAAGCAATGTATTGGGAGAATACAAAAACGCTGTTGCTTGCGGATATGCATTTGTCCAAAGAAACACATTTTAGAAAAAATGGAATTGCTGTTCCGGATGGAATAACCAAACATAATTTTCAACGATTAACAACACTCATTGAAATCTTTTCTCCCGAAAGAATTATTGTAATTGGCGATTTATTTCATAGTACAGAAAATGCGTCTCTCGCTTTATTTAAACAATGGAAAGAAACATTTCCAAAAATTCCTTTTCAATTAATTAGTGGTAATCATGATATTTTGGAAACAAGTTTATACGATGCATTAGATATTGAATTAATAGGAGAAACATTTTTACAAAATGGAATTTCGCTAACACATCATCCTCCAAAATCTACAGATGAATCTTATGTTATTTGCGGTCATATTCATCCCGCAATTCGATTAAGTGGTAAAGCAAAACAGAGTTTGCGATTACCCTGTTTTTGGTTTGGAAATTCTTATGCGGTGATGCCAGCCTTTGGAGGATTTACAGGTATGAAAACAATTCAAGCGGAGAAAACAGATATCGTATTTGCTGTTGCGGAAAATGAAATTATACAAGTGCAATAATTAATTAAGAGATGGATGCTCGGGATAATTTTTTATTTGTTTGAATTTTCCACCCATACTATCCAACACACTTTTCCAAAGTGCTTCTGATGACATTTCAAAAATATGCGCAGCTTTTGCAGGTGCAATTATCCAGGAATCATTTTCCAATTCAAAGTTTAATTGTCCGGGATCCCAACCACTGTATCCCATAAAAAAACGAAAACCTGCAGGATCTAATTTTCCCGATTTTAATTCTTCTGTTATCTGTTCAAAATTTCCACCCCAATACACGCCATCAATTATTTCCATGCTGTCTTCAATCTGCGCACCATAGCGATGCAGATAATGCAAATTATCATGAGCAACCGGTCCGCCATAATACAATGCATCTTGCACCATATCAAAATCAGCAAGCGCATCAGCAACTTTTATATGATCAACCGTGCGATTTAAAATAAATCCCACAGTTCCATTTTTCTCATCATGTTCGCAAATTAAAACAACAGTGCGTTTAAAATGTGGGTCGAGCATAAATGGCTCTGATAATAATAAACTTCCCACTTGCGGTTTTACATTTTCCTGTATCATAAGTTATAAATATAATAATTGAATAGTATTTTTTTGCTCATTTCATTTTTAACAACCATGCAAATGATATGGTTTAAAAGTAGGTGCATTTTATCAACTAAAAAGAAAAATGATTCTGCTACTAAATACAATTAGCTATTTTTGATTTTATAAAAAACAATTTATGAAACAAATTTTTACTCTATTTATTATTGCAATTAGTTTTACCATTGCAAACGCACAATTAGAATTGACAACTGTAGGTTCAACTTATACATTAGACTTTACAGGTTTTGCAGGAGAGGGTTTTGATGCTGCCGGTTCGGATGGTTCTTTAGATGCGGATACATGGGCCATTACGGGATTTAGTGATGGCGATAAAGATTTTGGAGAAGAAGCTACTACAGGAGATTTTGCAAGAGGTTCAACCATGGGTGGCGAAACAACAGGCGGTATTTATGGAGTGGATGTATTCGGTAATCAGGGTATAATGGTGCAACCCGGTGAGCCTGATTTTACACCCGGAAGTTTGCGTTTAAAAATCTGGAATAATACAGGAAGTGCAATCGGGCAATTAGATATTCAATATACTGTATATGTATATAATGATCAAGGTCGTTCAAGCAGTTTAAATTTTGCGCACTCTATAGATAATAGCAGTTATACAGATGAACCAACATTAGATTATACTTCTGGAGAAGCTCCTGCAATTTTACCCGAAACAGAAACAAAAACAATTTCAATTACAGGATTAAATATTCCTGCCGGAGATTTTTATTATTTAAAATGGGAAGGTGATGATGTTGCCGGTTCCGGTTCAAGAGATGAATTTGCATTGGATGATATTAGTATAACACCTTATGGTGCGGAAGCAAGTTCTGAAATACAATTCAGCAGTATTGTGCTTACAGCAACAGAGGGAGAAACTGCTACTTCTTATGTAGTTATTTCTGAACCTGCTGATTGCAGTATAGAAGTTTCAGTGGATGCATCTTCTACAGCCAGTGCATCGGATTATGAATTTGCAAGTCCATTAGTTTTAGATTTTACTTCTGGTGGTGATGCATTTCTTTCTTTTGATGTAATTACTAATGATGATGCTTTAGTAGAGCCGGCAGAAACAATTGTTTTAAAATTGATGAATGTTACAGGTGGATGCACAATCGGTTTTGGTGATACGTTCACTTTAAATTTATTGGATAATGATGATACAGAACCAATAGTTACAGAAATAGCTGATGTAACTGCAGAAGATGTAAATGGCATTGGAACTTCTATTGGTGAGTTTGTGCAAATTACAGGAATTGTGCATGGTATAAATCTAGCAGATGCAGTAGGTTTAAATTTTACTATTATAGATGAAACTGCTGGAATAAATGTATTTAATTGGAGCCATGATTTGGGATATACTGTTGTCTGAAAAGATGAAATTAATGTAGTGGGTTTTATAGATCAAGTAAATGGTTTAACACAAATAAATCCTGAATCTATTTTATACTGAGTGCAGATAACATTTAGAAACTTCCAACAGACATTTACTTAATATAGGAGAAAATATTGAGAGTAATCTTGTTCATCAATTAATGAATGTGTATTATGTAAATGACCAAGAAGATTGGTTAGAGTGAAGTACTTTTTGGTTACAGTTTCGAATGGGGCTACTATTTAAACAAATGATTCACTCAAAATTTGACATATTTGATCTGGACATCTAGGAATTATTTCTCCAGGAGCATCTGATCACATTTTACATTATGACCGGCATAATGAGTCAAAATGATAGCTCTTCTCCATTTAAGATGGGTACATTTTAATGCCACGTTTGATTCTGATTTTTATATTAATCAAAGTCTTATTGATTGAGATATTACCTATTCAACATTTCAATTTATCCAAATCCTGTTCTGGAATCATTTGGCAATTCAATCATGCAGAAAATATTTACTCCATTGAAATATATAATACAATCGGAGAGTCGGTATTTAATAAAAATAGTTTTTGACAAGACACTATAGATGTTAAATAATTTAATACCCGGTTTGTATGTAGCAAAAATTTCTGCTGAAAGTGGTTTATACACCCATTCATTTATTAAGCAATAATTCTTTCTATAATCATTTAAGAAAAATGGTTTTTGTTTACAACAGAAGCCATTTTTTATTTGTATTCTTACTGTCTTATAAATAATTAAAAATTATATTATGATTGATGATTTAATTAAACAACATTCCGGAGAAATTACAAACCTGCTTAAAGACAAATATGGTTTGAATGCGGAACAAGCTTCTTCTTCTTCCAACAGTATTACTGATGCAATCGGGAATGTATTAAACAATAAGCTTGGATCAGGAAATTTGGATTTCAATACTATCATGGATTTATTTAATACTTCCACAGATAATAAATCCAGTTCAATGTTTTCTCAACTCAGTGAAACTGTAATGCATGCATTATCAAATTCAGGTTTGGGAAAAGATTTAATTTCAAAAATTTCCACTGATGGTTTGGATGATATTATCAGTGCAATATCAAAAGGCAAATTTGGTAATATTGATATGGATACACTCACTCAACTTATTGGATCTTTCTCCGGTAAAAGTGGTGGCGGCGCAGGCGGCTTATTAGATAATCTTACAGGATTGTTCGGAAAGAAATAATATTTTTTGAAGTCAAATTTTTTGCATCATACATATCCGGTAATTGAATTCCCTTAAAGCATATTACAATGCATTCTTTAATCATGAATTATATCATGGTTGGTTTAAGAATAAAAAATTTTTTGAAGGTTGGTATTTTAAAATAGTAAGTGCGGATGGAAAACATGCATTTGCATTTATTCCGGGGATTGCAATGGACAATGCAGGAAAAAAACAGGCATTTGTTCAGGTGCTTGATGGAAAAGGATATACTGCTACTTATCATGGTTTTAATTCGGATACTTTTAAACCAAATCCCGATAAATTTTTAGTTGAAGTAGGAGAGAATTCTTTTTCATTAGATTCTATTCATCTTCATTTATCAAACATTCAAGGAGAAATTAATTTTACTGATCACTTTTTATGGCCAAAAAAAATGTTGGCCCCGGGTATAATGGGATGGTATGCATTCGTACCATTTATGGAATGTTATCATCAGGTAATAAGTATGAATTTTCGTTTGAAAGGATCATTGCAGATTAATAATTCAACAATTGATTTTACAGATGGAAAGGGATATTTGGAAAAGGATTGGGGGCACTCATTTCCCGAAGCATGGATTTGGATGCAGAGCAATCATTTTAATTCTGATCCTACTTCATTTAAATTAAGTGTTGCAAAAATTCCATGGTTGCGTTCGCATTTCATTGGATTTATTTCTGCTTTTTTAATTGACGGAAAACTCTATCGCTTTGCAACTTATACCGGAGCGAAACTTACACAAGTGAATGTGAGTGATGAAGTAGTGTTTGTGGAATTGATTGATAAGAAGTATAAATTACAAGTTACCGCACACAAAGCTGAAGGTGCAGAACTTGCTGCTCCCATATTAGGATTTATGGATGGCAGAGTGAAAGAAAGTATGGGTGCAACTTTACATGTGGTGTTAATGAATCGAAAAACAAATGCCGTTATATTTAATGATAAAGGTGTAAATGCAGGGATGGAAGTTGCAGGTAATATTCAGGAAATTTTAAATGGGTATAAAAAACATTAAAGTACTTTGGTAGGATAAACACGAAGCCATTAACTTTACAATGATGCGTATATTAATATTATTTTTATTTTTTTCAATTTCAGCCTCAGCACAGGTGGATGGGATATTTTATTTCGCTGTAACTGATGGTGTTGGCAATAAAATTTTACCATCTGCATATTGGAAGGTTTCTGCTTCTATAAAAGATGGAGATTTATTACCGATACAATTCAGTGAATCAGATACCGCATATATCCTTGCATTACCGAAAGAATCATTTAATAAATTATTACAAATTCAACTTGCATATTCCGCAGGTAGTTATACAGGCATAATGAATGTGTATGGTAAAATTGCAGATACAAATGGCAATGGTGCATGCAATACATGTGCAATTACTAATATGGAATATCGTCCAGGTAATTTTATGTTAGACCTACCTTACCAACAAGCTTCCTGGGATTTCTTAGATACAATAAATTGCGCTTATGGAGATAAGAATTACACATTAAAAAATATCTCTATGCTGCAAAATTGGAGTGAGCCAAATTTGAAATAAAAAAATCCTGCTTCATCAGAAACAGGATTCGTATTGTTAAAGCTTAAATAGTTAATCAGGCAGTAACCTCACACAATTCATTATATACTTTTCCAAGTGCATTTGCAATCATCATTGAATTAGCTCCTTCTATTTGATGGCGTTCCATAAAATAAACAAGCTTACCATTTTTAAACATGGCAATTGATGGTGATGATGGTGGATAAGGCAATGTATGTCTGCGAGCTTCTGCAACTGCTTCGGTATCAAATCCTGCAAATACAGTAGCTAAGCGATCCGGTGTTTTTTCATTTTTTAAAGACATAACAATTCCGGGTCTTGCATTGCCTGCAGCACATCCACAAACGGAATTAATTACCATTAGCAAAGTGCCTTCAGTATTCTTAATTGCATCACGTACTTCTTCAGCAGTGGTAAGATCTTCAAAACCAACTTCGATTAGTTCGGCTTTCATTGGTTTTACGAGTTCGGCTGGATACATAGTTTATTATTTTTTACAAAGTTACAATTCGAAATTTAGTTATCGAAAACATGAACCTTCGTATAGGTGTATTGGTTCAGTATTGCGGTCGGTAAATGATTTTACTACCTTTGCGTCACTCAATAACTTGATTACGAAAAGCTAAAACAAATAATAATAAATGCAAACAGTAACAGACAACAAATTACCTTATAAAGTAAAGGATATTGCCCTTGCTGCATGGGGTCGTAAAGAAATTAAACTTGCCGAAGCAGAGATGCCCGGCCTAATGGCTATTCGTGCAGAATATGGTCCATCAAAACCTTTAAAGGGCGCACGCATTGCAGGATGCTTACACATGACAATTCAAACAGCAGTGTTGATTGAGACATTAACAGAATTAGGTGCTGATGTGCAATGGAGTTCATGTAATATTTTCAGCACACAAGATCATGCAGCAGCAGCAATTGCAGCAGCGGGTATTCCGGTGTATGCATGGAAAGGTGAAACTATTGAAGAATATGATTGGTGTATTGAACAAACATTATTCTTTGGTAAAGAAAGACAACCCTTGAATCTGATTTTAGATGATGGTGGTGATCTCACTAATATTGTATTGGATAAATATCCTGAAATGGTTTCTCATTTAATGGGTATCAGTGAAGAAACTACCACTGGTGTTCATCGCTTATACGAGCGTGTGGAAAAAGGTACTTTACCTGTTCCTGCAATCAATGTAAATGACTCGGTTACAAAAAGTAAGTTTGACAATAAATACGGATGTAAAGAATCTTTGGTGGATGCAATTCGTCGTGCAACAGATATTATGATGGCAGGTAAAGTTGCTGTAGTTGCAGGTTATGGTGATGTAGGAAAAGGTTCTTCACAATCATTACGTGGTTCAGGTGCAAGAGTATTAATTACAGAAATAGATCCGATATGTGCTTTGCAAGCTGCAATGGATGGCTTTGAAGTAAAACGCATGGAAGAGGCTGTGAAAGAAGCTGATATTGTTGTTACTGCAACCGGTAATTGCGATGTAATTACAGGTAAACATTTTCAAGCGATGAAATCAAATGCAATCGTTTGTAACATTGGCCATTTTGATAATGAAATTGATGTGGCTTGGTTAAATGAAAATTGCGGTGATTCAAAAGATGAAATAAAACCTCAGGTAGATAAATATACTGTTGGCAATAAGGATATTATTTTATTGGCGGAAGGTAGATTGGTAAACTTAGGTTGTGCAATGGGTCATCCAAGTTTTGTAATGAGTAACTCATTTAGTAATCAAGTATTGGCACAAATTGAGCTTTGGAAAAATCATGATAATTACGAAAACAAAGTGTATACATTACCAAAACATTTGGATGAGAAAGTAGCGAGATTACATCTTGATAAACTCAGTGTTCAATTAGAAGTATTAACTGATAAGCAAGCAAATTATATCGGTATAGATAAAAACGGTCCATACAAACCGGATTATTACAGATATTAATTTTTTAATAAATATTTTTATAGGAGTTGAAATTTTTCAACTCCTTTTTTTTTTATTTTAAATGATGATTATTTAATTTATATCAATGACAAAGCTTTCAGTAAATATTAATAAGGTTGCAGTAATCCGCAATGCAAGAGGTGGGAATTTACCTGATGTAGTAAAATTTGCAATGGACTGCGAACGCTTTGGTGCGGATGGAATTACAGTGCATCCACGTCCGGATGAACGCCATATTAAATATGATGATGTAATTTCTTTATCCAAAGTGGTAACTACAGAATTTAATATTGAAGGATATCCCGACGAGAGATATATGCAACTTATTAAAAAAGTGAAACCTGCACAGGCAACGCTGGTTCCAGATCCGCCAAATGTTATAACTTCGAATACAGGCTGGGATGTAATTAATAATATGCAACTCTTGAAAAATATAATTGATGAAATTCATTCAATTGGAATTCGGGTTTCTGTTTTTTTAAATGCTGAAATTGATCAAGTACATGCAGCCAAAGAATCAGGAACAGATAGAATTGAATTATACACCGGCCCCTATGCCGAACATTTTCCTACGAATAAAGAGAAAGCTATTGAAGATTATACTGCAGCCGGATTGATTGCAAAAAAAATTGGCTTAGGATTAAATGCCGGACACGATTTGAACTTAGATAATCTGAAATTTTTTAAACGCCATTTGCCAAACTTAGATGAAGTATCTATTGGTCATGCATTAATTAGTGATGCTTTGTATTTCGGTATTGAAAATACAATTCAATTATACAAACGACAATTGGTATAAATAAAAAGACCTTTCGTTTCCGAAAGGTCTGTATTCAAAATCTTTTATTGTTTACTTAGGAAGATCTTTAGAGTTTACAACGTTAACAACATTGTATTCAAACTGAGAAGTTTCTTTATTCTTTGCATATTTCCATACCACTGCAAGAGCATAAATATCTGCTGATTTCCAACTGGTTTCTTTTGGTACATTATAAATCTTAGTGTACATCAAACCTGGGAAACCACTTCCAAACACAAATTGCTGTCCGAACATATCGCCAGTTGCTGAAGTTCTTAAAACATGTTGGTGTACAAAATCAGGATCATAAGCACCACCTTCACCAGCACCATTTTGTGAGTATTTAAGATTATTTTCTAAGATATAAACAGCAACGTAATAATCACCTACTACTTGTTCGAAAGTACCGGCAGAAACGCCTACTTCAAAACTTCCGCCTTTATCAGTTAATACTACAATTGCACCTGCTTCAGCAAGTGGATCATCTAATTCCTGTTCTACAGCAGATGCCATTGAAGAACTATCAGAGAAATCATTTGCTGCATTCCAAACTTTTAAAGTTGGGATGCCTGTGATATTATAGAATGATAAAAATTCGTCGGCAAGTGGATTAGACATTTCATCACCTGAGTGGATACCAATTGGTTCAGACATGCCTTCAGTCATGCTGATCGCACCCTCAAAATTTGGAGCACCCCAATCACCACATGGTCCGCACCATGTGGCAGTGAAATCTGCCATCAATACTTTTTTAGTTTGGATAGGTGTGTAACATGCACCGTTGTCATCGCTTGCTTGTGGATTAAAGTTTAAAGCGTAAGGGTTTGTGCAGCCTTCTATTCTTTCATCAGCACAAGAGGTCATAATAAATGTACCTGAGATGATGATAACTGCAAGAAATAAATTCTTCATGATTGTCTATTTTGGAATAAAAGTAACTATAACCTATGCAACAAACAAATTGTAGTGTCTGCATAGTGACATACTTTTTACAAAAGGAATTCATGTATTCTCTAACTTAGGAGCTTAATATTTATATACGCATGAAGAGATATTTAGTACTGCTTCCATTGATATGCAGTTTGCTTACACTTAAATCACAGCCAATTATTCAACTTGAAAATTATGCATCAGGCTTTGACGAACCGGTGGATATAGCACATGCAGATGATGACAGATTATTTATTGTAGAACGTAATGGTACCATCAGAATAATTGATACCGATGGAACTGTACTGCCTGACGATTTTTTAGATATACATACTTTAATAGAATCTGGTTATAGTGAACAGGGCTTGCTGGGTTTAGCATTTCATCCCGATTATGAAACCAACGGATATTTTTATGTCTATTACATAGATTTAGATGGCAACTCAGTTGTTGCTAGATACAGTGTTAATCCGTTCAATGAAAATGATGCGCATGAAGATTCTGAATACATTATCTATACTGCCGACCAACCATTTTCGAATCATAATGGAGGCTGTATAAAATTTGGCCCGGATGGATATTTATATATTGGTTTTGGTGATGGAGGTTCTGCCGGCGATCCCGGTGGTCGTGCACAAGATCCTGAAAATGCATTGGGGAAAATTCACAGATTAAATATTGATAGTGGCGACCCTTATGCTATTCCTGCGGATAATCCATTTTATGGTTCCATAGATACTCTGGAAACAATTTGGGATTTAGGATTAAGAAATCCATGGCGCTATAGTTTCGATAGATCAACAGGTGATTTATGGATTGCGGATGTTGGCCAAAATCTTTGGGAAGAATTAAACTTTGAAACTGCCGGAACTGGCGGTGTAAATTATGGCTGGAAATGTTATGAAGGCAATCATAATTTTAGTTTAGGTGGTTGCGAAGACGAAGACTTTTATACGTTTCCAATTTATGAATACAATCACAGTTTTTCCACGGGAGGCTATTCTATAACTGGTGGCTTTGTTTACAGAGGGGATGCTTTTCCGGGTATGAATGGATATTATATTTTCGCTGATTATGTAAGTGGCAATTGGTGGTACACCGTCGCTTCTGATTCAGGAGAATTTACTACTACTTTTTTAGATGACATCGAAGATGATATAAGTGCTTTCGGTGAAGATGTGAATGGCGAATTATATTGTGCGGATATGAGCAGTGGAATTATTTATCATATCACCGATGAATGTGGTGCTTTTGATATTTCCACTACTTCAACAGATTATTTCTGTGAAGAAAGTATGGGTGCAATTAATTTGGAAACTATTGAAGGAGTAGATCCAATTTCAATTGAATGGAGTACCGGTTCTACAGATTCTGAATTAAATAATTTATTGCCTGGGGACTATACAGTAACTGTTACAGATGGAACAGGATGTGTACGTGAACAAACTATATATATCAGCGATCTTGAAGAAGAACCAGCAATACCTATTTTCAATGAATTGACAAGTATAATTTCTGTTTCTGAAGGTGTTGCCTGGCAATGGTATTTTAATGGTAATCCTATTGTAGGAGCTAATGAAAGTAGTTTATCTATAGGCGATACAGGAAACTATACAGTAGATATAACATACGATAATGGATGTGTAGTAAGTTCTGAAACCTATTACTTACCGCCACTAGATTTGTTGCAGAATTTACTAATGAGTCAGATAAAAATTTATCCGAATCCGGCAGATGATATTGTGAATATTAGTTCGCCGGAACAAATAGAAATTATTGCATTGCGACTATATTCAATTGAAGGAAATGAAATTTATCAATTGCAGAATATTTCTAAAAGCAAAAATTTTTCAATTGATATTTCTTCATACCCGGCTGGGCTATATTCTTTGATGTTAAATACTTCGGTAGGAACTGTAAATTATATGCTTCAAATAATAAAATAAGTTTTGTTTTGGGCAGATTGTCAGCGGTTACATGACGATAATGCCGATATAGAATGGCATATAATGATAAAATTCCATTGGCACTATCATTGAGTTCAGCCTAAAGTTTAAACTATTTCAGCATGCGAGATTATGGATTTAAGGAAGAAATATATACTTCAGCAATTGAAGATGATGTAGAGTTTTTGCCATTATTATCATTGGAAGAAGAAGAAGAAGATTCGAACATCAAATCAGAATACCCAGCCATTTTACCAATTATTCCTTTGCGAAATACAGTATTGTATCCGGGAATTGTTTTGCCAATTACAGTTGGCAGAGATAAATCCTTGAAAGCAGCGAATGAGGCATTTCGATCCAATAAATTGGTTGGTATTGTTGCGCAAACTGATTTATCCATAGAAGATCCCGGCTTTGAACATGTATATAAAATAGGAACCATTGCCCGTATTGTAAAGCAATTGAAAATGCCTGATGGAAGTACTACAATTATTATTCAGGGTAAGAAAAGATTTTTATTGGGTGATGTTGTTCAGGAAAGTCCTTATATGAAAGCGAATATAAGTGTGTTGAATGATACAGGTGATCTGAAACAAAAAGAATTTGTTGCAACGATATCCTCAATTAAAGATCTTGCTTCCGGTATTATAAAAATCTCACCGAATATTCCTGCTGAAGCGAGTATTGTTTTAAAAAATATTGATAGCCCTGTTTTTTTAATGCACTTTGTTTCTTCTAATTTGCAAATAGAAGTAGAAGACAAACAAAAAATTCTGGAGACATTAGAATTGCATGCAAGATCACAATTAATTTTTAAGCATATGCAAAGCGAAATGCAAATGCTAGAATTAAAAAATCAAATACAAGGTAAGGTTCGCACCGATATTGAAAAACAACAGAAGGAATACTTTCTGCATCAGCAATTAAAACAAATTCAGGAAGAGTTAGGTGGTTCGCCAAATGATGTGGAGGTGAACAGATATAAAGCTAAAGCAAAAGATAAAAAATGGTCTAAATCTGTGGCTGAAGTATTTCAAAAAGAGATAGAAAAATTACAACGCATTAATCCGAATGCTGCCGAGTATAGCGTAATTACAAATTATATTGAATTGCTGTTAGAATTACCATGGAAAGAATACACAAAAGATAATTTCGATTTAAAGCGTGCAAAGAAAGTTTTGGATGAAGATCATTACGGATTAAATAAAATTAAAGACCGTCTGATTGAATATCTTGCCGTATTAAAATTAAAGGGCGATTTAAAATCTCCAATACTTTGTTTGGTAGGTCCTCCGGGTGTTGGAAAAACTTCATTAGGTCAATCGGTTGCAAGGGCATTGGAAAGAAAATATGTACGTATGAGTTTAGGTGGATTGCATGATGAAAGTGAAATTCGTGGTCATCGTAAAACATATATCGGAGCAATGCCCGGACGTATATTGCAATCATTAAAAAGAGCAAAATCTTCTAATCCTGTTTTTATTTTAGATGAAGTAGATAAAGTGGGAGCAGATTTTAGAGGTGATCCAAGTAGTGCATTATTGGAGGTGTTAGATCCGGAACAAAACACTTCCTTTTATGATAACTATCTGGAAGTGGAATATGATCTGAGTAAAGTGTTATTTATTGCTACTGCAAATAATCTAAATAGCATTCAACCTGCCTTGCGTGATCGTATGGAAATAATTTATGTGAGCGGTTATAGTACAGAGGAAAAAGTGGAAATTGCAAAGCGGCATTTAGTACCAAAGCAACGTAAAGAACATGGTTTGAAGTTGAGAGATATTACATTGAATGATGCAGTGCTTGAAAAAATTATTGAACACTATACTCGTGAAAGTGGTGTACGTGAATTGGAACGTACTTTAGCAAGTGTGATGCGTAGAATTGCAAAACATGTTGCCACCAATGAAAAATATAATAAGACAGTAAAAATTGCTGATCTCGAGAAAATATTGGGTATTCGCAAATACGATAGAGATGAAATTTTTGCAAATAATCCCGCAGGTGTGGTAGTAGGTTTAGCATGGACATCTGTTGGTGGAGATGTGTTGTTTGTAGAAACAATTACTAGCCCCGGAAAAGGTAATCTACAGCTAACAGGAAACTTAGGTGATGTGATGAAAGAAAGTGCAACAACGGCATTGAGTTATATCAAAGCACATGCAGATCATCTTGGAATTCCAAAAGATACATTTGATAAAATTAATATTCATATCCATGTGCCTGAAGGTGCAATACCTAAAGATGGCCCTTCAGCAGGTATTACAATGCTTACTGCCTTAACATCTGCAATAACCGGAAGAAAAGTAAAACCATATCTCGCTATGACCGGAGAAATTACTTTGCGTGGAAAAGTATTGCCTGTTGGTGGTATTAAAGAAAAAGTGTTAGCTGCGAAACGTTCGGGAATCAAACAAATAATTGTAAGCAAAGCAAATGAAAAAGATGTGAAGGAAATAAATGCAGCATTTATTAAAGATGTGAAATTTTTATATGTAGAAGACATGTTGGAAGTAATTGATCTTGCATTATTAAAGCGAAAGAAGTAACTCAACTTATTATGTAATGCATTTATCATAACTTCGCTGCGTGTGTAATATGCAGCAAAACACTTCGTTTTTTTCCTCATCAACTATGCGAATATTTTTATTAGCCAGTTTTTTATTTTCCGGTATTTCTGCTTTCGCACAATTGGGTGGAAGCAGTACTTATCAATATTTAAATTTTCCCGTTGCATCTCGTATAGCCGGGTTAGGTGGAACTAACTTATCTACACCTTCTGATGATATCTCTTTTGCTTATTATAATCCCGCATTATTGAATGCTTCTATGGATAAAGATTTATCATTGAGTCATGCACTTATGGCCGGCAATATCAATCATGGATATATTGCTTACGGTGATTATCTGGATTCTCTTAATATTACTATCCACACCGGATTATTATATAGAAGTTATGGGTCAATGCAAATGTATGATGTGAATGGAATCCAAAACGGCACCTTCTCCGCAAATGAATTTGCATTGGTTGGGGGCATGTCTTATCAATCAGATAAATTATCTTATGGAGCAAATTTGAAATTTATTTGGAGTCAATTGGAGTCGTATTCTTCTGTAGCTGCCGCCTTCGATTTAGGTATGGCTTATAATGATACTGCACATTTATTCAGCGCAGGTGTAGTATTGAAAAATATAGGCACACAATTTAAACCTTATGTTGCAGGCAATCGAGAAGAGTTACCTTTTGAAATTCAATTGGGTATTTCACAGCGATTGAGATATTTGCCATTGCGCATAAGTATTACAGCGCATAATTTAGAACAAGGAGATATTCGATATGATGATCCCAATGTAAGTACAAATCAAACTTTTATTACCGATACAACATCTTCAGATGAAAAAAAATATATCGCAGATCAAATTTTTAGTCACATAATTTTTGCGGGAGAATTTTATTTTGGAAATAATTTTTCTGTACAAATCGGTTATGATTATATGGGTAGAAAAGAATTATCACTTGCTACCAAAAAAGGTCTTACCGGTTTCTCAATAGGTATGGGATTGCAGGTGAAGAAATATGCATTTTATTATTCTTACGATATCTATAGTGTTGCAGGTGGAAGCCACATGCTTACCATAGGTACTAATCTGAATTACTTTAATAAAAAGTAAACAATAATTTCTTTTCTACTTATTTTTTCGCAGATTCGCTTCGTGAAAAAAATAATTATAGCTATTGATGGATATTCTGCTTGCGGTAAAAGCACCCTTGCAAAGCAACTTGCTGAAAAATTAGATTATAAATTTCTGGATACCGGTGCAATGTATCGGGCAGTTACACTTTTTTTATTGCGCAATAATATTGATTGGAATAATGCGGTGTTAATAGAAAATGCATTAAAAAATATACATATTGATTTTAAAAAAACTGCATCTACTTATTCCACTTTTTTAAACAATGAAAATGTAGAAGAAGAAATTAGAAATATGCATGTAGCAAATAAAGTAAGTGAGGTTGCTACGGTGAGTGCTGTAAGAAAGTTTTTAGTAAAACAACAACAAGAAATCGGGAAGCAAAAAGGAATTGTTTTAGATGGAAGAGATATTGGTACAGTAGTTTTTCCTAATGCAGAAGTGAAATTATTTATTACGGCATCTATGGAGGTAAGAGTAGATAGGCGATATAAAGAATTAATGAAAAAAGACACTGAAATAACACCTGAAATAATCAGAATGAATTTAATGAAAAGGGATATTGAGGAAACCACCAGAACAGATAGTCCATTGATACAACATCCTGATGCTGTTGTGATAAATACAAGTTATTTAACTCCGAAACAGCAGTTGGAATTTGCATTTGGAATTGTAAAAGAGTATTTAATCGAAATTTAATAATTAATTGAAAGAATTATTTACTAATTTAAAGTCAAATTTTAAACAAAATAAAAATCTATTTAATTAAATCTTAAAAATTTAAACAATGAGAAAAAATTTTTACTTAAAAACATTAGTAGCTTTTATTGCACTTACTATAGGTATTGCAAATGTTGCAACTAGCCAAACTGTTTTCACGATTGGGGATAGCATAGTCAAATCCTCAGCAACCAATTACCCTACTCCTTATGGTGATTATTACAAAACCATGCGGACGCAATTCCTTTATCATGCAGATGAATTGGTAGTTGCAGGTATGGGAGCTGGTGATATTACAGAAATTATTTTTTGGGTTTCAACACCTGCTTTTGTTGGGGACGATCCCGGATTAACTGAAGGTGTTACTGTGAGTATGAAAAATACCGAAACTTCAAGCCTTGCGGCAGGTACCTGGGAATCGGATGCTGAACCAGTATGGGGGCCTTATGATAATGATCCTGTATCTGGTGCATGGAATACATTTACTTTAGATGTGCCTTTTTATTGGGATGGATCCAGCAATTTATTAATAGAAATTTGCGGAGGCAGCGATCTTGGCGGTTATACTGATAATGGTGAAGTAGCGATAACTACAGGTCTTGCTTTTAATGGTTCACGCACCTATCGTACCGATGGATTTACAGAGGGTGGAATTTGTGGTTATTCATTAACACTTGAAAATGGAACAGCTACCAGCCGTCCTGTTATTAGATTAATGGGCTCAGAAGGCGATGCGTGTACTGGTACACCTGATGCAGGAATGGCAACTTCTTCTGCAGAATCAGTTTGTGTTGATGAAATTTTTACAGTTTCTATTCCTGCTACCCTTGCAGCCGGCATTACTTACCAGTGGGAAGTATCTACTGATGGCATTTCTTGGGCCGGAATCATTGGAGCTACCTCTTCGTTGTATGGTGCCTCACAGACAGAAGCAAGCTGGTATCATTGTATAGTTACATGTACTGAAAGTGGAGAAAGCAGTACTTCCGAAGCTGTTTATGTAGGTCAGAATGCTGCAACAGATTGCTATTGTGAACCTGTTTATTTAACTGGTACAAGTGATGGTGATTATTGCTCTTATGTAGGTTTGGGTAGCATTGACAATCCAACTGATGGAGCAGATGCACCTTTTTACACTTATTATAGCGATATGTCAACTGATTTAATTACAGGGTTTGAATATACACTTGAAGCTACTACAGGGCTATATGATGCACTTAACGGTTTAGCTGCCTGGATAGATTTTAATAAGAATGGTTCCTTTGAGGATGAAGGAGAATTTCTTGGATCCTCAACAGGTTTGGGTTCTTTTACATCCGCATATTTTGTTTTTACAGTTCCGGTAGATGCTGAAATTGGAACCACAAGATTGCGTGTTCGTGAAATTTTTAATATGAGTGAGTCTCCAAGCCCTTGTGCAGAGGCAAGCTTCGGTGAAACTGAAGATTACAATGTAAACATAATGGGTGGTGGTGATTGTTTTCCTGCTGCACCAACGGATATTTATGCTGACGGAATTACAGCAACTACAGCTACAATTCATTGGACAATTGCACCAGGTACCTCTGCATCCAGATTAGTAGTTTGGGAACTTTCCACCGGTAAAGTTGTGAAGTATATCATTTATGATGGCGATAGTTTTACTGTACCAGGTGAATTATCACCTTCCACTACTTATGGCGCTCGTTTAAAATCCGGATGTTTAGACGGCGAAATATGGACACCGGGAGATTATTCTGAGTGGTATTATTTTACAACTGATCCATTGCGTGAAGGAGAATTTTTACAATCGGTTTCTGTATTTCCAAATCCAAATAAAGGAAACTTCCGCATTCAGTTAAATGGATATGAAAGTGGAAAAGCACAAGTAATGATAATGAATGCAGTAGGTCAATTAATGTATGATGCAACTATAAGTATTGATGCAAATGCATCTGTACATGATGTATCATTAAATCTTGCTGCTGGTACTTACATTGTGAAAGTGATTAATGGTTCTGAAATTGTAACTAATACAATTATTGTAGAATAAATAAATTCATTTTAGAAATAAAAAAAGGCTCTTCATTTGAAGGGCCTTTTTTTTACACATTCTTTGTTTTATTATTTATAAGATCTCAAAAAATATATTTTTTAAGTTTTAAAAAATTAATCATACCTTAATGCAAACAAAATTTATAAATATGAAATCTTATTACAAAAAAATTAAAGGGGAGTTCTCCATTACTTTCCTTCTGGCAGTCTTGCTGAGTGCCACTGCCTTTGGACAATATTGCGAACCTGTGTATTCTTCGGGTACTGGTGATGGTGACTATTGTTCCTATGTGGGGTTAGGCGATATTTCTAATGCTACCGATGGTGCAACTTCACCCTTTTACACCTATTATGATTTATCAACTGACTTGCAACCAGGAACTGAATATACTCTAGAAGTTACTTCCGGTTCTTATACTTCAAATAATGATTTAGCAGCATGGATAGATTATAATGCCGATGGTGATTTTTATGATGAAGGTGAACTGCTTGGAACTGTTCTGGATTTAATTGATTTCTCCACAGGGTATATTGTATTTACTGTACCTGTTAGCGGTACATCAACGGGCACCACAAGAATGAGAGTAAGGGAAATTTATAATATGGGAATTCCTCCTGATCCTTGTGGTGAATACGCTTATGGTGAAACAGAAGATTATAATGTGAATCTATTGCCAGGAGCTGAAAATGATATCGCAGTTACAGCTATTACAAGTCCGGTGTCAGGTGCAGATATGGGCTATGAAGATGTAACCATTACTGTTAAAAATAATGGTACTGCAGATGCCAGTGGATTTACCGTAAACTATAATGTGGATGGTGGATTTACTACCGGTGAATTCTTCCCTGGAACATTAGCTGTTGGTGAAACTGTTAGCCATACTTTTGGCGAAGGCTGGACATTTTCAGAATATGATTGCTATGAAGTTATGGCTTGGATTGAATATGATATTGATGAAATTCCTGAAAATGATTCTTATACAAAAACAGTTTGTAATCTAGGACCTATTACAGGCACTGATGCATATTTAATTTATTCAAACGTTTACGGAGGTGCTGAACCGTGGTCATCAATCAGTAATACAAATGCTATGAACTCTGTATTTGGTGCTGATGGCTGGAACCTGGACTTCTTTGAAACTCTTGATCCTTCTCTAATATTTAACTCCAGCACTTGCTTTGTATTCCTTGAAGGTGGCGATGCAATGGCGGATGAATTAGAAACATTTCTTGGAGCAAACTCATCATTAATTGAAAGTTGGGTTTCTTTTGGAGGACATTTATTATTGAACTCGGCTCCAAATGAAGGTGACGGAATGAGTTTCGGATTTGATGAAACAACATTGAATTATCCTTACTTTACAGATATTGCCAATTCAGCAACAGAGCATCCAATTTTTGATGGTCCATTTACACCTGTTGGTTCAGAATGGACTGGAGGTTCTTTTGGTCATGCTAGTGTTTCAGGCTCAGATTGGACAGCATTAATTGTAGATGCTATTGCAACAGACAATATTGTACTTGCTGAAAAAATGTGGGGAGATGGAATTGTGATTTTTGGTGGTATGACTCCAAATAATTTCCACAGTCCGCTTCCGGAAGCAGATAATTTGCGGGCTAATATTATCGCTTATCTTTCTTGTGGTGGTGAAATTTGTACTCCTGCGCCTCCAATGGATATATATGCTGACGGGATCTCAGCCACTACCGCATCAATTCATTGGACAATTGCTCCTGGTACATCAGCATCCAGATTAGTTCTATGGGAACTTTCAACCGGTGAGGTTCGGAAGTATATAATTTATGATGAAGACAATTTTACTGTACCTGGTGAACTATCCCCATCTACTACTTATGGTGCTCGATTAAAATCCGCTTGTTTAGAAGGCGAAACATGGACACCTGGAGATTATTCCGAATGGTATTATTTTACAACTGATCCTTTGCGTGAAGGTGAGTTTACAAAAGCAGTTTCACTATATCCAAATCCGAATGATGGAAATTTCCGCATTCAGTTAAATGGTTATGAAAGTGGTAAAGCACAAGTGCAAATTATAAATGTAGTAGGTCAAGTTATGTATGATGCAACAATGAGCATTGATGCAAATGCATCTGTTCATGATGTATCATTAAACCTTGCCGCTGGTACTTATATTGTAAAAGTGATTAATGGTTCTGAGATTGTAACCAATACAATTATCGTGGAATAAATAAATTCATTTTCAATAAATAAAAAAGACTCTTCAATTGTAGAGTCTTTTTTATTTAATTCCGCTTGTAGGGCTTTTTATAGATTTAAAAAATCTGAATAATTATTTTCAATTAGGATATTTCTTTCAAATATTTAGTAATTTTCATTCCATTATTTCACATTAAAAATCTGAATATGAAAAAATTTAATTACCCAACTATCATTTTAGTTTCCGCAATTTTACTTCTGGGAATTTTATTTCCAATGCAAAATGTAATGGCTCAGGCTGCAGAAGAACAGCTTCAGTATTCTCCTATGCAAATTACAAGCATGGATCAACCTATTTTGCATAAATGGCAAGGTGCAAATGCAATTAAAAGAAGTGAAAAATCTGGAAGCCGATATGCAGTTTCTTATGTAGCAATAGGTACTGCTTATAATCTCTTCACCATTTTATTATCTGAGCAAGCACAAGTTTCCTATAATCCTGACATAAACAGCATTACATTTATTCATCGCCAAAATGATTTAACTGCTGGCGGATCCGGTGGTTTATCTTACGATTTATCTACAGATGGTGGTGCCATTTGGTCAACTAACAATATTTTGACTCCTGCATTTAATTCGGGAACAGAATTGCCGGATATGACTGGCGGCCGATATCCAAGTGCTACAATCTGGAATCCGGAAGGGAATACCGATCCAAATAGTGCATATATTGTTGGGCATGGTCCTGAATTAACACCTATTACAGCTGGTTCATGGGGTGCTACTTACAAAGTGTCGCAAAAACTTGATGGTGATGATAACAGCGAATCATATTATTCCGAAGGAGATTTATCTGCGGATTATCATGCATATGGTATTCAGGCTTATCAAAGTGGTAGCATGTGGGATATAAAATCTAATACTTCATACAACACATATTATGTAAATGAAATAACCTTTGATGGTATTTCAGGTTTTGATTATAACACCACTACTATCACTAACGATTGGTATGCAGTTCAACCAAAAGCCCAATGTGTTTTTGATGAGTCAGGAACAATTGGTTATATAGTAATTATTGGTGCAAGACTGGATGAAGTGGAAACCAATATGTATCCAACTATATTAAAAACTATTGATGCAGGAGCTACATGGGATTATCTGCCGTATTTTAATATTGGTTCTTTACCTGCAATGGAATCCACTCTCCTTGTAGCTGATGATGGTATTACTTACAGACCATTTTTTTCTGATTTTGATGCAACCGTTGATGCTAATGGAAGACTGCACATCATATCAGATATTGAAAGTGGTTCTTTAGCTGATCCTGTATCTATTTATAGTTACTATTCAAGTTTTTCTGCAGTAATGCATACTTCCGTATCTGATGGAACAGATTGGGATGCAGAAGCATTGGGAAGCACAAATCAGTTGGATTATGTTTTTGGGACTGCTCCAGTTGATCATAGTCCACAGATTTCAAGAACAGAAGATGGTAGTAAAGTATTTTTTTCCTGGACGATGTCGCCTGAACTTAATTTATCACATGACTCTCCAAATTTGATGGCAAAAGGCTATGATATATCTTCAGATAGTTATTCACCCACAGTAGATTTTACAACAGGTACTGACTTTGAAAATAATTGTTTCTTTCCGACAATGGCACCCGTATGTAAAGATTTAGGGGGCACCTATGAATTGCCAATTGTATTTGCCGATCCGGGTGCTACAGATTTAGTGGCACCACAATTTTATTACGCTGCCGGAGTAACATTTATTGATGATGATTTTGGAGGTTGTTTTCCTGCTCCACCTACAGATATTTATGCTGACGGAATTACAGCAACTACAGCTACAATTCATTGGACAATTGCACCAGGTACCTCTGCATCCAGATTAGTAGTTTGGGAACTTTCCACCGGTAAAGTTGTGAAGTATATCATATATGATGGCGATAGTTTTACTGTACCAGGTGAATTATCACCCTCTACTACTTATGGTGCTCGTTTAAAATCCGGATGTAATGTAGATGAAGTTTGGACACCGGGAGAATATTCTGAGTGGTATTATTTTACAACTGATCCTTTGCGTGAAGGCGAGTTTACTAAAGAAGTTTCTGTGTATCCAAATCCGAATAATGGCAATTTTAATATTCAGTTAAATGGATATGAAAATGGAAAAGCACAAATACAAATAATGAATGCAGTAGGTCAAGTAATGTATGATGCAACTATTAGTATTGATGCAAATGCATCTGTGCATGATGTATCATTAAATCTTGCTGCTGGTACTTACATTGTGAAAGTGATTAATGGTTCTGAGATTGTAACCAATACTATTATTGTAGAATAAATAAATTCATTTTTCAAATAAAAAAGACTCTTCGCATGAAGGGTCTTTTTTTATTAATTAAAGAGAGCAACTGATATATTTTACTTATTAAAATTTTTATTCAATCTTGAATTTTTCTTTTTAAATAATAGTAAATAGTATACTCCAAAAGAATACAATATTTTAATAACAACATTTTTTTTATTGCCAATTTATCTTCTCAATTTTTCAGTATTTTGTGATTAGCATTTTAAAGCTTTCGCAATAAATTTTTTAATTATTTAAAAATATTTACTGTACTTTTATTTTAAGATTTTTTATGCATGCTCTCATTAATTGAGATTATGTTTTCGAAATTGTAATCAAATATTAAATACCAAAAAAAATTTTAAAGCTTATGAAGAACAAAATTTATATACAAATCAAAAAAGGAATCCTTGCCTTAAGTCTTCTTGGATTTACTTTCGGAAGTGCATATGCGCAATATTGCACACCCACATTTACTGATATTGGTGGTGGCGATTTCATCAGTTATTATGAAGTTGGCGACATCGTAAATTATTCAGATGAAGATGCTGATAATTATGCTGACTACACCGCAGATTTTTCTACAGATTTACTTATGGGTGCAACATATACAGTCTATTGTGATGTTGGACCCGATTGGGATGAAGCCATAAAAACATTTATTGACTACGACCAGAATGGGGTATTTGAAGATTATGAAGAAGTTGGTTGTGTAATAGTACCCAATGCCACCGGCGGTGGCTCTTATGAATTTACCGTACCTTTTGATGCTGTTCCCGGAACAACACGTCTTCGTGCAATATGTGAATATAATGGTCCTTGTGATGGTTTAACAGCATGTTTTTCCGGTACCTATGGAGAAGCCGAAGATTATACTGTTGTAATTATTGGAGGAGATGATTGTGAAGGTACCCCGGATGCCGGAACCGCTTCATCCACTATGGAAACTACATGCGCTTCCTCTGTATTCACATTGTCGGTTCCTCCTGTAACTGCTGCAGGTGTTACTTATCAATGGCAAAGTTCTGTTGATGGAAGTACTTATACTGATATTGACGGAGCTACATCTTCCTCCTTATCTACAAGTCAAACCGATGCTACCTGGTATCAGTGTGTTGTAACTTGTACTGGAAGCGGAGAGAGTTCAATTTCAACTGCAGTTTTTGTAAATAATGAATGCCTTGGTTGTATGGATGAAACTGCCTTAAATTATTATGCAGAAGCAAACGTAGATGATGGCAGTTGTTTTTATGGATATACAATTTCTGATTGCGATTATGAAGGATCATTGCTTACAGTGCCTGATGGAACTGTTGAATTATGTTTAACTGATGATGGCGTTAGTACTGCACAACCAATTGGTTTTGATTTTCCATTTTACGAAACACCTTATAGTGAAGTGTATGTGGGAGCTAATGGCTATATGTCATTTAATTCCGGCTTGGGAAGTGCTTGTTGTACCGGGCAATTATTACCCTCTGCAACTTATCCAAATTCTATTTTCTTTGGTCAGGAAGATTTTGATCCAAACTCTTGTACAGATGGCGACATTTATACCTGGACTCAAGGTGATCCCGGAAGTCAGATCTTTGTTTTGGCATTTGAAAATGTTCCTCATTATCCCGGACCTGATATTGCTTTGGTTACTGTTCAAGTACAATTATTTGAAGCAACAGGTGAAATAAAAATTGTGAGCACCGAAATAAATAATGACGGTGGTTCCAGCACAATGGGGCTTAATCTTGATGGCACTATTGCACAACCGGTGGATGGTCGTAATCAAGAACTATGGACTGCTTATGATGAGTGTATTTTATTTTCACCCGCAGATGCAGGTGGTGGTAGTGATTGTGATCTTGTACCTCCAACAGATATTTATGTAGATGGTTTAAGTGCTTACACCGCAATATTTCATTGGACTAATCCCGAAGGAACCGGAGCAACAAAAGGTACTTTATGGGAGTTGTCAACTGGTGATTATAGAAAATTCACAGTATATGAAACAGAAGAATATTCTTTTGCAGGAAACTTAACTCCTTCCACTACTTATGGTATCCGTTTAAAATCTGCTTGCGCAGATGGCGACTACTGGACTCCTTCACTTTTCTCTGACTGGTATTATTTCACTACCGATCCATTGCGTGAAGGCGAATTTGCACAATCAATTGCGTTATATCCAAATCCGAATGATGGAAATTTCCGCATTCAATTAAACGGATATGAAAGTGGTGAAGCACAAGTGATTATTATGAATGCAGTTGGTCAAGTAATGTATGATGCAAATATTAGCATTGATGCAAATGCATCTGTACATGATATATCATTAAATCTTGCTGCTGGTACTTACATTGTAAAAGTGATAAATGGTTCTGAGATTGTAACCAATACAATTATTGTAGAATAAAATAAACTGAGATAATTAGTTATTAATTTTTTAAAATGCTCCGGTTGTTACCGGGGCATTTTTAGTTATGGTACATCCATGTACTTATGCAACTGCAAGGATATTTGCCATTCCGGATGTTGCTTTGTGTATTCAATTATTAATGGCATGATATGATTGCGCTTTTCCCATTCGGGTTGAAGAAATAATAAACACTCTGCAGATACTTTTTTTCTGTTTTCTTCTGCCCACAAAAAATCACTTTTATTAAAAATCACAATCTTTAATTCGTTTGCTTTTTTTGCAACTTCATCAAGTGGCGCTTTAAATTTTTTTGGTGAGAAACAAATCCAATCCCAATTTCCGGATAATGGATAAGCACCAGAAGTTTCAAGATGTGTTTTTAATTTGTTTTCATGTAATGCATCTGTAAGAGAGTCTAATTGATACATCAATGGTTCGCCGCCGGTTACTACACAAATTTCTGTTGGATACTTTGCTGCGGTATGTGCTAATTCCTGAACTGATAAAACAGCATGTTTTTCGGCATCCCAACTTTCTTTTACATCACACCAAACACAACCTACATCACAACCTGCTGTGCGAATAAAATACGCTGCTTTGCCCTGATGAAATCCTTCGCCTTGCACCGTATAAAAATGTTCCATTATTGGAATTACAGGATTTAAAGCTTCCATTATGATTGCTTAAGCGTAATAAATTTTCTTTGCTGCACTCAAAGTATTTTGCATGAGTGAAGTAACCGTCATTACTCCAACGCCACCGGGAACAGGAGTTATGGCTCTGCATTTTGGCGCTACGTTTTCATAATCTACATCGCCTTTAATTACATATCCTTTTTCATTATCCGCAGATAATCTTGTAATACCAACATCAATTACAACAGCTCCTTCTTTCACCATATCTGCGGTTACAAATTCAGGTTTACCTAATGCAGCCACAATGATGTCTGCTTCTAATAATATTTCTTTCATATTTTTTGTGTGGCTATGGCAAAGTGTTACCGTACAATTACCCGGCTCACTATTGCGTGAAAGTAAAATACTCATGGGTGTTCCAACAATATTACTTCTTCCAACAACTACACAATGCATCCCATTTGTTTCAATATGATATCTTTCCAAAATTGTCATTATACCCATTGGTGTGGCAGATACAAATGCAGGTAAATTCAATTGTACTCTGCCAATATTTTCGGGATGAAATCCATCCACATCTTTCTCCGGTTTTATAGCTAAGGTTACTTTATTTTCATCAATATGTTTTGGCAATGGAAGTTGCACTATAAATCCATCTATATCCGTATTATTATTCAACTCATCAATTACCTGCAATAATTTTTCTTCTGATGTATCAGCATCTAATCTTATTAAAGATGATTGCATTCCCACTTTATTACAAGAAGTCACTTTGCTTTTTACATAAGTTTCACTTGCACCATCAGTACCAACTAACACTGCTGCAAGATGTGGAATTTTACCACCTGCTTTTTTGATGTTTTCAATTTCGTTAGCTATTTCTTCTTTAATAACTGCGGACAATTTTTTTCCATCGAGTATTAACGGACTCATAATTATTAATTTATTCTTCATTTAATTTAAGAACTGCTAAAAATGCTTCCTGCGGAACTTCAACAGACCCTATCTGACGCATTTTTTTCTTTCCTTTTTTCTGCTTTTCTAATAATTTTCTTTTCCGGGAAATATCACCACCATAACATTTTGCTGTTACGTCTTTTCGCATAGCAGAAATAGTTTCACGAGCGATAATTTTTGCACCAATTGCAGCTTGAATGGCAATCATGAATTGTTGACGTGGTAATAAATCTTTTAATTTTTTACAGAGCTTGCTTCCAAATTCATAGGCTTTATCACGGTGAATTAATGCAGAAAAAGCATCCACAGGTTCACCATTTAATTTTATATCCAGCTTTACCAGATCACCTGGTTTATAATCTGTTAATTCATAATCAAAAGAAGCATAACCACGTGATATAGATTTTAATCTATCATAAAAATCAAAAACAATTTCAGTAAGCGGCATTTCAAATATCAGTTCAACTCTGGAAGTAGTGAGATAAATTTGGTTTTGCAAAACACCTCGTTTATCCATACATAATTTCATGATGGAACCGATATAATCCGGTTGAGTAATAATTTGCGCTTTTATATAAGGCTCTTCTACATGATCCAAATAAGAAGCATCCGGCATATCTGTGGGATTATGCACTACTAACATTTCACCCGAAGTTGTAAATGCATTAAAAGATACGTTGGGAACAGTAATAATGATATTTTGATCAAACTCTCTTTCCAATCTTTCCTGTACAATTTCGAGATGTAGCAAACCTAAAAATCCGCAGCGAAAACCAAAGCCTAATGCAACAGAACTTTCAGGTTCGAATACAAGTGATGCATCATTCAGTTGCAATTTTTCAAGACTATCACGCAAGTCTTCATATTCATCATTATCTAATGGATAAATACCTGCAAATACCATCGGCTTTACATCTTGAAATCCTTTTATGATATCTGATTTTATTCCTACATGAGTTATGGTATCACCTACTTTAATTTCTTTCGCTTGCTTTATTCCTGTAATAATATAACCAACATCACCCGCAGAAACTTTTTCACGTGGCTCGAAACTCATGCGCAAAATTCCAACTTCATCTGCCTGATATGATTTTCCTGTTGCAACAAATTTTATTTTATCATTCTTTTTCAATGTGCCATTGAAGATGCGATAGTAAGCAACTACTCCACGATAGTTGTTGAACATGGAATCAAAAATCAAAGCTTGTAATGGAGCATTTGGATCTCCTTTTGGTGCAGGTATACGATTGATAATAGCATCAAAAATATCTTGAACTCCCAATCCTGTTTTTCCACTTGCTTCAATTATTTCTTCTCTTTTACAACCGATTAAATCCACAATCTGATCCTTCGTTTCTTCTACCATTGCACCATCCATATCAATTTTATTTACGATAGGAATAATTTCAAGATTATGTTCTATCGCTAAATATAAATTGGAAATTGTTTGTGCTTGAATTCCTTGAGAAGCATCCACTAAAAGCAATGCGCCTTCACATGCCGCAATGGAACGGGAAACTTCATACGAGAAATCTACATGACCGGGTGTATCAATAAGATTTAATACATAGTCTTCATTACCATGCACATAATCCATCTGAATTGCATGGCTCTTAATAGTAATACCACGCTCACGTTCTATATCCATATTATCCAGCATCTGGTCTTGATAATCTCTGTCACTAACAGTTTTTGTAGCTTGTAAAAGTCTATCCGCCAAGGTGCTTTTGCCGTGATCTATGTGTGCAATAATGCAAAAATTTCTTATGTTCTTCATATTGGAAAATCTCCTGAAACTGGCGGCAAAAATAGGGAATTTAAAAGCCTTAACAGGAGTATTTCTTTTTTTTGAATTACTACAGAAACAATTGTAACCATCTTAAAATAAAGTATATTACTTTTTTTTTATAACATTGCTCAAATAATTAACTAATCCCATAATTTTACAATTATGACACACCAATTTCAAAATGCGAATCTAATTGTACGTTCCATTGCATTTATTATAGATCTAATTATAATTGGAATGATTTCCACACTATTTCTAATAATGGCATTGGGAAAAACACCTATAGAAATCAGAGTATCTAATGAAGGTGGACCTACCAACCTGATGGATGAATATCAGTTATTTGCTTACATGGCACCCATCGTTACAGATCCGCAAAGAAGTGTGTACATACAAGATTTTTTGAAAAATTATCCAATGGAATCTTTTGTCGGAATCATTTTTATTCCGTGGTTATTCCTAGGCTTAATAGAAGGATTATTTGGTGGTAGTATAGGAAAACTTTTAACGGGAATTCGAGTTCGGCGAAAGGATGGGGGAAAGGCATCTTTAGCTACAACTACAGTTAGATTTTTTGCGAAAATTGTATCTACACTTATATTCTTTATAGGGTTTATAATTGCATTTTTCGATAAGAAAAAGCAAACCTTACATGATAAAGTAGCCAATACACTTGTATTAAAAAAATAGAATTCTACCAAGTAATTCGTACCTGCAATCGTGTATCTGTTTTATTGTTGCCGTAAATTAAATCATTGCCGCTGCCAATTTCATTGCGATCAGTGTAATGTGTATTTGCAATCTTAAACCAGAATTCCAACCATCGCAATGGAGAATACTGTATCATTATATATGTTCGTGTACCATGCCCGCTGAAATTGCTTATACTATATGCATATAACAAATCACTTTCGTAAGTATAGATTCTTGTATCGTAGGAGTCAGTATTAAAAACTGCAAATCGTGTATAGAAAGCAAAAGGTGAATTGAAGGGTTTATAATTTACATCCTGATAAAGAATATAGCCCTTTTCGGGACTATCAAAACTCTGATCATAAAACACATATTCAAACCGGTTACGCAAAGTAATAGTTTGACTTATTTTATATTCCAGATGTAATCTTATATTTCTTTTTATAACATTGGTAATTATATCATGTGGTATTTCACCTTGAAAATCTGCATCTGCATTTAGTGAGGAGGTTTCTGTTTTAAACCGCAGATAAGTTTGCATTATTTTATTTGGCTGATAAGTAATTTGCATAATTATATCCGTGCCATAAGTGGGTGCATCTGCATCATATTCAAGCCATGGATTTTTATACATATCCAGATATCCGGAAAACTTTATTGCTCGTTTCGGACGAATTTCAAAACCGGTATATAATCCTTGTTCATTTTGAGGAGTAGAGTTTTCAGAAAAAGCATTTGCATATAACGATTGATAGGCTCTGTCGTAATAGCGATGCACAATTGAAATATCTACTTTGGGATCTAATGAAAGTACGAGTCCATTTATGGTTGCAATCTTTTTATTTTCACTCATTGCAGTTTCTCCAAAAAATAAATTATTGCGGAGTAAAACAGAGTAATGTACCCCGAGATTTAATAATTCATCATCATTAAAATCAAAAATTTCATACGGTGAAATATCTTTATTTAATGGTGCACTTAATTTTGTATAATTACCAGAAACTCCAATTGAAAACAAGGGATTATAATAAGTAATATCTGCTCCGGTTATTAATTCTTTAATAGCATCTTTATCTTCCCATTCATTTACTGTGCGATGCAAACCTGTATAAGTAATTGAACTTACTTCAGAAGGGATATCGCTATCCACTGAATCTACAGCAGAAACATTAGCATCAATTTTTTTATAAGAACCGAATACCGTTGCCTGTAATTTATCACTGCCGAATGTTGCAGCAGCACCCCGTAAAAATCTATTTTCATCCACAGAAGTATATGGGTCCAGAACCGGTCCTGTGCGACGCACAGCAATTGAATAGATACTTTTTCCCAATCCGAATCCATTAAAAATTGTAAGTCCTTGACCAATACGCACTTCATAATCACCCAAAGCAAGAGATTTCATAAAACCATTTGTTCTTCGAAAAAAATGTGCGCTATAAAAATCAAATCCTTTCGGTTGATAGCTATCACCAAAACTTTCACCAGGATCTTTTTCAGCAGTGATTCCATAGCTTAATTTATTTTTATATGCATATCTGAATCTTGTATAAATGCGATAATTATCACCGAGATACGGACTGGATAAAGTGGAATCACCCGAATAACCTATTTGCTCTTGTAAAATTCTGGAAGTGCGAAAATAAATTTGATATTTGCCGCCATCCAATTCATTAAAAATATTCTGAATAGACGCACTATTATTTTGTTGTACAATTATATAAGGTTTAATTCTATTAATATCATTTAAAGTAAATGAAGAAATAGTTTGAAGTTCATAAATATTTAAAAGTGATCCGTAATATTTTTTATGTTGCAACAGATCACGAATTTGTATTTCAGAAAGAAGTCTTGTATTCCTTAATTCAGTAAGTGTAGCATTATTTAAATTAATTGGATTTGCTTTTAAAAAATCGAGATACTCTAAAAAAGTGTCGTAATCAAATTCACTTAGGTCTTCTGATTCCACCATTTGTTCCAGCACATCACCGGTTTGAATATTATCACCGGCAGGATTTATTTGAGCATATGTAACAGAAATGGATTGAAAAGTTATCCATAAGATAATAATTGTATCATATACATTCTTATTCGAATTCATATAAGAAAGCAGCAGAAGGCGACATACCTAATTGCGGGTGATATTGAGTGGAAGCATCTAAGAAAAAATTATCGAACATTAAACCAAAGCCAACAGTGTATTGCGCAGGATTTGACATGAATCCACCACGCAAATACAAAATATCTGCAACTAAATATTCAAGACCTGTTTTAATTCTAAAACTTTCGCTGGTATTTAATTCGCCATCTAAATAAATTCCAAATACATCTGAAGGAATATATGCGATACCAAAATTCACAAAGGTTGGTAATTGATCATCGGGTATGCCACCACCAATTTTAGTTTGTGCTGCATTAAAAATTCTGAAAGAAGCTGCAAATTCTTTAATAGGGGTATAATATAAACCAACTTCACCAGTAGCCGCCCAACCATCATCCGTTTGTGTAATTACTGTATGCAAACCATTTAATTGAATACCTATTCCAAACTGATCAAATAATTGTAAGCCATAGGCGATTCCTGCTTTATTGTATTGAAACGTTTCATCACCACGAAAATTAAAAGTAAAACCAAAAGTGCCTGCATTTTCCGTAGGCAATGTAAAAGCTATCCATGCAGATGTAAGATCTTCGAATTGATAATAGGATATTGCAGAAACAGCAAGTGTTATGTTCTCTACAAATGCCATTGCGCCCTGATTATTTGCAGCACTAAAACCATCAATCAAACTGGTTCCAGCATCACCTAATGCATTCGTGCGTGCGCCTGCATTGTTTATTCCAAATTGCGAAAAACTAAAAGTAGTAGTAAAGCTTGCGAATACAACCAGTATTATTTTCTTCATTTTATTTTATTAGTAGTGAGATAAAGATATTGGTTAATAATTGATCTGAATGGTTTAAATAGTGGTAAAAACTACAAAATTTTATAGAGGTAAATACCTATTTTTGCGCCTCTAATTAAAGAACAAAAATTAATATTACGATGGATTATCAAATGATTTTGTACATAGTGCCCCTGATGGGTGTGCTGGCGTTGATTTTTACTTACATAAGAGCCAGCTGGGTTTCCAAACAAGAGGTGGGCACTGAGCGCATGGCCATAATTGCTAAAAGTATTTCAGATGGCGCAATGGCATTTTTAAAAGCTGAGTATCGCATACTTGCAATTTTTGTTGTAATTGTTGCAGTATTGCTGGCATTATCGGGTGCCAGCGAAGAAAATAGCTCTGCCTTACTTGGAGTTTCATTTGTTGTTGGTGCATTATGTTCTGCATTAGCCGGATTTATTGGAATGCGAGTAGCTACAAAAGCGAATGTGCGCACTACAAATGCAGCTAGACAGAGCCTTGGCAAAGCATTGGAAATTGCTTTCAATGGCGGTTCAGTTATGGGTATGGGCGTTGTTGGTCTTGGTATTCTTGGGCTAGGATCTTTGTTAGTCATTTATTCTAATATGTATGGTTTTGGTGGTGTTACTGCCGAGGAAAATCAATTAGCAGCAATAAAAATCATTAACATCGTTACCGGATTTTCCTTTGGAGCTTCTTCTATTGCATTGTTTGCCCGTGTGGGTGGTGGTATTTATACCAAAGCTGCAGATGTTGGTGCTGATCTTGTTGGAAAAGTAGAAGCGGGAATTCCTGAAGATCACCCATTGAATCCAGCAACTATTGCAGATAATGTGGGTGATAATGTGGGTGATGTTGCAGGCATGGGTGCCGATTTATTTGAAAGTTATGTCGGCTCTATAGTAGGTACAATGGTGCTTGGAACTGCTTTTATGTTAGGAACAATAGAAGGTGGTTTACCTTTTAGGGAAGATGGATTTAATGGACTATCAGCTATTTTGCTTCCGTTGGTTTTAGGCGGGGTAGGTATTGTTACATCCATTATCGGAACTATGTTAGTGCGTGTTAAAGAAGGTGGTGATCCACAAAAAGCATTAAATGGGGGATCCATTGGTTCCGCTATAGCAATGGTGGTATTATCTTACTTCATTATTACATGGATGCTTCCTGCAAAATTTACTTTTACCGATATTTTATATGGAGTTGATCGCACAATTACAGCAGTTGGCATTTTCGGTGCAACAATCGTTGGGTTAGTTGCAGGAACAGCAATTGGATTTATTACTGAATATTATACTGGAACAGGTAAAAAGCCGGTATTAAAAATTGTGAAGCAATCTTCAACAGGTGCTGCAACAAATATTATCTCCGGTTTAGCAGTAGGTATGATGTCAACAGCTTTACCAATTCTCATTTTAGCGGTATCCATTATTGTTTCATTTATGTTCGGTGGTTTATATGGTATTGCAATCGCTGCGGTGGGAATGCTGTCAAACACAGGTATTCAATTGGCCGTGGATGCTTATGGACCTATTTCGGATAATGCAGGTGGTATAGCTCAAATGGCAGATTTACCTAAAGAAGTGCGTCAACGTACTGACAAATTAGATGCTGTTGGAAATACCACTGCGGCTATTGGAAAAGGATTTGCTATTGGCTCTGCAGCATTAACTGCACTTGCTTTATTCGGTGCCTTCATGCAAATAACAGGATTAAAGCAAATCGATATTTCTCAGGCACACGTTATTGCAGGTGTATTTGTTGGCGCAATGCTCCCATTCTTGTTTAGTGCAATGGCAATGCAAAGTGTGGGTAAAGCTGCCATGAGTATGATACAGGAAGTACGTCGTCAATTTGCTGATATACCCGCATTAAAAGCAGCGTTGGAAGTGATGAAGCGCAACGATGGTAAAGAAATGGAAGAATGGAGTCAAACTGATAGAGATACATTTGAAGCAGCAAATGGTAAAGCAGAGTATGCAAAATGTGTTGAAATTTCTACTCAGGCTGCTGTGAAGGAAATGGTTCTTCCGGGTTTGATGGCTGTTTTGGTTCCTGTAATTGTAGGCTTTGCACCAAAAGTGTTGGGATTAAATACCGCAGGTCATGAGTTAATGGGACCTGAGATGTTGGGAGGATTACTTGCAGGGGTTACTGTTAGCGGAGTACTAATGGCAATATTCCAGTCTAATGCCGGTGGTGCTTGGGATAATGCAAAGAAAATGTTTGAAGAAGGTGTGGAGATAGATGGTAAAATGCAATACAAAGGTAGTGAAGCACATAAAGCTGCGGTTGTTGGAGATACCGTTGGTGATCCATTTAAAGATACTTCCGGTCCTTCCATTAATATCTTAATTAAATTAATGAGCGTGGTAAGTTTAGTACTTGCAGCATTAATGATATAATCGTTTTTAAAAAAATAGGAAGCCCACTGGTTTAACGGTGGGCTTTTTTTATTGGATTAATTGGCTGTTGGATTAAAAAAGTAAATACCTGATTGCAATAAAAATACTATTAACCAAGAATGCATGGAATATATTCAGTGATTAATAAATAGAATTTTTAAGAGAATCAAATATAATCTGGCACTAAATCTTCAAAGTGATTTAATCTTCTTAAATCTTAGAAGAAATAAAAGTAATTACGAATTCAACAATTCTTTTTTATTAAGGAATGAATGACAATATATGTATTGATTAAAAAACCAATGCACTTTATCAAAGCTTGAAAAAAGTAACAACGAAATGCAATCCTTTTTTTTGATGAAAGGAATACAAGTATATGTATTGGCTAATAACTAATTCTTTGCGTGTTAACCACTTTATTTGAAACTAAATAGCCTTATGTAAAGCATTGACACGTATAGGATTTGCGGTTGTCTAAAGTGTATATGAAGATTATTCTATCACTTTAAAAAATGTGCAAACTATATAAAAGACGTTTACTATGAATTTGAAATCTAGTTAAAGCCTACCCATTAAAACAGATAAAATTTGTATTGAATTAAAAGCAGGAAAAGTTTGAATTAATAGCAATAAAAAACCCCGGCAACTTGCCGAGGTTTGTATCAGAAAAGATTATTTATTTATTTCACTATGCTTATCTGACGGATAGCATATCCATTATCAGTATATACTCTAACAATGTAGTTTCCTTCTGCTAATGTAGAAACATCAATAGAAGTTGTTGAACCGTTGTTCAAATTAATTTCAACTGGCTTCATTGCACTTTCACCACGCATATTGAAGAATTCAATAGTTACATTTTGGTAAGAGTTACTGTTGATAGCAACTGTTATTACATTAGAAGCAGGAGAAGGATATAATTTTAATGCATTAGCAAGAATTACATCTTCAATAGCAATTATATTGTCAACGAGTACATCTTTACAAATTTCATTGCTGCTAGTTGCATTTGAAGCTGTTAAACATACTTCATAAGTATCTTCTAAAGTATAAGTATGCGTAGGGCTTGTAAGCGGGCTAGTAGCAGTACCATCACCAAAATCCCAGCTATAAGTAGTGGCATTTGATGAAGTATTAGTAAATGTAACTGAACCTAAGGTTCCTAAAGTATAATTAAAGTTTGCAACTGCTGCTGGCTCACCACCAAATTCACTTTCTAAGAATTTCAGTCCTTTAATATAATAGAACTGTGGAGGATCTGTATCCAAAGCACCAGGTAAAGCAAATACAACAGGAATCTCATAAGAGTCACCATTGTCAATTGAAACTGATGCAGTAGTTGGATAGTAAGCTCCATATTCATAATCTGTACCAGCAGTTACATTTCTCTCTGCGGTATAATCTCCAGATTCAATATTGTAACCCATTGCATAAATATCAGGAGCAGTATGCTCAGTAAAAATTAATGAATCAGAATTCATCCATGTCATAAAAATTCTGTCACCATCTGCATTTGCACTCATCTGTGGATTGTAAGTAACTGCAACAGCACCAAAGGTAACGCCTGTTAAAGTACTATATGCAATTTCTTTAGCAGTCCAGTCAGTACCATTAGATGTTGTAAAGTGCATCATAACAGTATAGTCTGCATAAATAAAGTAAAGTGAATCATCAACATTTGATGTAAAACCACTTAATACAGCAGCGAAAATATTCAGTTTACCATCTGCATCAACCACTGCATCCATTTCGCTGAAGTAAGGTTTGATAGGACCAGCTCCTAAATCAGAAGCAGCAATCCAATCCTGAATTTCAGATAATCCACTTAAATCAAACCAAGGTAGGTAAGACCAAGTAGCCCCTGCGTCTATAGTTTTCAAAATTGTTGGTTGAATGTTATGGAGGCCATCAGAATTTAAAGACCCATTAAATAATGCATATCCAATTACACCTGCATGATCAAAAACAACAGTGTAATCAGTAGTAGTAGCTGTTGTTGTATCAGCAAGGATATACCAATCAGAAGCAACCTCAGTTGAATTCCAATCAAATCCACCGGCACCATCAGATGTGATTTCATATACATAATGAGTATCACCATCTAAATTCATATTAGCACTCCAAGCACTTCCACTTTCATAACTGTTGATACCAAAAGGGATATAATCGTTAGAATTACCACCTTCTGAAAAATACACTTCACTGCCATCAGTTCCATCTAATTTCATAGAAGCTTGAAGTGTAGCACCCCATGATCCGGTTGCCGGAGTAAGAGTAGGAGCATGCGCTAAATAATATGCATTCATAGGATCCGTGTTTCCAGCAGGATTCCATAATGAACCACTTGGGTAACGATTTCCATCCATACCACTAGTTCCTGCAACAAAATCAGGAGTAACTACATTATTAGTTACCCAAGTAGCACCACCATCAGTTGATAAATCGTAAGCTATAGCTCCTGAGCCACCAGGTTCACCACTGTTCTGACGATGAACAAAAGCAACGCTGTTGATTTCAGGTATATAAGATACCTGTGATTGTGGAGCTAATAGAATAGTGTAGAGATTATAAGCTGTACCAATAGCTATAAATTCTTCACCTGCTCTGCTAGAACCTTTGTTTGAATTATTAGAAATAAGTGCGTTGGCCACATTGTTTTTGTAAAATGCTGGTTGCTCGAGGTCCACAATTGCATTACCTCTTGCAGGCATTAGCTTAGCTGGTGTATTTACAACGGGTGCCTGACCAATGGCGTAGATTGTAATGAACACCGTTAAAATACTTGTAATTAATCTTTTCATAGTTAACTTTTTAGTTTTAAAATTATCACTTTTTTGAAGCTATAAATATAGCAGTAAAAAATGAAAATCAAATTTGATTGTTAAAATAATATGTTATTAAACGGTTATTTTGACGATATTATGTATTAGGAAAGTGATAGATATAAATATATAATATTAATAGTATCAAATAATTTTTGGATAAGAATTTATTCTACACATATAATATAGTGTAAATAAAAAAAGGAGCCTTGAGAGCTCCTTTTTTCGGTAAAAATTAAATTACATTTCACCAACAGCGCCTTCGGTTGCCGGAGGTGCAGCTTTTTTAGTAGCCTTTTTTGGGCTAGCTTTTTTAGCTGTTTTTTTTGTTGCAGCTTTTTTAGTTGCTTTTTTAGGAGCAGCTTTTTTAGTTGCTTTTTTCACTGTTTTTTTCGCAGCTTTTTTAGTTGCTTTTTTAGGAGCAGCTTTTTTAGTTGCAGTTTTCTTAGCAGCTTTTTTAGTTGCCTTTTTAGGAGCAGCTTTTTTGGTTGCTTTTTTCACTGCTTTTTTTGCAGTCTTTTTTCCAGCTTTTTTAGGAGCAGCTTTTTTCACCACTTTCTTAGCAGTTTTTTTCACAGTTGCTTTTTTAGGAGCAGCTTTTTTAGCTGTTTTCTTTACCGCTTTTTTTGCAGTTTTCTTAGCGGCTTTTTTTGCAGCCGGACGGCCACGTTTTGCAGCGGCTTTTTTTGGCGCAGCTTTTTTTGCTGCTTTTTTTGTTGTTTTTGCCATTGGAACTATATTTTGGTTACAGCAAAAGTAAATACATTTTTATATAACCAAAAAATATTTTTTTGTAGGGTGTTGATTTTCTACTCCATGTGATTATTAGAATATACAAATGTGAAATTCATTTTGATGTTCATCAGGAATGTTTTTATTATGAATGCGAGTGCATTTTATGTGAAAAATTTATACGGCATATGTAAATAAAATTTTGAAGAATTGTTATTGATAATTCCGCAAATAATAGATAAAATCTGTTTGTGGAATTTCTGTTATTTTTAATTGATGCATGCATGTTATTATTTGACCACGATGATAGGTAGAGTGATTCATACAATGCATAATTATTTGTGCAAAGGTTTGTTTGTATTCATTCCCTTTTAAATCATGATATATGCATAACTCATCAAAGTAATTATCTGATTTATCCGTAAAGTAATTTAAAAATTCTTCCGATTGTTTTAAAAAAGAAATATACCATTCATCAGAATTGTTTATGTTGGTTTTATCAGGACATTTATCCAAAGAAATTCCCTGCATTCTTTTTAACCAGATTACTTGCGCATCCCAAATGTGAAAGTATGTTTTGTGTAAGGTGTTAAAACTACTTTCAACCTCAGTATTTATAGGGCTTTCCGGTATTTTATTTATGTGATTTATAAGGGTGGTATTCGCCCAATTATTATATGAAATATAACTGATTAATAGGCTTTTTTGAGACATAATTATTTATAAGAACTCAAGCTTTTAAAACCGACAAGTGTATCGTGATTACGTTCATATGAATGTAAATATACGAATACCATGTATTCATTTTCTGTTTCGAAATAATTACCTTCTGCATATGAAAAATCAAATGTAGATTCTGTATTCGGTATAAATACATACATATAATTATAGTACCCTTGTTTTAAAAATAATTGACTACTGTATTGTTGTTTATCGAAATCATATTTCATCTTATTTTCTTCGGTAATTGTATAGTCATTAAAACTACCTACTACATAAAAATTACCATTGTTTAACCAGTAAGGATATTCCATAGTAAAATATATCATTGCATAGTCTGCTTCCACATTTGGATCGTTTGTTAAGTCAGCCATAATTACAAAGTTTCCATTCATATCCTTCTCATAAAAATATTGTTTGTATCCACGGCTTTCATCTATGTTGATAAATACGTTAGTAATTTCCGGACGCCTATCAATTTTTACGATGCGATCGGTTTGAAATTTTAAAGTGCGGGTATCAAATCTTCTGTATTCTTTTAGTGCAGAAAACACTTGATTATTATCATCATAAATCATCAGATTATTTTGAATTAATCTTGGTTTAAGATTATACATACCTCTGGACGAAATTCCATTTTGTATCACACTTACTTTTATTAGCTCATAGGGATTGTTTACTGATATGGTTTTTAGATCAAGTGTAAATTCAATTTTTTGATATTCCATTCTGTTTGCAACTACATTTGGTCGAACAATACCTGCATTCACAGGCACTAGATTTTCAAACACATAAAAGCGTCTTGTAATTACAGGCATAGTATCATTGTTCTGATCCCAGATCTGAATAATATAATTTCCAGATACTTTAAATTTTACATCCTGATTTGGAAAGTCAATATCATAATGTACATATTTGGTAGAGGTAGCAAATGAATATGCAAATTCTGTTATATAATTCTCTTCAAAGCCATCCAGAAATTCATAATGATTTAAATCAGATGAAGACCAATCCTGATTACAGTGTATAAAAGTATAATAGTAAGACTTTGCTACTCCCGATAAATCATCAAATGAAAGGCGAAGTTGGTCGCCGGTATTTATTTCAACCGCCGGAGGAGCCAAAGTAAGATCAATCCGACGTAACTCCACTGTGCGTATAAAAGGATAGTGTGCCTTATTAATATAGACATCATCCTGCGCCTGGATTTGAGTAAAAAAAATTGAACAGATTATTAAGCAAATAAATCTCATTGATTGTGGTCGTTGGAAAGTTGGAAAATTACAATTTAACTAATAAAACGTTATCTTATTTAATAATGTGTATGTAAAGTTGATAGTTAAGTATAAATGTTTTCATTTTGTTCGAAAATGTTTTTTAAGTTGCTGATTAGAATAATTTGCCTTTAACTTTGGGGGTCTTTTAAAAATCGGTTAACAGATGACAAAAGTGATAAAGCTGACGAGAGGTTTCGATATTAAAATTGAAGGCGTTCCGGCTAAAAAAAATAATAGCACATTTACTTCCAAAACATTTTCAATTAAACCAATTGATTTTCATGGACTGGCACCTATACCTAAGCTTTTAGTAGCGGAAGGAGATGAGGTAATGGCAGGTGATCAATTGTTTTTTGATAAACAAAATGATAATATCTTTTATACGGCTCCGGTTTCAGGAGAAGTAATTGAAATACGCAGAGGAGAAAAGCGGGCAATTACTGAGATAATAATTCTTGCCGATCAAGTTGTGAAATACCGTCAGTGGGGAAAAGCAGATGTAAATTCTATTTCCAATACTGAAATAATTGATCGCATGTTAGATTCAGGTGCATGGCATTTTCTTAAACAACGGCCTTATGATGTTGCTGCAAATCCTAAAGACGAACCCAAAGCAATTTTTATTTCAGGATTTGATTCTGCTCCATTAGCACCTGATTATAATTTTATAATGGCAGGTAAGCAATTTGATTTCCAGAATGGTATTAAGATTTTAAGCAAACTGACTAAAGGAAAAATTCATTTGTCTCTATCCTCAGATCATAAACCATGTGATACATTTGATTATGCAAAAGGTGTGGAAGTGCATTGGTTCTCCGGTCCTCATCCGGCAGGAAATGTGGGCATTCAAATACATCATATAGATCCTATTAATAAAGGAGATACAATTTGGTATATCAATCCGCAGGATGTTGCCAATCTTGGAAAATTATTTACTGAAGGTATATATCAACCGGAGCGCACGGTTGCTTATGCAGGGCCTGAATTAATTCATACTGGTTATATTAAAACTTTACAAGGCGCAAATATTTCTGAAATCATAAAAAATAATCTGAAGAATACACATGTGCGATATATTTCTGGTAATGTATTAACAGGCAAAAAGATTGAAGCAAACGGCCATCTTGGTTATTACGATCATTTGCTAACAGTTATTGAAGAAGGAGACCAGCCGGAATTATTCGGATGGTTAATACCCGCCTATCCACGTCCTACAAAATCAAGTGCATTTTTGGCTTATATGAATGAAGCCCCTTCGGGTTTTCGGGTAAATACCGGAATGCATGGTGAAGAACGGGCATACGTAGTTACCGGTCAATATGAATCTGTTTTACCAATGGATATTTATCCGGTGAATCTGGTTAAAGCAATTATGGCAAGAGACTTTGACCTGATGGAAGGTTTGGGTATTTATGAGGTGAGTGAAGAAGATTTTGCTCTATGCGAATTCGTTTGCACATCTAAAGTTGAAGTACAAGAAATTATTCGTGAAGGACTGGATTATGTCCGTTCACAAAATTGATAAATCATACAAAACTGAATGGATCCGATTAAACCATTGCGTGATAAAATCAGCAAACCACTTTGGGAAAAAGTAGAAGAGCTTGAACCCAGTTTTAAAAAGGGCGGCATGCTCGAAAATTTGCATTCCACTTTTGATGCATTTAAAACTTTTTTGTTTGTTCCACCACATGTAACCACTCAAGGGGCGCACATACGTGATGGAATTGATATGAAGCGAACAATGATTATTGTTGTGTTTGCATTAATCCCTTCGCTGATTTTTGGAATATTAAATGTTGGTCACATGCATTATGTTGCCAATGGTGAACACCTTGCTTTTTTCGATGGCTTTTTGGCAAAGCTGGGTTATGGACTTATAAAAGTATTGCCAATAGTTATTGTAGCTTATGTAAGTGGATTGGCAGTAGAATTTATTTTCGCTCAATTTCGTGGTCACCCGGTAAACGAAGGTTATCTCGTTAGTGGGATGCTTATTCCATTAGTTATGCCTCCGGAAATTCCCTTATGGATGGTCGCATTAGCATCTGTTTTTTCAGTAATTATTGTGAAGGAGGCTTTTGGTGGAACTGGAATGAATATTTTAAATGTGGCTTTAACTGCAAGGGTATTTATCTTCTTTGCTTATCCAACTTATATCAGTGGCGATCAAGTTTGGATTGCAGGTTTACAACAAGGTCCTGATGCATTTTCAGGTGCCACAGTTTTAGGCACATGGGCAAAACAAGGCATGGAAGGAATGAGTAATGTCGGATTTTCCACTTTTCATCAGCAGGTGGGATATGCACCCATTGATATGATATTTGGATTTATTCCCGGATCAATTGGTGAAACAAGTAAGATAGCAATATTATTAGGTGCCGTGATTTTAATATGGACAGGAATAGGCAGTTGGAAAATAATGTTATCTGTTATAGTAGGTGCATTTACTATGGGTTTATTATTAAACGTAGTTGATCTGATGTTTGAATTTAATAATCCACATATTGGAGTGCCGGCATATATGCATTTAATTGCAGGCGGATTATTATTTGGTGCTGTATTTATGGCAACAGATCCGGTTACTGCATGTCAAACTACTATCGGAAAATATTGGTATGGATTCTTAATAGGATTTCTTGCAATTATAATTCGTGTTTTGAACCCAGCTTATCCGGAAGGAGTTATGATGGCAGTTCTATTTATGAATGTATTTGCACCACTTATTGATTATGCAGTTATTCAATCAAATATTAAAAGACGTTTAGCCCGTGGATAGAAATAGTAATATGTATACAATTGTGTATGCCTCAATTGTTACAGTGATAGTGGCCATTGCACTTGCCTTTGCGCATAGCAGTTTAGAACCTCAGATGCTGGAAAATGAAAAGCTTGCTACGCAAAAAGATATTCTGCGTTCTGTAGGCTTAGTTGATCTTCCTAACACTGCAGAAGTTTATGGTAAATCAATCACTAGCGTTGTGATTGACGCCAATGGAAAATTAGTGGAAGGTGTGCCTGCAGAAACAGTTTCTATGGCTGCTGAATATAAAAAGCCCGAAGCTGATCAAATTCATCCCTTATTTATATATACCGCTGATGATGGCAGTAAGAAATATATTTTGCCTGTTTTTGGAAATGGACTATGGGATAAAATTTGGGGCTACGTTGCTATAGAAAGTGATTTTAATACGATCGCTGGTGTGTCAATGGATCATAAATCAGAAACACCTGGCCTTGGTGCTGAAATAAAAGATAATCCCGAAAAATATGATGATCCATTTATTGGTAAATCTATCTATGATTCAAACAATAATTATGTTTCTATCCGTATGGTGAAAGGAGGCATTAAAGAACCTGAACACGAAATAGATGGAATCTCAGGTGCTACTATTACCAGTGATGGTGTGAATGAAATGATGGAACGAGGCATTGGTTATTATTTGAGTTATTTTGAAACCATTAAAAATCAAACCTCATTAAAGTAAATATATTATGAGCGAGACAACAATAGTAAAAACCAAAACCGAATTATTCGGCAAAAAGGAAAGACGTTTACTCACTGATCCGTTTAACGACAGTAATCCGATTACTGTGCAGATACTTGGTATTTGTTCTGCGCTTGCGGTTACTGTTGCTTTAAGAAATGCATTGGTAATGTCTGTGGCAGTAATTATTGTAACTGCTTTTAGTAATTTAATTATATCACTGCTGCGCAATACAATTCCCGGACGCATTCGGATGATTATACAATTGGTGGTAATTGCATCCCTCGTTTCTATTGTTGAAATGGTGTTGCATGCCTATCAATATGATGTCTATAAACAAATGTCTGTTTATATCGGATTGATTATTACCAACTGTATTTTAATGGGAAGATTGGAAGCTTTTGCAATGGCAAATAAACCCTGGCAATCTTTTTTAGATGGTATTGGTAATGGAGTGGGATATGGTGCTATTTTAGTTACCGTTGCTTTCTTCCGTGAATTACTCGGTAAAGGTTCTTTATTTGGATATTCACTTTTACCTTCCTGGTATGTACCCAATGGATTGATGTTGATTCCTGCTGCTGCAATTTTTTTAATTGGAATAATCATCTGGATTCAAAGAGCACGTAACACCAAACTTATTGATATTTCCTAATCTGCAAAGTTTTAAAAAATGGAATACGTAAATATATTTATCAAGTCAGCATTTATAGAAAATATGGTGTTGAGTTTTTTCCTCGGCATGTGTTCTTACCTTGCTGTATCAAAAAAAGTAAAAACTGCAGTAGGTCTTGGACTTGCAGTAATATTTGTACTGGGAATTACCATTCCGGTGAATTGGCTAATTAATAATAAATTGTTGAGTGAGAATGGCCTTTTTCATACAGATCTTACTTTCTTAAAATTGATTATTTATATCGCCGTAATTGCAGCAATGGTGCAATTAGTGGAAATGGTAGTTGAGAAATCTTCTCCCTCGTTATATAATGCATTAGGAATTTTTCTACCTCTTATTACTGTGAACTGCGCAATTCTTGGAGGCGCATTATTCATGGATTCAAGGGAATACCAATTAGGTGAGGCTACAGTATTTGGTTTAGGTTCCGGCTTCGGTTGGTTTTTGGCAATTGTGGCTATCGCTGCCATTCGTGAAAAAATCCGCTATTCAAATGTACCTGCTCCATTGCGTGGATTAGGTATTGCATTTATTATTACCGGACTAATGGGTCTGGCATTTATGAGCTTTATTGGTATTAAACTTTAACAAGGTTAAGATGGACTTTATATTATTACTCGATCTCAATATAATTATTTATAGCATCGCTGCATTTGCAGGTGTAATACTTTTTCTTACCGTTGCATTACTGTATGCAAAAACAAAACTTACTGCATCTGGGGATGTAAAAATTACTATTAATGGTAAAACGGAAGAACCAGTAATTGCAAAACCGGGAGCCTCTTTATTAAGCACACTTTCAGAACAAAAAATATTTCTTCCTTCTGCTTGTGGAGGTGGTGGTACTTGTGCCATGTGTAAGTGTCAGGTGGTTGAAGGTGGGGGTGATATTCTACCAACAGAAGAAGGATATTTTACTCGTAAAGAAGTGAAAGATAATTGGCGGCTTGCGTGTCAGGTGAAAGTACGCAGTGATCTCAAAATTAATGTGCCTGCTGAAATATTTGGAATTAAAAAATGGGAATGTGAAGTGGTTTCAAATAGAGGTGTAGCAACATACATTAAAGAGTTTGTTGTGCGATTACCCGAAGGTGAGATTTTACATTTTGAAAGTGGTGGATACATTCAAATTGATGTGCCGGTATGCACAGTGGATTTTAAAACAATGGATATAGAACCACAGTTTAAACCAGAATGGGATAAGTACAATATGTGGAATTTGACAATGAAAAATCCTGAACCGATTTTCCGTGCGTATTCTATGGCAAATCACCCGGCGGAAGGAAATATTATTATGTTGAATATTCGTATTGCAACACCACCCTGGGATAGAGTGAAAGGACAGTTTATGGATGTGAATCCGGGTATTTGTTCTTCGTTTGTTTTTGGATGTAAGCCCGGAGATAAAGTAACTATCAGTGGCCCTTATGGAGAATTCTTTATTAAGCCGACACAAAAGGAAATGATTTATATAGGAGGTGGTGCAGGTATGGCTCCATTGCGCTCACATGTGTTTCATTTATTCCATACAGAAAAAACAACCCGCAAAGTTTCTTATTGGTATGGTGGCCGTTCCTTGCGTGAATTATTTTATACCGATCAATTCCGTGCAATTGAAAAAGATTTCCCAAATTTTCAATACAATGTTGCATTGAGTGAACCTTTGCCGGAAGATAATTGGACAGGTTATAAAGGATTTATTCATCAGGTGGTGTTAGATAATTATTTAAAGAATCATCCTGAACCGGAAGAGGTTGAATATTACTTATGCGGACCTCCCCAAATGAATGCCGCCGTTATGAAGATGTTGGATAATTTGGGAGTGCCGGATGAGAATATTGCGTTCGATGATTTCGGCGGATAAATAGAAAAAATTATTTACTCAAACCCCGGTCAATGCACCGGGGTTTTATTTTTAGCTATATGAAGAAATTAATATTTGTTGTTAATACCATTGCAATTTTTGTTTTTGCATCATGCACATCATCAGTAAAAATGGTGGAAGTAAAATCGCATGGCGAAACCATGGGTTCCGATTTTAATATTACTTATTTAGATAGTGCAGGTCGTGATTTAAGTGGAGCGTTGGATAGTTTGTTATTAGAGTTTAATGCAATATTCAGCACTTATGATTCCACATCCGTTATCTCTCAATTTAATGATAGTGATACTGGAATTGCATTAATAGGAAGTAATTTAGAATGGTTTACACGATTAATGATTGCAGCAGATTCTGTGTATCAATATTCGCATGGTGCATTTAATCCTGCTGTTGCGCCGCTTGTAAAATATTGGGGATTTTATGGTAAACAAAAATCATTGGAAGTGGATGCTTCGCAAAAAACAATTGATTCACTTTTGGTAATTGCACAATGGGAAAATATATATCAGTACAATCAATTTCTAAAAAAGAAAAACCCAAAAGCGAGATTAGATGTAAATGCATTTGCACCCGGTTTTGCTGCGGATTTATTGGGTGAATTTTTAGAATATAATAACATACATAATTACCTGATTGAAATTGGTGGTGAAGTAAGAGCAAGAGGAGTAAATGCAAACAAACACAACTGGACTGTTGCTATTATGCAACCGGAAGAATTATCCAAACAATATATTTCAACCATTGCATTGCAAAACAAAGCATTGGCAACAAGTGGTAACTATAATAAATATGTAATGGTGGAAGGCAAGCGATATGGACATACAATTAATCCGCATACCGGTTATCCCGAAACCAATAATTTATTAAGTGCAACAATTATTACCGATGAAGGAATTTATGCAGATGCATTTGCTACAGCATGTATGGTAATGGGTTTTGAAAACGCAAAACAATTTGTAGAAAACAATGCTTCATTACAAGCATATTTTATTTACACCGATGCAGAAGATAATATGCAAACCTGGTATAGTAGCGGACTGAAAGATTTGGTGGAAGAGAGAAAGAATTAAGAATTAGGAATTAGGAATTGGGTATCGGGTACCAAACAAAAAGAAATAAAAATCCTATCATCCAATAATCCTACAAATCCTAATTCAGCTAACTGTATTTTTTCAATTCCAAATTATTAAATATTAATTCATCAGTTTGCCAATTCATATTTCCCAATACCCGATACTCTTTTTTTTATTCATGCCAATCACAAAATCAAATAAATCATAGTTCAGACAAATACAGGAATGTTTCAACACAGCTTAATTGATTGTTGAAATTGTAAAATGATTTTTGTTTTCCTCCCTTCGGAAGGGAAATTGTAAATGTTGATTAAGATTGCTTCGCCTCTCAATGACGCTGCGGTTGAGTGTTTAGTTTAAGAATAATAATACGCTTGAGACTTGTGCGAATTGCTAAAGGCAAGTAGTCAAAAAAAACATTTATGCTTTATTCGGATCAGCACATGCTTCGCCGGGAGCACGACCACAAACAGTACATTCGCCGATTTCATTTTTCAACATAGGATTGTTGCTGGAACAGGTACCACGAAATTCTCCGCCTTTTACGAAGATGATTCGGATAGAAAATAAAAAGATGGCAGCGCCAATTAATAGTATTGTATAAAGTAGAGTGCTCATTTCTTAAAATTTTTACAAATTTACAAAGCCATTATGGCTTATTCGATATTAGTTTAACAAGTCATCATTTTTAAAGTTCGACAATGCATAATACAGAAGAAAAAAAACAAGCATTTGAAAGATTGCTCACCATTATGGATGAGCTGCGGGCGCAATGCCCCTGGGATAAGAAACAAACGATACACACACTTCGCAATCTCACTATTGAAGAAACTTATGAGTTAGTGGATGCAATTACAGCTTCTGATTTTAAAGGAATAAAAGAAGAGCTTGGTGATATTCTGTTGCACATACTTTTCTATTCAAAAATTGCATCTGAAGAAAATGAGTTTGATATTGCAGATGTATTGAATGCACAATGTGAAAAATTAATTCATCGTCATCCGCATATTTATGGTGATGTAAAAGTGGCTGATGAAGAAGAAGTGAAAAAGAATTGGGAGCAATTGAAATTAAAAGAAGGAAAGAAATCTATTTTGCAAGGTGTTCCTAAATCATTACCCGCAATGATAAAAGCATATCGCATTCAGGAAAAAGCAGCACAAGTAAAATTTGAATGGGAACATAAACAACAGGTTTGGGAAAAAGTGGATGAAGAACTCTTGGAGTTTAAAGAAATTGCATTATCCGAAAATCCCGATGCAAAAAGATTGGAAGAAGAGTTTGGTGATTTAATGTTTTCACTTATTAATCTTTCCCGATTTATAAAAGTAGATCCGGAGAATGCATTGGAGTTAACCAATTTAAAATTCATAAAACGATTTCAATACATTGAAGAAAAAGCAAGAGAACAAAACAGAAATTTAAATGATATGACGTTGGAAGAAATGGATGTGTTTTGGAATGAAGCAAAAAGGTGAAAAGTGAGTATCGGGTAGCGGGTATCGAGTATAGGGTAATCAGTAATGAGTTTTTTGTCAATGGTCAAAGTTTTTTAAGCCAACAGCAAATAGCTAATAGCCAATTAGTGAGTGATGATTAATCAGTAATGAATTTTTTTTTGTCAATTGTCTATTGTCAATTCCCCAAAAAACCTTTGCGCCCTTTGCGAAAAAACTTTGGGCTCTTTGCAGTTAAAAATAAAACAAAACGCCTTTCGAAATTTCTTCCGAAAGGCGTATTCTTTGAGAATGCCAAGCCTCAAAAAGTTTTCATCACTTTCACAAACATGCTGCGACCAATTTCCGGCGCACCTACAAAATATTGTTGCTCATGATTATAAATATTCATTATCACCATCGAGAACATAGAATTCTCCCACCATGGTGGCATATAATTGAAAGTAAGATCTAAATCATGATTTGCTTCTACAGTGCCAACATATGCTCCCGAGTTTGCAGGAAAACTTTCCTGATAACGGAATGTAATTCCAACATTCATATCTATTGGATTAATATCATAACTTGCTTTTACAGCTACTTTATTTTTAGGTGCATTCAATCCTACATAACCCAATTGCGCACCTTCCAAAGGAATAGAATCTTTATTCACCCAAGAATATCCTAACGATAATCTAAGATCATCAGTAGCATAATAAGTAACACCCAGATCGGCACCAAACACAGTTACATCACCCAGATTTACATAAGTAACATAAATAGATGCATCATTAAATTGGGTAGGAACTACAGTACCCATCGGCACACCTGAACCTGCTCCAAGAACTTGATTAATAAAAGGCTCCAGACCACTTCCAGGAGTTCCGTCACCTAATGCACCATCTAATAAATTTGCAGCAATTGTATTTGTAGGATCCGTATATGCGGCAGTAATTTGTGGAGCAATATCACTTGCTAAAGTAGTTGGATCAAGAAAAACATTTGGTGTAATATTCGTCAGCGGACTTACATAATCATAAATTGTAGTTGTATAGGCATCTATTGTAACAAACAATTTATCATTTAATAAACCACCTTTCCATCCTGCTTCAATTGTAGTGGTTGCAGAGTTTAAAATTGTTCCGTAATCCTGAACGTTGGAAGGATCAATTACATCAAATTCTGCAGTAGTAAGATTTAATAAACGCAACTCGTTGGATACATTCGAAATATCATCCGGAATTAATGGGCCGAATAATAATTTCACTTGTGCTGTGGGTAAACCTGTTGCCTCAGCAAATCCTTGAAATAATAATTCCATACCCATATCCCATGTCATATTATTTAAAGTGTTATTACCATCTAATGAATAATAATCATTTTGCAATCCGCCAATTGCTTGCGAATAAGGAGAATGCCACATAGGTAATCCATTATCATCATAAGCAAATGTAAATCCTTGTCTGTTGCCGCTTGCACGTACACCAATAGAAGGCAAATAGTCCAAACCATAAAAGCCCTGACCTAATTCTCCAAGACCACCTAAGTCTGCTAATTGCAAAATATCAAGATTTAAATTGTTACTGGATGGTGCGCTAAACGCACGATTAAAAGTTAAGCGGAATGTATTGCGTGAATCTGCTTTGTAAACAATTGCAGCACGAGGAGAAAAGAAAATATCTTCAACAAAATTATGATAGTCGCCACGAAGAGCAGCTATGAATTGCCACTTTTCATTTAAGCGATAATCACCTTGCAGATATGCGCCAAACTCATTGATATTATCATCGTCTTCATAACGACCATTGATTGTATAATCTGTATTCGGACGAGTAAGAATCATATCCATACCATAAATAAGATTTAATTTTTCATTCATCACTGTGGATGAATATTGCACTTGACCTGCATATAATTTTGAAAGGTCAGTAATTAAATCTCCTGTGCGTAACAAATACGTTTCACCGGAATTACTTCCATTCATAAATACTTGTGCAAATAATTTTTTATAATTAAATCGCACCTGACCATAATAATATTTCCAGTCAATTCCCTGACCTGCACCAATGCCTGTCATTTCAATTGTATTGTTTTGTGTTAATCCGGAAGCAACAATTAATTGCATATCCGGCTTCGGACTGAAATCAAGTCTTACATCCATTCCGATTTTATTAATTGTATAATCTCTAGCATTTAAAACAGAATCACCAACAGTTTCTCTACCATCAGTAGTTTGTTTTCCTTTCACAATATATTGTGGTTCGAGAGGATCATCATATTTCCAATCCGTGCCTGTGAAGTAAGTGCCTAAAATTTTATAACCAAATTTTTCAGAAACTTTTCCGCTATGTCGCAATGCCATAGAATACATTGTTCTATCACCAAGATTTTCGTAATCAAACTCAGGAGTATAATTTGCAAATACAGAACCTGTGGAAGGATCAATCGGATTTGCAATAGCAATTGTATCACTAATTTTTCCACGAAAACCTCCACCTAAACTAATTGTGGTCATATATTTTTTATCTTGTTGCAAAGGTGATTTTGTAATCATGTGCAATACACCATTTGCGCAATTAGGTCCATACAGTGCAGAAGCCGGACCTCTTAATATTTCAATACGTTCAAGATCAGAATTATCAGTTGGAATAAACATATTGATGTTTACACGCAACGAAGGAACAGCCGCATATCTGTTGTCAACCATCGTTAACAGTGAGCCACCAAAAATATTATTAAAGCCACGAGTTACCACACTGGATTGTACCAAACCCATATTAATAATATCCACTCCCGGCACACCTTTTAAGTTTGCAGTTGGAGTAATGGCAACTGTATTTTCAATTTGTTTTGTTGTAATTAAACTGATGGAAGCAGGTGCATCCAGAATTTTTTCTGATTTACGAGATGCACTAATTACCACTGCATCCAAATTTAAATTTGCAGATTTTAATCGAACATCAATTTTGTTGGAACTGCCCAAAGCAACTTCCATTTCTTCATATCCGACACTGCGAAAAATAATTGCTGTAGTGGATGCAGGAATCTCCAATGTGAAATTTCCATCCAAGTCGGAAACGGTACCAATGGAATTGTCCTGTTTGCAAAAAATACCAACTCCGGGCAAAGTTTCATTATCGTTGGCATCTACTATTCTGCCGGTAATGGTTCTTGTGTTTTGTGCTTGCAAATTCGAAAAATTGCAAATAAGAAGGATAGCTAAAAGTGTGTAAGCGTATTTCATAAGCAAATTCATTTTTGATTTTACACATAATAATAAAACTTAATTTTGAAATTGCAAGCACAATTATTGTTTAGAATCAGTCTATCTTTAATTTTAGTGATGCTGAAAAAAAATTCCATAGCAAATAAGAAAGTTCGGTTTGAAGATTTCACATAAATATTTATTGCTCATTATTCTATTTATTCTTGCATTGATAAGCTCATTGTGGGCATATCGCAATGGAACTCTTGCCATAAAACCGTGGGTACAGGCAAAGCATATTGAAGCAGAGTTAGGTGCAATAGAACCTGATATCCGCACCCACATTGCAGATGAAATAATGGTGAGTAAGTTATTAACTGACTCCTATACATTTGATGAGTTTAAAAAATTTACAGTTCTTCCTTACGGCATAGTTGTATATGAAAATGATTCCGCAGTGATGTGGACAAACAACAGCATAATTCCGGTGCAGGCAAAAATTAATGCAGGCACTGCGCCTTTGCTAATTACAGAATCCAACGGGAGCTATATTTTATTCCGACATGATTTTGGAAATTCAGGAATCAGTACAATTGGTTTTTTACCTATTCAATTTGAATATGGTATTCACAATAAATATTTAACCAATATAAAAACAGAAGGATTACATGTGCCTTCTTATTTACATATCAGTATCCGTCCAACAGATTTTACTTTTCCTGTGCATGATCTTTCCGGTGCGGTTATTTTTTATGTTTCGGAAGATACTGCAAGCGAAGTCACTGCAAATTATCCCGCATTATTATATATCGGCTTTTTAATAATGGGTATCATTTGCATTATTCTTTTGTTTGATATTGCCGTGTATGCAGCACAAAATTTTAATAAGGGTGTTGTAACTCTATTATTTGTGGCAAGTCTGGTATTGTTATTTTTAATTATTAAAGTAGCATTTTATCATGTGTTGTTTAATCAATTGGAATTATTTGATCCACATAATTATGCATCTTCCGGGTTTGCAACTTCACTTGGTGAATTAGTTATCAAATCCATTTTATTTTTTGCATTTGCAATTTTCTTTTACCGACAATTTCCGTTTGTAAATTCCACACGCATAAACAAAATAATTAGTGTATTGATTTTTGTTTTCACCGGCTGGGTGTTTGTACATTTCTTTAATGGGATGGTTTTGGATTCTGCAATCTCCTTTAATATTCATAATTTCTTTTCATTAGATTTCTTTAGTCTGGCTGCGTTCATAGTTATTGCAATACTGTTTCTCAGTTTTTTATTAATAGCATTCCGCTGCTTGAATTTAATCTGGCAATCAAAAAAGATTAATCAATATGCTGTTTGGATTCTATTACCAACAATTATTATTTCCATAATTATTTCTGTTCTGCGCAATCATTATGAAGTGCAGTTTATAGTATTAGTTGCACTCGTTGCTATAGTATATTTATTTACTCAAACACGTAGGATTGCATTGTTGTCTTTTCCTTCTTTATTGCTATGGTTATTGGTGTCATCGGGTTTCAGCGCATTGTTGTTGAGTAAAGCTATTGCACAAAAATCAGAAGAGAATAAACGATTATATGCGATTAAGAAATCGAATGAAAAAGATGCTCTGACAGAATATTTATTTAATGAAGAACAAATGGAAATTGGCAGAAGACTGGCGCTTCAAATTTCTTCTTTAGAGTCAGCAGAGCTGATTGATAAAGGCATGTTACACAAAGTATTTAAGCCCGGCCTATTAAATCAGTTTCGTCAGGAGTTGCAAACCAGTTATTTTAAAAAATACGATAGCAATATTTTTATTTATAAAGACGATTCACTTTTAAGTGCGACGACAAATAAGGTTCCTGTTTTCAAAAAATTAAAAGAAGCAATTGAATATAATGGAGAATATACCGCTTCACCAAATTTGTATTTTATAAATGATAACACCGGCAACTATTATTATTTAGCGGATATACCGGTGTTACAAAATAAGGTGGAGAATGTAAATGTGTTTGTCGAATTAATTCCTCGCCGATACAATAGCAGAAGTTTGTATCCCGAATTATTGATAGATGATGATTTGAAAGTGCCCGGAAGTTTTGATCAATTTAACTATGCAGTATATTACAATAATAATCTTGTGGAAAGATCGGGGGCGTATTCGTACCCAATTATGGATGTGTTTTATGTGGATAAGGAAAATGAATTTGCCGAAGAAACAATTAATGGCTATAAACATTTGGTGTATCGGGTAAACGATATAAAAAAAGTAGTGGTGTCGGATGCAAACAGAACATTATTAGAACCGGTTTCTTATTTTTCATTTCTGTTTTTCTTTTATCTCATTTTTACTTTTCTGGTGATTGGTATTGATGTAGGTGTAAAAATGTTGAGTGGCAAAATAGATATCTATAAATGGTTAGATACTACATTGCAAAATAAAATTCAGGTGTCGGTAATCAGTTTAATTATTCTTGCTTTTATAACATTAGGTGTAGCAACTGTTATTTATATTACCAATCAATATAATATTTCGCATCGGGATGGATTACTTACAAAAATTGAAGCAGTACAAACCAATTTAGATTTGGTAATTAATGATAACAGAATAGTAAATATTGATCGCAAAGGAACAGATGCTCCCTTGCGCAAAGTTTCGAACCGCATTAATGAATTATCGGAAATTCACGATATGGATATTAATATCTATGGTCCAGGAGGTGGGTTATTGGTTTCATCTCAACCGGATATTTTTAATCGTGGATTAATTTCTAGAAACATGAATCCACTTGCATTTTTTAAAATGACTTGCGAGAAAGAAACATGGTATATACAAAATGAACATATCGGTAATTTAAAATATTTATCTGCGTATGTTCCGGTGTTGAGTGAAGGTGGGGAAGTAATGTTTTATTTGAATTTGCCATACTTTGCAACGGAGCAAAATTTACGTCAGGAAATATCCAGTTTCCTTGTAGCTCTCATCAATGTGTATGTGATTTTATTAGTGATGGCAGGTATTATTGCTTACTTGGTTTCTCGCAGTATTACACGTCCATTAGCTGCAATTACCGGAACATTTAAAAACATAAAACTCGGCACTAAAAACGAACCGATTTTTTGGCAACATAATGATGAAATAGGATTGTTGGTGAATGAATACAATAAGATGTTGCAAGAGCTGGAACAGAGTGCAAATTTATTGGCGAGATCAGAAAGAGAAAGTGCATGGCGGGATATGGCAAAGCAAGTGGCGCATGAAATAAAAAATCCATTAACACCAATGCGTTTAAGTATTCAGCATTTGCAAAGGGCGTTACAATCCGATCAGGATAATATAAAACCGTTGACAGAAAGAGTGTCAAGAACATTGCTGGAACAAATAGATAACTTATCATTTATCGCATCGGAGTTTTCAAATTTTGCAGTAATGCCTAAAACCCAAAATGAATCTGTTTGTCTGAATGAGATTATCGAAAACGTTACTGCTTTATTTAATGAAACTGCTCATGTGAATCTGGAAACACATTTGGTTTCAGAACACTTGTTTGTATGGGCCGACAAAAATCAGATGATTCGTGTATTTAATAATATTTTAAAAAATGCATTACAGGCAATTCCTGATGATAAAAATGGCAACATTGTAATTGAGCTTGAACATACAGATGATAAAGCTTCAATTTCTATTAGCGATAATGGAGCGGGTATTCCGGAATCTTATCGGGATAAAGTATTTGTTCCAAATTTTACAACCAAGAGTTCGGGGATGGGAATCGGTTTGGCTATTACAAAAAACATTGTGGAGTCTGCCAATGGATTTATTTGGTTTGAATCGGAAGAAGATAAAGGCACTACATTTTATATTGAATTACCATTGATGAAAATGGCGGCAGAATAAAAAATTAAAGAACGATAAATTTATTATACATCATGAAATCAAAACAAATCTGTATCCCTAAGTAATGCGATTTAAATATAAATACGGCTTATTCTTTCTAATTGTATTTATTTACATCATTAGCTCTTTTGCATGGTGGATGTATATTTTGCAGAATAATAACCGTGAAAATTACAGAGCACTTATTGCAAAAGATCAGGCTGAGTACATAATGAGGGGAAACTCTGCAGATGATTTTTTAGATACGGATGTGTTTGAAGAAATTCACAGCGATTATATGCGCAAACAATATATGCTGATGGGTGAAGGTGTGATTTTTATTACTTTGATTGCACTTGGGTTTATTCGCATTCGCAATACCTTTCAGGAAGAGATTCAACTTACCCAACAACAAAATAACTTCTTGCTTTCTATTACTCATGAATTGAAATCACCACTTGCGTCACTTAAACTTTCTATGCAAACACTGCATAAGCATAATTTGGAAACACAAAAAGTGCAACGGCTTGCCACCATTTCATTGGATGATATTGATCGTTTGGAAGCATTAGTTGAAAACATTTTGCTCGCATCAAAAATGGATAGCAGTAATTTTATGTGGGATACTGATGCGGTAAATATTTCGGAATTAATAAAAGAAATTACAAATAGGTTTTTAAATAAATATAAAGACGAACGCAAATTTATTATTGAAATTCAGGAAGATATTTATGTGAATGGCGATAGGTTTTCACTTACATCTGTTTTTAATAATCTATTGGAAAATGCGTATAAGTATTCAAGACTACATGCTACAATTGCAGTGAAGTTATTTTCTAATGATCATCATTGTACTTGTATTGTTTCGGATACCGGAATTGGCATTGATGAAAAAGAAAAATTAAAAATATTCGATCGCTTTTATAGGATTGGAAGAGAAGAAACTAGATCTACAAAAGGCACAGGCTTAGGATTGTTTATTGTTAAACAGGTTGTACTTATTCATAAAGGAACCATTCAGGTGAGCAATAATACACCGGTTGGAACTGTATTTGAAATTCAATTACCATTGGTATCCTAACATATAACAATCTGATGACATAGATGACAAACTAAACCTTTAGTCAAGGCGTATTTTTACTAAACATTTTACAAACTAAAAAAAAATCTATGTTATACCGCATATTGATTGTTGAAGATGAAGATCACATAAGAGAAAATCTAAAATTAAATTTAGAATTAGAAGGATATGAAATAGTAGCTGTGGGAGATGGTACAAAGGCAATTAAAACATTTCGTGAGCAACGCTTTAATCTTGTAATACTTGATGTGATGATGCCTGAAATGGATGGCTATGATGTATGTGAACAGTTGCGTCTTGAAGATTCTGAAACTCCTATTTTATTTCTTACTGCAAAGGATACAGCTCAGGATAAAATAAAAGGACTGAAAACTGGTGGCGATGATTATATGACCAAGCCATTTAACCTCGAAGAATTATTATTACGTGTAAAAATTCTTATCAAGCGCAGTGTGAAACCCTCCGGTGCAAATGATGAGATTAATGAATATCATTTTGGTAGTAACAGTGTAAACTTTGTAACTTATGAAGCGCAAGGAGTGCGAGGCACATTGAAACTCACCAACAAAGAATTAAAACTTTTGAAATTACTTATTGATAGAAAAAATGAAGTGGTTTCGAGACAACATATTTTACAAACTGTTTGGGGTTATGATGTATATCCTTCTACACGCACTATTGATAATTTTATTCTTGCATTCAGAAAGTACTTTGAAGAGGATCCTAAGAATCCGGTATTCTTTCATTCTATTCGTGGTGTAGGATATAAGTTTGTGGAAGCGGTGAATGTGTAAATAACACATATTAAATCAAGGATAGTTAAGAATGAGATTCGCTCCACTTAAAATGCCATCCTCTTTTTTACCAAATAATTTTCCACTTGATTGAAAATTACCTTCCAATAATTCACCATTGCGCAACAACTCGATACGCATTGTACTTCTTGAAATTCCTTCGCACTCAATTACAGAGCCTTTCAGTTTTGCAATGATGAGATATGCATTTTCAATATTATTATTTTGAGTTATTTCAGCACTTGTAATTAGTGCATCACCAATATTCCCATTTACATCACCATCGGTGGTAATTATCAAATGAAACTTCAGCGTATCCTGAGAGCACCAATCTACAGCTATATGCCCTGTGCCTTCCCATGTACCTGCAAGTTCTAAAAGCGATTGCCCATAAATGGTATGGGCAATCAAAACCAACCAAACTAATATAAAAGAATTTTTCAACTGAATTATTTTAAATGTTTATTTAATATTTTCACAATCAAATATAAGAGCGATTTAAAGAAAATAAGATGATGCATATCAATATGCACCATGATTGACATCACTCAGAAAATATTTGAAATTAATTGTTAGAATCCTTCATATCCACCGCCATCACCATTATCCATATCCGTGCGGCCACCGCTCTTGCGTTTAGAATCCTGTTGACCAAATTTGTAAGTGGCTTTAAGAGTTAATGCTTGTGAATTTCTCTTGCGATAAAACTCCTGATTGAAATTTGTACCATATGAGTTGCCACTGAATTCTCTTGTATTAAAAATATCTGTTGCAGAAAGATTTAATGTAAGTCTGTTTTGAAAGAAATCAGATCGAATACCGGCATCCATAAATACAAATGGTTTCATATCTCCCTGCGCCATTGCCCAAGGTGTCCAATAACTAAAAGTTACTTGAAAGGATGTTTGTTTTGTTATTTTAAAAGAAGGCATTAATCGGATGTTGTAATTCATTTGACTATTCGTTAATCCTTCTTGTGTGCTTGCGGCACTTACAAAAACTTGTCCCATGTTAATGCTGGAAGTCATGCTAAACCATTGGGTAAATTCATCACGGGATACTAACTCGATGCCGTATTCTTTTTCATAATCATAATTTACAAATGTGGTAACAGAAACACCGGAAGTATCCACTTGTGTGAAAGAAGAAATTTCATCTTTTGTATCCTTAAAATAAATTGCGGCAGATAAGGAATGTTTTTGCCAAGTCTGCAAAAATCCCAACTCATAAGAGTCTTCATTTTCAGGTAATAAAAATGGATTACCAACCCGATAGCTGTAGGGATCAGAATAATCCGGGAATGGATTTAAAAACCAGGAACGTGGTCTGTTCATGCGTCTTGAATAGCTACCATATAATTCAGAACCTTCCGAAAATTGATAGCGCATATGCAAGCTGGGAAATACTTTAAAATAATCGTTTTTGAAATTTTCATCCGTTGTTACTAACTCTGTAAATACATAGGTTTGTTCTGCACGCAAGCCAATCTGATATCCGAATTTATTAAAACTGGAATTCCAAATACCATAAGCTGCAAGTACATTTTCATCATATATAAAACGGTTGGAAATAGAATCGTTTTCTACCCAATCATTAATCACATTATCAAAATTTTCTGCAAACTGATCATTGTCATTATAGCGGCGTGTATACTTTACACCAGTTTCAAATTTATTGCCGTTATCAAATGGCTGCACATAATCTGCCTGTGCATTTATATTTTGATCATTATCATCATAATTTATATTTTGCTGAATCGGCAAACCAATTGGCAGATTAGCAGGATCTGTTATTTGTTCGTAATAATTATTTAGATCAGTACCATTGCCATTCGAAAAATATCCTTCTACTGAAAGTGTATGTTGCGGACCTGAAAAAATCTTTTTGTAATTCATCACCGCATTATAATTTATATTTTCGCCACTGCTTGTATTCGTACGGTCGCTCATGGATGAAAGCACTTGTTCGAAATCTTTGAAATCATAATGTGTAAGATCGGAGCCATCGGAATTGTGCGTACCAAAATACCCGGATAGGCTGAACGTATTGTTATCGTTGATATAATAATCAAAACCGCCACGTAAGGAGTTGGTTAAATTTTTATTTTCATTATTTCCGGTTTGATCTAAATAAAAACTTGTGTCTTCATAAAATGTTTCTCTATACACGGAACTTTCACCATCACGATTCGAATTCATATAGGAATATGTACCAAATAAATTCCATTTTTTATTTCTATAATTTAATGTTGCTGAAGCATCATAACCGGGATAGGTATTTACACCCAGAATTACGTTTCCATTAAGTCCGAGTTGTTTATTTTTTTTCAAAACTATATTGAGAATACCAGCAGAGCCTTCGGCATCATAACGTGCTGATGGATTAGTAATCACTTCAATACTTTCGATGGAGGATGCGGGAATTTGATCCAGTATCGCAACCATGCTGTTGCCCATAAGTCCGGAAGGTTTTCCATCAATAAAAATGGTGACGTTGGAATTTCCACGTAATGCAACATTACCATCAATATCAACAGTAACAGAAGGAATATTTGCCAATGCCTCAGTAGCGGTTCCGCTGCTACCTACAATATCTTTTTCCAGATTATATACTTTTTTATCAATGCTGTTTTGGAAAAAAGTTTTATCGGCAGTGATAACTACATCATCAAGATTTGCTGCACTCACCGTCATAAATATTTCTCCGGCATTAGTTGAATTTCCGGAAACATTCACCACCTTATCTGCAATAGAATATCCAACAAAATTTGATTCTACAATATAACTGCCTTCTTCATAAAGAGTAATTGAAAACTTACCAGACTCGTCGGTTATTCCGCCTGTAATTACAGATGAATCAGAAATGGATTTTATAGCAACGGCTGCAAACTCAATTGGCTTTTTAGTATCATTATCCAATACTTTTCCAATTAATTTAAAATCACTTTGTGCATACATGGTTTGCATACTCAATAAGAAAAAAATAAAACAGAATTTTTTAATATTTATCATTTATCAACTTTAAAACAACACTACAATTCTTGAAATGTAAAGTTCATGTTTATTGATGGCTTTATTCCTAATAGAGTGTGAATCAGATTTGATTTAACGTTTTATAACATTTATAATTCTGTCTTATAGGGAAAATAGAAAAATGAAATAGATTTTTTTATTCTTTAAGATGCGGAGTATTTAGTATTTTTCCCACTTACAATGAATTTATAGTGAAAGAAAAAATACAAAAACTGCAAGGAAAAATGGATGAAGCCATGCTTGGTGGCGGCCAAAAACGAATTGATTCACAACATAAAAAAGGAAAATTAACTGCAAGAGAGCGCATAGAATTACTTATGGATACCGGTTCATTTGAAGAGATTGGTATGTTGGTGCGCCATAGAAGTCATGATTTCGGCATGCAGAAGGACAGACCTTATGGTGATGGTGTGGTTACAGGTTATGGAAAAATTCACGGCAAATTAGTGTATGTATTTGCACAAGACTTTACTGTATTTGGTGGTTCACTTAGTGAAACACATGCAGAAAAAATTTGTCGCATTATGGATCTTGCAATGGAAAATGGAGCACCAATAATTGGATTGAATGATAGTGGTGGAGCAAGAATTCAGGAAGGAGTAAATTCATTGGGCGGTTATGCAGAATTATTTTTCCGTAATACAATTGCCAGTGGTGTTATTCCGCAGATTTCTGCTATCATGGGACCATGTGCCGGCGGTGCAGTGTATTCACCTGCTATTACAGATTTTGTGTTTATGGTAGAAAATACTTCCTATATGTTTGTTACCGGACCGAATGTGGTAAAAACAGTTACACATGAAGAAGTGACGAGTGAAGAATTAGGTGGTGCATCTTCTCACAGTACAAAAAGTGGTGTTGCACATTTTACCGCTCCCAATGACGCAGAAACTTTATTACAGATTAGAAAACTGATGCAATATATTCCGCAAAATTGTGAAGAGGAAACACCTGTATATGCATTTAATTTAGGTGATGAAAAAAGAGAAAAACTTACTACACTTCTTCCTGAAAATCCAAATCAGCCTTATGATATGCGTGATGTAATTTATGAAGTGGTGGATACAGATTCTTTTTTTGAAGTACATCAGGCGTATGCAGAAAATATAGTTACCGGTTTTGCTTTTATCGGTGGAAGAAGTATTGGAATTATTGCAAATCAACCTGCTGTTCTTGCGGGTGTGTTGGATATAGAATGTTCTCGTAAAGCGGCAAGGTTTGTTAGGTTCTGCGATTGTTTTAATATTCCTCTTTTAGTATTTGAGGATGTTCCGGGATTTCTTCCCGGCACAGATCAGGAATGGCGGGGAATAATTACCAATGGTGCAAAATTATTATTTGCATTCAGTGAAGCAACAGTGCCGAGAGTTACTGTAATTACTCGTAAAGCATACGGTGGTGCGTATGATGTGATGAACTCAAAACATATTGGTGCGGATATGAATTTTGCATGGCCTTCAGCAGAAATTGCAGTGATGGGAGCAAAGGGTGCAGCAGAAATTATTTTCAAAAAAGAAATTGAAGAATCAGAAAATCCGCAAGAAAAATTGCAGGAAAAAATTGCAGAGTTTACCACTACTTTTGCCGATCCATACAGAGCCGCTTATCGTGGTTTTGTGGATGAAGTTATTCTTCCTTCTGAAACCAGAATTAAAGTGATGAAAGCTTTTGAGATGTTGCAAAATAAAGCAGTAAATCGTCCGAGAAAAAAACATGCAAATATTCCATTGTAAACAACTATTTCCTTTACAATCCATTCTATAATTATAATTGAAAATATCTATAATGCCTACAGTTTTAAAAAATATTATTGGTCCTAAAGAATTAGAATTTCTTAAAAATTATATTAATAATCCTTCACCAACCGGATATGAAGTCGCAGGTCAAAAAATTTGGTTATCGTATATAGAAAAATATTGTGATACTTATTTCAGTGATACTTATGGATCTGTTGCCGCAATAATAAATCCCAAAGCAGAATATAAAGTTGTGATAGAAGCACATGCCGATGAAATTGCATGGGCAGTACATTTTATTAATGAAGATGGTTTTGTTTATGTAGAAAGAGTGGGTGGTAGTGATCATCTTATAGCACCTTCAAAACGAGTGAATATTCATACTGAAAAAGGTATTGTAAAAGGTGTGTTTGGATGGCCTGCGATTCATACTCGTCGTCCGGGAAAAGAAGATATGCCTGAGCTGAAAAATATTTTTATTGATTGCGGTGCAACAAGTAAAAAAGAAGTTGAAAAACTCGGCATTCAGGTAGGTGATGTAATTACATTTGATGATGACTTCATGGTATTAAATGAAAAATATTTTGTGGGCAGAGCATTGGATAATCGCATCGGTGGATTTATGATTGCGCAAGTTGCTCGCTTATTAAAAGAGAATAAAAAGAAATTACCTTTTGCGTTATACATTGTAAATTCTGTGCAGGAAGAAATTGGATTGCGTGGCGCCGAAATGATGGCACATACGATAAGACCTGATGTTGCAATTGTTACTGATGTGTGTCATGATAGCAATACACCAATGATTAGTAAAAATCTGGAAGGCGATATTAAAATAGGACAGGGACCTGCATTAATGAAAGGTCCGGCAGTGCATAATAAATTATTACAGTTGGTGAAAGATGCTGCCAATAAAAATAAAATTCCTTTTCAAAAAGATGTGGCTTCTCGTTCTACAGGAACGGATACGGATTCATTTGCATACAGCAGAGGTGGTGTGCCCACTTGTTTGATTTCATTGCCATTGCGCTATATGCATACAACTGTGGAGTGTGCGCATAAAGAGGATGTGGAGAGTGTTATTAATTTAATTTATAACACATTGATTTCGCTGAAGCCGGGATATAATTATAAATATTTATAAGCATTAGATAAAGCCTAGATTAGTAAAACTTTTTCCTAAAATTGTTTTTGAATCCACATGTAACCAGCTTTCTAAAATTGTAGAATATATATTTCTGAAATCCATAGTGTATAGAATATCGCCATCAACTAATGCATTTAAATCCGGCAAATCATTCATCATTCCACCTTGCTTTAATCCGCCGCCAATTAAATAGATATTATTTGCAGTTCCATGATCTGTTCCCTTCGATCCATTTTCTTCTACTCTGCGACCAAATTCAGAAAAGGTCATAATAAGAGTATCATCAAATACATGATGTGCTTTCAAGTCATCACAAAATATTTTTACTGCATCATTGTATTGTTTCAATTGTCGTTCTTGTTGACCACGTTGCATTGCATGTGTATCAAAACCACTCATAGAAACATAATAAATATTGGTGTCCGTTTCGGCGAGAATTAATTCCGCAATTGTTTTTAATTGTTTACCTAATTGTGTGTCGGGATATACTGTTGGATTTTGATAGATTTTACTTTGTGCATAAATATAATTTGCGCTTGAATATGTAGATGCTAATTGTTTATATAAATATGCTACCTGATTTTCACCGTGTTCATCAGCTCCTGTTTCTGCTATATGTTGTATCATTTTATTTTCGGTGGTGCTTTTCAAAAGCTCCATATTATTAGTTGCAAATCCACTTACTTTTTCACCTTTTAATGCAAGACTTAAACTGTCATCTATTTCAATTGCAGTATGTGGTTTTGGCATAACTGTATTTGTACATTGTGCATCTAAAGTACGTCCAAGCCAACCTGTATTCAGAAATGTATTTGCATCACTGCCGCTTTGCCAAATATCCATGCTTCGAAAATGAGAACGGTTTGGATTGGGATAACCTACATTATTTATCATTACAACATTGCCATTAAAAAATAAATCTGCAATGCCTGAGAGCTGTAAATTCAAACCCACATCATCACTTAACGCAATCAATTCATTGCTGCGATATCCTAATGTTGGTCGTAGTTTATAATACAAATCATTGCGGAAAGGAATAATACAATTTAATCCATCATTGCCGCCACTCATTTGAATCACTACCAATTTTTTTTGCTTGCTGAGAGATTCAGGTACAGCAGATGCCATCAAAAAATTAGGAACGAATAAAGAAGCAGATGCAAATCCCGATAGTTTAATAAAATCTCTGCGATTGAATTGTGTGTTCATATTAAATCAATTGAAATTCTGGTAAACTCATTATATAAGATGCCGATTTAATAATGTATTCTTCTTTGTCGGCTGAAGTGGCTTCTGCAAATCTTTCTAATTCGGTTCTGTTAATTCGCTTTGATTCACTTTGCACCAATACATCAATTAAATGTTCAGTAATCTCCGTTTTGTTTTTTGAAGAATATGTTTCGGCAAATGATTTCCAGTTACTCGTAACTTTTGCTTTTTTTACTGCGATTACATTTGTTTCCGGCACATCTTCAAATTCCGGTTTAGGTTGCAGATTAAATCCGCCTTGCATTAAAATATAATACGGCATCTGTAAGCGCAATGGTAAAGTTGTAGAGTCTATCCAATGTGTATTGCCCGGCCATCCCGCAACATTAGGAGGAAAAAATAATACCTGACCCAATACTCTTTGCAACTTCAACATTTCTTTTTCATTTTTAAAAGTGAGTGCTGTAAGCTTTTTATAACGGATAATTAATTCCACCGGCGAAATAATTATGCAGCCTATATTTTCATCATCATAAAACCAATCTGATAAAAATATGGATTGCATTAATGCAGTTATATCATAATCTGAAGCATAGAATTCCTCTGCAAGAATTTCTATATGTGCTGTATTAACTTTTGCATTTACAAAGTGTTTATAAATTTTAGTTGTGATAAAATACGCAGTTTGTTTTTCTTCCAATATAATATTGAGAATATCATCACCGGTAAAATTTCCTGTACGACCTAAAAATATTTTTTCACCTGAATCATGTTCTTCTTCCTCAAATTCAAACACTCCTCGTTTATTTACGGTCCATCCTGTAAATGCACGTGCAGCTTCTTTAATATCATGTTCTGTATAAATATTCCCTTCACCTAAAGTGAATAATTCCATCACCTCTCTTGCAAAATTTTCGTTGGGGGCATCTTTTTTATTCTGCTGATTATTCAAATAAATAATCATTGCCGGATCATGTGCCACTGCAAATAATAATTCTCTGAAAGAGCCGAGTGCGTTTTTGCGCAAAGTATTATTTTGGACTTGCATCAGCCAAGCGAATGGTGCCGAGGTGGCAAAGTGATTATGCCAAAACAAAGTCATTTTCTCACGCAATTGCGCTGAAGTAACTGTCATTTTTTCTATCCACGCACAATTTAAATCCTGCGTTTTTCCTTCCGATTTTAATAGCATAAAAAGAATACGCAGATCGCCAACTTCTTTTCCTTTTGTAGGATCTTCTAAAAATTCTAATGGTTGAATTGATTTAGATGCTTTAAAAATTTTCTCAACCGATGTTTCTCTGTCTTGTTGCAGTTTGTTTTTTAATTCAGATGGTATTAATCCAAAACCGGCTCTTAGATGAAGATGTTGCAGATGTTTTTGGGTAAATGACAATTGCCTTTAATTTTAGTATTAAAGGCAATTACCATCGCAATTATTGTAATATAATTTGCATACGTTTTTTAAAAGAATGTCGTTTGTGCAAATTTTTTATCCGCAATCTATCACAACAATCTTAAACAATATTTCAAAATTGATATTCGATATAGCCGAATGAATTTTTTGGAATAGTACCATTAAATTCTCCTACCGCAATACTGGAAATTTCATGTGATGCTTTTGATCCTGCTTTCATAAATCCTGTATAGCCCGCAGAACTATAAGCATATTTTCCTTGCACACAATGTAGTGTAGCAGATTTAAAATTTACTCCGGTAGTTGTAATATCCGGCTTATAAGATTCGCCTACATTGTTAAAATAATAACAGATACTTTCACCGGCTGCTTCTTGTACTAACTTATGTTTGCACTTCTCATCCATATAAATTCCATCCCCAACTTCTGATGCTAATTGGAAAGCATAATAGCCGACACGACGTATATTTTTTGTTTTATCTGTATCAAATTTTGAATTGGTTCGGCTTATCATTCCATATTTATCAGGACTCACACCATTATGCACCAAAAAATATTCAACACGATTGCGCAGCGATACCATTTGATTAAATTGCCAAGCACCGTTGGCAATTGTATTGTTTAGTTTTTCAGATGGTTTTGAATTCCATTCTGTAATCCATATTTTTTTTCCATGAAAAGTTTTATCGGCATAGTTCAAACCATTTTCAATTAATTTCTTGTCCATCATTTCTTTAAATGCTAATTGAAAAGCCTGATCAAGATTTGCATAATATGTACTTGGATCATATTCTAATTTATCAGGAATCATATCATAGGCTTCAGCCAATTCTCTTGAAGTATAATAGTAATGTAATATCACTGCATCATAATCACCTTTATAATTTGCGAGATCGTTATTCCATTTCTCAAATTCTTTGCGTTTAAGATTTGCACCAGCTACTAATCCTTTTTTAATATTTGGAAATTCTTTTTTTATTTGTGTGAAAGTGGGTTCAAAATCTTTGATATATTCACTAAAGCTTGCATACTTTCCATATACTTCATTACCTGCTTCCACACCAACAACATTAACACCATTCGAAACCAAGTATCTGATTGCCTGAAGATTTGCTTCTGTAGTACTATTTAATACATTAAGCACATACAATACCTGCATATCCGGAAATTGTTTTTGCATAGCAACTAAATCATCCATATAAGAATGGTCAGGTTGTGCGGCTGCTTTTTCTAACCATTTATCCAGACCGGAGCCGTCTTCATCAAAGCCAACAGTGTTAAACCATTTTTTAATATTATCATCCGTCATTCCCCATCCTTTTTTCACATTATAAGGGTCATGAAATTTTGAAACAGCACCACCGGGAACACGAATTGTAAAAGGTTGATCCCAGTCTTTAAGCCATTGATAAGATTCTGCATCTACATTTTCAAAAAATCCTTGACCATTAAATCCAAGGTTTTGTCCAAAAGTGACTTGTGTCCACATGATGAATACTAACAGTAATTTTTTCATATTAAAATATTTTGGTAATTCTGCGTGCAAGGATTGCAAACTGCATGCCGCTGTAAATCTAAACTTAACTAATGAAAATTTTATTTTACTCCACTTTATGCATTTGTTTTTTTTGCTTGAATAAAATTTGTTCTGCACAAGTTACTTATGCGCCATTAAATGGATACAGTTATCATTTGGTTGAACGCTATGATATACTTGATACAGGTGCGAATTTAATATTTCATACTGCAACTAAACCTATTATGCGATTGAGGTTGGCAGAACTTGCTGACCGTGAAAATGATTTCATTGCGTTTAATAAACGAGATGCATTTAATATGCAATATTTAAAAGAAGATAATAGTGAATATACAGAAGCAGTGGAAGTAAATGAAAAAGCATTGTGGAATTTTTTCTACAGAGAAGATGCTTCTTTGTGGAATTATAGTGGTGAAGATTTTTATGTAAAAATTAATCCTGTCTTGAATATGAGTACGGGTCTTTCCTCAGATACCACTGAAATGAAATATCAAAATACAAGAGGTATTGAGTTGCGTGGTGGGGTTGATAATAAAGTGGGATTTTATTTATTGGCAACGGATAATCAAATGAAACCACCGGGGTATGTAAAATCAAAACAGCAATCGCAAGGACCTTATCCCGGAGCTGGAATATCTAAAACATTTAAAGAAACGGGTTATGATTTTTCTGTTTCTAAAGGGTATATCGGTATTAATGCAACAAAACATATTTCTGTATTATTTGGCCAGGATAAATTATTTATTGGTGATGGTGTGCGCTCTTTTGTGTGGAGTGATAATTCCAATAGTGTATTGTTTTTGCGCTTAAATACAAATGTGTGGAAGATCAATTATCAGAATAATTTTATGGAGTTAATTGATTACAATAATCCTCGTTTGCCCAATGGTTTATTCCGTAAAAAATATGCAACTATGCATCACCTCAGTGTGAATATTACAGAGGATGTGAATGTCGGATTATTTGAAACTATTGTTTTTGGTAGACAAGATTCTGCGGGTTATACTCAGGGTTTTGAATGGCAATATTTTAATCCGATTATTTTTTATCGTGCAATTGAATACGGATTAGGTAGTCCGGATAATATTATGATTGGTTTAAATTATAAATGGAATATAAAAGGCACTGCTTCATTATATGGTCAAGTAGTTATGGATGAAATGAAATTTTTTGAACTTGTAGAGAATACAGGTTGGTGGGCGAATAAATATGCAGTACAAGCAGGATTAAAATATATCAATGCATTTAAGATTGCCAATTTTGATTTGCAATATGAATTCAATACCATCCGTCCGTATATGTATTCCTATTACGATAATAATGTTTCCAGTTTTACTAATTATGGTCAGGCAATTGCGCATCCTGTCGGCGCAAATTTCAATGAACATATTATATCTGCATGGTATCAGCCGTTACCGAAAATTATGATTAACAACAACATGATTATAAATATTTTTGGTGCGGATACAATGGGTACAAATTGGGGTGGAAATATTTTTAAAAATTATACCACTTACGAAATGGAATATGGCAACACAACAGGGCAGGGGGCAAGTACACAATTATTTATGAATGACTTGATGGTGTCGTGGATGTTTTGGCATAATGCGTTTATTGATTTCCGGTATATCTATAGAAAAGTGGAAAGCGAATGGAATCCGTATGATACGAAAGAAACTTTTTTCAGTATTGGATTGCGATTAAATGCAGTGCCTGACAAAATGTGGTTCTGAAACTACATGATGAGGTCAAAATAATTGACAATGGACAATTGACAGTTGACAATGAAAAAAAACTCATTGAATATATTATTAAATCTGATATTATGAGAAGTTTCTCATCATAATAAGAACATTGCATTTGATTGAACCACTACTTTACCGTCTTCCCTTTTAAGGGAAGATAAGAGATGGGTCAAAACAATTGACAGTTGACAATGAAAAAAAATCATTGCTTATTAAAAAAATATTACTTCATACATATAAGCAAATGCATCCGCAAAATCTATTTATTTTTTATGTGGGTTTCTCTGAGTAGAATTCAGAAAATGGGGTTCTGAAATATTAAAGCTGCTCTTTAATTTCAGTTAAGAATACCCGTAATTTTTTTAGAGTTTCTATAGTTTGATGTTGTGCTTCTGCATCATCACCCTTTTGACTTAATCTTTGCTTTGCACCTTTCAAGGTATAGCCTTTTTCTTTTACAAGATGATAAATCATTTTCAGATTCTCAATATCCTTCTTAGTATAATATCTGTCGCCTTTACGATTTTTACGAGGTTGGATATTATCAAATTCATTTTCCCAAAAGCGCAACAGTGATAAAGAAACGTTTAGCATTTCAGCAACCTCACTGATGGACCAGTAAATTTTTTCTATTTGTTTCTCCTTGTAAGGCATTGTATTATTCTTATAAATGTAATACTAATTATTGTTTGGATAAAGATAGTCTAAATTAAAAATTTTATCAGTCATAAGATTGATTAGGTTGATTTGCAATTTGAATCAGCTTCAAATATTCTTCAGGTGTAAGATCATTATAAAAGAAATTGATTGGATCTAATTTTATACCATCCTTTTCAATTTCATAATGTAAATGTGGTGCAGTAGATAAACCTGTGTTACCGATATATCCAATTAATTCACCTCGCTTCACAGATTGTCCTTTGCGCACATTAAAACCATTGAGATGCGCATAACGACTTTTATAGCCGAAGCCATGATTGATCACAAGTTCATTTCCATAACCCGAAGCAGATGGACTTGCAAATTCCACTACACCATTTGCGGTAGCATAAATTTCTGTTCCTCGTGGTGCTGTAAAATCTATTCCTTCATGCAATCGCAATACTTTATAAATTGGATGAATGCGATAACCAAAACCCGAAGATATTCTGTCGAGGTCTTTATTTGAAACGGGTTGAATGGCAGGAGTGGCCATTAAAATTTCTTCTTTTAATTGAACAAGTTTGCTGATTTCATCAAAGGATTTTGATTGCACTACCATTTTTCTGCGCATCAATTCCAGTTTTGATGCTGTGTTTTTTAATAATGCAGAATTATCTAATCGATCCATTCTTTTAAATCTTTCGCTGCCACCAATTCCTGCAAGACGATCATTTCTTGAAATCGGATCTGCTTCGAAAATGGTGCGATAAATATTATCATCACGATGTTCAATTTCATCCAGAATAATTGCCATTGTATCTAATCGGTTATCTAATAATGAAAATTCCAATTCCATTCCATCCAACTGATTTTTTAGATAACGTTCCTTTGGAGAATCCATATAAGTATATGCAAGGAAAACAATTGCACCTGCAAAAACAAGTGCCGTACAAATCCAGCCAAACACACGCAGCACAATGCTCCAGTTAGAAATTTCTAACTTTTCAAAGCGCAGAGTTGCTGGGTTATAGAAGTACTTTATCTTTTTCATCACACGGCTTAATTTCCGTAAATTTGCAAATCCTTTAGGGATGCAGGTTTGCAGTCAACAGAAACGAAATTACAAAACCAATTAAAGAGTACAAACGCAGCATTGAATTACTTATGTTAACGTCGCAAGAAATACGCAAGAAATTTTTAGATTTTTTTGAAGCAAAACAACATAAAATTGTTGCTTCTGCTCCCATCGTTGTGAAGGATGATCCTACACTTATGTTTACCAATGCCGGTATGAATCAATTTAAAGATTTATTTCTTGGCAATAAAAAAATTCAATACAATCGAATTGCAGATACACAAAAATGTTTGCGTGTTTCCGGTAAGCATAATGATCTGGAAGAAGTAGGCGTAGATACATATCATCATACTATGTTCGAGATGTTGGGCAACTGGAGTTTTGGGGATCCTGCCCGTCCGGAAGGCGGGTATTTTAAAAAAGAAAGTATAAACTGGAGTTGGGAATTGCTTACTAAAGAATTTAATATTCCTGAAGATAGAATTTATGTAACTGTTTTCGAAGGTGATAAATCAGAAGGATTAGAATTTGATCAGGAAGCTTTTGATGTTTGGAAAACTTGTATTGATGCAGACAGAATTATTAATGGCAATAAAAAAGATAATTTCTGGGAGATGGGTGATACGGGGCCTTGTGGTCCGTGTTCAGAAATTCATGTGGATTTGCGTACAGATGATGAAAGAAAAAAAACCGATGGAAAACTATTAGTGAATGCAGGTGATCCGCAAGTGATTGAAGTATGGAATTTAGTATTCATACAATTTAATCGCAAAGCAGATGGTACATTAGAAGAGTTGCCTGCAAAACATGTAGATACCGGAATGGGCTTCGAACGATTAGTGCGCACCTTGCAAAATAAATCTTCTAATTACGATACAGATATTTTTTTACCACTGATTCGCAAAACAGAAATGTTATGTGGTTTGGAATATGGAAACAATGAAAAAACAGATATTGCTTTTCGAGTAATTGCTGATCATATTCGTGCGGTAAGTTTTTGTATTGCCGATGGACAATTACCTTCCAACACCGGAGCGGGTTATGTGATACGCAGAATTTTACGTCGTGCAATCAGATATGGTTATTCATTTCTGAATTTGAAAAAACCATTTTTTCATTTGCTTGTACCGGTGCTTGCGGATGAATTTGCAAATGTGTTTCCCGAATTAAAAGCACAGGAAGATTTAGTGAGTAAAGTTATTATGGAAGAGGAAACTTCTTTCTTGAGAACTTTAGAAACAGGTATGCAGAAATTGCAAGATGCATCTGCGCAAATGCTTAAAAATTTACAGCGGCAAATTCCCGGAAATGTTGCTTTTGAATTATATGATACTTATGGTTTTCCGCTTGACCTTACTGTTTTAATTGCAAAAGAATTTGGTTTTGAAGTGGACACTGCAGGTTTTGAAATTGCGATGCAGGAACAGAAAAATCGCTCTCGCAATGCATCTGTTTCTGAAGCTGATGATTGGACTGTTTTGAATAATACAAAGCAAATTGATTTTGTGGGATATGATGCTACAGAAGCAGAAGCACATATTGTGAAAATGCGTAAGGTGAAACAAAAAAATGCAGCTCAATTTCAAATTGTTTTAGATAAAACTCCTTTTTATGCAGAGAGTGGGGGACAGATTGGTGATACAGGTATTCTGCAAATAAATGATAAGAAAATAAAAGTACTCGACACTAAAAAAGAAAATGATTTAATAATTCATATCACCGACAAATTACCAGAACATACAGATGGAATTGTGCATGCAACTATTGATGTAGATAGAAGAAATGCAACAGCAAATAATCACAGTGCAACACATTTATTACATGCTGCTATGCGACAAGTATTGGGAACACATGTGCAACAAAAAGGAAGTTATGTAGGGCCGGATCGTTTGCGTTTTGATTTCTCGCATTTCACAAGAGTAACGGAGGAAGAATTACTGGAGATAGAAAATATTATCAATAAAAAAGTAAGAGAAGATATTCGTTTAGATGAACGCCGTAATGTGCCGATTGAAGAAGCAAAAAAATTGGGGGCCATGATGTTGTTCGGAGAAAAATACGGCGAACAAGTGCGGGTAATTACTTACGATGAAAATTTTAGTCGTGAATTATGTGGAGGAATTCATGTACCATCAACAGGAGTAATTGGTTACTGTAAAATAATTTCTGAATCAGCCGTAGCTGCCGGTATCAGAAGGATAGAAGCGATTACAGGTGAAGCGGCAACACAATTAATTCAACAAAATTTTGATACACTAAAAAAACTGACAGAGCTTACTAAAAGTCATGATGCGGTGAAAGCAATGCAATCTATGATGGATGAAAATGCAGCACTTCAAAAAACAATAGAGAAGTTTAGATTGCAATCAGTAAATGGAATAAAAGATGAGTTGAAAAAATCCTTATCAACTAAAAATGGGATTCAATTTATTGCCACAAAAGTGGAATTGGACAATGCTGATTTAATAAAAAAACTCGTGTATGATTTGCGCAATGAAACTGATAATTTATTTGCAGTAATTGGTGCCGAGTTTGATGGCAAAGCACATCTCACAATTATGATTAGCGAAAATTTAGTTGTTGCCAAAAATGTGAATGCTGCAACACTCGTTCGTGAATGGGGAAAAGAAATTCAAGGCGGCGGTGGTGGTCAGAATTATTTTGCAACAGCTGGCGGAAAAAATCCAAACGGATTAGATAAAATATTTTCACTTGCAAAAACATTGGTAGAAAATCTTTGATCTATTTCACAAAACCGTTTGTAATAATTTCACCCGAAATTAAATCAGTTATCCCAATCTGGTAAGTGCCTTTCGAAAATGAAGTGGTATTAATATCCATGCTGTTTTTACCCGGTTGAATGGTTTGAATATTTTCATAAACAAGTTTACTGAGTACATCATAAATTCTCAATACAACTTTGGTGTCAGCCGAAGAAATTATTTCAAGATGTAAATTATTCTGCACCGGATTTGGAAATATCATTATAGCATGTACTCCACTGCCATCAGCATCAATTGAAATTATATTGCTGAATTTAAAAGTGCCGTCAAAGTCAACCATGCGCAACCGATAATATTGAACCCCGGCCAATGGATTATAATCATAAAATACATATTGATGCATAGTGCTGCTGTAACCCTGAGCGCTTACTTCACCAATGGAATTAAATGAAATTCCATCTATAGATTTTTCAACTTCAAACTTATCTGCATTTACTTCACTATATGTTTTCCAATGCAGTTCATTTGCTATACCATTATTCCATCCTGTGAATTCTGCAAGTTCGATTGGAAGAATATAAAATGTATCTAATCCAATTACAAAATTGCTGAAAGAAGTTACACCGATATTAGTAACCGTAACCGGATTTGAAGCACCACCCACTACAATATCAGTTATACAATCTGCATCATAAACAGCACCTGCTTCACTCCATGTAGAAGCATCTAAAGATTCATTTTTAAATATGCCGTGATTTTCAATTAATGGTGCAGCGTTGGAATGTCCTGTTGAAGTTAAAGTGATATCATAGTTTAATGAAGCAGTACTTCCAGAAGGTATTATACTCCAGTAACCATAATCTAAAAAGAAATTCACATCCGTTTCTTCTGTATCGCATGCAGACCCAAATGAAGAAAGATCAACAGGAGGAGTTGGAACGGGGGTATTAAAATTTGTAGTTAAACTATCCAATCCGGAAGAAGAATTCAAATTAATTACAGCAGGCTCATAATAGGAAATATTTCCAATAGGAAAAACATAATTTCCGGATGGGCTTACTTTTCTGGTGAGTGTTCCATTTATATATTTTGTTGCATCATAACCCACAATAGAAGTTGTCGCAGCATTATTTAAAATTAATTTATTCGTTCCTGTATTAATGATACCATCTGTAAAAGTAAGTGTGCTGTTTATACTTAAATTTCCTGTTTCACTAGCAAAAGATTTTATTCCACCACCAAGAATTTCTACTTTTCCATAATCAAGTCGGGGAGTAACTATTTGTGTACCTCCTGATGAATCTGCATATTGAACAAGTGAATTTGTATGTATTGTCCAGTCAGTAAATCCATTTCTAAAAGTTGAATTTATATTTCCACTAAAACCCAAAAGATTTGTTGTGATAACAGTACCATTTAAACTTACAACACCTGTTTCTAACATAGAAGTATAACTTATACAACTTGTATTTGCATTTAATGTAGCACCCGAGCTGACAGTAACTTTTTTTGCATCAAAAGTATTTGTGCCTGTCTGTTGCAACGTTGTATTTCCACTGAACGTGAGATTTAAAAAATTCCCGCCGTATTCGCCATACATAGTACCGCCATTTCCGATATGAGCAAGTCCATTGCTCCCATTCATTGTGATTGTATAATTACTAACATTTGATTTTATTCTAGCAACAGAACCATCAATAACAAGATTATGTGTAACAGAAACATTACGCTCTATATCTAAATAATTTGGACCTCCAATTTCCCCGAACACTGTCATATCATATACAATTCCAAGTTGTGCAATTGTATAATTATAAGAGCCATGAGTTTCAAAACTGCGCAATGCAAAAGAGAATGGATCAGAAGTCCCGGTAGAACTTGTATTGGGAACGGTTTGATAAAATGAAAATTTTTTATTTCCATAAGTACTATTTACATGGCCTCTGGGATTGGTTATACCTGTAGTATCATTAGGGACAGTTTGAAATATATAATCATACAATCCTGTTAATGGTGAAGGATTATTAATACTGTCATTATAAGCATAAGCAAACCAATTAAAAGAATTAGGACGTCCACCGCCGGAGCCATTTATTTCTGACCACTTAATTCTCGCTTCAACAAAATTTTTTCCTACATCTATGTTGTTAAAATAATCTTCTAGTTTTCCGGCAATTTCATTTTGTGTTGTATAGGAACCGGTACCATTGCGTTCATAATATATTATTTTACTGCCGCCTGACCCTGTACCTGTTTTTTGCCAAAACACACACATATCCCATCGAAAAGGAGGCTCCATTGTATGTAAATTAAAAGGAATACCACCTAAGTTTCCGTTTGCATCACTACCTCCACTCACTGGTAAATAAGGATCCAAATCAAAATACATTACAACACCACTAGAAATTAAATTTTTATAACCTAAATATAAATATGTATCATCCCATCCTATATAAATATTAGATTTTCCCTCATTGCTTTTGTAGCCTGCTTCATCCAATACACCGTTTAAAGTTTGTGCTGTTGAAAACCATTGCGCATCCACCTGCATACTTATCAATAAACAAAAACACAATACTGCATTTCTGAAAATAGAAATACTATTTTTTATAAAATAAATAATATTGTTGTTGTTTCTGCGCACTTGAATATTAATATACAACTTATTTATAAAGTTACTGAGTTTAATAAAGCAGAGTAATGAATAAAGGGATTTGTCAGAATGTTTTTACAATTAAAATTTTAAATACGTTCAATACTTTTTTAAAATTTTAGTTATCAATCCAAAACAAGTTTAAAACTTATAGTTAGCCATTGTTTTATTAATTCTGCGACCTCATTTTAAGCGATTATTCGTTTCGTATCTTTGAGCTTCCACGAATAAGGTTATGAATATTTACGACAATTATGAGCCTGTAATAGGATTGGAAGTGCATGCGCAACTTCTCACAAATACAAAAGCATATTCTACTGATATTGCAGAATATGGCGGCTCGCCAAATACGCATGTGAGTGTGGTTACGCTTGGTCATCCGGGAACATTGCCGGTGATGAATAAAAAAAGTGTAGACTTTGCAATGTTGATTGGTTTGGCAACACATTGTGAAATCACCCGATTAAATCAATTTGCCCGCAAAAATTATTTCTATGCGGATTTACCAAAAGGCTATCAGATTACGCAAGATAAAACACCGATATGTACGAATGGTTATGTAATGATTGGCGGTTACGGAAACGAAAAAAAAATCCGCATTCATCGTATTCATCTGGAAGAAGATGCCGGAAAAAGTATTCATGAATTAGATCCGTTTTATACGCTTGTAGATTTAAATCGTGCAGGAACTCCATTGATAGAAATTGTAAGCGAACCGGATTTGCGCAGCGATGAAGAAGCCTATGCATATCTCACTGAAGTTCGTCAGTTGGTGCGTTATCTTGGAATTTGCGATGGCAATATGGAAGAAGGTAGTTTGCGTTGCGATGCAAATGTGAGTGTGCGCAAAAAAGGAACAGAGCCATTTGGTGTAAAAGTGGAAGTGAAAAATATGAATAGCATCCGCAATGTAAAACTTGCAATTGCGTATGAAATAAAAAGACAGATTGAGGCTATAGAAAATGGTGAAATTATAGTGCAGGAAACAAGGAGTTTTGATGCGGGCAAGGGAACAACTTTTAGTATGCGCAGTAAAGAGGGAGCACATGATTATCGGTATTTTCCTGAACCGGATTTGCCACCAATTATTATTTCAGATGCAATGCTGGATAACGTTAAAGAAAACATGCCTGCATTGCCTCGGGATTTAATGCATCGCTATATTGACCAATTGGGATTAACTATTTATGATGCGGAAATTCTTACTTCCGAAAAAGAAATTGCATTGTATTTTGAGGAACTGATTCAGCATACTGCTCATTATAAAAGTGCTGCTAACTGGATGATGGGTCCTATAAAAGAATGGATGAACAGCAGTGCAAAAGGTATTATAGAATTTCCTTTAGCGCCAAAACAAATTGCTGATATTATTGCTTTAATAGATACCGGTAAAATAAATTTCACCATTGCTTCACAACAATTATTTCCTGCAATGTTAAATGCTCCAGACACATCGGTAGCGGAACTTGCAAAGCAACAAAACCTGTTGATGGAAAGTGATGATAGTGCAATTAAGGAAATGATACAACAAGCACTTTCAAAATTCCCCGATAAAGTGTTGGAATACCGCAATGGAAAAAAAGGAATTCTCGGCTTGTTTATGGGTGAAGTAATGAAGTTGAGCAAAGGAAAAGCAGATCCGAAAATTACTGCGAGATTATTAGAAGAAGAATTGAATAAATAACAATTAGAAATTTTATATGACAAGCAATTGTAAAATATTTTACATGCTATTAGTTGTTGCAACTATTATGGTAGCATGTAAACCGAAACAAGGAAAGGAATATGTAATTCTTGGAACAATGAATGGTGCTGCCAATGAAATGATTCAGGTAGAAATGCTATCTTTTCCAAATATTAATTCGGCACCCAAAGCAACTATAATTGATACTGTGAAAACAGATGCCGATGGAGAATTTGCAATTTCAAATATTCAAAGTGGTCCGGCAATTTTACGCATCAGATCATTGCAAGATCCCAACTACCAGATTATACTTTCGGTGAATAACGATAATATTGAAATACATGCAGATCCAACCACTAGAGAAAATCCTGATGTAAAAGGCTCTGCAAGTAATGCATCCTTTTATGAATTCATAAATACAAGTCGCAATTATAAAAATTCTATCCTAAGCAAACGTGATCAGGTGCAGACTATTCGTGGTAATGGAAATGATTCATTAGCCGCAATTGCGGAAGCGGATTATTCAGCCGAGAATAAAAAATATATTGACTTCATATTGCAATATGCAGATACTGCAAAATCTGTTGCAAATAAAATTATTGCTATTGAAAGTTTACAATTTACCACACAGTATGATTTAATAAAATTGGTAGCTGATAAAATATTTTTAACGGATACTTCTACAATGTATGCAAAAGAATTACAAACAAAAATTGCGAGATACGAATCGTTTATGAAAACGGAAACGGCAAATTCTTTTATTGGAAAACAAGCTCCCGAAATTGCACTGCGTAATCCGGATGGAAAGGAATTTAAACTCAGTGATCTGCAAGGTAAATTAGTGTTATTAGATTTTTGGGCAAGTTGGTGCGGCCCGTGCAGAAAAGAAAATCCAAATGTGGTAAACGTTTATAATAAGTTTAGAGATAAAGGATTTACTATTTATAGTGTTTCATTAGATGGTAATCGTGATGCATGGATGCGTGCAATTAAAAGTGATAAACTGGAATGGCCATATCATGTAAGTGAATTAAAAGAATGGAAATCCTCTGCTGCAACGGCTTATAATGTTTCGGGTATTCCGGCTTCTTATCTCATTGATAAAAATGGTGTAATCGTCGCTGAAAATCTGCGAGGTGCTGCTCTTGAAAAAGCTGTACAAGATTATCTGGATAAAAATTAATTGTGTTTTTATTTTTTAGCAGATAAAAATTTACAGAATACAATTACATATAGTTAGTCGTTTAATATTTTTTTATGCTACAACTATTTTCACTCTTCGTATTATTATTTTTCCAACATTCTATGGGTTTGGGGAATACTAAATTTTTATTTCCTGAAATTCAAAATCAACCACAACAATTTATATTAGAAAAAGAAGGTGGAATACGGGAATCTATAGATGCGTATAATGTGATTTATCAAATGATGGAATGGCAGGTGGATCCCAACGTAAATTTTATTTCCGGAAAAATTACTTCCTATATTATTCCTGAAAATGATTTGAGCAGTATTGAATTTAATATGAGCGCATTGCTGATTGCGGATAGTGTTTTTGTAAATAATACAAAGATTATTTTGTTTGATCACAGCAGTGATATTCTTCAAATCCCCACTGAATTAAACGCAGAACAAACTGATACTATCCTTGTGTATTATCATGGTACTCCGGCGGGTACAGGCTTTGGAAGTTTTGTGCAAGACACACATAATGAGTCGCCGATTATTTGGACATTATCGGAGCCTTATGGTGCGCAGGATTGGTGGCCATGTAAACAATCTCTAACGGATAAAATAGATTCTATTGATGTATTTATTTCTACACCAAATGCATACACTGGAATTAGTAATGGGTTATTAGAAAGCGCAATTACAACCGGTGATTTTACCATCTGGCATTGGAAGCATCGCCATCCGATTGCAACCTATTTAATTTGTTTGGCGGTTACTGATTATGTGCAATACAATGATACAATTCCAGTGGGTGATGTATCTATTTTAGTTGAAAATTTTGTGTATCAGGAATCATTGGAAGATGCACAAATTGGAACAGCAGCTCTTGCCGGACCGATGCAATTATTTTCTGATTTGTTTGGATTATATCCTTTTGCAAATGAAAAATACGGACATGCAGAATGCAATTTCGCCGGTGGAATGGAACATCAAACTATCACCTTTGTCGGGTTATGGGATTATGAATTATTAGCACATGAATTAGCGCATCATTGGTTTGGTGATTTCGTTACTTGTGCAAGCTGGCAGGATGTATGGCTCAACGAAGGATTTGCTACTTACTTAAGTGGTCTATGTTTGGAATTTTTGAAACCCGATGAGTTTCAGAATTTTTTATACTGGAGAAAAGTATGGGCAGTAAGTGCGCCCGATGGTTCTGTTTTCTGTGAGGATACAACTATTGTTTCGAGAGTGTTTAGCGGAAGATTAACTTATTCAAAAGGTGCTTTGGTGTTGCATCAGTTGCGTTGGGTTGTGGGTGATGCTATATTTTTACTGCATTAAATAATTATCTCTATGATCCGGAAATTTCAAATGGATTTGCTACAACTCGACAATTAATAACTCATTTTGAGAATGTATATGGCGGTGATTTAGATTGGTATTTTGATGATTGGATTTATGGCGAAGGATTTCCTTCATACACTATTTCCTGGAAGCAGGATGCAAATAATTTAGTTACTATTGAAATTGATCAAACGCAATCAGATAACAGTGTTGACTTTTTTGAATTACCACTTGAATTGCAATTGAGTAATGGTGATTATGATACAAGTATTGTTGTTCAAAATACTTTTAGCGGACAAGAATTTTCTCTGCAATTAAATACCACAGTGAACACACTAATTTTTGATCCGAAGATTCATATTATTTCTGATAGCAATATTATTCGTGGCAACTTATTAGAGTGCGAAGATTTTGATATCCTAATTTATCCAGTACCAGCGGGAAAAGAAATTTCTGTTTCTGTTTGTGGCGATGCATTATATAATTTGCAGATATATGATATCAATGGCAGATTAGTACTTAACAGCACCATAAAGCAGTTTGATACTTTTGATATTTCACAATTAACAAGTGGTGTATATATTGTTTCCGTATTTGAAACAACAGGGCAATTGAAAAAGAGTAAAGAAATTGTGGTGAATTAATTAGCCGATTAGCAAATTAGCCAATGAGCAGATGTGTTAAATGTGCCCACTATAGCTATCGGATTGTTTAATGTGCAAATGAAATGTATTCAGTCAAAGGTTGGTGTAATCGCCACACCTTATGGATCATAATCATCACTGATTACTCATCACTCATTTTTTTATTCACCATTCACTACTCACCATTCACTTTTTTACCGCAAAGGCCGCAAAGTTTTTCGCAAAGTGCACAAAGAATTTATCAGAAAGGTTTGGCCTTTATCTGCTGAGAACATTGCTTACTTTCAAATAGCATTACCTGATGAAGAAGATTTTTATACAATTAATTTATATTCTTTAACAGGAGATTTAGTAAAGCAAAAAGATTTTTCGGCAAGTGGTTATAATGTGATAGAACGAGATAATTTATCTGCCGGAATGTATTTTTATAGTATAATAAATCAAACCGGATTAGAAGTAGCGAAGGGTAAAATGATTTGGGAATAGAGGATTTATTTTATAGGTATAAAGCAAAAAATTTTAATTAGTGAATCTTTTTAGTGTCAGGTCTTAGTTATTCAATAATCACTTTTTGAGAAAAAACTATTTGTCCATTTTGATTGCATTGCAAATAATAAATGCCGGGTGATAAATTATTTACTTCAATAGCATTCAATCCACATTGCGTTTTAATATTTTGCAAAATCAATCCACCTAACGCATTATACACATTGATAGATGTAGGTTGGCTCAAACAATCATTAGAATTTATATCCAGATATAAAAAATCTTTTGCGGGATTTGGATACAATTTAAAATCATTTTCAAGTTCTGATTCTGTTACTGATGTTAAAATATATGTTGTATCACAGGTTGCTGCCAAGCCGGTTTCGTATAAACCGAATTCAGAGTCTTCATAACATCGCAGTCCATAAGAGTATTGATCATCACAAAGTCCAAAATATCTATCAAAATAGATATGCAGATAATCATAGCTACCAATTTTTTCATAGATAATTGTTCTGAACTTAAATCCATAAGATTCTAAATAGGAATGAGTCATGGTAACATATAAAGCTTTCAAGGATTTATCATTAATCACTTCATATTTAATAGAATCAATATACAATTGTATTGAATCATAAACATCGGGTTCTGTATATGCAGGGACTTTAGTAGACCAATATTCACCTTGGTTTGCTGTATAATCGTATAGAATTTGAAATGCATCGAAATTTGAATCATAAAAATATACCACACTATCTTCTTCATATATATAGTCAATATATGCTCCGCCATAACAACCCGGTCTATTTTCTTTAATTAATATTCTGCATACCTTTCCTGCAATAATTGTATCACCAACAACATTGATTGTCGAAAACTCAACCGCACCATCAAAAGGATGTCTTATTTCATAATGCCATTCTGCGCCTAATGGTGCAAAGCCGGTGCTTTGTGCATTTACTTGAAAAGTTAGACAAAATGTTACAACAAGAAGTAACACTATTTTCAAAAAACTATAGGATGATTGCATAACACTAAATTACAGTATATATATCTTGAAGAAAATAATAGTGTAATAGCTGAGTAATTATTTAATTCAATTTTATTCTTGAGGACATAACTCGGTGATGATCTTATTAATTAAACACTCTCGCCAACCATTTTTTAATCGCTTGCGTCCTTTGCGTATTTTTTTCTTAGCGTTCTTAGCGGTTAATTTTTTCACTACTCATTCCGATTTTAATCGGAACTTTCAGCTACTCACCATTCACTATTCACTATTCACTATTCACTATTCACTATTCACTACTCACACTACTCACTACTCACTACTCACCATTCACTATTCACCATTCACCATTCACTATTCACTATTTTCTCTCGAGAAAACTCTGTGAAGGTTGAATTCAATCATTTTGATTCACTTTCAAATAATCGTACATTTAATAAAAATAATTAGCCATGAAAAAGTTAATCTACATAATTTGCATTCTATCTTTTACATTCAATTTAAATGCACAAACTTCTGATTTAGATACCGGATTTGGAGTGGTTGGAATAGTTGAACTTCCACTCGATGCATATATCAGTTATTGTTGGGATATTGTTTTATATGATGATGGTAAAATAGCTGCCAGTGGATTTATTGATGATGAAATCTTTAGTAGATCAAAAGCTATCGTAGTCAGGCTACTTACCAACGGTGATTTGGATTCTACTTTTTCTGAGGATGGTATGGTTGAATTTGGTTTGGCAGATAAAGATTTTTATGCAAATGCGATTTCAATACATCCGGATGGTGGATTATTGATTGCTGGTCAAATAAAATCTACAAATGGAATTGACAACAATTATTTTGTTTTAAAACTTTTGGATGACGGCAGTATAGATACAATGTTTGCAGATGCAGGATTTTATATTGATCCTGTAGAAGGCGCAAATTCAGAATTTGAAGATTTAGTAATTACTGCAGATGAAAAAATTTTACTTGCAGGCACTACATATATTTCAGGTATTGGTTGGACCATGATTACTTTACAGTTAGAAGCAAATGGTTATGTGGATAGCACCTATGGTGTAGATGGATTAACAAATTATAATATTCCCCTTCAATCTACCACTACTGCTACCATCGAATTAACAACGGATGGCAGTTTCTTCTTAACCGGATATGTGTTTTTTTCTAACCTGGATTTTTTTGCTGTTAAATACTTTGCTGATGGAATACAGGATTTGAGTTTCGGTAGTGGAGGTAAAATAAAAGTAGATTTTTATTCACCTGAAAATTCAGTTGACTATCCCTATGATGCAGTGGTTGATTCTGACGGTCGTTTATTTATTACCGGACTTAGCAAGCCCATTCCGTCTGGTGAGAATTCAAGAGGAGCAACGGTTTGCATATTGGATGAAGGAATAATAGACAGTAGTTATGGGAATGATGGTGTGCTGTTGTTAGATACATGCGTTTCCACTTTAATAACTGGTAATGCCATTCAACCCGACGGAAAATTAATAGTTGGAGGTCATGGATATTGTGGGGATTCTACACAAATTATTCTTGCCCGATATACTATTGATGGATTGATTGATACTACTTTTTTTTCCGGTGGTGTGCATCTTGAACCTGTAAGAGGTTTGGTTCAAACATTAGAATTACAAAACGATGGAAAAATTATGGTGGGCGGAAAATTGAATGGGCAATTTATGATTATAAGATTTAAAACTCCTGATGTATCACCTTGTTCTGAAGCTCCCGCAAATTTATCTGTGCCAATGATAAATGCGAACAAAGCAAAATTACAATGGGAGCCGGTTATTGGGGCTGTGAAATATAAATTGCAATATAAAGAAATAGGAACTGAAATATGGAATCAATTCATTCTAAATACAAATTCAAAAATAGTTTCAGGATTATCACCATCTACAAATTATAAATTCCGGGTGCGAGCATTATGTGAGGATACTATTTCTTTACCATGGTCAGAAGCATTTGCATTTAATACACCCGCATTAAAATTTGCATTTAATAATAACATGGATGATCAAGAGGTATTAATTTATCCAAATCCATTTAGTGATTATTTGCAAATACAATTACCGGAAATTTTAGATGAAAAAATACATATTGAAATAGTTTCGCTAACAGGAGTTGTTTTAGATAGCAGATATTTTATTTTAAACAATACAAATTATATTTCTCTGGATGCCACAGATATTCCTGCAGGTTTATATACTGTAATACTTGCAACTAATGCAGGTAAAATAAGAAGTCAAGTTGTAAAATTGTATAGTGAATAATGTGTTAGGATTACTAACTGTCATCACATAGTTACCCGAAGGGAACTTTGTGAAATTTATTCCACCACTTTAACCTTTTCTGCAATGCGGGGGATTTCAAAAGTAATTCCTTCAATAGCCAATTCTGTATTCTGAAACACTTCTTTTGCTTCTTCCAACAAAATATTCAGGTCGCTGTATTTTGCAGAAAAATGTCCAATCAATAATTTTTGTACGCAAGCTTTTTTAGCCATAGTTGCTGCCTGCTCTGTAGTAGTATGAAATGTTTCTTTCGCTCTTTCAACACCACTTTTATCGAAGGTGCAATCGTGATAAAGCAGATCGGTGTTTTTTAATTGATGCAATATTCTTTCATCATAAGCAGTATCACAACAATATGCATAGGAGCGTGCCTGCGGTGGATCAATAGTGAGTTCTGCATTTGAAAACGATTCTCCGGTTTCCTTCAATTGTATATCATTTCCTTTTTTTAATTCGGGAACGTAATCAAAAGAAATATTATGCTCCTGCATTTTATCTCTATTAATTTTTCTGTCCTTTTGTCTTTCACGAAATAAAAATCCGGTGCAGTCAATGCGATGATTCAGTATAATTGTTTCAACCGTAATTTCATCATTTTCATAAATGAGTTTCGAAGTATTGGAATCTGTAGGATGAAAAATTAATTCGTAGCATAATGTTGTTTTACCTACATGCAATTGTGCATTGATGATATTCAATAATGGAGCAGGCGCAAAAATTTCCAGAGGTTTTATTCTTTTCAATAAATGATAAGTAGAAATCAAACCAATTAATCCGAAGTAATGATCTCCATGCAAATGGCTGATAAAAATCTGATTGATTTTACTCCATTTAATTCCACAATGCTGAAACCGCATTTGTGTGCCTTCACCGCAATCAATTAAATACAATTTATCCGAAATAGTAACCACCTGCGCACTGGGATTTCGTCCGTGTGCCGGCACCGCTGAATTACTTCCGATGATGGTTACTTCAAATGACATAGTTGTTTTTACTCACCTTCAATTTCACGCTGCACTTCTTCCATTAAAATGAAATCTGTTGCTTCGCTTTCAGTCGGCACCACATTTAATATAGTATCTAACTGTGAAATTTTGATGAGTTTTATAACTGCTTCGTTGCACCCGCACAATACAAAGGTGCCTTTCGATTCCTTGCAAATTCTATGGCCAATGAGTAAAGCACTCAGTCCGGATGAGTCCACAAATGATACTTGACTCAGGTCTGAAATAATATTTCTATAACCCTCTTGATTTAATAAGATGAGTTCGCTTTTTAATAATGGAGAAATCAGTGAATTGAGTTTGTCCTCATTCAACTTAAACACGCAATACCTTTCTTTCTTGTCTAATGTAAACTTCATAATGATTCTTTTTGATGAACAATTATAGCGAGATTTAATTGATTGTGGATAAGAACCAATTAATTTTTTTTTCAAATTTGCGAAACAAGCTTAAAATTGTAGTGCATTGAATCATTATATAAATGCAAGTGTTTTACAATCACGTTACAATTATTATCACTTTCGTATTGTGGTAATTGTTATATTGGCAGTTCGATTTAATTGGTTTAATAATTGAAACAAGGTAAAAATATGGATGCAAAATTTTCTCCCAAAGTAAAAGAGGTTATTTCCTATAGCCGTGAAGAAGCACTGCGCTTAGGACATGATCATATCGGTACTGAACACCTGTTGCTTGGATTAATCCGGGAAGGTGGTGGACTCGCAATTAAAGTATTGCAAAGTTTAGAGGTAAATATGGTGCTGCTGCGCAAAAGCGTGGAAGAAGCTATTCGTGAAAAATCTCCACGACAAGCTGTAAATGCAGGTAGTTTACCATTGACTAAACAAGCTGAAAAGGTTTTAAAAATTACTGTGTTAGAAGCTAAGGTTTTGAAAAGTGAAACTATAGGTACAGAACATTTATTACTTTCTATTTTGAAAAATAAAGACAATATCGCTACGCAGATACTCGGACAGTTTGACGTTGATTATGAATTGTTCCGCCAGGAATTGGATTATGTGCGCCAGGAAATGGGTCAGGATATGCCGACGAATTCTGCAGAAGATGAAGGATTTGAAGAAGAAGAAAAATCTGAACGTCAGTTTAATGTTCCGAGAAAACCGGGTGCTGCTAAATCTAAAACTCCGGTGCTCGATAATTTTGGTAGAGATATTACCCGTGCTGCCGAAGATGGAAAATTAGATCCCATTGTTGGAAGACAAACAGAAATAGAACGTGTAAGTCAAATATTAAGTCGTCGTAAAAAGAATAACCCGATTTTAATTGGTGAACCCGGTGTAGGTAAAACTGCAGTGGTGGAAGGATTGGCTTTAAGAATTATTCAAAGAAAAGTTTCCCGTGTTTTATTTGACAAGCGCATTGTGATGTTAGATCTTGCTGCTTTAGTTGCCGGTACAAAATATCGTGGACAATTTGAAGAGCGTATGAAAGCAATTATGAATGAGCTCGAAAAAAACAGAGATGTAATTCTGTTTATTGATGAGATTCATACTATTGTTGGTGCAGGTGGTGCAACAGGTTCTTTAGATGCAAGTAATATTTTTAAACCTGCATTAGCTCGTGGTGAATTGCAATGTATTGGTGCTTCTACTTTAGATGAGTATCGTCAGTATATTGAAAAAGATGGAGCATTAGACAGAAGATTTCAAAAGGTGATGATTGATCCACCTACTGCGGATGAAACCATTGAGATTTTAAATAATATAAAATCGAAATACGAAGAATATCATAATGTGGAATATGCAGACGATGCGATTGAAGCATGTGTTACATTATCCAACAGATATATTTCTGATAGATTCTTACCGGATAAAGCTATTGATGTATTGGATGAAGTAGGTGCAAGAGTGCATTTAAAAAATATTCATGTGCCTGAAGATGTGGTAAAATTAGAAGCGAAGATTGAAGAGATTAAGGATAAAAAAAATCAGGTTGTAAAAAGTCAGCGTTATGAAGAAGCTGCGCAATTGCGGGATAATGAAAAGAAATTATTGGAAGAATTAGAAGCTGCAAAAGCATTATGGGAAGAGCAGGTGAAGACAGAAAAATATCCTGTTACTGAAGATGATATTGCAGAAGTGGTTGCGATGATGACCGGCATTCCAACAAAACGGATTGCGCAAAGTGAAGGATCCAAATTGGTGAACATGGCGGATGAATTACGTCTGGGAGTTATTGGACAGGATGAAGCAATTACAAAAATTACAAAAGCAATTCAACGCAATAGAGTAGGATTAAAAGATCCGAAAAAACCAATTGGCTCATTTATATTTTTAGGACCAACTGGTGTTGGAAAAACAGAATTAGCTAAAGTGTTGAGTCAGTTTTTATTTGATAATAAAGATTCATTGATTCGCATTGATATGAGTGAGTACATGGAGAAATTTAGTGTCAGCAGATTGATTGGTGCGCCTCCCGGATATGTGGGTTATGAAGAAGGTGGACAGCTCACTGAAAAAGTGCGACGTAAACCATACTCAGTAATTCTGTTGGATGAAATTGAAAAAGCGCATCCGGATATTTTTAATATTTTGTTGCAAGTGTTAGATGATGGTCAGTTAACAGATGGCTTGGGTAGAAAAATTGATTTTAAGAATACGTTAATCATCATGACATCTAATATTGGTGCAAGACAATTAAAAGATTTTGGTCAGGGCGTTGGATTCAGTACAGGAGCAAAAGAAAGAGCTGCCGATGATCACAGTAAAGGTGTGATTGAAACTGCATTGAAGCGCACATTCTCTCCGGAGTTTTTAAATCGTATTGATGATGTGGTAATATTTAATGCATTAGCTAAAGAAGATATATTCAAAATCATTGATATTACATTGCATGAAGTGCGCACTCGATTAGAAGTGTTGGGCTTTAAATTAAAGTTAGAAGATTCAGCAAAAGATTTTCTTGCCGATAAAGGATATGATCCACAGTTTGGAGCAAGACCATTACATCGTGCAATTCAAAAATATCTGGAAGATCCACTGGCAGAAAATATTCTTTCAGGTAAGTTTAAAGCAGGTGATACTTTAGCTGTAGAGTATGATGCAGAGAAAGGTGAATTAATAATTAATACACCTCCGCCAAAGAAAAAAGAGAAGAAGGAAGAGAAAGAAAAAGAAGTATAGCAACTTAAAAAAACCTCAGGAAGCTGAGGTTTTTTTTTTGTTTAAAATTTATCAAAGTGTTACTCTAAGGGAACGCTGTGAGATTATATTATTCCTAATATAAAATGTTTCCCCACTGTGCCAGCATGTTCCTCAAAACAAAGCCTTGTTTGATAGCCTTTGAGAACCTGCGTTAGAATATTTAATTATTTTTTAACTGGTAATTTATCTGAATCACGGATTATTTGGATTACACAGATTGCACTGATTTTAAAATATCAATTCAAAAAATCTGTGTAATCTATTAATCATTTAAATCAGTGATTCAGACAAAAAATAATCGAACAAACAGCTCACTTTCTTTTCTTCATTATTTTCCCCAACCGTGCCAGCAGGTTCCTCAAAACGCAGCCTTGTGTGTTAGCATTTGAGAACCTGCGTTTTTTTAAATCCTCCTTCTTATATTTTCTAAATAAAAAATCTAACTTTAATAAAAGAAAATTTTATGAGAGCAATTTTTTCATTTAGTATAATAGTAATTTTTCTTGCCGCATCTTGCGAAACATCACCTCCTGTTTCTGATTTGCAAAATGGAATTGTAAATGGTATTGTTAGTGAAAAAACAACTGATGCAGGTATACCTAATGCAATTGTATATCTTCTAGGTAATGAAGGTGGTGGTACTTGGGGTGGTGGGGGAAGTCCTTCTTTTGAAATTGACCAAACTGTTTCTGATGCTAACGGAAATTTCTCTTTTCTGTTTGATTATAATGGGAATTATGGTTATTACTGCACAGCAATTGCAGAGAAATACTTTAATTATTATAATGAGGTTCCGGTAGATGAGGATAAAGTTGGTGTAAATAATGTTGAGGTTAAATTACAGCCTATTGGGTATTTAAGATTAAATTTAAAAAATGTTATACCGTATAATGAGTCTGATAAAATAGCAATAAATGGAGCGATAACTTTTTCTTTTGTTGGTGATATTCTTGATACGATTTTGATATTTAGTGTGCTTGGGAATTACGAAAACTTCCTTTATTGGGGAGTTACTAAAAATTTAACAACAATAGTTTATGGCGACACTTTATATTGCACATCATTTGATACTACAGACTTCGAAATTTTTTATTAACTAATTAAATATAGTACTATGAAAATTCAAGTTTCCTCAGAGTTACCTGAAATATCTCTGTTCGATAACAATTTATTCCTTATTCATAAATAATTCCATCACTTCATCGCTAACACCTACACTGCTGAATCCACCATCATGAAATAAATTCTGCATGGTTATCATGCGGCTGAGATCGCTAAATAAAAACAAGCAATAATCAGCACAACTTTCTGCACTTGCATTTCCCAATGGTGATAGTTTATTTGCATAATTAAAGAATGCATCAAAACCTGTTACACCACTTCCAGCTGTTGTCCATGTGGGTGATTGAGAAATTGTATTCACCCGCACTTTACGGAATTTACCATAGTGATACCCAAATCCTCTTGCAATACTTTCCAATGTTGCTTTTGCATCTGCCATATCTCCATAACTTGGGAAGGTGCGTTGCGCAGCTATATAAGTTAAACCCACAATACTTCCCCATTCACTTACTGCATCTTTTTTATATGCTGCCTGCATTACTTTATGAAATGATATTGCAGAAACGTCTAATGTTTTTGTGAGATAATCATAATTCAAATCGGTATATGTTTTCCCCTTGCGGACATTTGGCGACATACCGATGCTGTGCAGAATAAAATCTAATTTACCGCCGAGATGCTCTACACTCTGATCAATTAATTTTTCAAGATCTTCCATTGATGTTGCATCTGCCGAAATCACTATTGTATTGCATTTTTCAGCAAGTTGATTTATTGCACCCATGCGCATGGCAACAGGTGCGTTTGTCAAAGTAAATTTGGCGCCTTCGGCAAAACATTTTTCTGCTACTTTCCATGCAATAGAACTCTCATCTAATGCTCCGAAAATAATTCCTCTTTTTCCTTGTAGTAAATTATTGCTCATAATATTTGTATGTGTTGTTTTAATAAATTTAAAAGAATTACTCTTCCGTTTTAGGCAAATCTTTTTTCTTCAGTTTTATTCGATTGTCTTTATTTGCTCTTGCCTTTTCCAATGCACCCGAATATTGCACAGCCATGGAAAGATATGTAGCTTCCTGAGTTGCTTTATCGGAAGGCATTTCAACAAAACTAAATGTACCTTTTTGTTTTATATCCGTGAGTTTATCATTGGTAAAAACATAGCGTGCATTAAAGGTGGGTTTTATGCTGTCAATATCAGCCGAGGTTTCCGGATTATATAAGCGATGTGTTTCTTTCACCATAATCATTTTACCTTGCCAATAATAAAATTCACGATTAATATCGCCGCTTGCAAAACCAATCCATGCTACCATTTCCACCAATGAATCTTTTTCGTAATAGCCCGTGAGTTTTGAACCACGGTCGCTTTTACTGTTGGTGAAAGAGCCATCATCAATAACTACAAAATAGGGCTTTACCTTTTTTTTATTCTTGCTTTGTGCAAATGTGCTTTGTCCGGCGCAACATGCAATCAGCAACAGTATTATAATCTTTTTCATAACATGCGAAATTAAGAAATTAAGAACCGAGTGCCTGTAAATTTGTTCTTTCACTATGCGCATCGGAATTGATAATACAAATAATAAAGTGGTTTGGCCGCTTTCTCTTTTTCTGTATTTTGTTTATAGCGGAATTGTGATGTTGTTTATTGCTTTAAGTCTTGCCTATTTATTAAATGAAAAACAACAAACCTGGGAACAATTTCAATTGCCACAAATATTCTGGTTGAGTACTTTGATAGTTGCTGCTATCAGTATTATTATGAAACGCCAAATCCGATGTTATCAAACGGAAAGATTTATGAAATTGCGAAGAGGATATATAATTGCATTATTACTTTCAATAGCATTTATTGTGTGTCAATTTATAGGTTGGCAGCAATTACAAAAGCAAGGTATCACATTAGACGGCACACCGTCTGCAAGTTATTTATATGTAATAAGCGGATTGCATGTGATACATATACTTGTGGGAGTTGTTATGTTAATGGTGGCTGCATATCGCTCAAATATTTATACCAAAGATGAAATTTCCCGATTGCTATTTTTTACAGATCCTATTCGCAAATACCGTTTGAAATTATTGGTGGATTATTGGCATACCATAGATTTTTTGTGGATATATCTATTCTTAGTTTTTCTGTTTATGCATAATTAAAAAAACCACCCTTTTTTGAGAGTGGTTTTTTGAAATGAGATTTAATATACTTTATTCTTTTGACCGTGCTTGCGATTTAGAGGATTCTGCTTTTTTGGTTGGTTTAGTTTCAACGCCTGTATTTTTTACAGTTTTTGATTTCTCCACTTGCTTTTTATTTGTCACTTGATTTGTTGCCGGTGTTTCTGTAGGTGTTTCCGCTGGTGTTTCTTTCACAGAATCAGATTCAGTTTTTTCTGTTACAGTAACATCTACTTTTTTCAAAGATTTAATTTGCGGTTTGCCCATTGCTTCTTTTTTGTCGCTATCCACCTTTTGTTCCGGGGTACTTTGTGCCATGCTGATAGTTCCAATCATCAAGACAACTGCAATCATTATTAATTTTTTCATTGTTTAAATATTTTACGGAGTGAAGTTACTAAAACCGTACCTGAATTTTATTAAAAGGCTATTGGCAATTGGCCGTTAGCTATTGGCAAATTACTTTGACCATTGACAAAAACGTTTCGAGTTTTGGGTTAAAAAAATTATCGTTCAATATTATTATTAATCTATTGCTTGAACTTTGATTAAATGATTTGTTGATTAGCATGAATTCAAAAATTCATTAAGAAAATATTTTTCTCTCGGTGAATCTCAGTTACTTACTCAGTGCACTACGTGTAATTTTTTTGCGACCAAGTTTTTTTTTATCTGCGTCCTCAGCGCAATCTGCGGGACTATTATATGAAGGGATCAAGTCGGGATGACAGGATTTGAACCTGCGACCACTCGCCCCCCAGACGAGTACTCTACCAAGCTGAGCTACATCCCGATGTAAAGAAGAGTTGCAAATTTACAGCACCACATCTTCTATCACAAAAACAAACGCAATGGAATTGATATGCTAACACTTTAAAATATTTCTGCAATGATGTTGTTTAATCTGCTGACTATCTTTACGACGTGAGTTTTATATATCCAAACTTCCTGTGGGCACTGCTGCTGCTTGGTATCCCGATTATTATCCATCTGTTTAATTTCCGCAGATACCGCACTGTGTATTTTACCAATGTGCGTTTTCTAAAAAATATTCAGGAAGAAACTGCAACAAAAAATCGCTTAAAACATTTGCTTGTATTGCTCACTCGTTTGCTGGCAATTACTTTTTTGGTGTTTGCATTTGCACAACCATTTATTCCATCAGAGTCTGCAGAATCAAAACCTACTTCACGGGCAGTAAGTATTTATATTGATAATTCTTTCAGTATGGAAACGATGCAAGATGGAAAGCGATTGTTTGATATTGCAAAAGAAAAAGCAACTGAAATTGCAGATGCATATAAAGTGGATGATGCATTTCAATTACTCACTAATGATTTTGAAGCAGGTCATCAGCATTTGGTAAATAAAGAAGCGTTTTTACAAATGCTCGCACAAGTAAATATTTCTCCCGAAGTAAAAACTACAGATGAAATATTAAAACGTCAGAAAGATATTTTAAATCGTGCCGATGAAGAACAGCGTTCCATTTTTGTAATCAGCGATTTTCAAAAAAACAATACACAAATAACTCCCGACAGCAGCTATCAAATTAATCTTGTGCCGATTAGCAGTAAGAATATTCGCAATCTATCTATTGACAGCGCATGGTTTATTTCGCCGGTGCAATTAATTAATCAACCATCTTCATTATGTGTTCGGGTGCATAATTATGGAACAGAAGATATTACCAACGCTACATTAAATCTTAAAATACAAGATCAGGTAAAAGGATTATCCACTTTGCAAATTTCTGCCGGAGCCTTCATCATTGACACTTTAAATTTTACTGTGAATGAAAGCAATTGGCAAAGAGGAGAATTATTTATTCAGGACTATCCGGTAACCTTTGATGATATATTTTATTTTACTTATAAACCTGTTGCGCAAATTCCTGTGCTGACTATTAATGGCAATAATGCAAATGCATATCTCACTTCTTTATTTTCCGGTACTGATGTGTTTGCATATACACAGCAGCAGGCTAATCAATTAAATGTAAGTGAACTGGATGGATTTAATCTTGTGGTATTAAATGAAGTAAAAAGTATCAGCAGCGGTTTATCAGAAATGTTGGTGAAAGCAGTAAACAACGGAACATCTGTTGTTGTAATTCCAGCTTTGGACATGGATGAAAATAGTATCAATACTTTTTTATCCGCATGCAATGCAGGTTCTTTTGGTGAATTGATAAATACAAAAAGAACGGTTTCAAAAATTAATAGCGAGCATGCAATTTTTTCGGAAGTGTTTGAAAAAATTCCGCAGAATATTACCTTGCCTTTTGCAAATAAAAGTTTTATAATTAATACTTCCGGTCGCAGTATGAGTGATGGAGTTATGTTATTCAGTGATGCTATTCCATTTCTCGCAAGTAATAATTATGGAAGCGGAAAAGTGTATCTATTTTCTTCACCCTTACAAAATACAGTTACAGATTTTCCGGTGCAAGGTGGAATTTTTGTTCCGGTATTTTTTCGCATTGCAGTATTAAGCCAACCCGAATCTCCATTGTTTGTTACCATCGGAAAAGATATTTGGATTAAAGTGCATGATGTAATTGCAATAGGAGATAAGCCACTTACAGTTTCTGGTGCTGCCGGTGAATTTATTCCCGGTTTGCGTCGCAGTGGAAATAAAGTAGAAATTAATGTGGGTACAAATAATAAAGCCTCCGGAATTTTTGTAATTAATGAATCAACAGATAAACAGGAAATAGCATTGAATTATGATAGACGTGAAAGTAATCTCACTTTTTATTCTGCAAAAGATTTAGAAGAATTATTTAACGCACCGAATGTGCGCATCATTTCCAATACTTCACAAAATCTTGCAACAGCAGTTTCACAATTCAATGAAGGAAAAGCGCTATGGAAAATTTGTATTATTTTAGCACTTGCTTTTTTTAGCTTTAGAAGTACTGCTTATAAGGTTTTTACCTTAACAGAAAAACAAATGCATGCACTTACTTATTAAAGGTGTAACCATAACCGACCCAAATTCTCCATATCATAATTTTATTAAAGATATTCGCATTGTCGGCAATACTATTTCCGAAATTGGAGATGCGTTGCAATCAATAAATGAAGAAGAAGAAGTGTGGGATTATTCCGGAAAAAATATTTCAACCGGATGGGTGGATGTTTTAGCATCATTTGGTGATCCGGGTTTTGAACAAAAAGAAGATTTATTAAGTGGAGCAGATGCTGCAATGCATGGTGGATTTACGCATGTATGTTGTATGCCGAATACAAATCCTGTATTGCAAACAAAATCTGATATTGAATATGTAATCAATAAAAATAAAGGGCATCTTGTTACTATTCATCCTCTTGGTGCTGTTACAAAAAATTTGCAGGGAAAAGATCTCACCGAAATGTATGATATGCGTTCAGCCGGAGCAATTGCTTTTACAGATGCCGATCATGCGATTTCTGATGATGGTATTTTATTGCGCAGCTTGCAATATGTAAAACCATTTAACGGAACCATCATAAATATTCCAAACGATCATGTAGTAGTTGGCAATGCAAATGTGAATGAAGGTGTGATGAGTATGCAACTTGGTATGTATGGAATTCCCGATGTGTTGGAAGAATTGATGGTGATACGTGATATTAAATTATCGGATTACACAAAATCAAAATTGCATATTGCATGTATATCAAGTGCAAGAGCAATTGCACATATTCGTGAAGCAAAAAAAGAAGGTATTCCTATCACTGCATCTGTAAGCGGTTATCAATTATTTTTTGATGAACAAATGCTTGCAGAGTATGATACAAATTTTAAAGTGAATCCTCCTTTGCGCACTGCTAAAGATAATGCCGCATTATTAGAAGCAATTGCAGATGGAACTATTGATACTGTTTGCAGTTATCATTTACCTCATGAAAGCGACGCAAAAGAATTAGAGTTTGAATATGCGGCTTTCGGTATCGCAACATTAGAAGCAACATTTGGTGCATTCCGTTTTGCAACTTCTAATAAACTTGATATAGAACAATGCATTGAAAAATTTACAAGCAATCCAAGAAAAGTAATCGGATTACCCATTGCAACTATTCAAGAAAACGCACCTGCTGATCTCACTATTTTTGATGCAGATGTAGAATGGCAGTTTAATAAAAGCGATACATATTCAAAGGCATTTAATAATCCTTTTATCGGTAAAACTTTAAAAGGAAAAGCATTGGCAGTTATTGCAAATAATCAATTTAAAAAATTATAGTTATGGAAGAAAACAACACAACACTAATTCCCCGTTCGAAAATAATCTGGCGCAATGCAATTGCAATTACTTTGTTATTTGCAGTGGTGCTTATACTTACTGATATGTTTAAAGATCAGATGATGGAGAAAAATAATCTGATGTCTGTAATCTATATGGTTGTATTATTCGGTACAATTATTTTTACGCAAATACAAGTACGTGAACAATCGCTTGGAGGCATCATGTCGTTTTCAAAAGCATTTGGAACAGGAATGTTACTTGCTTTGGCAGTCGCTTTAATGTTTGGCGTATTTAATTTTATTTTTTACACTGTTATTTCTCCGGATACATTAAGTGAGGCAAACAGAATGGCTGAAACAAGTATGCGTGAAAAAGGAAATTCACAGGAAGAAATTGATATGGCAATGAAATTTACAGGATTCATGTTTACACCGGTTGGAATTTTAATTTCTACAATAATTTTTTATCCTTTATTTGGAATGTTGCTTTCATTAGTTGCTTCATTGTTCACACAAAGAAACAGATAACACATCATGCAAATTTCTGTTGTTGTTCCATTATTAAATGAAGAAGAATCATTACCCGAACTTGCGGATTGGATTGCAAGGGTTATGGATCAACATCAATTTGAATCATGGGAAGTTATTTTTATTGATGATGGCAGTACTGACAATTCCTGGAATATAATTACAGCATTACATCAAAAAGATAATCGTTTTAAAGGAAGGAAATTTCGTCGCAATTACGGAAAGTCTGCTGCTTTAAATATTGGTTTTGAAGCTGCACAAGGTGATGTTGTAATTACTATGGATGCCGATATGCAGGACAGTCCCGATGAAATTCCCGGGTTATATAAAATGATTATTGAAGAGAAATATGATATGGTGAGTGGTTGGAAAAAAGAACGCCATGATCCTCTTATTAAAACAATTCCTTCTAAATTTTTTAATCGTGTTACTTCTATTATGACCGGAATTAAATTGCATGATTTTAATTGCGGATTAAAAGCATATAAAAAAGATGTAGTAAAACATATTGAAGTGTATGGTGAAATGCATCGCTACATTCCAATGATTGCAAAATCTGCGGGATATAATAAAATTGGTGAGAAGATAGTACAACATCGTGCAAGAAAATATGGCACTACAAAATTCGGATGGGAAAGATTTACAAGAGGGTTTCTGGATTTGCTAAGCATCATGTTTGTTTCCAAATTCGGAAAACGGCCAATGCATATTTTCGGGGGCTTGGGATTCTTATCTTTTCTTGCAGGTGGATTAATTACGATATGGTTGATAGCAGAAAAGTTGTATAAAATAAATCACCATTTACCTTACCGTCAGATAACAGATCAACCATTGTTTTTTATTGCATTGGTAGTTGTTATCGTTGGCGTGCAATTATTTGTCGCAGGATTTTTAGGTGAGTTAATTTCTCGTAATTCTCCACTGCGCAATACTTATGAAGTAGAAGAAACTCTGCATTAATGAAATGTATTTTACTTGGTACTGCATATCCTTATCGTGGCGGCCTCGCTGCATTTAATGAAAGATTAGTAAGAGAATTTATTGCAGCAGGACACGATGCATCTATCATCACCTTCACATTACAATATCCCAATTTTTTATTTCCGGGTAAAACACAATTCAGTGATTCAACACCGCCTGAAAATATTTCTATCCAGCGAAAAGTAAATGCAATTAACCCTTTTAATTGGTGGAGCGTAGGGAAATATATTCAACAACAAAAACCTGATGTATTAATTATAAAATATTGGTTGCCATTTATGGCGCCGTGTTTTGCAACTATTGCCCGCATTGCAAAAAAAATGGTATTACTAAAGTGATTTGCATTGCTGATAATATTATACCGCATGAACCAAAATTTTACGATAATTATGTTACAAAGTATTTTATAAAACAAATGGATGGGTTTGTGGTGATGAGTAAACAAGTATTAAAAGATTTGGCAAAATTTAATAGAAATAAACTGCGGGCAACAACACCACATCCGCTGTTTGATAATTTCGGAACACAGATTTCAAAACAGGAAGCATGCAAATATTTGCAGTTAAATGCAGATAAAAAGTATATCCTGTTTTTTGGTTTTATTCGTGATTATAAAGGATTGGATATTTTATTAAATGCATTTTGTAATACAGCATTATCCGATGAAATTGAATTGATAATAGCCGGAGAATTTTATACCGATAAAGAACAGTATCTTAAAATAATTCCTGAAACTGCTAAACACAAGATTCATTTGTTTGAAAAATTTATTAGCGACGAAGAAGTAAAATATTATTTCTGTGCCGCCGACCTCGTAGTGCAACCATACAAACACGCAACACAAAGTGGTGTAACACAAATAGCCTATCATTTTGAAGTACCGATGATAGTTACCGATGTTGGTGGTTTAGCGGAAATGGTGCCCGATAATGAAGTAGGTTATGTAGTAAAACCCAATGCAACAGAAGTTGAAAATGCAATACAGAAATATTTTTCTGAAAATAAAAAAGCGTTTTTTATTGCGAATATGAAGGAAGAAAAAAAACGTTTTGGTTGGGATAGAATGGTGGAGGTGATTATGGGGGTTTTTGGGAAATTGTAGAGGAAATTAAGAGGGTAACTTTTTAATTAGAGTAACTACTGCAAACTATGTAATTAAGAATAATTGATTAAAAAATAAAGCCATTGCAAAAGCAATGGCTTTATAACTTTTAATATTATTCTGTTATCACCAGCTTTTCAGAAAATTGTTTGCCAGAACTTGTTGTAATTATTGCGAGATACACACCTTCATTTAGTTTTGGTAATTGAATTGTTGCATTTACAAAAACATTATCATTACTACTTACAAGTGTGCCAGTAGAATTATATAACTCCAATAGGCATTTTTCAATCTTATATGTATCTGATGCAATATAAATATTCTCTTGCGCTGGGTTTGGATAAATATGAAATGCACCTGAAGCTTGTATATTATTTATTGCTGTGCCAAGTGTATCGCATGCACTCTTAGGTAATACACCGAGATTGTAGTTAGGCATATTAGGCAGTGCATAGGTTACTCTTTTTCCACCGAGGTATTGTGCAAGATGCTCATAGTCACATGCTATACCTGCTTCATTTGGATTATTAATTACTGATAAACTTAAATTTTGTGGTGCATCATAACTATAATATTCAACCCCATCATGTGGCATAGCACAATAAATTTTACCATTTGGTGCAAGCTGCAAACTACTATACATATATCCTAAACTATCTTGTCTTAAAATTACTTGTGAGGATTTTATATCTGTAGCAGCAAGATCATATTGATATAATTTAGAAATACCATTACCCACACCGCCTGACTTTGTAGCATAGAGTTTTGTGCCATCAAGGGAAAACTCTATACCGTTAATGCAATCTGAAGGATTCCCTGTAAATATGCTATCTATTGTATAATAATGGCTAAAAATACCTGAGCATCTATCAAATAAATAAAGAATTATTGACTTGCCATGTGCCATTCCAAACATTGAACCATCCAAAGTGAATTTACATTGACGGGTGTAGTTATGGAGTTTTGTTCTTCATAAATTACTCCTTCAAAAGTAGTATTAAGTTGAATTGTATAAGGATTGATTAAAAATAAATAAATAATTAATGGATTGCCAAATCCATCAGCACCCCCATCTAATGGGTATGCTGGGAAAACTAACCACCAGTCTCTACCATTTCCATGTTTAATTAGATTCATTTTTTGTGATTGATTATATGGGTTAAATCCAGATTGCAATTGAATATTTTTTTCAATTACCTTACCTAAGCTACCTTCCAAGTTCAAATCTATTACCGAATAGTTATAAGGATAGCTTTTTTGAATTAGATAATAAATATTTTCGTTTAATGGAACTGGTATTATTATGGCGCCTTGAGTTACGTTTCCAAGAGAATAACCCGGTATATCTAATCCACTGCCATTGCTCATAAGTGTATGATTCTTATTCCAAATTTGACCTCCATTTGTGTAAAACAGTAGATTTCCTATAGAATCAGAAATGCAGGCATTAGTTTCATAGGTCAATATACTAGTTTCAAAAAAAGAAGGTGGCTCTGTAGAAAAGTTAAGACCAATAGAATCACCAAATACCCAATTAATATCTTGAAACTGAGAAAAGGTAAAGTTGCCGGTTAAGGCAACTATACTAATTAATAAAATAGCTTTCATGTTAATTAAGGATTAAGAGGTTTTCAGTAAATATGTTTTTATTATCTTCCAAAAGACGGACAACATAAACGCCGGAGTTTAATTTACTTATGTCAACCGAATTGTTTATTTGATAATCAGAAGAATAAACTGATATTCCCTGCATATTATATATCTCCACTTTGAGTTTTTCATTTACTTCAATATTTGATTGAATTGAAATATATTGAAAAGCAGGATTTGGATAAATATGAAAAGTACCATCTTCTTGTATATTATTTATTGAGGTACTAAGTGTATCGCATGCACTTTTAGGTAATACACCAAGATTGTAATTTGGCATGTTAGGGAGGCCATATTCTACTTTTTTACCGCCTATGTATTGACCGAGATGCTCATAATTACATGTCAATCCGGGTTCATTTGGATTATGAATAATAGATATAGACATTGTTTGCGGTACACCGGAATCATATGTTATTGAATTATCCGGAGGCATTGTTGCATATATTTTTCCATTTGGAGCAAGTTGCAGTTGTTGGTATGAATAATCAGAATTATTCTGATGGATTATAACTTGTGATGTCTTTATATCATCTGCATTCAAATCATACTGGTACAACCTTGATACTCCATTGTAGCCACCTATTTTAGTTATATACAATTTATATCCATCTGGAGAAAATTCAAAACCACTCACATAGTCGTTGGGATTCCCAGTCCAAATGGAATCAATTGTATAATAATAGTTTAATACACCACTACACCTGTCAAAATGATAAAGCCATACTTTTTTTCCACATGTGAGGCCAAGCATTGACCCGTCAGGTGAAAATTTACTTTGCCCATCATCATAACGATTATCATCTTCATTGAAAATTTCACCCTCAATTGTCGGCATTTGAATAATACCTTCCGGAGTAATAAGTAAGATATAAAATAATGTAGGTAAACCGTAGCTGTCATCAGCCCAATCATAATAAATAGATGGAAAAATAATCCACCAATCACGACCATTGCCATGCTTTACTGCATTTAATTTATGAGTAGAATTATTAGGCCATGGAGTTTCTAAAAGTTTATTTTTGTCAATTACTTTCCCAAGCCCATCATTGTAACTAATATCAATTAAGGAATAATAGACTGGCTCACTTCCATGAAACAAAAAATAAATATTCTCGTCATGTGGTTTTGGAATAATTAGAGGGTAAATATATGGGTAGTCGGAAGACCAAATGCCAAATAAACCACTCCCATTTTGCATCAGATTATGTTCCTTATTCCATACTTTGTTTCCATTCGTATAAAATAGTAAATTTCCGGTTTCGTCTGAAATACAAGAAACTGAAATACTAGAACTGTTATTATATGAAGTTAAACTACATTCAAAAATTGCTGGCGGCGTAGTTGAAAAATTAAGTCCTATAGAATCAGCGAAACACCAGTTGATATGACGATACTGTGCTTTAGTATAGTTACACAATATTGTAACTATACTAATAATTATTAATCGTTTCATATTATTTCTGAATTATAAGACTATTAACAAATAATAAATCATCCGCATTTTTCAACTTTATAAAATATATTCCGGAATTGAGTTTACTTATATCTAAAGGTTGGTTTAATGTATAAACTGACGAATAGATTCTGTAACCTTGCAATGTGTAAATTTCTAATTGCAGAACTTTTTGTTCTTCATAATTTGCATTTATTGAGATGGAATAATTGGCAGGGTTAGGATATAAAATAAATTCTTTTTCTAAAAAGAAACCGATTTTTTCTTCATTAGATTCATATAGCTCAGCTTCCACTCTTAAATTCAGAATAGCCTGCGCAATATAAACTGAAGAACCATAAATTTTGGGATCATTAAATGCAAGATTATATAATGTTTCAAAATCAGAATCAGAAATTATTAATGAAACAGAATCATTATTGCTAAATGTAAAAGGAATAACAAAAGAAAGTGCTTCTTCCATTGCACTTGCTGGGGTAATTTTTTCTAGTAAAATTGCAGCGCTGTCAAAATTTGCTGATTTCACGAATTGCAAAATATTGAAATATGCAGGAATATTTGTTTCTTCAATTGAAGAATATATTTCCAAATAAGCATCCTCCAAAGAATCTATAAACTGTGGATATTGCTGTAGGATTTTCCAATAATATTTTTTGTATAAATAAGCACTACCTTCTGAACCACCATCTAATGCATTATTAATCCAGTAGTTGAATTTATAATTAAATGCGATAAATAATGCTTCTTCACTATCGCCTGACAAACGATATGGTGAACTGCATGTATCTAAATAATCTGAATATTCATTAATAGGAATTAAATACAGGTCGTCAATTAATCCAGTTGGCATATCGAAACCGGGAAGGGGAGTTAAGCCATCACGATATAAATTCCTATATCTCCAATCTAAATTCGTTAAGTCGGTGCTTCCATAACTTTTTTCCCTATTGGCAGTATTGCTCGGATACCAAGAATTATCCGCTGGAAGTGGCTCCATTTCAAATTCATCAAATTGTTCTATTGGATCTAAATCGTTCGAAAATGCATCAACTTCAACATCATTCATTGCATATCCAATTAAGCAATTATACATTTCATTACAAATCATATTGCCAGTTTGATTATTGCCATCTATAACAGCTCCGTATTTTGTATTTGTAGAATAATTGCTTTTCATCAACATGCCTTCGCAGCTTTCCACATAATAGCCCGCCACAATAATTCCGCTCGGGCAACCTGTGTAGCAAGGGCCAGTGGCACTGTTCGATTCAATTAATATATCTGAACAGTTTACTGCAAAAATACCTCTTGTATTTCCGGCACCATAATCATAGTTAATTACATTTCCTCTTAAATAAGCATCTTCATGATTTCTTATAAAAATTCCATGCTCTACTTTATCAATAGTGTTATCAAAAATATTTACTTCTTGATTTGATGCGGCTGCATCTACATATATTCCAAATGGAATATCGGTAGAACCCGGATTTACAACACGACTTATAGTGTTGTTTTGAATTAATGTAGTACCATTTCCAACTTTATAGCTCAAAATTCCACATTCTGTAAAATTATTAATGATGTTATTTCTAATATCATGTGATGATGTATTTTTTCGGATATAAATAGCAGTATCTATCAAGTATGCACTTACATTATTCCCTTCAATTTTATTAGATAATATTTGTGTGCTCATCGAATTGTAAGCAATAATGGCATTATTTCCCGGGTCGCCATTCTGAAAGAAATAATTATTAATTGCACCACCACCAGTAATGGAATTTCCAACAATTAAAATATTATCCAGATTAGGACTATCAAATGATGTTGCTAATATTCCAATATTGCCGTTATGAAATAAATCTAATTCATTTATTGGAGAACCCGCAGGCATATCAGCCGGATCTGTAATCAACATATTTTCAATAAATGTATTTTGCACAATTGTATTTGCTGTTTGTGTGCGTATCCCAATAGCCACATCATGAATATGATTAAAGGTAGTGGAGCTTGTAAATGGTAGAGAATTTCCAATTTGAAAATTATCACTTGGAGAAATACTTGGTCCTATAATAAGAATTCCGTAATCTCCTAATTCACCGCTTTTAGGGGATACAAGAGCAGGGGCAGAAATTTCTGTATCCTCAATTAAATGCGTAAGACTGCTTGGCTCGCCATGCAAATAAATTCCAATCTCGTTATTACCAATGCAAGTATTATTTTTAACTATCAATGTAGAAATATTAGAACCATTACCTGAAGTTTCTATTGCAATTTCGGCATGCAGAATTGTGGAGTGATCAACATATATATAATTACCCGGCTCACCGATAATTCCTTCCCACATGCCGGCATCACCGGAAGCATATAATTCAGCATCATCAATAATTAATGAACCGCCATCCTCTACTGTAAAGGAATATCCTGGTTCAAAAGAAACATTAGTTCCGCTACTAATAGTTAATATGCCGCCATCAGCAATTGTTACATCTGCATCAATACATACAGTACCTGTCCATGTGGGAGTTCCGGTAATAGTAAGCGGTGCTGTAATGGAAAGGCTGCATCCTACACCAGGAGTATAGCTGCATTGACTAAAACTATGATAAGAAATCATACAAAAAATACCGAGAGAAACAAGTGCTTTAAGCTTTCCTGCTTTGTGGCGAAGCGGCGAAGCGGCGAAGCGGCGAAATAAGATTTGGGAGTAGAAAGTTAAGGTATTAATGATAAAATATTTAGTAGTTAAATAAATAATTATCTACAGAGTTAATCAATTTTATTTGAAAAGTCAAGTGTTGAAGGATAATACTATTCTGAATTAATGTTCTTTTTAAATTCATAAGTATATTAAAACTTAGAATACAATTGAAACAATTTTACTTTTTTCTTTTAATACTTCAACCCAATAATTTCACCCTCCACTCATCAACTTCCTCAACCCATAATACAAAGGCAATCCTGCAATCAGAATTAAGAAACCATAAGCTGCGGATTCTGCATCGGAGAGAACAGTATTGTAAGTAACAAATAATAATGTGAGAATAAATATGGCAGGAATTATATTTCGCCAAATATTTTTCAATTGAAATCCTGTGAATGTATCTTGAGTTTTTTTGCGTAAAATAAAAACTGCAAAACCTGCGGTTGCTAAACTGATACTGTCAATAAAAATAACGTAGTTCACTATTTTCTCGAATGAGCCAAGAGCAAAAATGGAGATGAGCATGACGGCAACAAAAAAACTCAATCCAAATTCCTGTGTTTGTGTTTTGGTATTTACCTTTTTAAAAATAGCGGGTAATGTTTTATCCTCTGCCATTGCATAATACACTCTTGGGTTACTCATCACCGATGTATTTAAAAATCCTAAAACGGAAATAAATAAGATGATGGATGCAATTCTTCCTCCGTTAGTTCCAAATAATTGTTCACCAACCGCTGCTGCTAATAATGGTGATTCTTTTACGCCATCAAAACCCAACACTTTTACGTAGGTAATATTTAATAATAAATAAAGCACAATAACTATTGCCATTCCTTTGATTATTCCTGCGGGAATATTTTTTTGCGGATGTTCTACATCTGCTCCGAAATTTACAGATTGCTGATAACCACCAAACGTAAAAAAGATAGAAATAAAACTTAAGCCGATTGCAGTTACAAGATTGATATCATGATTAAAAAATGCAGTAGAGGAATCCGGATTTGATTTTCCTGTAAACAGTGCAGAACAAAACAGCAGAATCAAAATAATTTTTAATGTGCTTAAAATATTTTGGGTGCGTGCACCCATTTTTATTCCGGCGTAATTAATTGCAAACAAAATAATAATTATAGATACTGCAATTATCTGCACTATTTGTAATGGACTACTTGCAGATGGAAATAAAACAGGTTGAATATATTCTGCACCGATAATTGCAACACCTGCTGCACTTCCAGCATTTATAATTACCTGACTCCAATTCAACATAAAGGCGTAGGCAGTATGATAAGCAGCAGAAAAAATTTTATAATAACCACCCGCTGCCGGTAAACGACTTCCAATTTCAGCAAATGTGAGAGCGCCACAAATACTTACTATTCCACCGAGTATCCAAGCGAGATAAAATACAAAAGGACTTTGTGCATGTTGAGCAACGATGGCTGGTGTACGAAAAATACCAACACCAATCACCATACTTACAACAAGCATTATGAGATCGAATTGTTTCAGGCGAGGTTGGATTGACATTTTAAGAGTTTCGGGTTTCGGGTTTCAGGTTTCAAGTTAGAAAAAACTTAGACTATTGACTTTTTAAATTGACAATTGACAGTGGACAGTTGACAATGAAAAAAAACTCATCACTGATTAATTAGCTATTAACTATTAGCCATTTGCTTTTGGCTGTTGTCAGATTACACGGATTCAAACATTTTTATTTTTCAATTAAACAATTCAAAAAAACTCAAAGAGCCACCGAGAATAAAATCTCAATGGCTCTCTTTTTATAAAATATATTAAATGTATTAAATTGTTTTTTTTCAATTACACAATTACACAATTACACAATTACACAATTCGACGATTCCCCAGTTCTACAATTCTCCAGTTCTACGATTCTACAGTTCTACGATTCTACAATTCTACAATCCCCCCCTCTACATATTCCCAATTATCTCATCGCCAAACTCAGAACATTTTAATAGTGTTGCACCTTCCATCAAGCGATGAAAATCGTAGGTAACACGCTTCTTGGTAATTGATTTTTCAATGCCGGCAATTATCATATCACTTGCTTCTTTCCAACCCATATATTCCAACATCATACATCCGCTTAAAATAACAGAACCCGGATTTACTTTATCCTGATCTGCATATTTTGGTGCAGTACCATGTGTTGCTTCAAAAATTGCATGACCACTGATATAATTAATATTTGCACCCGGTGCTATTCCGATTCCACCTACTTGTGCAGCTAATGCATCACTTAAATAATCACCATTTAAATTCAATGTAGCTATCACATCAAATTCATTAGGACGTGTAAGCACTTGTTGTAAAGTGATATCTGCAATTGCATCTTTAATAATAATTCCTGCACCCGGTTTTCCTTCAGGAATAACACACCAAGGGCCGCCATCTAATTCCACTGCACCAAACATTTCTTTCGCTACCTGATAACCCCAATCACGAAAGGCACCTTCGGTATATTTCATGATATTTCCTTTATGTACAATCGTAACACTTTTGCGTTTGTTTTTAATTGCAAAGGAAATTGCAGAATGAATTAATCGCTCGCTTCCTAAATAACTCACCGGTTTAATTCCAATTCCAACATCAACACTTACTTCTCTTTTACTCATTCCGGTTTGTTCTAAATCATGTTGCCAAGCTTCCGCTTTTTCTTTTGTACCAAAACGAATTTTTTCAAAATCTTTTGGAGAATTTTCTTTTAACCACACTAAAAATTTTGTTGCTAATTCGCCATCACCCGGCCAATCAATTCCCGCATAAATATCTTCTGTGTTCTCACGGAAAATTACCATTTCCACTTTCTCAGGAGATTTTACAGGAGAAGGCACACCTTTAAAATATCTTACCGGACGCAGACAAACATATAAATCTAAAATCTGTCGCAACGCAACATTTAGAGAACGAATACCACCACCAACTGGAGTTGTCAACGGACCTTTAATTCCTACTAAATAATTACGAAATGCATCTAATGTTGCATCGGGTAACCAACTATCTGTTGCATTAAAAGCTTTCTCACCGGCAAGTACTTCTAACCATTCAATTTTTCTTTTTCCGCCATAGGCTTTTTCAACTGCTGCATCAAATACTCTTACAGATGATTTCCAAATATCACGACCTGTACCATCACCTTCTATAAATGGAATAATAGGATTGTTGGGTACATTAAGCACGCCTTTACTGATTGTTATTTTTCTCCTTGCATAAAATTTATGTTATTTATTAATTAGAATTTGCGCTTGCAAAGGTAGGGAAATAATAGGCGAGGGCTTTGAAACCATTTACTTTTTTAAGATAGACGAATATTTTGTAATGTTACGCCGACTATGCATGTAAATCCAACCTTAAAGCGCACACTTGGGCTATCAACTGCCACACTTCTTGTAATGAGTTCCATGATTGGATCAGGAGTTTTTAAAAAGGTAGCACCAATGAGTACTGTGCTCGGAGATTCCAATCTTGTATTGCTTGCATGGCTTGCTGCCGGATTAGTAACCGTAATGGGAACACTCACTTATGCAGGCCTTGCTTCACTCACTGAAGAAGCGGGCGGACAATATGAATACTTGCGGATTATTTTCGGAAAATTTTTTAGTTACTTATTGGGATGGGCATGTTTTGCAGTTATACAAACTGCATCAATAGCATCTATTGCATTTGTATTTGCAGAGTCGGTAAATAATCTTTTGCCAATGCCGGCATTTACGGAGCATTGGGCAAATATTAGTATTGCCGGATTTATATTTCCTTTTGCAAACAGCGGCGTAAAATTGCTGGCAATACTCACTATAATTATTCTTACTTATATAAATTATCGTGGTGTAAAAGAAGGTGGTTTGCTGAATGATATTTTTTCGTGGGCAAAAATTCTGGGTATTTTAATTCTCATCATTTTAGGTTTGAGTTATACAAGTACAACACCACTTGCACATCATGCAGCAACGTATGTTCCTTTAACTTTCAATCAGATTCTCGCTCCATTTTTTCTGGCCATGCTCGGTGCATTTTGGGCGTATGATGGTTGGGTAAATGTTACTTATATAACAGGTGAAATAAAAAATCCGAAACGCAATGTGCCTATAGCAATTATTGCCGGAACCATTCTAGTGATGCTGCTTTATCTGTTGGTAAATGTTGCTTATTTCCGTGTATTAACTGTAGATGAATTTTCAGCAATTGATGCGGCGGGAAATCAAATTGCGGGAGTAGAGGTTGCAAAAAAAATAATGGGTAATAGCGGAAACATTTTAATTTCTGTTCTTATTATGGTATGTACGTTTGGTGCAACAAATGCAAGCCTGATGTCCAGCCCAAGAATTTATTATCGCATGGCAAATGCCGGTGTATTTTTTCCTGCGGCGGCGAAAATTCATCCGGAATTTAAAACACCACATGTTGCATTACTGATGCAAATGATTTGGGCAATTGCGCTAGTAATGTCGGGTACTTTTGATCAATTAACAGACATGCTGATATTCGCCGCATTTATTTTTTACGGAAGTGCAGCATTGGGATTGATTATGATGAAAAGGAAAAAACTTATTACAGTGAAAGTATTTGGCTATCCCTATATACCAATGATATATTTTCTTTTCTGTGTTGGATTAGTCGTTAATACATTAATCACCATGCCTAAAGAAAGTATTACCGGATTGCTTTTAATAGCTACCGGAATTCCACTCTATTTTTATTTCAATCGCAAAAAGTTATTGCCATAAAATTTTCGGCCGGTGAGACACCAACCGATAGGGTAATAGTAAACCCCCTCTCTTCCAAAGAGAGGGGCAGGGGTGAGTTGGAAGTGCTACATTAATCTGTAATTCATATCACATATTTCAAAGAGTTCCCTTCGAAAATTAACTTTATAAATTCAGTTCAAAGAGTCGGATAATTCTGTGAGAACATGAAAGAAGAATTAGGAATGAGGAATTAAGAATCAGAAATGAGCAATCAGTGATGAATCCTATAAAAAAAAATAAATGCAGCCACGAATGCACGAATTAAATACGAATGCACGAATAAAAAAATGTATTTATTTCGATACTCGTTGAATCAGAGAATGTATTTATTCGTGCATTCGCTATCTATTAAAATGAATTCGTGTAATTCGTGGTAACTTTTTTTTAAGAAAAGACGCTAAGAAGACAAAAACTTATAGGCAGAGGCTTGGATCAAATTGAAGCTAACTACCATTGATAATTATTCAAAATTTTATTTGGATACAAGAATAAAACTAATCTCATTTATAAACCGGAAAATGAATTAGACTTTCGGTCAGCCTGGGGACACCAACCGATAGGGTAATAGTAAACCCCCTCTCTTCCAAAGAGAGGGGCAGGGGTGAGTTGGAAGTGCTACATTAATCTGTAATTCGTGGTAGCGTTTTTTTTACGCAAAGACGCTAAGAAATATTTTATACAATAGAATAAGTTCAACGTAAATTTTTAAATAAAAAAAAAAGGGCACCGTGGCGGCAACCCTTTCTTTTTCTAAACAAATTTGACGTATTAGTCAACAATCACTACTAAGTATTTTGAAGATTTCCAGAATGCTTCCGGATTATTTATCATCAGCGCATCTATCTTTTTACCGTTTTGAACCAGTTCATAAGAATCTGATGGATGAGTAGTCACCACCTTCGCACTCTTATTATCTATTTTCAATTCTTTGAAATTGCGTATATCAACTTTTGTGAAAGCACTGGCATCAAAATCACTGGATAAATTATCTGTTTTACCAATTCCGATGAATCCACCTTCTTTAGAAATTACATTTTTTGCTTTTAAATCTTTATCAGTACCAATGATATAATAAGCAGTATTTAAGTCAGTAGTTTGTTTGCTGATAACTTCACCTTTCTGAACATTTTCTTCTTGCAATCTTTCGTTAGCAGCACTTACAGTACCCAACTCTGTAGTTAAAGAAGCAATTTGATAATTGGATTTTTCCAATTCTGATTTCAATGTCATCAATTCATTTTCTTTATTGGTGATTTGTTCATTTAATTCAGAAATCATTTTATCTAATTCCTTAATCTTGAAATTTGCATTCTTGTATTTCTTATCAAGATCTCCCACTAAAGTTTTATTCTTCTGTATCAGATTATTCAATGTTTCGATACTTGCAACAATATTCTCTTTTTGATTAGTGCCTTCTCCGCTCAAATTAGTTGAGATGATACCTTCATGTTTTTTAATTTCTTCTAAGTTCGATTCTACTTCATTCATAGTTGCGAAATAATCATTCAATTGATCATCTCTTTCAGTCATCACTCTTGTGAATTCTGCATTTTCTGAACTTAATGTTGCTACCTGTGATTCCAGTTCGTTTACTTTTTTCTGGTTACAAGCAAATAAGAAAGGAATAAATCCTAATACGATCAAATACTTTTTCATAAATTATAATTTTAAATTTTTTGTGCAATGTTGTGAATAGAAAAATTCCTGCCAAAGGTTATTTCTCTATTAAAACAGCGTTAGTTGATTAATTTTTGCAAAAATCACTACAACTATCTACTTATGTTTGAGGAATTGTTCCTCATAATGTGGATATAATAAATTGCAAACATATTTAATAGGACACTTCATATTTCTAATTATCTAATTTTACAAAAGTGAATAATCCAAACTTAGATCCATCCGGTGCATTTATGAGTGCTTCTGAAAAAGAAGTAGAAAAAGTGCTGCGTCCACAAGGATTTTATGAATTCAATGGACAGGAAAAATTAATTGATAATCTCAAAGTATTTATTGAAGCTGCAAGAAAAAGAGGTGAAGCATTAGATCATGTGTTGTTGCATGGCCCTCCCGGTTTAGGTAAAACAACGCTCTCGCATATTATAGCAAATGAGTTACAAGTGAATTTAAAAATCACTTCCGGACCTGTTTTAGAAAAAGCAGGAGACCTTGCCGGATTGCTTACCAGCTTAAATGAAAAGGATGTGCTGTTCATTGATGAGATACATCGCTTGAGTACTGTGGTGGAAGAATATTTATATCAGGCAATGGAAGATTTTAAATTGGATATATTAATTGAAACCGGTCCGAATGCAAGAACTGTTCAAATTAAATTAAATCCATTCACTTTAGTTGGTGCAACTACAAGATCAGGAATGTTAAGTGCGCCATTGCGATCACGATTCGGAATTACTTCACGCATTGAATATTACAGCAGCGAAGTATTGCAAACAATAATTGAAAGAGCTGCTCAAATTTTAAATACAGAAATTACGAAAGAAGGCTCTTTTGAAGTGGCGAGAAGAAGCAGAGGCACACCAAGAATTGCAAATAACTTATTGCGCAGACTTCGGGATTTTGCACAAGTGAAAGGCGATGGAATAATTACAATTGATATTGCAAAGTATGGTTTGAATGCATTGAATGTGGATGAACATGGTTTGGATGAAATGGATAACAGAATACTTTCGGCAATCATTGAAAAATTTGCGGGTGGTCCTGTTGGAGTTACTACAATTGCAACCGCAGTGGGAGAGGAACCGGGTACTATCGAAGAAGTATATGAGCCATTTTTAATTCAGGAAGGATATATTCAACGCACTCCACGAGGACGGGAAGCCACAGCAAAAGCATATCGGCATATTGGAAAAGTACCGCCCGGAACTACGCAAGGTTTATTTGATTAATTATCAGAAATAATACATTCCTCTGAGGGAAATTAAACGGTTGGTTAATCCGGATACTTGCGGGTTAGCTGATTTACCAATAGTAGTTATACTACCCTGAAACCGCAGATTTACGCCAAAATGTTTTGCTTCACCCACTAATACTGTTGCACCAATAATATAACTGAATTCATCTTTGCTAAATGCATCTGCATTATTCTGAAGTTCCAAACCATTTTCTATTTCCTTAAAACTAAATAAACGACCATACGCAAAACCTGCCTGAAAAAGCATCCTGCTTTTATCATTAAAATTTACAAGCAAGGGCACTTCTGCATAATTCAAAACAAGTTTATAAGTATTAATAGCATCCGGACTCGGGAAGGTGCGGCTGCCTTTTTGCGAATACAACAACTCAAAACTTACTGACCAGTGATGATCAAAATTTACATGGGCAACAGCGCCGGCATTCCAACCGAATTTATTAAATCCTGCAAGGTTATCACCATCCACCTGAGATGCATTAAAACCAATGGCAGCTCCGGCATCAAACATTCTGAAACTCTTATCCTTAGCGTCGTGTTGGATCTGACCTTGCACTATTGAAACACAGGCTACACATAATAAAAACAGGAATACTTTCATCTGATGTTGATTATTTATTCGTTTGATTATTTTGATAGAATTACTTTTGAACTAACAAGAATTATTTATGCTCAAATATACACCAAACAACCTAAAACGATTGGAAGGCCTGCTGAATGAAGCGGGTTATATAGTGCGTTATGAAAAGGGAAATTTTGTTTCCGGATTTTGTCTGTTGGAAACAAAAAAGGTGGTAGTAGTGAATAGGTTTTATGAAATTGAATCCCGGATTAATGCACTGATTGAAATCATTTCTCAAATAGATTTAGATGAGGAAAGATTGAGCGAAGCATCCCGTGATTTTTTGAAACAATATAATTTACAAACTGAAAAATCTTGATTGTTACCATACTTGGTTCGGGCACTTCCAGCGGTGTACCTATGATGGGTTGCCATTGTAAAGTGTGTACATCCACCGATCCAAAAGATAACAGACTGCGCACTTCTGTTTTAATTGAAGTGAATAATAAAAGAATTTTAATTGATACCGGTCCTGATTTACGTATGCAAATGTTGCGTGAAAAAGTGGATGATATAGATGCGATTATTTATACCCATGAACACAATGATCATATAGTGGGATTGGATGAAATTCGCCCATATAATTTTCTGCATAAAAAACCAATGGATATCTATTTATCCGAGCAAGTGGAAGCGGCATTACGACAAAGATTTCATTATGTATTTGGCGAAAAAAATTATCCCGGTTTACCGGAAGTAACATTACATCGCATTACAAATATTCCTTTTTTTATAGAAGATATTAAATGTATTCCCATTCAATTATATCATTATCATTTACCTGTATTTGGTTTTCGTATTGGCGACTTCACTTATATAACCGATGCGAATGTATTACCCGATGAAGAGAAGCATAAAATAGCAGGCACAAAAGTTCTGGTGATAAATGCACTGCGAAAAGAAAAACATATTTCGCATTTTAATTTAGAAGAAGCAATCGCATTAGTGCGTGAATTAAAACCGGATATTGCATACTTCACACATATCAGTCATCAAATGGGATTGTATGAAGCAGTTGAAAAAACATTACCACCGAATATGCATCTGGCGTTTGATGGATTGGTTTTGAGAATTGACAATTGACAGTTGACAATTGACAATGAAAAAAACTAAGACCGTTGACTTTTTAAAATTGACAATTGACAGTTGAGAGTTGACAATGAAAAAAAAATCATAACTGATTATTCAATACTGATTTTTTCATTCACGATTCTCTATTCACCATTCACTATCACATAACTCATTTCACCTCCATTTTCCAAATAAATTTTTAGCACATACATTCCTGTTGGTAGAGTGGATGTATTAATTATATAATTATTTTCTGTGGTATTAAATGATTTGAAAAATACTAATTGACCAAGTGTATTATGAATTTCTATTTCGTTAATACTATTATCAGATTCCACCTGTATTGTTTCATCAAATGGATTTGGATAAATAGTTATTTCTGAAATTTCATTATCAAAAATTCCTGTGCCGATGCCAACTGAAACCGTGGTTGAAACACTGCAACCTAATGCATCAATAACTGTGAGATAATAAGTTGCAGGATATACATTTTCTATTTCGGTGCCGCTTAATCCATCGCTCCAGTTGTAGGTGTATGGTGCTGTTCCGCCACTTACATTAATTGTAATACTTCCACCCGGACCATCATCGGGTGATGGTGTTGTTGTGCTTTCAATAAGTATTGGTGAATTATAATTTATTGCAATAGAATCATACAGCGAACAGCCCGATTGATATTCAATTTCTAATGCATAATTTCCTGCTTCGGTTACTGTAATTGTTTGAGCAGTATCTTCTGTATTCCAATTAAAAGAATATATAGTATCTGTATAATTTATTTCTAATTGCAATGTATCATCATAACATAGTATAGTATCATTACCCAATACATTTGCAAAAACATCTTGCTCTGCTGATGCAATATTTATAGTATCATATAAATAACAATCACCCGGACCATAATGCATTTGTATAGTATAAATTCCTGCTTCTTCTATTGCAATATGCGAAGAAGTTTCTCCTGTATTCCAAAGTAATTCTGTACCCGGATAATCCGTACCAATTTGCAAACTACCACCCGGACAAAACGTAGTATCATTTCCCAACACATTTACTGCAACATCTCCTGTTACTAAAATGGTGTCGGTAATTATGCGTGGACAAAATTCAGGAGTAAAACGAAAAGCGGTATCTTCTGCGCCAAAAGTCCATGCGTGACTAAACCATCTAATTTTGGTAAAATTGCGGGTTTCTATTCCAAATGTTCCTTCTTCATTACTGATGCCTTGCGTAATTCCAAAAATATCTACAGGTGGTAAATGTTTTACAACAATATCAATTACACCTGTTGTTTCATATAAAATACCACTCACATTTACAGTTATTCCCCATTCATAGTCGCAGGGTACATCATTATATTGAAATATAAATTGGCGATACGGCGCTTCACCTTGAGTAGAAATAATTACATCTCCAAGCGCACCCGGATTTAAATCGGCACCGGCAAGTACAATTAAATTATTTACATGATATACATTATCAGGTAATGAAGGAACAAACCAAGTATGGGGAATTCCAAAACTTGTGTATCCATTTGAACTTATAAAAGTGGAATCGTAAGTATTATCAAAATAATTAAATGTAAAACCAATAGGCACTTCTTCATAATCAGTATCAAATAAAGTAAGTGTATCAGGATTTAATAATGTAGGTTGTTCAAATGGAATGGTACTGATGTTATAATTAAGTGGCATTTCATAACTGTAATTAATTACTGTAGAATTATTTTCACCAACAATCATAGGATCAAAAATTCCATCCGCAGTAATACCCATTCCACTCCATGTACCTGTTCCTTTTTCGGGTTCTGCATTTAATAATCCGCTGTTAATACAAATGGTATCGGGTAAACCAATTGTTGTTAATGGCGCACAAATATTTTCTATTGTGGTAAATAATGTATCATTAAAATTGAGTGTATCACCATCTAAAATTGTCCATGCTTTAAACGTATGAAAACCACAACCTGCAAAAGAAGCAGCAGCAAGAAAAACAGTATCGCTATGTTGAGGTTCTAAATTAAAACTCACTTCTTCGCAATGCATATCGCCATCATCAATAACATAACATACGGTTGCATCAGTTTGTGTTTGCATACCGTAATTATAAATTACAACAGCCACTTCTTCACTATCAGTTAAATTGCAACCCGGCTGCGGACTAACAGAATGCACCACACCAATATCTGTATCACCATGCATACATCCACTTAAATAATATAAAATATTGCGACGTAAGTTTTTATAGTTGGGAAGAATTTGATCCCATAGCCAGATTGCGAAATTAGAGGCCATTACCTGCCCTGTTCCATATTGTTTACTAACAAGTGCAATCGCAGGAGTTTCATAACCAATTAAAAGATCTGTAGAGTCAACTAATAAAGTATCTAATTCAACTCCCGAAAAACTACCTATACCCAAATAGGGTCCAGCACCCCATCTACAGGTAATTAATCCATTGGCAGGCTGCCATGGAGCATTAAAAATTGAATGATTAACATTATTTGAATAAATATTTGCATAAGTTGAACTACTTTCAAAATTTTTTGAAAGAGAATCAAATCCTAAATATAAAACCAAATGATTGGCAAAATTTAAATAAAGATTTCCCCCATTAAACACATAATCATTTATTTCATTTCTATACAATTCATAAAATTCTCCAAACTCTTCTTCTTCACAAAACCCATCTAAAAACAACAAACAAGTATTATCTAAAAATTCTGCTGCACTATCAATTTCATCAAAAGTAAAGCGCTGCCAGCCCCCATCATCTTCATGTCCAAATACATCACGAAATAATTTTACATCTTCATCTAAAGCGTCCATACCATCATCGCAATAATTACCAAGATAGGAAGAAATGAATACTACTCTTTGTGCATTTGCAGAAATATTAAAGTAACATGAAATAAAAATTATTAGAAGAAAATAAAAAGATTTTTGAGGATGCATATTTTTAGGAATAAGTGAATAAATTAATATTTTTTTAAATTTATCATTCAAATATAACAAATATGAAAACACTTTACCAAATTATTATCGCAACTTTATTATTAAATACTTTAATAATTAATGCACAGGTATCTGCCAGTATCTACTATCACGACAACCGTGATATCGAAACAAATTTTTATGGATTTCACATGAGCAATTTTTTTGAACAATGTATTTGTTATGACCCGGATAGTCCCGGAACACCTGATCCTGATATAGACCAATGCATGGAATTTGCAGCATCGCTGAAACCTAAAGTTGTGCGTTTCCCCGCAGGTGGCGACCATAAGTTTATGCATTTATTAGATGATGATGGTTATGGTTATAGAGAGCAAGATATTGATGAATTTGTAAATCAGGGATGGTTAACTACAGAAGCGGCTGCACCATTTTATTCTTATATTAATTCAAAACAAGAAGTGGATTTTAATGATATCCGGTTTATTGATCGCTTTATAAATTTCCTTGAATTCTGCGAAGATGAAAATGGATTCAAGCCACAGGTAATATTTGTTGCAAATATTCTACTTACAAAATTAGATACATTATATACTGAAGATTCCACTTTTCGTGAAATAGAACATGAAAATATGGAAGTGATGCGTTACCTAATGGATCATAAGGTAGAGATAGTTGGAATTGAAATGGGAAATGAGCATTATGATGATAGGGATAAATATGGTGATGCAATCTTTAATAGTGGAGATGAAAAACCTAATTTTAATATATATTTTCAAACATGCAAGTATCTGTTAGATAGTTTGGATAGTGATCCTGACTTTAGCTCAATTCCTGTTGCGTTATTAGCAGCGCCGGAACCGATTCATGGTGCAGCAACCGGGATAGGTTCTACCAAAATCGGTTACTATGAAGAATGGAATGAAAAGCTAAAAATAAAAGCAACATCACCTTCTACAAGTTATCTATTTGATGCTTACACAGTGCATATTTATAATCGCCCTGATGATCTTCCGGAATGTTATAGATTGTATTATGATGATTATGTGAAGACAAATCCTACTGATCCGATAAGTACAATTGATGATCAAATCATCCCTGCCTGGGAATGTGCTCAGGATAGTTTTAGAAATTATACCACTAAGACATTGCAAACCATATTAAATAATTATGCGGGCACTTGCACCTCATGCCTTGGAAATGATAAACCATACTGGATTACAGAATGGGGACTTTTTGGAGTAGATAATAATAGTCCGGAGGTGAATTATGGCTACAGTACCGTATTGAATGATACAGTTGCCGGAAATTTCGGAGATACATTTATAGATGCAGCTTATGCATTTCATATTTATTAGAAATGGTTGATTATGAAGCAGGGTTAGATGGAGTTCATTCTGCAGATATTGATTTTATGATTAAACATAATTTTATGAGTAAATCAGTAGGTGGTGCAATTAACTATAGAAGTGGAACAGATCCTATTGGTGAATTTGATCCTGTATATATTCGAAGAGCAAACTATTGGCCTTTTTTATTAACAAAGGAAATATTTGAAAGAGACTATGAAAGAATTCATACTTCTACAATTCTACTGGGCAGTGAAACTCGTAAACCTTTTATTAAATGTTTTTATTATGATAATCCAGCCTCCTTGGTTCTTCCTTCCAACTTTTGTGGAGGAGGTGGTCAAGGAACAGGAGGTACTATAAATCCAGTTTTTTATATGTATTATTATAATCCATATCCGGATGATATCACATTTAAACATGAAGAAATTATAGGATATTACGATGATCCGGGTATTAATTTCACTCCCACAAGTGATCAGGCTGCATTTAAAAAATATTTTAAAGTAAATGAATTGTACCGTCATGGTGGAATAAATCAATATATGAAAGACAATACTTTTTATAATTCTGCTACCAATGTTTCACCAGATATAAATGGAATTTCATCTCAGGTTTATCATTTATGTGAAGGAGATTCAATAGTATTAAATGCATATAGCATTGGTTATGTATATTGGGAGATAACACCTACTCCATATCGTGAAGGTTTATTTACAGAAAACCCTACACATAAAGTTTGGCCGGTACCTGCTGAAAAAACTGCATACATTCAACTTACATTACCCAACGAAGAAGATTTATATACACTCAATGTATTTTCATTAACAGGAGAGTTAGTTCAACAAAAAGATTTTTCTGCAAATGGTTATGATGAAATACAACGGGAAAATTTATCTTCCGGAATGTATTTCTATAGTATCATAAATCAAACAGGATTGGAAATAGCTAAGGGGAAGATGATTTGGGAATAGAGAAAATAATCGATAGATATAAAGCATTAATTTTTCTTGGCTAATCTCCTGTAATTTTCAGATCTTCCAACTCACCCCTGCCCCTCTCTTTGGAAGAGAGGGGGGATTCTCTGTGTAAATTTTCAGTTTGTTTTTTTTGCGAAGGATTGAGGACGCCAACCTTGGGGAGCGATTTTTTATTTAATCGCTTTGCGTCCTTTGCGTATTTTTTTCTTAGCATTCTTTGCTGTTAATTTTTTCACTATTCACCATTCAATACTCACCATCAAAGTAGTTTATGCAAATTTTACATTAATCCGGCATTAACTCTATGTATTATCCAAATTCAAGGGAACAAAACCGCACTCTATTTGGTATGGTAAGTACTGAATGAATTAATTTTGCCCAAGCAAATATTCAAGGACTTCATAACTCTATCTTTAAAAAAATAATAATACATTCCATTTTATGAGAAAATTTTTATCGCTGTGTTTTGTGCTCTCAATTATAACTCTTGTTCAAGCACAAAACCCAAATACCAATATTGACCCGTATGTGAAAACATATATCACAGATACAAAGTATCGTCCGGATGCAGAAAAACAAAATGCATTAAAAGCTGAATCTGCATGGCATAATTTTATTGCTGCCAATGGAAAATGGAATGTGGAGTTTAATGAACTAAGCGGTAAACCATTTCGTGCTTTTGGAAAAGGTATTGCAACAGAAGGAACAACTATTGAAGAACGTGCAATGCATTTTATTCAAAATACAATTCAGGATTTTACACCGGAAGCAAATGAATATGTTTTGCAAAGTATTACTACTTCAAAATATCACTATATAAATTACACACAGCAATTTGAAGGATTAGATGTGTTGTTCAGTAAAGCAACTTTGCGAATGACTACAAGTGATTATAAAATAATCCTATTTGGTTTGGAAACATTTGCAGATATTAATGTGAATACAACACCTGCAATAAATTCTGATGCTGCTGCAAATTTTGCTTCTGCTGATTTTGCAATTACAGTAAATAGTTCTACTACTCAACCTGAACTTTCTATATTACCTGTTCCTAAATCTGATAACAGTGGTTACACATATAAATTGGTTTATACTGTGTATGTAAAAACAACAGACTACAATAATATTCCCGGAAATTATTACACACTTGTGGATGCACATTCGGGTGAAGTATTATACCGACAAAATGATGTGAAAGCATGTGGTGCTTTTTTAATGGATGCCAATGCAAGTATTGAAGCAACAATTACTGATAATCCATTACAACCTACAGAAGTGAGAGGCTTACCATATATTAGAGTTACTATTGATGGCGTATATTATTTTGCAGATGAAAATGGTGTATTGAATTTGGATTTTATTACAGAAGCTACAGAAGCAATAGTGAGTTTAAGAGGTACTTATGGTCAAGTGTTTGAAGGTGAAGCAGGGATGGATATGGAAACAGCAACAGTAACATTATTACCCGGTGATAATTATATTTCTTTTGATAGTTCATCCACTGCAACATCAAGAGAAGTATCTGCATATTATCATCAAACAATTGTGCATGATCATGCAAAAGATTTATATCCTTTATTTTCTTCTTTAGATTTTGCACAAGCAATTCGTGTTGATCGCACCGATGGAGAATGCAATGCATACTATGATGGCAGCAGTATTAATTTTTTTGCTGAAGGAAGTGGATGTCAGGCAAGTGCATTATTTAATGATGTAGTGTATCATGAATATGGTCATGCTATTAATGAGAATTTATATTCTTTCTTAGGAGATTTCAGTGGAATGAATAATGGTGCAATGGGTGAAGGTTATGCAGATATCTGGGCATACACAATTACTGCATATCCGATAATTGCACAAGGTTGGAATTTCTCTTCTTCTTCAAATATCAGACGTTATGATTTGGGGCCGAAATATTACCCTGATGATATTATTGGAGAGGTACATAATGATGGTGAAATTATAGCAGGTGCATGGTGGGATTTGTATGAAAATTTTGATTATGATTTAGATGCAATGGTAGCAATTTGGGTTGAATCACAATACGGTACTCCCGATGGACCATCAGGTACAGAAGGCACAATTTATACTTCTGTTTTAATTGAAGCTTTACTCGCTGATGATGATAATGATGACCCGACAGATGGCACACCAAACATGGATTTAATTTTAGATGCATTTGCCGAACACGGTATATTTATTTTGGGTGATGTACGTATTGAACATATTGAAAGTATTACTTCATTATCTCCAACTGAAACGGTAATTATGTATGCAAATCTGATTACCGAATTTCCACTGTATGCAGGCAGCTTTAAAATTTATTATCGCACTGATATTTCTTCTCCATTTTCTTCAGCAGGTATGTATGCTTTAACAGAAGGAAGTTATTTTTCTAATCTCGGTGAATTTTCTCCGGGCACTGTAATAGAATATTATTTTCAGGCGAATGATATTTTCGGAAATCATGCAGCAGATGCTCCTTTAAAAGTGGGAACAGGTGATCCGAATTTATCCTATTTTGCATTAGTGGGTTTTAGTGAAAAAGCGATTGAAGATTTTGATTCTTTTATGGGCTCATGGATTGTAAATCCTTTAGGTGATGATGATGCAATTACAGGAGAATGGGTAATAGCAAACACTATTCAAACACAAGATATCGGTGGTGTAGTTGTGCAACCGGGATATGATCACACACTCGGTTCTTCTAATATTTGTGCAGTTACCGGGAATGAATCCGGACCAATGAATGTGAATGATGTGGATGAAGGAAAAACAACTTTGCAATCACCAAATTTTGATGTAACAGAATTGTTAGATCCTGTATTTACTTATTATCGTTGGTTCAGCAATGATGCACCAACAGCTTCTAATAAAGGCAATGATCCTTGGCGTGTTTATATTTCAAATAATGGTACGGATTGGGTGAATGTAGAAAATACATTTACTTCAGATAATTCATGGAGAAAAAATGCGATAAGAATTAAAGATTATGTAGAACCATCTACTATGGTTTCTTTATTATTTATTGCGCAGGATAGTATATTGCCGGAATTACCTTCTAATGGACAATCAACTGTGGAAGCAGCAATTGATGATTTGCAATTATGGGATGTGGATCTTTCTTCTGCTGTAAATAATTTGAATGGTGAAGCAACATTAAATATTTATCCAAATCCTGTATCTAATATTTTAATGCTGAACACAGGAAATTTTTCCGGTAATACAACTATAAAAATTTATAACGCACTTGGTGAAATGGTGCATTCAGAATCTAGAGATTTAATTTCGAATAACATTTATTCGTTACAAGTTCAAAAACTTGATGCGGGTATTTATTTGCTTGAGTTATATAATGATAATGGCTTTGCCTCTTCACGATTTGTTCGTGAGAATCCTTGATATTATTTCAAATAAAAAAACGACTTGCTTGCAGGTCGTTTTTTTTTGAGAGTATTCAAACAGGCTTCTTACATAGCAATGACAATCGTTTTCCTTATTTTTGATGTGTAAGCGCAACTAATTATTCAACTCCACAATCTCATATTACATCACTTAATAAAATTACAAATGAAAAAATTTACACTGCTGTTTTGTGTCTTGTCCATCTTTTTTTTAGGAAATGCACAAAATGCACAAATTGAGAATGATCCTTACATTAAAACATTTATTCTGAATCCACATTACCAGCCGGATGCAAATCAACAAGCGAAATTACGGGCAAGTGATGCATGGCAAAACTTTCTTGCAGAAAACGGAACCTGGTGGGTAGAGTTTAATGAAATTACAGGCAAACCACAAAGAGCAACCGGACAAGGAATTGCAACAAGTGGTGCAACAGTTGAAGAACGTGCATTGAATTTTCTTACCAATAATGCAAAAGCATTTGCTCCCGAAGTAACTTCTTTGCAATTGCAAAAAATTAATACATCTAAATATTACTATGTAAATTTTTATCAGACTTATGCAGGTTTGAATGTATTGTTTTCACAAGCAACTTTGCGCTTAACAAAAGAAGATTATAAAGTAATTCTGTTTGGTTTAAATGTGTATTCTGATATTTCAGTAAATACAATTCCATCATTAAGTAAAGAAGCTGCTGCAAATTATGCAAGTACGGATTTTACAATTGCAGTTAATTCTACAGAAGTGGAATCTGATCTTGCAATTTTACCTATACCAAATGTGAATGCAGGAGGATATGCTTTTAAATTAGTGTATACAGTTGTTGTAAATACAACGAATACAGAAAATCTTCCGGGTAAATACCGCACATTAGTGGATGCACATACAGGTGATGTATTATATCGCACAAATGAAGTGCATAGCTGCGGTGCATATTTATTATCCGCCAATGCAGATATTCAATCTGTGATAACTGATAATCCATTATTGCCAACAGAAAACAGAGGCTTGCCTTATATAAAAGTTACTATTGATGGCTCCAGTTATTATGCAGATGAAAATGGAATTTTAAATCTTGATTTTATTACCGAACCTACGGAAGCAACAGTGGAATTAAAGGGTCTGTATGCAAAAGTGTATCAAGGTGAAACAGGTTCTTCTTTGGAGTCCATTTCAGTTACTTTAGAAGAAGGTGATAATGTAATTGAATTTGATACAGAATCCGGAGCAACAGCATCTGAAGTATCCGCATATTATCATCAGAATATTGTACATGATTATGTGAAATCATTGTTTCCTGATTTCACTACTTTAGATTTTGATCAGACAATTCGCACAGATAGAGGGGATGGAACCTGCAATGCATTTTATGATGGAACGAGCATAAATTTTTATGCGAATGGTGGGGGATGTCCGGCTACTGCATTATTTAATGATGTAGTATATCATGAATATGGTCATGGAATTAATTATGATTTATATGCTTATCTCGGTGATCCGAGTGGAATGAATAATGGCGCAATGCAAGAAGGCTATGCAGACATCTGGGGATATACAATTACTGGCTATCCAATACTTGCGCAAGGATTTTCCGGCAGCTCTGCAACCTATATAAGAAGGTATGATGCTGACCCAAAAGTATATCCTGAAGATTTGGTTGGAGAAGTACATGCGGATGGTGAAATTATAGCAGGTGCATGGTGGGATTTATATGAGAATTTAGATTCTGATATGAATGCAATGATTGCTATTTGGACAGAAACTTTATATGCAACATCCGATGGTTCTGCTGGAACAGAAGGATTAATTTTTCGTGATGTATTATTGGAAGCATTGCTTGCCGATGATGATAATGCAGATCTTTCTGATGGTACACCAAACGACTTAGCTATAATTGAAGCATTTGCAGAACATGGAATTACTTTACTTGCAAATGCAGTGGTGGAGCACGATGAAAATACTGCTTCATTACCTGCTGCTGAGCCTGTAATTATTGAAGCAACTTTAGAAGTGGATTTCCCTGTGTATCTCGGTGATTTATTTATGTATTACCGCACTTCTCCTACCGATATCTATTCTGAAATGATAATGACTGAAACAGGTGCTACTACTTATGAATCAAACATTGGTGTTCAACCTGCAGGCACCATCGTTGAATATTATTTTCTTGTTACAGATATTTACGGTGGTGTTGCAGTTACTACTCCTAAGAATGTGAATAGCGATGATCCAAATTTGCCTTTTTATACTCTGGTAGGTTATGAGTTAAAAGAAACAGAAGATTTTGATAATGTTTTCACCGATTGGGAAGTGGATCCTTATGGTGATGATGATAATACAACTGGAACATGGACGGTGGATGTGCCTATTGAAACTATAGATGGATCTTATATCAATCAACCAGGAGATGACCATACACCCGGCTTTACAAATTTATGTGCATTTACCGGTAATGCCCCATCAAGTGAAGGCTTAGGTGCAAACGATGTGGATGGCGGTGCTACGAGTTTGAGAACACCTCTATTTGATGTAACTGATTTGGATAATCCTGTGCTTACATATTATCGTTGGTATGCGAATGATTCACCTACTAGTGCAAATCCGGGTAATGATGTTTGGCAAGTTTATATTTCAAATAATGAAACAGATTGGGTGCGTATTGAAAGAACATACACTTCTGATAATAGCTGGAGAAAAAATGCCGTGAGAGTTTTAGATTATGTAGAAGCTTCTTCAACTGTTGGGTTATTGTTTATTGCTCAAGATAGTGTTATGCCCGGTTCTGATTTAGATGGCGGTAGTTTAGTGGAAGCAGCTATTGATGATTTGCAATTGTGGGGTATTGGTATAGAGGATACTGTTATAGAAGATACAACAGGAAATTTTATCAATGCATTTGCAGCTAATACTTTGATCGGAAAATTATATCCAAATCCGGCGAATGATTTTGTGCAATTGGAAATAAAAGATTTTTCAGGAGCAATTGCAATTCAGGTATATAATTCTTTGGGTGAATTAGTATTGAATGAAACAGCAATAGTTTCACCACAATCACTTTATCCAATTAATATCAGCATACTTACCGAAGGTATTTATACAGTGCAGATAAAAGCGGAAATGCTTGAAATAAATAAGCAATTAATTATTCAACATAATTAAAATAAAATACACTATAAAAATAAGCAGCTTTATACAGGCTGCTTATTTTATAAAAAAAATTATACTACAGTATTTGATCGTATATTTGGGTACACGCAAATGATTTACTTATGAAAAAAAAATTACTATTTTCACTATTCGCAATTTGCATTACAGGTAATGTATTGATTGCACAAAATGAAGTAACAGCTCCTGATGTAATAAAAAAACGGGCATTTAAATTCGAATTCTTTTCACCCACTTATGGTACGCTTAATTTTGGCTACGAGCAATCAATAAGTAAAAGAATAAACATCGATGTAGGTGCCGGTATAATCGGTGTAGGATTTAATGAAACAGCTACAGCATCAAGTGGTATGTTTGTTCGTGGAGGAGCCCGTTTATATTTTTCTCCGGATTATTATACAGATGATCTCAGATATTATAGTGACTTCCAGGGATCTTATTTCCGACCAGAGCTTATTATGAGTTTCTTCAATTTTGATTTCACAGATGAATTAGGTTCTGATGTAATAGGTAATAATGCATCCATGGGGATTCAATTAAATTTTGGAAAGCAGTGGGCAATTGCCAATACAGTTCCTTTGGATCTTTGGTTAGGAATTGGATATAATATTAATTTCACTGAGGACAGCGATGAAATGCCATTTAAATATGGATATGTTGGTGGAAGCGGTGGCGTTCCACTTTCTTTAAGTTTTGGGTTTAGTGTTGGAATACTTACTAAATAAAAAACAAGCTATTACAAAAATAAAAAGCCGGCGAGAGTCGGCTTTTTATATTATAATTAACGTAAACCTAATGAAAGCCCTAATAAATTTTAACCATCTTTGTCCCACTAATTTTTTAAAATAATGCGAAAAGTAATTGTTGGAATTTTCTATTGTTTGTCTGCAACACTCATATTAAATTCTTGTTCTGAAAAAGTAGAAGAACAACCAGAAGAAATAAGACCGGTAAAAATTATTACGGCATCTTATAGCAATGAAACTTTAATAGATGGTTTTCCCGGTGTAAGTCAGGGATTATCAAATTCTGAATTATCATTTAGAATTGATGGACCTGTTACAAAGTTTGATGTGGAGGTTGGCCAAAGATTTCAAAAAGGACAAGTAATTGCGCAGTTGGATAAACGAGATTATGAAATTGATTTGCAAGCAAAACAAGCAAGATATGATCAACTGTTAGCAGAGAGTAAACGCTATGCATCTTTACTACAAAAAGGCTCTGTTTCTCAAAATGCATACGATCAGATTGTAGCACAACTTGCCGAAGCAAACAGTCAATTAATGGTTGCGAAAAATAGATTAAGTGATGCCACCATCACAGCGCCTTATGATGGAATAATCACAAAAAAAAATATTGAAAATTATGATCAGGTAAGAGCACAACAGCCCATTGTAGATTTTGAAAATTTATCAGGTATTAAAATAAAATTTTATATCTCGGAATTTTTATCTGTTGATACAAAATCCTATGAATCTTTTAAAGTAACATTCAATGCCTATCCGAACATGAGCTTTAAAGCCAAGTTATTGGAAATTGGCAGAGTATCAGAAAATGCAGGCTATCCGGTTATTTTATTATTGGATAAATCTGATATTCCGAATGACTTACAGATAAATGCAGGGATGTCTTGTATCATTCAAATTACTAAAAAGCAGGAAGGAAATAATGCATCTGTAATTGGTGTACCTATATCAAGTGTGTTTGAACAACAAACAGATAATCATGCATCCGTTTGGATTGTGGATGCAAATAATACAGTACACAAACAAGCAATAACAATAATTAATTTTCTCTCCAATGATATGCTTGCAGTGGATGGTATAAAAGAAGGTGACAGAATTGTTACTGCCGGTACCAATCGTTTGGTGGAAGGGCAATCAGTGAAAATATTTTCCGGTGAATTATAAAAATCACCTTACACTTAATTATTACACTCAATGAGTTTAGCGAGTTATAGTTTAAAGAATACCAGAGTATCGCATTTTGTATTAGTACTCTCTGTAGTCGGCGGCATGTTTGCATTTGGTCAATTAGGTAAACAGGAAGATGCACCCTTTATAATAAAACAAGCAGTAGTAAGTACTGCATATCCCGGCGCAAGTGCAGAAGAAGTAGAGAGACAAATTACCGAAATTGTAGAGCGTGAAGTGCAAACAACAAGAGGAGTTGAGTTCTTGAAATCTGAATCCTTACCCGGTGTATCTATTGTGAATGTGTATTTCTTTGAAGATATTTCCGGATCAGAATTTAATCAGATATGGGATGAACTCCGGCGCAAAGTAGAGAATGTAAAATCGCAACTTCCGGAAGGTGCTTCAGACATTGTGGTGAATGATGATTTCGGCGATGTGTTCGGAGTGTATTATGCTGTAACTGCAACTGATGGATATACAGATTATGATTTAGAAAAATTTGCCGATTTTATAAAACGTGAATTAGTTACCATTGGCGAAGTTTCTAAAGTAGAATTATACGGTGTACAAAAGCGTGTTGTAAATATTGATATCTCCAATGCAAAACTTGCAAATGCGGGTGTGAATCCGATGCGGCTAATTAACACATTGCAATCGCAGAATAAACTAATTAGAAGCGGTGATGCCCAAACTGGTGAGAAACAAATTCGCCTGAATGCAGAAGGAACATTTCAGAATCTTACAGAAATAGAAAATTTAATTGTTGAAGATGCGAATGGTAATCAGATAAGATTAAAAGATCTGGCTACTGTTTCAATGGGCTATGTAGATCCACCCACTAATAAAATGCGCATGAATGGTGCAACCGCAATCGGTATTGGTATTTCAAATCGTGCAGGTGGTAATTCCATTGTAATGGGTGAAGATGTGGATGCTAAAATGGAATATTGTCAATCACAATTACCGGTTGGAATTGATATTCAACAAATTTATGCTGCGGATAAAGTGGCTATTGAAGCCAATAACAATTTTATTTTAAACCTGATTATTTCTGTTGCAACAGTAGTGCTTATCATTTTATTTGCAATGGGTGTACGAGCAGGTATTTTAATTGGTACGAGTTTGATTTTTACTATTCTCTCTACACTATTGTTTATGTTGTTTTTTGGTGTGGATTTACATCGTACATCTTTAGCTGCAATTATTATTGCAATGGGTATGCTGGTGGATAATGCAATTGTGGTTACGGATAATGCTCAAAATAATATGAAGCGGGGATTGCCGAAAAAACAAGCATTATTACTCGGCGCTCAAACGCCACAATGGGGTTTATTAGGTGCTACATTTATTGCGATCATTTCTTTTTTACCCTTGTATCTTGCTCCATCCAATGTTGCAGAAGTTATCAAACCATTATTTATTGTTTTGGCAATTTCACTTACATTGAGTTGGGTATTTGCAATGATGCAAACAACGGTATATGGAGAGTTCATTTTGAAAGAACCAAAGAAAACCGAAGGTGATTTATTTGATAATAAATTTTATAGAAGTTTTAGAAATTTTTTGGAGAAAGCAATCCGTTTTCGATGGGCTACTATACTCATGGTGGTTGGCGTTTTTGCTTTATCCTTATTTGCTTACCGATATGTGAAACAAGCATTTTTTCCTGCCATTAATAAAGCCATGTTTAAAGTGGATTATTTTATGCCGCAGGGAACATCTATCGAAGCAGTAGAGTCAGATATAAAAATTATTGAGCAGTTCTTATTACAAAAAGAGGAAGTAAAAAATGTTTCGATAACTATTGGTTCAACTCCATTAAGATATTATCTCGCTTCTGTTGCATGGACTACAAGACCTAATCTTGCACATATAGTAGTTGAAACAGAAAGTCATAAAGATGTGGCTGATTTAATGTTAGAATTTGAATCTTACTTAAAAGAAAATTACCCTGAATCACAATCTATTTTTTACAAATTCAAAGTATCACCACAACCGGAGGCAACAATTGAAGCAAACTTTAAAGGACCTAATATGGATACATTGCGCATGCTTTCAGAACAAGCAAAAGCAATTATGCGCAATGATTCCTTATGCGAAAATATTCGGGATAGTTGGGGCGAAAAAACAATGGAATATTCTCCTGTGTATGATCAGTTGAAAGGACAATCTAGTGGTGTGTCAAGAGATGCAGTTGCTCAAGCAATGCGTAGATTAACCATCGGTACAAATGTAGGTGTTTATAGAGAGGATAAAGATGTTATTCCTATTGTAGTAAAAGATGCAGATCGCAATAATTACAACTTTGCTAATATAGGTGCTTTGCCAATTTTTAATAACAGAGGAGAAACAATTTTATTAGGACAAGTAATAGATAGTGTACAAATTAATTTTGAAGAGTCGAGAATAAAACGACATAACAGACAACGCTCCATTTCTGCACAATGCGATCCCATTTGGGGAGTTGAAAATGTGGAAGTTGAAAAAACATTAGTGCCACTTGTGGAAGCTATTCCCTTACCTGTTGGCTATGAATTATGGTGGGATGGAATTAAATGGAGTCAGGAACGTAGTCAGGCTGCAATTAAATTAAATTTACCGTTGGCATTTATTTTAATGCTCGGCACTTTAATATTCTTATTCAATAGTTATCGCAAAACGCTTATCATCTTTTTAATAGTACCATTAATGGTAATTGGAATTGTGTTAGGATTTTTACTTACAGGACAATACTTCGGATTTTTTGCTGTGCTTGGTGTACTTGGTTTAGTTGGTATGGTAATTAAAAATGCGATTGTTTTAATTGATCAGATCAACATTGAAATTGATGAAAATGGAATAGCGCCTTATGAAGCCGTTGTAATGTCTGCAGTTTCCAGAATTATGCCTGTAAGTATGGCTGCGGGAACAACAATACTTGGAATGATTCCGCTATTACCGGATCCAATGTTTGGTGGTATGGCCGCAACAATTATGGGTGGCTTATTAGTGGCAACGGTTCTTACACTTATAGTATTGCCGGTGTTCTATGCCACTATTTATAAATTAAAAAAATAATGCAATTAAAAATGATCTACAAGCAATTAAAAAAGGGTTTAGTTATTTGCATATTGTTTTCATGCGCTTTTTCAAGTATTGTATTTTCTCAAAATACAGTGCTGTTAGTAGATAGTGCAAGGAGCATTGCATTGCAAAATAACAATACAATTAAAGCCGCCACATATAATGTGAATGTTGCCACTTCTAATATGTTGGAAGCAAAAGGAGGTCACTTACCTTCTTTAGATTTAAATGCAGGATTTTTATATCTGCAGGATCCTATTTCTTTTACCGGAAATGAAATTGCCGGAGCATTAAATGATATTTATTCTGTAGGTCTTTCACTTAATCAAAATATTTTTAGTGGTAACAGAGTAAAAAATAATGTGCTAATAAAAGAAGAATTGGAACGATTGGCAATGGCGCAAAAAGATCTCACTATTTCAGAAATTATTTATCGCACAGATTTATATTATTGGAAATCTGTTGCCATGTCAGAAATGATGATTGTATCCAATTTATTTGATAGTGTTGTAAACAGATTTTATACAGATATTAACGATCGTGTAACGGATGGTCTTACACCTTCCAATGATTTATTGCAAGGCAAAGTGCGGGTGAATGAATCTGCTTTAAATCTAATGCAAACCAAAAATGCATTTGAAATAAGTAAGATGGAATTGAACAATTCTATGGGCAGAAATCCGGATGAATTTGTTGAGGTTCCTGATTCTATTTTATTCTATTCTCAAAACAGTATGATGTATAGTGATACAATTCAAATTGATAGTGTGGCATTAGATAATCGTGCTGAAATTGATATTAGTCAGGGGCAATTAAATACAAGTATGTTGAATGAAAAAATAACGAAAGCAGATTTTTATCCTACTATTGGATTATCCATGTCTGGTCGTTATGGAGTGCCTGGTGAATCACCGGATTTTAATACACCGAATTTTAATTTTATGGGAAGTGTATATCTTAATTACCCAATCTTTCAGGGTAATATGCGACGCAACAGAGTAGATGCTTCTGTTTATAATACAATGATGTCCGGCGAAATGTTAGAACAACAAAAGAAAGATGTTTTGTTGCAGGTAAATAAAGCTGCATATTCATTTCAGGAATCAATTCAAAAAGTAGAACTCACACAAAATTCACTTTCACAAGCGAAGCAGAATCTGGATGCAATAAGTACAAAATATTCAGAAGGACTTTCACCACTCAGTGAAGTTTTGGATGCACAAAGTTTTTGGTTAAATGCATATAGTGCATATATACAAGCGAAGCTTGAAAACAAAGTGAATTTGTCATCCTTTCAAAAAGCATTGGGTTTATATTAATGCGCTCCTGACATAAAGTGTTTAGAAATCGTTTCAATCCACTGCCTTCAAATTTTTTTTACAAGAATTAAATAAAGAGAAATAGTAATTCCATTTTATACAAATGCAATTCATAATTAATTTGAAAAAACAATTGTGACTTCAAGTCCTGATGTTAATTATTCTATTCACCAGCTTTTTATATAAAATGTGTATTTTAACCGCTTCAATCAACCTATAAACAACATTAATGGCAGTACAAAAAGAAGCATGGGGTTCACGGGTAGGCCTCATTCTCGCAATGGCAGGAAATGCAGTAGGTCTCGGAAACTTTCTTCGTTTTCCGGTTCAGGCAGTAAATAATGGAGGCGGCGCCTTTATAATTCCTTATCTGATTTGTTTTCTTGTAATGGGAATTCCATTGTTATGGATCGAGTGGGCATCGGGAAGATTTGGTGGAAAATTTGGCAATCACTCAACGCCATTTATTTTGGATAGCATGGATAAAAGAAGATTCTGGAAATACATTGGTGTATTCGGAATTTTTACAAACGTTGCAGTTGCTTCATACTATTGTTATATTGAAAGTTGGACAATGAGTTATGTTTATCATTCCATCATCGGCACATTTAATAATATGGATCAGGCAGGTGTTTCTTCATTTTTTGATAAATATCTGGACGTTTCGAATTCCACAACAGGCATTCCATATGAGAGTATAATTTTCTATATCCTTTGTCTTGCCTTAAATACGTGGATTTTATCTCGTGGATTGAAAGGCGTGGAAGGTGTTGCAAAAGTGGGAATGCCATTATTAATATTATTTGGTGCTTTTCTCGGAATCAAAAGTATTACTATGGGAACAAGTATGGCATCACCAGAACATCCTGATGCAAGTTCCATAGCGGGTTTAAATTTTTTATGGACACCTGAATTTAGTTCTTTAACAAATCCCACAGTTTGGTTGAATGCTGCGGGACAAATATTTTTTACACTATCTGTAGGAATGGGAACAGTGCATTGTTATGCAGCTTATGTGAAATCAAAAGATGATATTGCATTGAATGCAATGAGTGCCGGATGGATGAATGAATTTGTAGAAGTGGTATTAGGTAGTATGATAGTTATTCCTTTGGCAGCAGGATTCTTTGGTGTGGAATGGTTGAAAGATAACGCAGGCTTTGGAATGGCATTCCGTACTATGCCATTTCTTTTTGAACAATGGGGAAATATACTCTCAATTATCACGGGTGTTATGTGGTTTGGTTTATTATTTTTTGCGGGAATTACTTCTTCATTGGCAATGGGCACACCATGGATGGGTTTCTTGCGTGATGAATTTGGATGGAGTAGAGCTAAAGGTGCATTGTCCTTTGGTCTATTAGTTTTAGCCTTGGGTTTACCAACTGTTTTGATATATAATTTTAATGCAAATGGTAGTGTAAATTCATTTGTATTTAATGAATATGATTATTGGTCGGGAACAGTTTCACTGGTAATTTTTGCATTGCTTGAAACGATATTATTTGTTTGGGTTTTTGGAATAACCAGAGGCTGGGACGAAATTAATAGAGGTAGTGATATTCGCTTACCTAATTTCTATAAACCCATCATGAAATATATTACACCTACGTTATTGTTATTTGTATTTGTGGGGGCATTAATTACACCAGAGGGAAATGATTGGATTAGTGCAGTTCAAAATGGATGGGTGCTGGATAATTCATCAATCATAAAAACAATTGCGAATAGCGGATTAAAAGATCAAATAGCCGCATCTACAGATCAGGCTGAAATAACTAAACTGGAAAATCAACTTATGTTGACTAATTATGCAAGGTTGCTATTGTTATTGTTGTTTGCAGGCATTAGTTATTTAGTATATATTGCTTACAAAAAAAGAGTAAAACTAGGGAGGGCTTAATATGAATTTATCAGCTTTAATTTTAATGTTAACTGTAATGATTTTAGTTACATGCGTTACTTTATATTTTTTCTGGAAAGTACTTACTACACCACCCAAGCCAGAACCGGATTCGTATGAGGATAATGATGACGCTCTCCGGTAATTTTTCCGGATTTAATAGTTTGTTTTATTGATTTTTACTTTATTTTTAGATGCAACTACGCATCACCATGAGAATAAAGCGTATCATTCACCGACATCTTACTTTTTCACGCAGCGAGCGTTGGATGCTGATTTATTTTGCAGTTATTATCCTAGCAATATTTATTAGTAAAAATTTTATTGTGGATTTATTTACCCGTAGAGATCGAGAGGCGTCTTTAAAAGAACATCAGGAACTTGTTGCTCAAATACTTCATATTAAAGATTCCTTATCAATTGTTTATAATGAAGTGAATTTTGAGGAGGAGCTGGAAAATGAAAGTGCATTATTCAAATTTAATCCCAATACAATTGATTATGCAACTTGGATTGAATTAGGGATTTCGGAAAAAGTAGCAAGTATTATTATAAATTATGTGAATAAGGGAGGCAAATTTTATAGTGCAAATGATTTGCTGAAAGTGTATGGTTTTAAAGCGGAATATTTGGAAAGACTACAACCGTATATTGTTTTTGAAAATTCAGAATCAATTTCTAAAACCATTATTAGGAAGGATGAAATTGATTATTTTATTTTCGATCCCAATCAGATTTTAATTAATGATTGGGTACAATTAGGTATTCATTATTCAATTGCCGAACGCATTGTTAATTATCTTTCCAAAGGGGGGCATTTCTATCAAGTGGATGATCTAAAAAAAATATACGGATTTAAAGAAGATGATTTTGAGAGGTTGAAATCTTATATGGTAATTGCCGAAAGAAATCCAGAAGAAAATTTGGCCAAAGAATTAGCAACAGGTGAAATTTCAACAAATGAAATAAATGCATTTACAAAAAATGATTTGATGATTCTTGGCTTCACTTCAAAGGTGGCAGATAATTTTATTAATTATCGAAGTAAGTTGGGAGGATTTTATTCTAAACAACAATTATTGGAAATTTGGGATATAAATAAAGAAATGGCTGAATCAGTATTTCAGAAATATTCTTTAGATACAATTAATATAAAGCATATCCGAATGAACAGCGCTTCAGAAGAGGAATTAAAAAATCATCCCTATATTTCGGACGAATTAGCTGAAGCAATAATACTTTATCGCAATAAGACAGGTAAATTCTACAGCATAACAGAAATTTTTAAAGCCGGTTATGTCTCAAAAAAGACTTTTGAAAAATTGGCACATTACCTACAATTATGAGTTTAGAATCAAGAATAAAACTAGCTATACGTGATGTAGCAGATTTTCCAAAAGAGGGTGTTGTGTTTAAAGATTTGACACCATTATTATTAGACCCTGTGCTAACTGAGGATATTACAAACGAAATTATTCAACGAGTAAATGGAGAAAGAATTGACGCTGTTTGCGCCGTTGAAAGTAGAGGATTTCTATACGGTATGGTGCTGGCGCATAAATTAAAAGTGCCCTTTATACCCATTAGGAAAAAAGGAAAATTACCCGGAGAAACAATTGAATTTACTTATGATCTGGAATATGGTTCAGCCACAGTTGAAGTGCATTTGGAAGATATTCAGGCGGGTTGGAATGTGCTGGTTCATGATGATTTATTAGCAACAGGTGGCACTGCCGCTGCAGCAACTGAACTTATGAAAATGCGCCATGCAAAAGTTGTAGCCTATGCCTTCCTTTTAGAATTGGATTTTCTACATGGTAGAAAACGACTTGAAAAATATAACTCAAAAATAATTTCTTTAGTAACCTATAATTAATTTTAAAAAATATGGATTTTAAAAATACAGAATCACTGGAAATGGTTTCTTCCGTTGCAAGGGATTTTGCTGAAAAATATGTGCGACCTGATATGATGATATGGGATGAAGATCAAATCTTTCCTGTTGAAGTATTTAAAAAAGCAGGAGAACTTGGTTTGATGGGTGTGTTTGTCCCCGAGGAATATGGTGGCTCCGGATTTGGATATTTTGAATATGTAAATGTGATTCGTGAAATTTCAAAAGTATGTGGATCTATAGGCTTATCCGTTGCTGCGCATAATTCATTATGTACAGGTCATATTTTGCAACATGGAAATGAAGAACAAAAGAAAAAATATTTACCACTGCTTGCCACCGCAGAATGGATTGGTTCCTGGGGATTAACTGAACCGAATACAGGAAGTGATGCGGGGAATATGAAATGTACCGCTGTTAAAGAAGGAGATGAGTGGGTGTTAAATGGAACAAAATGCTGGATTACACATGGTAGATCTTCTGATGTATTAGTCGTGATAGCAAGAACAGGAGAACCCAGAACAAAAAATAATTCCAGTGCTTTTATTGTGGAACGTAATACCCCGGGATTTTCTGCTGGTAAAAAAGAAAATAAACTAGGAATGCGTGCTTCTGAAACAACAGAACTTATTTTTGATAACTGCCGGATACCAATTGCAAACCTTATTGGGAAAGTGGGAGAGGGATTTAAACAAGCAATGAAAGTTTTGGATGGTGGCAGGATTTCAATTGCAGCTTTGGGTTTAGGTATAGGGGAAGGCGCATATCTTGCTGCAAAAAAATATGCCCAAGAGCGCCATCAATTTGATCAGCCTATTTCAAATTTTCAGGGTATTGCCTTTAAATTAGCTGATATGGCAACCAAAATAAAAGCGGGAGAATTACTGACAATGCAAGCAGCAGATTTGAAAAACAGAGGAGAAAAAGTTACTAAGATTTCTGCAATGGCTAAATATTATACTTCTGAAGCTGCAGTTAGTATTTCAAATGATGCCGTTCAAATTTTTGGTGGATATGGATACACCAAAGAATTCCCAGTTGAGAAATTTTATCGTGATTCAAAACTTTGTACTATTGGAGAAGGCACTTCCGAAATTCAAAAATTAGTAATTGCAAGAGAAATTTTATCATAAATCATTATTAGGTAAATTGAATAGTTGATATTAACTTTGCCGACCTTAAACTTAAAATATTAGTATGCTAATTATAGATGCAAGAGAAGCAGATTCAATCGACAAAGCTTTAAAAAATTACAAAAAGAAATTTGAAAAGGCGGGAATTCTGCGTGAGCTTAGAAGACGTCAGGCATTTATTAAACCTTCCATTGTCAGACGTACTGAAATATTGAAAGCTAGATATAAGCAACAGATTATGATGGATATGGAGGAATAAGCCCTCCTGTTACTCGTTCCTACTTTATTAAGATTTGATATTATGCATCTGAACGGGTTTTATACATATTTACAATACGAAAAAAGATATAGTAAGCACACTTTAGAAGCTTATAAAAATGATATTGAGCAATTCAATAATTATCTGCATTTAATATATTCTGAAATGGATTCTGACTTGCTTGATGTAAATCATAGGCAAGTGCGCTCCTGGATTGTGAATCTCATGGAAAAAGGTTTGGAAGCGAAATCTGTAAATAGAAAAATCTCTTCTTTAAAAACGTATTTCAGATTTCTTTTGAAGAAAGGAGTAATAATTAATAATCCGATGCAAAAAGTGATTGCTCCTAAAATACCAAAACCATTACCTGTTTTTGTGGATTTAATTTCAATGGAAAAAGTATTTACATCTATTCAAACAAATTATCCTGAAACAGAACCAATAGAAATTTTTGTGAAATTGAGGGATTTACTTATAATTGATTTGCTATACTCTACTGGAATCCGTCGTAGTGAATTGCTGGGACTTCATACAAATTCAATTGATATTTACAACAACTCAATGAAAGTTTTGGGAAAGGGTAATAAAGAAAGAATTATTCCAATAAATTTAAGATTAATAGCACTGCTTAAGTCGTATTTGAAGATTAGAAATAGTATCTTTGGAGAATCACATAATTTATTAGTTACAGAAAAAGGAGAGCCCGCTTATCCGGGGTTAATTTACACTATAGTGAATAGACTACTTACAGGAAATACAAGCATCACAAGGCGGAGTCCGCATGTGCTTCGGCATTCATTTGCAACTCATTTAAGTAACAATGGCGCTGAATTAAATGCTATAAAGGAATTGCTAGGTCACGCAAGTTTAGCCAGTACACAAATATATACTCATAATACAATTGAGAAACTAAAAGAAGCTCATAAACAGGCACATCCAAAAGCCTGAATTTTTTGAACCATAAAAATTATTAATTATGCAAATAGATATTCAGTCAATTCGATTTACAGCCGACACAAAGCTTATTGATTATACAGAAAAAAAAATAGGTAAGCTTGATACATTCTTTGACAAAATTCAAAGAGCAGAAGTTTATCTTAAATTAGAAAATGGCAATGCACAAGTAAAAGATAAAGTTGCCGAAGTCAGGCTCTTTTTACCAGGTGTAGATATTTTTGCAAAAAATATGAATAAATCTTTCGAAGAATCAATTGATGAATGTTTCGAAGACCTTCGTAAGCAGATAATGAAGCGGAAAGAAAAATTACAAGAGAAATAGTTGTAAAAATTTTACCATTCCGAATTATTAGTTTTATATTTGCGGGCATTTTTCGACAAGGTATAAGCAAAAAAATGCCTAAGTCTTTGAAATTTTGAAGAGTGGTTTGGCCAATGTAGCTCAGTTGGTAGAGCAGCTGATTTGTAATCAGCCGGTCGGGGGTTCGAGTCCCTCCATTGGCTCGAAGCTTATGGGGAGATTCCAGAGTGGCCAAATGGGGCAGACTGTAAATCTGTTGTCTTACGACTTCGGTGGTTCGAATCCACCTCTCCCCACTATGAGTCCGGTTATGACCGTTTGAGCAAGAATGCGAAAGCATTCGCCTTCATAACCTAAACTCAGAAAAAGATGCGGGAGTAGCTCAGTTGGTAGAGCATCAGCCTTCCAAGCTGAGGGTCGCGGGTTCGAGTCTCGTCTCCCGCTCTTATTGTCCGAAATGACTTGAAACTATCCGAAAGGAAAATTAAGGAATCATCGCAGCGACAGTTGTGGTGGGTCTGCCAATGTAGCTCAGTTGGTAGAGCACATCCATGGTAAGGATGAGGTCACCAGTTCGATCCTGGTCATTGGCTCCATTGTTAGTATGTGATATTATTTTATTATTATTATAAACAAGTATTAAACTCAATAAAAATGGCTAAAGAACAATTTGTACGTTCAAAACCGCACGTGAACATAGGAACCATTGGTCACGTGGATCACGGTAAAACTACCCTTACAGCTGCAATCACTTTGATTTTATCAGATATGGGATTAGCTGAGAAAAAGGATTATGATTCAATTGACAATGCACCTGAAGAAAAAGAACGGGGTATTACTATCAACACATCACACGTTGAGTATTCGACCGTAAATCGGCACTATGCACACGTGGATTGTCCGGGACACGCCGACTATGTAAAAAACATGGTTACTGGTGCGGCTCAAATGGATGGTGCTATCCTTGTTGTTGCGGCAACTGATGGTCCTATGCCTCAAACTAGAGAGCACATTCTGTTAGCTCGTCAAGTAGGTGTGCCTGCTGTTGTGGTATTCATGAATAAGGTAGATCTTGTAGATGATCCTGAATTATTAGATCTTGTTGAAATGGAAATTCGTGATCTTCTCAACTTCTATGAATATCCTGGAGATACTGTTTCAATAATTCGTGGTTCAGCTTTGAAAGCAATGGAAGGTGATGAAAACAGTAAGCAACAAATTTTGGATTTAATGGCGGCTGTTGATACAGAGATACCAATTCCTCCAAGGGAAATAGACAAACCATTCTTAATGCCAGTTGAAGATGTCTTCTCAATTACTGGTCGTGGAACCGTTGCGACAGGAAGAATTGAAAGAGGTGTTGTAAACTCTGGGGAATCAGTAGATATAATTGGGCTTACATTCGAAACCCAAAAATCAACTGTAACTGGCGTTGAGATGTTCCGCAAAATATTAGATCGAGGTGAAGCCGGTGATAATGTGGGTTTACTTTTACGAGGTATTGAAAAAGACCAAATCCGCAGAGGAATGGTAATTTGCAAACCAGCATCAGTTACTCCACACACTGAGTTTAAATGCGAAACTTATGTATTGAAAAAAGAAGAAGGTGGACGCCACACTCCATTTTTCAATAAGTATCGTCCGCAATTCTATTTCCGTACCACAGATGTTACAGGTGAAGTTACATTACCTGAAGGTGTAGAAATGGTGATGCCTGGTGATAATGTAACAATGACAGTAAAATTGATCTATCCAATTGCTATGGAGAAAGGATTGCGTTTTGCAATTCGTGAAGGCGGTAGAACAGTGGGTGCTGGACAGGTAACTGAAATTTTAAAATAAATAATAGATGGAAATCCGCCACTCGTGCGGGTTCCCGCCTATACGGGTGTAGCTCAATTGGTAGAGTGGCGGTCTCCAAAACCGTAGGCTGGGAGTTCGAGCCTCTCCACCCGTGCAAGAAAAGATTATTATGAATAAGATCAGATCATACATAATGGAGTCGTATCAAGAATTACGATATAAAGTAAATTGGCCTACTTGGCCGGAACTGCAAAATAGCGCCACAATTGTTTTGGTTGCAGCAGCAATACTTTCGATTGTGATTTTTGCAATGGACTTTGTTTCTAACGAAGGGCTGACTTTATTCTATAGTTTATTTTAATGTTTGAACTTAGAACAATGGCTGAAGAAACGAAGTGGTATGTATTACGTGTGATTAGTGGTAAGGAACGCAAACTCAAAGAATATATTGAGCAGAACGTGAACCGCAATGGATGGGGCCATGCTATACCTAACGTTTTGGTTCCGACGGAAAAGATTTATAAAATTAAAAACGGAAAAAAAGTAATTCAAGAAAAAAATTCGCTTCCCGGTTACATTTTACTGGAAGTGAATGATGAAAAAGTAACACACGATATGCTGCAAACAATATCAGGTATAACAAATGTTATTCATTTTCTTGGAAAAGAAAACCCTATTTCACTCCGTAAAACTGAGATAAACAGGATTATGGGTAAAATGGATGAAATGAGTGAAGAAGGGGTTACCCTTAATGAACCATTTATTATAGGTGAGACTGTGAAAATAATTGATGGACCTTTCAATGAATTCTTGGGTAATGTAGACGAGATTTATGAAGACAAGAAAAAATTGAAAGTGATAGTTAAAATTTTCGGTAGAAAAACACCGGTTGAATTGAATTTTGTACAAGTAGAAAAAGTAAGCTGAAATGGCAAAGGAAATTATTAACTATGTAAAATTACAGGTGAAAGGCGGACAGGCTAACCCTGCACCACCAATCGGACCTGCACTTGGTTCCAAGGGTATTAACATTATGGAATTCTGTAAGCAGTTTAATGCCAGGACACAAGAAAAGCAAGGGAAAATATTACCGGTTTTGATAACCGTATATAAGGATAAATCTTTTGATTTTATCATTAAAACCCCACCTGCAACTGTTCTGATTTTGGAAGCTGCAAAAAAACAAAAAGGCTCGGCAGAACCTAATCGCAATAAAGTTGGGAATGTTACTTGGGATCAGGTAAAACTAATAGCAGAAGAAAAAATGCCCGACTTGAATTGCTTTAATGTGGAGAGTGCCATGAAAATGGTTGCCGGCACAGCAAGAAGTATGGGCATAAATGTAACAGGCGATGCGCCCTGGAATAATTAATAAATAGATCACTTAAATAATAGCAAAAGTGAAAATTACAAAGAATAGAAAAAAAACCGACGGAAAATTGGAGCCAGGAAAGATGTATACCATTCAGGAAGCATCTGCACTTGTAAAACAAGTTACCACATGTAAGTTTAATGCATCTGTAGATTTGCATATACGTTTGGGTATTGATCCCAGGAAAGCAGATCAAGCAATCAGAGGAACTACTGCATTGCCTCATGGTACTGGTAAGGAGAAGAAAGTATTGGTATTGTGTACCCCCGAATTTGAGGAGGATGCAAGAAAGGCGGGAGCAGATTTTATTGGCCTCGATGATTATGTAGAAAAAATCATGGGTGGTTGGACTGACATCGATGTGGTAATTGCCACACCAAGTGTGATGCCTAAAATTGCAAAACTCGGTAGAGTATTGGGACCAAGAAACTTGATGCCAAATCCAAAAGTAGGTACTGTAACTAATGATGTTGGAAATGCTGTTACTGAAGTTAAAAGAGGTAAAGTAGCATTCAAGGTTGATAAATATGGTATCATCCATTCATCTATTGGAAGAATTTCTTTTGAACCCAATCAAATTGCTGAGAATAGCGAAGAATTGATCCGGACTTTGTCTAGAATGAAACCATCTTCTGCAAAAGGAATTTATTTTAAAAGTATTACAATGGCAAGTACAATGAGTCCCGGAATTGCTATTGATCCAAGAACAATACCGGGTGCCTAATAAATAAATAGAAACGTAGAAATACAATTACAATGAATAAAGATCAAAAATCCCTTGCAATTGAAGAATTGAAGAATCAGGTTGGGCAATATGATAATTTTTATATTGCAGATGCCTCAACTCTTTCTGTAGCAGACGTAAATAAATTGCGCCGTCTTTGCTTTAACAAAGGGATTAAATTCCACGTGGTAAAAAATACTTTACTGCGCAAAGCTTTGGAATCTCATGGTGAAAAATATGAAGGTTTATATGAAATTCTCCATGGGCCAACTTCCGTTATGTTCAGTGAATCTCTTAATGAACCGGCAAAGGTTATCAAACAATTCCGTAAGGAAAATGATAAAGAAAAACCGAGTCTGAAAGGTGCATATGTAGGTGAAGGAGTTTTCATAGGTGAAGAAAATTTAGAATCACTTATCAATATGAAAACAAGAGAAGAACTTGTTGGCGAAATTATTGGTTTATTGCAGAGTCCTGCACGAAATGTTATTTCTGCATTGCAATCAAGCGGCAGCAAGCTTGCCGGAATAGTAAAAACCCTTTCTGAAAAAGAAGCATAATACATTTAATAATTATACAATTTTAAAAAATCAATAAAACATCAAAGCAATGGTAGAATTAAAAGAGTTTGCAGAAAAGCTGGTTAGTTTATCTGTAAAAGAGGTTAACGAACTCGCTAAAATACTTAAAGATGAGTACGGAATAGAACCCGCTGCCTCTGCACCGGTAATGGTTGCAGGTGCTGGTGGTGGTGCTGGCGACGCTGGTGCTGCTGAAGCAGAAAAAACAGCTTTCGACGTAGTACTTAAAAGTGCTGGAGCTGCAAAATTAAACGTAGTGAAAATCGTAAAAGATATTACTGGACTTGGATTAAAAGAGGCTAAAGATTTAACCGACAATACTCCAAGTAATGTTAAAGAAGGTGTAAGTAAAGCAGAAGCAGAAGAAATTGCTGCTAAGTTAAAGGAGGCCGGCGCTGAAGTTGAGGTCAAGTAATTTACTTGATTTGACTTTAGCCACGCCAATGCGTGGTTAGATCTGGAAGGCTTGCTCTCGTTAATTCGGGATAAGCCTTATTCCTATTTGATTTAACCCAAACTTTAGCAAACTATGCATGTAAGTACTTCTAAAAAACAAAAGCGGATCAATTTTGGAAAAATTAAAAGCTCCGCTGAGTATCCCGATCTATTAGAGATACAGCTTAAATCATTTAAAGACTTTTTCCAGTTGGAAACAACGCAGGAAAATCGCAGTATTGAAGGTTTGTTCCGAGTATTTTCGGAAAACTTTCCTATTACTGATGCCCGCAATATTTTCGTACTGGAATTTCTTGATTATTTCATTGACCCACCACGATACAGCATTGAAGAATGTATAGAACGTGGGCTTACCTATAGCGTTCCGCTCAAGGCTAAGTTGCGATTGTCGTGTAATGATGAAGAACATATTGACTTTAAGACAATTGTTCAAGATGTATTCTTAGGTAATATCCCCTATATGTCTCCCAAAGGCACCTTTATTATTAATGGCGCTGAGCGTATTGTGGTTTCTCAATTGCATCGTTCACCCGGAGTTTTCTTCGGTCAGAGTGTGCATCCAAATGGATCAAAAATTTATTCCGCAAGGGTTATTCCTTTTAAAGGTGCCTGGATGGAATTTGCTACCGATATTAATAATGTAATGTACGCTTATATTGATCGGAAGAAAAAATTTCCTGTTACGACTCTATTGCGTGCAATTGGTTATGATACGGATAAAGACATTCTGGAATTATTCGGTCTTGCCGAAGAAGTGAAGGCAGATGCAAAAACTTTAAAGAAAAATGTTGGACGAAAACTTGCCGCCCGTGTTTTGAAAACTTGGCGTGAAGATTTTGTAGATGAAGATACGGGCGAAGTTGTTTCCATTGAACGTAATGAAGTTATCCTGGAAAGAGATACAGAACTGGATGAAGACAATATTCGTCAGGTAGTGGATACTGGTGCAAAAACAATTATCCTTACGAGAGATGATATCACCAGCGATTACACTATTATTTTAAATACACTTCAAAAGGATGTTTCGAATTCTGAAATTGAAGCAGTTCAGCAAATCTATCGTCAATTACGTGGTTCCGAACCACCGGATGATGAAACTGCTCGTGGTATAATTGATAAATTATTCTTTTCAGATAAGCGGTATGATCTGGGTGAAGTTGGTCGTTTTAAAATCAATGAAAAATTAGGTTTTGATACTGCCCTTGATACCAAAGTACTTACCAAAGATGATATCATTGCCATCGTTAAATATCTGGTTGAGCTTTCTAATAATAAAGCAGAAATAGATGATATTGATCACTTGAGCAATCGTCGTGTGAGAACAGTGGGGGAACAATTGTATGCACAGTTTGGTGTTGGTTTGGCAAGGATGGCAAGAACCATTCGTGAGCGAATGAATGTGCGTGATAATGAAGTGTTCACTCCAATAGAATTAATCAATGCACGTACGCTTTCATCCGTAATTAATTCATTCTTCGGAACAAGTCAGTTAAGTCAGTTTCTCGATCAAGTTAATCCACTTGCTGAGATTACACATAAGCGTCGTATTTCAGCATTAGGACCTGGAGGTTTATCCAGAGAAAGAGCTGGTTTTGAAGTACGAGATGTACATTATAGTCATTATGGTCGCCTTTGTACTATTGAAACTCCGGAAGGACCAAACATTGGTTTGATATCTACGCTATGTGTGCATGCTAAGATCAATAAAATGGGTTTCATTGAAACACCATATCGTCCGGTGAAAAATGGTAAGTTAGATCTAAAAGCCGATGTATTATATCTCAATGCACAGGAAGAAGATAAGCTTGTTATTGCACAGGCAAATGCAAAATTTGACGAAAAAGGAAACTTCGAAAACGAAAGAATAAAATGTCGTGAACAAGGAGATTTTCCTGAATATGATCCATCGCAAATTCAATATATGGATGTTGCACCAAATCAAATTGTTGGTGTTTCAGCATCCTTAATTCCATTCTTAGAACATGATGATGCAAACCGTGCATTGATGGGTTCTAACATGCAGCGTCAGGCAGTTCCATTATTGAAACCACAATCACCAATTGTAGGAACAGGATTAGAACAAAAAGTTGCCGAAGATTCGAAAATGTTAATCAATGCTGAAGGGGAAGGAGTGGTTGAATATGCAGATGCAAATGAAATCATAATTCGCTATAACAGAACAGAGAATAATAGACTGGTAAGTTTTGAAGAAGATCGTAAAATATATAAACTGCGTAAATTCAAAAAAACAAACCAAAGCACTTGTATTAATATTAAACCAATTGTAAAGAAAGGTGATAAGGTTACTGCAGGGCAAGTATTATGTGAAGGTTATGCAACTGAAACCGGGGAACTAGCATTGGGAGTAAACTTGAAAGTGGCATTTATGCCATGGAAGGGTTACAACTTTGAAGATGCTATTGTAATTAATGAGCGTATTGCAAGAGAAGACGTGTTCACTTCAATTCATATTGAAGAATTCGATCTTGAAGTGCGTGATACTAAATTAGGTGAAGAAGAACTTACCGCCGATATTCCTAACGTATCTGAAGAAGCAACAAAGGATTTGGATTCAAACGGAATCATTCGCATTGGTGCAACCGTGAAGGAAGGAGATATATTAATCGGTAAGATTACTCCTAAAGGTGAAAGTGATCCAACACCGGAAGAAAAATTGTTGCGTGCAATTTTTGGTGATAAAGCAGGTGATGTAAAAGATGCTTCAATGAAAGCACAAAGTGGTGTAGAAGGAACGGTGATTGATAAAAAACTTTTTGCTAAAGCCAAGAAAGATAAGAATGCAAAAACTCGTGAAAAAATTGCACTCGAAAAATTAGAGAAAGAACATGCTCGTGCATTAGACGAATTGCGCAACTTGTTAATGGAAAAACTTTCTGTAATTCTGAAAGACAAGAAAAGTGCAGGTGTAAAAACAGCCTATAAAGAAGAACTGGTTCCGGCGAAAGTAAAATTTAGTCCAAAGGCATTAGAAGGAATTGATTTTCTCGGTGTAGATCCAAGAGCTTGGACAGGTGAAGCAGAAACAGATGATCTAGTGCGCATGGTTTTGCATAATTATACCATTAAAGTGAATGAAGAGTTAGGCCGATTTAAACGTGAGAAATTTAATATCAGCGTGGGTGATGAATTACCAAACGGTGTATTAAAACTTGCCAAAGTATTTATCGCTAAAAAACGCAAGCTGAAAGTGGGTGATAAGTTGGCGGGTCGTCATGGTAACAAAGGTATTGTTGCTCGTATTGTACGTTCCGAAGACATGCCGTTTCTTGAGGATGGAACTCCTGTAGATATTGTGTTGAATCCGCTGGGTGTACCTTCCAGAATGAACCTTGGTCAGATATATGAAACTGTTCTAGGTTGGGCAGGTGAAAAGCTGGGAGTGAAATATGCAACTCCAATTTTCGATGGAGCTACTTTAGAAGAAATCGCTGATCAGGTGATTGAATCCGGCTTACCACCATTAGGTAAAACCTATTTGTATGATGGTGAAACTGGTGAAAGATTTCATCAGCAGGCAACAGTAGGTGTTATTTATATGATCAAACTTAATCACATGGTAGATGATAAAATGCATGCTCGTTCCATTGGACCATATTCACTTATTACACAGCAACCATTGGGTGGAAAAGCTCAGTTTGGTGGTCAGCGTTTTGGTGAGATGGAAGTGTGGGCATTAGAGGCATATGGTGCTTCTAATATCTTGCAGGAATTATTAACTGTGAAGAGTGATGATATTATTGGCCGTGCAAAAACATACGAATCAATTGTGAAGGGAGAAAATATGCCGACACCAGGTATTCCTGAATCATTCAACGTATTGTTGCACGAGTTAAGAGGTCTTGCACTTGATTTAAAATTTGATTAATTCAGTTTACTCCAATAAAAACAAAGGGGAATAGATATGCCTTTTAAAAAGGATCTTAAGATCAAATCTGAATTCAATAGAGTAACCATTAGCCTTGCATCACCAGATGCAATATTAGAGCGCTCATATGGTGAAATATTAAAACCGGAAACCATTAATTACAGAACTTACAAACCTGAAAGAGATGGTTTGTTTTGCGAAAGAATTTTTGGCCCTATTAAAGATTACGAATGCTATTGCGGTAAATACAAGCGTATCCGATATAAAGGAATCGTGTGTGATAGATGTGGTGTAGAAGTTACTGAGAAGAAAGTGCGTCGTGAACGGATGGGGCATATTAAACTCGTTGTTCCGGTAGTACATATTTGGTATTTCAAATCATTGCCAAATAAAATTGGTTATTTGCTGGGAGTATCTTCAAAAAAATTAGAATCTATAATTTATTATGAAAGATACTGTATCATCAATCCGGGTCCTATCACGGAAGGTATTACCATCAACGGTGAATTGAAAAAGTTTGACAAGTTAGATCTGATTACTGAGGAAGAATATTTCGACATTTTAGATGCACTTCCAAAGGACAATCAAATGTTAGATGATTTAGATCCAAATAAATTTATCGCCGATATGGGTGCTCCTGCTGTGCATACATTGCTAAGCAGATTGCATTTGGATGATATGTCTGCTGCATTAAGACATCAGGCAAATACAGAAACTTCACAACAAAGAAAGGCTGAGGCTTTAAAACGATTAAGTGTCGTTGAAGCATTCCGTGATTCTAAAGAAAATATCGAAAATCAACCGGAATGGATGGTTATTCAATATCTTCCTGTGATACCTCCGGAACTGCGCCCATTAGTGCCTCTTGATGGAGGAAGATTTGCAAGTTCGGATTTAAATGATTTATACAGAAGAGTAATTATACGTAACAATCGCTTAAAGCGTCTAATTGAAATCAAAGCACCTGAGGTGATTTTGCGTAATGAAAAACGCATGTTACAAGAAGCCGTTGATTCATTGTTTGATAATTCTAGAAAATCAAATGCTGTTAAAGCAGAAGGTGGCCGAGCATTGAAATCTTTGAGTGATGTACTGAAAGGTAAGCAAGGTCGTTTCCGCCAAAACTTATTAGGTAAGCGTGTGGATTATTCAGGTCGTTCAGTTATCGTTGTTGGTCCTGAATTGAAATTACATGAGTGTGGTATTCCGAAGGATATGGCAGCAGAATTATTTAAGCCATTTATTATCCGGAAACTGATTGAACGTGGTATTGTAAAAACGGTGAAGTCTGCTAAGAAATTAGTTGACCATAAAGAGCCGGTTATTTGGGATATTCTTGAAAATATTTTAAAGGGACATCCTGTAATGTTAAACCGTGCACCTACATTACACAGATTATCCATACAGGCATTCCAACCAAAATTAATTGAAGGAAAAGCAATTCAATTACACCCTTTGGTTTGTACTGCATTCAACGCCGATTTTGACGGTGACCAAATGGCTGTTCATGTTCCATTAAGTAGTGCTGCAATTATTGAAGCACAATTATTAATGCTTGCTGCACATAATATTTTGAATCCGCAAAGTGGAAATCCAATCACAGTTCCTTCACAGGACATGGTGTTGGGTTTATACTATATTACTAAAGCAAAACGCAGTACAAAGCAAGAACCGGTGAAAGGGGAAGGCAAAATATTTTATTCTGCCGAAGAGGTGGTGATAGCATATAATGAAGGTAAAGCTGACTTACATGCAATTATTAAGTGCAAGGTTGATATGCTGGAAGATGGTGTATTAGAAAATAAGTTAATTGAAACTACAATTGGTCGGGTTATATTTAATGATGTTGTTCCAAAGAGTTTTGGTTTTATTAATACCTTAATTACTAAAAAAGCGATTGGTCGTATCATAGGTGAAATCATTCGTTCCACTGATGTACCGACAACTGCAAAATTCTTAGATGATATTAAAGATCTTGGATTCCGTTGGGCATTTAAAGGTGGATTGTCATTTAATATTGGTGATCTCGTTGAAGTGGATAGACAACCGGAATTAATTGCTAGTTCGCAGGAAGAAGTGGATGAAGTCGTAAGCAGTTATATGAATGGTTTTATTACACCGAATGAAAGGTATAATCAGATCATTGACATTTGGTCAAGGCTAAATACAAGGTTAACCGGTGAGTTAATTACAAAACTTACAAATGATAAGCAAGGATTCAACTCCGTGTTTATGATGTTGGATAGCGGTGCAAGGGGTTCCAAAGAACAAATTCGGCAGTTAGCTGCAATGCGTGGTTTGATGGCCAAACCAAGAAAATCTGGAAGTTCCGGCGGTGGAGAAATTATCGAGAATCCAATTCTTTCAAATCTGAAAACTGGTTTGTCGGTATTGGAATATTTCATTTCTACACATGGTGCTCGTAAAGGTCTTGCAGATACAGCATTGAAAACTGCAGATGCGGGTTATCTTACAAGAAGATTAGTTGATGTGGCGCAGGATGTTGTAATTACTGAAGAAAATTGCGGGACATTACGAGGTATCAAAATCGCTGCATTAAAAGATAATGAGGATATCGTTGAACCATTAAGTGACCGTATCATGGGTCGCACCAGTTTGCACGATGTATATGATCCTATAACTGATGAATTAATTTTAAAAGCAGGTACGCTAATTACTTTAAAGAATGCGGAGTATATTGATACTACTGCAATTGAATCAATAGAAATTCGCTCTGTACTTACTTGCGAATCAAAGCGTGGTGTATGTGTAAAATGTTACGGTACTAACATGGCTAATTACAGAATTGGTCAGATTGGTGATGCCGTTGGTATCATGGCAGCACAAAGTATTGGTGAGCCGGGTACTCAGCTTACATTACGTACTTTCCACGTGGGTGGTACAGCAGGAAGCATTGATACCGAATCAAAATTGGTTGCAAAATTTGATGGGAAGATTGAATTTGAAGGAGTGCGTTTGGTAGATAACAAAAATGACGATGGTAAAAAACAAAAAATTGTTATTGGCCGTACCGGTGAAATAAAAATTATTGATACAAAAACTGGTCGGGCACTTATCACCAATAATGTTCCTTACGGATCTTTAATGCATGTTACAGATGGTAAAATGCTTACCAAAGGTGATATTATCTGCTCTTGGGATCCATTTAATGCAGTTATTATTTCTGAGTTTGGTGGGTTTGTAGATTATGAAAGTATAATTGAAGGCATCACTTTCCGTGAAGAAAGCGATGAGCAAACCGGACACCGTGAAAAGGTAATTGTAGAAACTCGTGATCGTACAAAAATTCCAACCATCATTATTAAGGATAAAAAAGGTAATGAAATAAAGAATTACAACTTACCGGTAGGCTCACACATTATGGCTGATTTAGGTGAGGAAGTAGATCCTGGACAAGCTATTGCAAAAATTCCACGTGCTCTTGGAAAGGTGCGGGATATTACCGGAGGTTTACCCCGGGTAACGGAATTGTTTGAAGCTCGTAATCCAAGTAATCCTGCTGTGGTTGCCGAGATTGACGGAGTTGCTTCTTTCGGAAAAATTAAGCGTGGTAACCGTGAGATTATCATTGAATCGAAAGATGGAGAAATAAGAAAATATCTGGTGCCATTATCCAAACAAATATTGGTGCAGGAAAATGACTATGTATATGCGGGTATGCCATTATCTGATGGTGCAATCACTCCGGGTGATATACTTGCTATTAAAGGTCCTTTTGCCGTACAAGAATATATTGTGAATGAAATTCAGGAAGTATATCGTTTGCAAGGTGTAAAGATTAATGATAAACATATTGAAGTTATCGTTAGGCAGATGATGCGAAAAATGACCATTACTGATCCGGGTGATACTCGTTTCCTTGAAGGTCAGTTGGTAGATAAAATTGAGTTCCTTGAAGAAAATGATAGAATGTATGATAAAAAAGTGGTGGAAGAAAATGGAGATTCTACGAAGTTTAAACAGGGAGCTATCATTACTATCCGTCAATTGCGTGAAGAAAACAGTTCGCTGAAACGTGCAGATAAAAAAATATTGAATGCCGTGATGCAAATTCAGCCACTGCCACTCCTACATTGCAAGGTATTACTCGTAGTTCATTGGGTACTTCCAGTTGGATTTCAGCTGCATCATTCCAGGAAACTACTAAGGTGTTAAGCCATGCAGCTATTTCAGCTCGTGTAGATAATTTGTTGGGACTAAAAGAAAATGTAATTGTAGGTCATCAAATTCCTGCAGGAACAGGTCAGCGCCATTTCCGCAACTTGATTGTTGGAAGTAGAGAAGATCTGGAGCGTATGGAAAATGCAAGAAATAAAAAAGTAGAAGTAGAATAATTTAATTCTATTCTATAATAAAATATTAAACCGGGATGTGGAATGCATTCCGGTTTTTTTTTATTTACTTGAATGCTGATTTATTCTTACAATAGATTTTCAGTTAAAAATTGTAATTAAAAATATTATTCAAGTCAATTATATAATTTTGAAAATAAAACATTTAGATATGGCGGAAAATAAAGAAAAACCGGGTAATCAATTAAATATTGAATTAACTGAAGAAATAGCAGAAGGTACGTATTCTAATCTTGCAATTATTACACATTCGAATGCAGAATTTATTGTGGATTTTATACGGGTAATGCCTGGCATCCCAAAAGCAAAAGTGAAGAGCAGAATATTGATGACACCGCAACATGCAAAAAGATTATTAAGAGCATTGTCAGATAATATTTCAAAATTTGAATCTACACATGGTGAAATAACCGATTCAGATTATATACAAGGCTTGCCAATGAATTTTGGGCCGACTGCAAAAGCATAACTTTTTTTGCTTGCGAAATTTTGATGTTATAATACCCGTGTATAATAGTGCAGCAATTTTGCCTGTACTCATAGAAAAAATATCGGATAGCTTTTCAAACATTTCAAATCAATATAAAATTATTTTGGTGGATGATGGCAGCAAGGATAATTCATGGAGTGAAATAAAGAATCTAAAAAATAAATACAATTTTATTTTAGGAATTAAACTCGATAAAAATTATGGTCAGCATCAAGCTATAAGAGCAGGTCTTGAACATGCAAATGCAGAATGGAATTTTGTAATGGATTGTGATCTTCAGGATAATCCAAAATATTTAATTGACTTATATAATAAAGCAATTGCCGATAAGGTGGAAGTAGTTCTTGCCGACAGGCAGGCGAAAGCAGGACGACTTTATTATAAAGTAAGTTCATGGTTAATCAATGCAAAACTCTCAGTTCTGCTAAAGAAAAAAATAAATTATCGCACAGCGAATTTTGGGATTTACAGCAATGCAATTATTTTAAAAATTTGCACCTTATCCTACAAACATTTTTATCTACCTGTTGCAGTCCGCAAATGCACAGAATCAATTTCTGAATTGAAGGTGATTCACAACGATAGATTTGCGGGCAAGAGTAATTATAATTTTTTCAGGCTAATTACATTAGCAATGCATGCCATTTTATTTGTATTTCAAAAAGGAGATAAAGGCAAACCATTATTTCATATTTCAGAAGTGGTAGAATGATACCATTTAATAAACCCACATTTTTAGGTACTGAACCGCAATTCATGTTGGATGCAATTCATCGTGGGCAATTATCCGGCAATGGATATTATACTAAATTATGTCAGGAGTTTTTTGAAAAGCGATATGGTTTTCTGAAAACATTACTGACTACTTCCTGCACAGCAGCTCTTGAAATGTGTGCAATGTTATGCGATATACATGCGGGTGATGAAGTGATAATGCCATCTTATACATTTCCTTCTATGGCAAATGCATTTGCGCTGCGTGGTGCTAAAATTATTTTTGTTGATTGCAATACGAATATTCCCAACATAGATTCAAATCTGATTGAAGATGCAATTACTCCAAGAACAAGAGCAGTAGTAATTGTTCACTATGGCGGATATGCATGTGATTTGGAAAATATTTTGCGTATAACGAATAAACATAATCTGTTTTTAATTGAAGATTGTGCGCATTCCATTGATTCTTTTTAAAGGGTAAACCTCTTGGAAGCTTTGGACATTTCGCCGCATTTTCATTTCACGAAACAAAAAATATTACTTGTGGTGAAGGTGGAATGTTAGTTATTAATGATACGAATTTTATAAATAAAGCAGAAATAATTTGGGAGAAAGGTACAAGTCGTGTTGCTTTTAAAAGAGGTGATATAGATAAATATAATTGGGTGGGATTAGGCTCTTCGTATGTACTGTCAGAATTGAACGCTGCTTATTTATATGCGCAATTATTGAGTCTGGATGAAATTCAAAACAACAGAATACAAAGTTGGAATCTATACTTTGAGTTGTTACAAATGCCCGAATTTCAAAACCACATCCTACTTCCAAAATTTGATGATGGAATTACAATAAATGGTAATCAATTTCATCTTTTAATTTCTGATGAAAAACATTTACAAAAACTAATTGCTTATTTATTGCAATCAAAAATTTTAGCTCTTACACATTACGAACCCTTACACAGCTCACCTTTCGGTAAAATTGAAACTGTTTCCGGTGATTTATTTCATACAGATTATATTTCAAAACATCTGATTAGACTTCCATTATACTATAACATTAGCGCAGTCACAATACGTGAAATATGCAAAATGATTAGTGGCTATTTTAAATAGTTTTGGCTCTTGAATTAAGTAAATGATTCACGAAACAAAATCTAATTAATACCCTCAATTCTAATGTTATGAAAAAACACTTACTCTTTACATTGTGCTTAATACTAATTGTTTCAAGTGCATTTTCGCAACGCATGCGACTAAACAGCGAAATCGGATTTACTTCAGGAATATCTTATTTCTTAGGAGATCTTGGCGGTGGTTCAGGTGATGGTCAGGCATTTTTACACGATGTGGATATGCAATCCATTGCACCTGCTATTTCTTTTATTTATAGAGAAGAGATAGTTCCTAATTTCGGCTTCAGAACTAATCTTACCTATACAATTCTTAGAGGTAATGATGCAAATTCAGAAAATGAATCAAGGAATGAACGCAACCTCAGTTTTAAATCTAATGTATGGGAAGCCACTGCAATGTTCGAATACAGTCCTTTTAGATTTAGTGGCAGAGACCGTAAATATTTTACACCTTATGTGTTTGTTGGTGGTGGTTTATTTTATTTTAATCCAAAAGCGCAATACAATGATTATTGGATTGCATTACAACCGCTGGGAACAGAAGGACAAGGATTACCTCAATATCCTGAACGTCAGAAATATAATCGAGTGCAAGCTGTGTTGCCATTTGGTGGTGGTGTAAGATTTTTATCTGATTTTGGTTGGGTATTCGGTGCTGAACTTACCTGGCGATTAACAAGTACAGATTATCTGGATGATGTGAGTACTTCTTATCCTAACACAGATTATTTTTTCCAGAATTATGATCTTGCAACTGCAACACTTGCAGCGAATTTATCGGATAGAATGGATCGTGATGTAACACCGGAATATGGTCAGAGAGGAAGTGCTGATCATAATGATACATATTTTATGGGCATGTTAACTGCAACTTATCATATTATTAAAAGCAGACACAGATAATTATTCTGACCCGATAATTATTTGCAAACAGTTGATATAGAATATTTAAAATTAGGATTGCAATCCAAAAGTCCATTTTGAATTAATCGGATTTCGCATAAAAATTACATTGTGAAATCCGATTTTTTTGAATCAAATGCAACCATGTATTTTTAGATTCTAATCTTTGCAAAAAACAAACGCTAAACCTGAACCCATGATTTCTAAAAAATGTCTATCAGTAATACTACTCTGTATAGGCATTTCTAATTTTATTTATGGACAATTAGATGAAAGAGATCGTGAATACGGTTTGAATTTAGGCTTCTCTTCTTTCCTCGGTGATCTTGGTGGTTCTAATGATATTGGTCGTGCTTTTTGGTGGGATATTGATCCTCAGGTTACAAGACCGGCAATCGGTTTTGTTTTCAGACAAGAAATATTTCCCCGCATTGCAGTTCGCTATAATATTATTTATTCTGAATTAAGAGGTGATGATGCATTGACAAATAATGAATGGAGAAATAATAGAAATTTAAGTTTTAAATCGCCGATTGTTGAAGGATCTGTAATGATTGAAGTTGGTCTCAACAGATTTTCAGGACCTTTTAAAAAGAAAGTAACTCCTTATATCTATGGAGGTATTGGTGGGTTCTGGTTTAATCCGCAGGCAAAATATGAAGGGCAATGGGTGGAACTGCAACCTTTGGGCACTGAAGGGCAGGGCTTAGCTGCATATCCGGATAAAGAAAAATATTCTAAAATTCAGGCTTGTTTTCCTCTTGGCGGTGGCCTTAGATATCTCGCAAGCAATAGTTTGGTATTTGGGTTTGAAATGGCTTGCCGTTTTACCACCACTGATTATATAGATGATGTTAGTGGCTTTTATGCTAACCCCGATTATTTCTTCGAATATTTAGATCCGCAAACTGCCTCATTAGCCGCTGCTTTATCCGATAGATCGGATGGTTCTGTTCCCGGTTGGACATCACCTGAAAATGGAAGGGGTAATCCGAATAATAATGACACTTATATTTTTGGAGGATTATTTACACTCACTTATCATTTCACTACCACAAAAAAACACAAGAGTAATTTGAAATGTTATTTTAATGAGAAGAATTAATTAAGCATTCCAGATTCTCCAACTTTCTTCTGCTTGCAATTTTAGCATCTCCATCCCATTCATAATTTGTGCACCATAACTTGATGCTGTCTCCATAAATTTTGTAGTAGTTGGATTATAAATTAAATCATAAGCCAATTGATTTTCATGCATTGCTGAATAAGGGATATCCGGTTTTGCATTTATTTCCGGATACATTCCCAATGGTGTTGTATTAATAATTATTCCTGCACTTGCAATTATTTCTTCGGTAAGATCTGCATAACTCAATTGATTTTTTTCAGGTTTTCTTGAAACAAGAATTGTTTTAAAATCCATTTGCGATAATCCGTATTGAATTGCTTTTGATGCTCCACCATTTCCAAGTACAATTGCAATTTTATTTATGGCAGAAATATTTTTTAATGATTCTGTAAAACCAAAATGATCGGTGTTGTATCCGGTTTTAATTCCACCTTTGATTTTAATACAATTTACTGCGCCAATTTTTTTAGCAGCTTCATCCAAATCATCTAAATAAGGAATGATACTTTCTTTATAAGGTATGGTAACATTTAATCCTTCCAGATCATCATAAGAATGAAAAAGCAATTTCACATGTTCTATTTCATTCAATGGATATAACTCATAACTGCAATCAGTAATTTCTAATTCTTTAAATTTATTACTGAAATAATTTGCAGAAAAAGAATGTGATAACGGGAAACCTATTAATCCAAATAGTCGCATGAAATATATTTTTGTTTCAGACTAATTTCTTTTTTCTTCCGGCAAGATATTCAATGGTGTAAATAGAAATTAATCCAAACAATATGAGCAGAATACATTGTACTAAAAAATCCGGTTTGCCTGTAAGTTCTGTATAAGCATTTGGTAATACATTCACTTCTTTTATCACCACTTCTTTATCGTGCACAATCTTAGTTTCTAAAATTTTTTTCCATGGCCATACTTTATTCAATGAGCCAATCATAAAGCCTGTAAGTATTGCTATAGTGAGGTTATGATACTTGCGCAGCATCCATGATAGCAAATGTGAAAAGCTAACAATACCAATAGCTGCACCAGCCATAAAGGTGAGTATTACAGAAATTTTTAATGATGTAAGTGAATTTAAAATAAACTCATACATACCCATTAGCAGCATAATAAAACTACCTGAAATACCGGGTAATATCATTGCACAAATTGCAATAGCTCCTGTTATAAAAACAAACCATAATTCTGTTGGGCCTTGTGCTGGTGATGCTATTGTAATATAAAATGCGAATGCAGCTCCGGCGATTAATCCAACTATTAATTGCAAATTCCATTTCTTAATTGTGGAGCCAACATAAATTGCAGATGCTATTACTAATCCGAAAAAGAACGACCAAAGTAATGTAGGATAGTTGGTTAATAAATACAGAATTAATTTTGAAAGTGAAACAATACTAATTCCGATTCCTAATAATAGAAATAATAAAAACCAACCATTTATTTTTTCCCAAAAAGCAGGAATGCCTTTGCTAAATAAAATTTTAAATGCATTTAAATCAATCGCTTTTATAGAGTTAATCAGCTCTTCATAAATGCCGGAAATAAATGCAATCGTTCCACCGGATACACCGGGCACAACATCTGCTGCACCCATCGCCATACCTTTAAAAATTAAAAGGTAGTACTTCTTAATTATCGCAATCATTGAATTTATTTTTTCAGGAAATGATGAAACGTATCTCCCCGTAATCCCATGCGCAAAGTTTCGAGTGCGATTATTTCGTTGGGTGCAATATTGCCGAGATTTACATTGGTACCCAACAATTTTATAAACCAAACTTGTTGTGATTTAATAGGTGCTTCCCAGATTATTTTTTCCTGCGGCACTTTAGTAAGTATCTCATCAATTAAATCGCCACGCACTTCTCCCTTCTCACGATATATTCCAACAGTACCACTTTCTCTTGCTTCTGCAATTACTTTAAAACTTCCTGCTTCAATTTCTTTTTTCATCAGGTCAATCCAAACATAAGGAGCTAACACTTTCTTCTCATCCTTTGAACCTACTTCAGATAATACATTATACTTCTCAGAAAGCTTACGGATATATTCGCATTTTTTATCGTGCTCCAAATCAATAGAGCCATCACTAACTTCTACAAATTCTAATTTGTATTTATCCATCAGTCGCATATAATCTTCAAATTGATTGCGAATAATAAATGCTTCGAACATAGTACCTCCCAAATACACCGGCATATTTGCATTTTTATACACTGCAAGTTTTGCTTCCAGATTTGGTGTAACGAATGCAGTACCGAACCCGAGTTTTATCATATCAATATAAGGCTCACCCACACTCATTAAATCTTCGGCTTCCCGAACACTTAAACCTTTATCCATCACCATTGTAATGCCTTGTGTTCTTGGCTTTTTATTGCGTTGGGGTAAATTGCTCATTTCAAAATTCATAACAATATTTTTTATTGGCGCAAAAGTAGGAAACATACGCAACTCCACTTATACCATTACTGCACTATTTGGAAATATATATCATCAAACAATGCATTTTAGAATGATATATTTACAATTATGTTAGATGCACATTTTTGGAACCAACGCTATTTAGATGAAAATACAGGTTGGGATTTGGGTCAGGTATCACCGCCAATAAAATCATTTATTGACCATTTAGAAAACAAAGCAATAAAAATTCTGATACCCGGCTGTGGTAATGCACACGAAGCCGAATATTTATTGCAAAAAGGTTTTACCAATATCACACTCGTAGATATTTCGGAAGTAGCTGTAAACAGATTGCAGAAAAAATTTGCTGGAAATAATTGTATTAAAATTTTAAATGAAGATTTCTTTGCACATGAAGGCACTTACAATTTAATTTTTGAACAAACATTTTTTTGTGCATTGCATCCTTCACAAAGAGAAAACTATGTAAAAAAAATGTACAACTTATTAGCAGCATCCGGCAAATTAGTTGGCTTATTATTTAATGTAGAATTTGATAAAGACGGACCACCATTCGGTGGAACAGAAGAAGAATACAGACCGATTTTTAAACCCTGGTTTCGCTTTAAAATATTTGCACCATGTTATAATTCCATAGGTCCGAGAATGGGCACTGAATTATTTATGTATTTGGAGAAGAGAGGACTTTCAAAAAGTTCTTGATTTTATTTAGTGGAAAGAAGTGCGTAGTCTTTCAGAATAAAAAAGTGGTTTTTTGTATTTTTAGGAGTTACCAATTAATTAATGAACCCATATCTTTAAATAATAAATATGAAGAAAATACAAAGATTTTTTATCTGGGTACTTGGTCTATTTCTTATTATTTTAAGCTTAGGTGGTTTTGCAAATGGGGATAATTTAGTTGCAACTTTGTGTTTCGTTGCAGGGTTATTAATTCTGCCTCCAGTATTTAAAAGGTTATTTCATAAAAAGCAAAATCAAACAAATACTACTTCATCAACTAAAACTATTTCTAAAGAAACACTGAATGAGAAAATTTCATTTGACGATGTTTTTAAGATTTCTACAGAAAACACTGGCAAAAATGAAATGACAACCACATTAGGTTTCGAAAATGAAACTAAATTATTACCTTATTTGGAGCAAAATGAAAGGGAGAACCAAGATGCTATTAAAAACTTCAATTATATTCCTCAACAAGTAATTGCTCAGGCTATTCAAACATGTGAAAGCATTTACATAATGTACTCTACAAAAAACTTCGATACACTTAAGGGGCGAAGTGAGTTTGTTAAAATAAAATTAAATTATCTAAACCTTGCATCACATCACAAAAGATATATTGCAGATGTGCAAACTGCCCTTGATCAGTATAAAATTATGTACTATGACCGAATTCCTACAGAAGTACAAATTACTTCCTTAATTAAACCAAATGAATTTGATTTTCCAGAGTTTTATTGCCAATGCCTAATTCAATCGTTTGAAAAGTTTTATGAAGAACAAAATAAGCAAATCTCATTTCTAAAGAGAGAAGATGCTATAAAAAATAGAAGGGAAAATATTATGGATACCATTCGGGAGTTTCAATTAAATATTCCAATAGAAGCAATATCTTTTAGCGAAGTAAATCATCAGTTGGAAACAATTTATCAAAAGGTATATGAAGATACATTTGGATTTCCTTTATAAAAACCAATTGCAATCCCACAAAACAATTAGTTTTCTTCAGAAAATCTGTCGGACTTCGGTAATTAAGTAAATTATTATCGTAAGCCGGAAACTTTCTACCGGAAGAAACTCATCGAATTAGGGAAGCCGGAGGTTTTCTTCCGGAAGAAAACCTCCGGATTATGTAAGAACATGGCAAGCTTCCGGAAGAAGATCAGTTCTTTCCCTAATAAAATTATTTCCTTCCCTAAAAAAACAATTTCCTTCCTTAAAAAACCATTTTCTTCCGTAAGAAAATCATTTTCTGACTCTCAAAAAGGCATTTGTTTGAGTAAATAATCATTTAATTTATTCGTTTTCAATGGGTTATATTTTTAGTCACTATTTGGCTTACTCTTTAATGGTGGTTTTTAAACTATGAAATAAGTTTGATTATTCAGTTCATTACCAAAAAAATAAAAAAATGGCTAAAGTAAAATTAGAGTTAAGTACTCTTACCAATGAGGAGATAATTGCTTTTGCAGAAACTATTATCGCTGGGATGACAGGCAATGCAAATTTCACTACTCCAAATCCCTCCATTGTTGATCTGACCGCTGCTAAAACAGCAGCGCAATCAAAATTGAATAATGCAAACAATAGAAGGCAGCAAAGTGAAAATGCCACAATTCAGGCAAATAATGCCATTGCCGACCTTAAAATTATATTGACACAGGAAGGCAGCTATGTGGACAATGTAGCTAACGGTGATCCCGATATAATTACAAGTGCGAATATGCCTATAAGGGACGAACGTAGTCCAAAACCAACACCGGCAAAAGTGTCGGATGTAAGCCTTACACAAGGCGACGATGAAGGCGAAGTGGATATACATTGGCATCCGCAACTTAAGGTGGTAGTGTCTTACAGTATTCGTTATACTTACGGAGACATAAATACACCAAGTTGGCAAAATGCACCGGAAAGTCCCACAAAAAGTAAGTACACTTTAACAGGACTTACCAAAGGCCAACAAGTGTGGATAGAAGTGGCAGGTAACAATGCACAAGGCAAAGGCGGCTGGAGCGATCCGGCTGTTATTTATGTGCCTTAAAATTTCTTTTGTCTTGTCCCTTAGAGGGACTACCGAGAGGTGGTTCCTCTTTTTTTTGGGGGATGTAATGCGGTAACCAGATAATATAAAAATAGTTGGAGTTAATAATAAAAGAATATAAATTTGAATAATTCATTTAATCTAAATCCATCCAATATGAAATCTTTTTACATCTCTACTATCCGAATTTTTTTATTTATTTTATTTACTTCTATTATTAATATTTCAAATGCGCAAACAGATGATGACTCCGAATGGGAAGAAATAATTTTAAATAGCGATAGCAGTTACACGGATGGAAAGGATATTATTTTTATTATTGATGATAGTATAGGCACTGAAGAAGCCATGCGTTTAAACAATAACATTGAATCAGGAAATTACAATAAGGGAACAAACATTATTAACTATCAATTAATTGTTCCGCCGCCAAATAACAACATATTAATACAACCCAGGGCTATGCTTAAAAATGTAGCTATGGGACAACATGGTCTTCATATAGGAGGTGCGTTTGATAATAATACAATACCAAATGATTCCAGTGCAATGGATCAGTGGAACTGGCTTAGTGAACTTGCACCAAAAGTCTTAAGATTTCCTTCCGGAGCTAACAATAAATTTATGCATTTGCTTGATGGACCGGGTTATGGTTATAACCCTCTGGAAATGATAAAATACTACGATAATACAGATGGGGTTACAGATTTTCCGGTAGTAGATTTTGCTGCTTTAGGGGATGTACTTGATGATAACCGTGACTCTTTAGAACTTTGGATAAACGAAAGTGAAGTTTCAAACTTTGAAAGTTTATTCGGTAAATGGACAAACCAATTGGATTTGTCATCTACCCATCGTTATATTGATGACTTTATAACCTTAGTTGAGAAAATAGAGACAGACAACCCGGGTCATGTGGTAGATGTAATTGTTTGTCTAAACATAATAAGTGAACCAGCAAGTGTATGTAAGCAAATAGTGGAATATATGCGCAGCAACAGCATACACAATGTGAATGTAGTTGGAGTAGAATTTGGCAATGAAGTGGGTGCAAAATGGAGTGTTAGTATGATGGGTTGGGATTGTTTTAATGAATACTACAGTTTCCTGAAAGGTGAGTCAGGGGCATGGGATTCCGTCTTAAGTACTACTATGCAATCCGACCATGATTTTTTCTATCAGTTTAAAGCCATATCCTCTTTTAGTTGTAAAGTGGGGATACCTGCGGAGAATTTACCGGGAGATTTTGCATTTCGAATGCCTGCGGATGATGGACCACGAGAGGGATGTAGCTGGAACGACAGCCTGCGGGCGCATTATAGTGATAATACCATTACGATAAGTGGCGGCAGCAGATATAATTTTGATGCAGTGATTTTACATCCTTATTATGATGCAGAGAACAACTGGGGTGATCTAATGAGTAATAATTTATATGCAAATTACTCATGCAATTTGGGAGATTCCGATAGCACCAACGACTATTGGCTATATGGAATGTACGATCCAAGATTATACAATGCGTTTGACAGTATAGGTTTGAATTTTCAAAGTCTGATTAAAACGAAATATTTAGAAAGCTACAATGAACATAATACCGTATTAAATTTTAACCTGAGCGGTCCAATTGCCAAAAATCTTTGGGTTACAGAATGTAATTTAAAAACTAATATAAAAGGTGTGAATGATTCTATTAATGATAAAATAAATGCTATAACGCAAACATGGCAGCATTCTATGGTTTTTCAAGAATGGTATTTAAAAAATATTAAACTGAATTTTACTACAGGCTACAGAACCAATTTTTTTACATATACGACTTGGCAAAATTATGCAGGAGGTTCTGGAACAGATTTTATTTCACCAGCCAATAGAGAGGAGTTAGATTCTTTGGGTAAATATGTATTTCCTTATAATCTCTCAACTTCAGATACTGCATTTCGAAATTATTATGTAAAACGTACAACACATTATAGTTTCGAATTACTGAGTGTAATTGTAAAAGAAAATTTAAAATATGTACCTTCCTTTTTTGCATTGAATAAAAAGGAACGTAATCTGAATCCTACTGTATTTATGGATCCTGCTAAGGAAAATTTATATATTTTTTACAGCAATGTAAAAGGCAATTCTCAGAATTATAAATTAAGTACAACCGAGTTACCGGATTTATTCCCGGGTAGTGATTGGGTGGATGCAGATACGGCAACTATTTATTATATGCAGGGGTTAAAACCATATTCCACCTCTGGCAAAGGAAAAAATACCTTGTTCGATATTAATGCATGTTATTCCACGAATCCTTTCCCATTGGGTATAACGCATTTAGATACAATGATAAATATACCTGAATGCGATAGCACTGTCGGAGCTAATCTGTGCCTAACAGCTCCTTCCTATTCTATGGGTTATTTTAAAGTGCCAATTCAATCACATTCCTATCCCCCCGGCGGTGCAAAGCTTAATGCTGAAAATCAGGATAAACTAATTGTTTATCCTAATCCATCGAGTAATTATTTTTATTTTTTTACTACACATCCGGGAGAGTATGAATCGACTGAATGGGATATTAAAATATCAACAGTTTCCGGAGTATTTATTAAAAAAATTAGTATTATACCACTTTCGCCAATAGATATAAGTGAATTACCACCCGGTATTTATCAGATTACATTTACAAATAATAATTCAATTTATTATAAATCCTTAATTAAAATATAAGTTAGTGATGAAAAATAATAAATTCAACATTAAGGAGTATTCTGCACTTAGCTTATCCTTTATAGCAGTATCCGCATCATTACAAGGCCAAGTTATTTATACGGATATAGAACCAGATGCTGTGTTAGAATATTCGGGTGGTGTAATAGGTATTGATATGGATAATGATGGCACTTATGATTTTGCATTTAAAAACACCGTATTCTCAAATTATTCTACATTATATCATACAAGTTTTAGATATGAAAGAATTTTGGCAGGTCCAGTATATACTCCATTAAATTTAATTGCGGGTAGCCGAAAAACATACGGTGGATCTTATGCTGGTTCATTTTACGTATATTTTCCCTATGCACTTGAGGAAGGTGCTTTAATTACACCACCTGCTTTACATTTCCAAAATTATGGGTTTCAACGAATGGCTTTTGCTGATTATTATTATTCTCCATGGTTAGGATGGACAACTTGGGATGGCGGTCTCTGGTTTCCAGAAAAAATAGAACATTTTATCGGAGTACGTTTTATTGATGATGATAGTTTATATCATCATGGCTGGATAAGATGTAGTGTTATAGACACCGGTCACACATTAATAATTCATGATTATGCGTATGAATCTCAACCAAATCATCCTATAGCAGCAGGCAGTTTAGAAACGTATGTAGATATAGAAAATAATAATCCGCTTTACAGTATTTATAGTTTTGGTAATACCATTTATTATCATTTACCATCGGAAGATCTTGGTTCTGAAATAACCCTATTTGATTTGGCAGGTAGAATAATTTATTCAGGAATAATTAGTGAAACCTATTCTTCAATTTCACCTAATTGTTTACCCGGAATTTATGTTGTCCGTATTACAACATCCACACAAAGTATAACAAGGAAAGTATCTATTGGTAATTGAAAAAATTAAGTTTGGAGTTTCAAGTTCCGAGATAAATAAAATTTATTATTTTTTTACTCACTACTCACTACTCACTACTCACTATTTATAAATCTCCACCAACTCCATTACCTGATCAAGATGGAAAAATGCATCATCCACTTCAAGTAGTATTGAATGATGTTTGAAGTCGGTGGCTAACGCATGTTCTAATACACTCATGCTTTCTTTTTGCTTACCTGTTTTCCAAAGCAACATACTTTGCAGATAATAAAATTCTACATAAGTACCGCAACGGGTTAATGCATCATTAGTTAATTCTAAAGCTTCGGCATATTCTTCTTGTGCATATAATAATTGAATTAAATCAATCCAATAACTTGGTATTTCACTGCGACTATTTACCAATCTGCGTTGATAGGATAATGCATCAACCTCACGATCTAACTTATGATACAAACGGATAAGTGCAGATAAATAAAATTCATTATCCTCGTCAATCTTCAATGCTTTTTTATAATTCACAATCGCTGCTTCAAATCTTTCTTCAGTGCGATATGTTTCGCCAATTCTAAAAAAAGCTTCATCCAAAAAAGGATCTAAACGCACAGCTTTGCGATAATGAAATCTCGCTTCTTTTAAATTATCATTTCTTTCATAACACAAGCCAATACGAAAACTATAATCTTCAAAACCACCACTTTTATCATGCGCAGTTTCAAACATCTGAATTGCTTTTTCAAATTCTTCTTTGCGATAATGTACATCTGCTGCTTCACGATAAGCAAGATCATAATCTTCATTAATTGCATTTACAAATTCAAATGCATCCAACGCTTTTTCATATAAACCCACACCGGTATAAGCACGACCGAGATTATACCATGCTAACCATAAATAAGGATCTTTTTCAATGATTTCTGAATGCAGTTTTATACTCTCATCAAACTTATCTGTCATCTCTACAATATGCGCAGTTTTTTGCAACGCATCTTCACTTTTTGGATTTAATGTAAGTGCTTTTGATAATGCATCATAAGCTGATTCGAAATCTTCTTTCATTTCAAAAATATCACTCAACTGCGCATAGATAACATCGTGTTCATCCGTATCCACCATTTGCAATGCCTGCTCTAAAATTTCCTGTGCGCCATCTATCTGATTTGTTTCAATAAATACATCGCTTTTTATCAAATAAATATCAATATCATGACTGTCGAGAATAATGGCTTTATCCAACCATTCCAGACAAGCTTTATAATCTTTTTTTTGTAATTGTAATTCTGCTTTGCGAATAAGAAATTCCGAAGAGTAAGGGTTTTGTTCGATAGCATAATCTGCTACCATTTCCATTTTTTCAAAATCATTCCGCATCTCATAAAACTCAAGAATGCGCTCTAATGATTCTTCATCAAAATAATGTTGCTCCTTTGTTTCAACAAAACGCTCAAATAGTTCAATCAACTCAACTAAGTCAGCTTCTTCAGCATGGTCATCAAAATCCGGCTTTAGCATATATGTACAAATTTAAAGTTTAACAACGGATAATATGGTAAAATCAGTTCCCGCTCATTCTTATTAACTTCGCCTGCTATTGTAAAATGGTTTTTTATTATGCTTAAATATATTTTTATTCTTGTTTTGGGGTTCAATTTACTGCCTATTGCAATTGCGCAAACACCAAGTTATTGGCAGCAAAATGTGGATTATGAAATTCATGTGGCTTTAAACGATGTCAATCATCTAATTACGGGAAATATTATTATTAAATACACCAATAATTCACCCGATACTTTGCGACAAATTTATATGCATGTGTGGCCGAATGCATATATGAATACAGAAACAGCTTTGGCAAAAGAATTTGCAAAAACAAATGATTTTAAAATGTTGAAAGCAAGTAATGCGGATTTGGGCTTTATTGATTCTTTAAATTTTGTGGTGGATGGAACTCCCGTTGATTGGAAATTAGATGATACAAATCCGGATATTGGTGTGCTTACAATGCGCTCACCAGTTTTACCCGGAGAAACAATTGTAATTACAACTCCTTTTCGGGTAAAAATTCCTTCATCAGATTTTTCAAGATTAGGACATAGCGATCAGTCATATCAAATTACACAATGGTATCCGAAACCGGCAGTGTATGATCGCAAAGGATGGCATCCGATTCCGTTTTTAAATCAGGGAGAATTTTATTCTGAATTCGGAAATTTTAATGTGTTTATTACAGTACCAAAAAATTATATTGTTGCTGCAAGTGGTGATTTACAAACGCAGGATGAAATTCAATTTTTAAATCAAAAAGCAATTGAAACAAGTGCGATTGAATCCTATACAAATGATCTTTCATTTCCGCCTTCGGATACAGAAACAAAAACTTTGCTTTTCACCCTGAAAGATGCACATGATTTTGCATGGTTTGCAGATAAAAGATTTCATGTATTAAAAGGACAAGTACAATTACCCTTATCACAACGGAGTGTAACTACATGGGCTTACTTCACAAATTTTGAAGGAGACCTTTGGAAAAATTCTATTGAATATATCAATCGTTCAGTATTTAGTTATTCCGATTGGGTGGGCGAATATCCATGGAATGTTGCGCAGGCAGTGGAAGGTGCGTTAAGTGCAGGTGCGGGCATGGAATATCCTACAATAACTATTATAGGTGCATCGGGCAGTTCTCGTATGTTGGATAATGTAATTACACATGAAGTGGGACATAATTGGTTCTATGGAATTTTAGGGACAAATGAAAGAGATCATGCTTGGATGGATGAAGGCATTAATTCTTATTATGAATATCGTTATCTGGATAAATTTTATGGGAAAGGAATGGACTTAAGTGCGTTGGGATTAAATAATTTTTCTTTGATTAAAATTTCAAAGAATAAAAATATGATTCAACTTGCGTGGGATCTTACTGCCGGATTAGAACGCATGAACAGAGCACAACCTATTGACATTACATCAGCAGAATTCGGCAGTATAAATTATGGTGTTCTCGTGTATATGAAAACTGCATATCTAATGGCTTATCTCGCTGATTTTTTTGGCCAAAGTCAATTCGATAGAGTGATGGCGCAATATTATAAAGATTGGAAATTTAAACATCCTTATCCGGAAGATATGCAGGAAGTATTGGAACGTGAAAGCGGCGAAAATTTAAATTGGTTTTTTGATGGATTATTAAAAAACGATCGCAGTCTTGATTATAAAGTGAAAGATGTTTTGGTGGGCAAATCAACAATAGCTGTGCGCATTCAAAATAATACGGATATAGCTGCACCATTTCCTGTTTCATTAATGGATGGTGATAGTATTTTGCGTACAGAATGGCAAAGGGGATTTCTTGGAACACAAAGTATTTTTATTCAGATACCAAAAGGGAAAAACATTACGCATGTAAGAATTGATGCGAATGAATCTATACCGGATAATAATCGGGAGAATAACACAAGTAAATTAAAAGGCTTTTTGCGCAAAGTAGAACCATTAAATTTCAAACCATTTATTTCACCGGATAATCCTTATCATTCTACTATTTCTTATTCACCATTAATTGGTGGAAATGCAAATGATGGATTAATGTTAGGTCTTGGAATTTGGAACAGTACTTTTCCTGCACCGAAGTTTGAATATGTGTTTGCACCGATGTATGCTTTTAATTCCAACGATCTTGTTGGGCAGGGTTCTGTGGGAATAAATATGTATCCGAAGCAAGGTACTTTCAACAGAGCAAGGCTATCAGTATTTGGCGCTCACTATACTACTGATCGCCTGACAAGTGCAAGTTATTATAAATTACAACCCCAATTGGATTTGGATATAAAACCAAAAACATTCACATCGCCAATTACACAATTTATAAAAATAAAATCTGCTTTTATAAGAGAAAATACCGGAATGTATATACAAGATAGTATTGGTGTTGAATATTATTTTATAGAAGATAACTGGTATCATTCTGTGCAATATATTTTAAATAGAAAAAATATATTGTTTCCTTTTCTATTAAATGTAAATGCAACTGCACATTCTGATTTTTTAAATTTCTCTGCTGAATATATTCAGAAAATAAAATTCCCGCATTACAAACAAGGAATAAGTGTTCGTGTATTTGCAGGATATGTTTCTGCTGTCGGAAATAAAGAATTAGATGATAGATATGCGCTAACACTTGCCGGAACAAATGGCGCTTATGATTATGCATACAACTCTGTTTATCTTGCAAGAAATACAGATGGTACTTTGCTCAGTAATCAAATGTATCGTGGTAATGGATTTTTTAAAGTACCTTATTATCAGCCCGGAATAAGTACAAGTGATAATGCATTAGTTGCAACGAATCTTGTAGTGAATGTACCGAAAACACCAATTGCATTCTTCGGAGATTTCGGATTTAACAGCGGACATTTAATAGATGGTATTTCTCCGTTTCAATATGATGCCGGCGTTATGTTTAAAGCAATTGATAATGGATTGGAAATTTATTTCCCACTGTTTGCATCTAAAGATTTACCGGATTTATATGCAGGAAATTATACGCAGTATATCAGTTGTCTGATTAATATTAACAAATTAAATCTGTTTGAATATTTAAGAACATTGAAATTGTAAGTTAAACTATAAAATGTATTTGACCCACCTCTTATCCTCCCTCAAAAAAGGGAGAACGGTCGTGCATCATTCTATCAAATTCTTTTTAATTTAAACAGCAGTCGTTTTATCTAAAAATAAGAACCACAAAATATCTCTATGATTTTTCACATCATAATATCTATAATTTACGGCTCTCCTTTTTAAGTTTACATACCCAAATAAGATGAAAGTGATTAGCGTGTTAAAAATAGAAACACTTTGGATTCAATAATCAGAGTTCTCATCTTAGATTTGTGCGCTTGCTCGAAATCCGGATGATTTAAACGAAATGTATTTTTGAACACTGCAGAAATTTAAATATTTAAGAATATTGAAATTGTAGAATTTGAAACTATAAATGTATAATTTGGATGTGTGATTAATTCCCAGCCTGATATATCCATTATTGTTCCTGCTTATAATGAGCAAGAAGTGTTGCCTGAATTTTATAAGGCAATATGCCAGCATCGAAATGCATGGAATGGAACTTCCGAATTGGTTTTTGTAAACGATGGATCAAGTGATAATACTTCCCAAATATTAAATCAATTTGCAGATGCAGATGAAACTGTAAGAGTGATTCATCTCTCACGAAATTTCGGTCATCAACCTGCGCTTTCTGCCGGCATGGCAGCAGCAAGAGGAAAAGCAATTGTGATGATGGATGCTGATATGCAAGATCCACCGGAAGTGATTCAAGATTTAATATTAAAATGGAAAGCAGGTTTTGAAGTGGTATATGCAATCAGAGAAAGTAGAGAAGGCAATGCAATTTTAAATTTTGGATATCGCACTTTTTATTATTGGATGAATAAGAGCAGTTCAATTTATATTCCAATGCACACAGGAGATTTTGGTTTGATTGATCGAAAAGTAGTGGATATTATACTCTATGAATTTCCTGAGAAAAATAGATTCCTGCGTGGACTACGAGCATTCACCGGATTTAATCAAACTGGAGTAAACTATGCCCGACCAAAACGTGCAAGCGGTAATTCTAAATATGGTTTTCGCAAACTGCTTGCATTAGCTTTAGATGGATGGTTTGGCTTTTCAAATAAGCCATTGCGCCTTGCAACTTATCTTGGAATTTTATTCGCCGTTCCCAGTTTTTTAATTGGCATTTTATATATACTCAATAAATTATTTGGTATAACGATATTTACTTATCCAAGTACAGATCAACCGGGAGTGGCAACACTAACAGTTGCTGTTTTTTTTATAGGTGGTATTATGCTTATAATTCTTGGAATAATTGGAGAATATATCTCTCGTATTTATGAAGAAATAAAAGGTCGGCCAACTTATATTGTTCGGGAAGAATATTCTGTACTTACAAAAGCTAAACGGATAACAACAGTTAAATAGTAAATTCTTGAAAAGAAATTACTTTACACAGAAAAGAATAGTAAGTATTGCAATCATTTTCTGGTTTGTAATAAATCTGTTGCAGGCAATTTTCACCAACTTACATAGCGACGAAGTGTATTATTGGACTTACAGTTGGAAATTGCAATGGGCATATTGGGACAATGCACCTCTTATTGGTTTATATATTTTTATTGGTGATTATTTATTTCCTTATTCAGAAATTGGAGTACGTCTGATTACTGTTTTTTCAGGTACACTTGCAATTTATATTGTGTGGCTTTGCACTGATAGAAAAGATGCTGTATTATTTTTTGCATTAATATTTGGAATGGCCTTAATGCATGCCGGCGGTTTTATGGCAGCACCTGATGCACCATTAGCATTGACAAATGCATTGCTTTTACTCTCGTATAAAAAATATGCTGAAACAACATCGGTAATGCATGCTGTTTTCTTAGGCTTAGCAATGGCAATGGTAATGTATAGCAAATATCAAGGAGCCATGTTAATTGGAATGTTAGTTATTGCTAATCCCAAAATTGTTTTTAAAAAACAAAGTGTAATCACTTTACTTGTTTTTATTATCGCTTTTTTACCCGGGTTTTTAGCATTGTATAATTTGAATTTCAGCACCTTTCAATATCATCTCTCCGGTAAAAATCAGGAAAGCTGGAAATGGAATTGGACTACTGATTTTATAGCCGGGCAATTTCTTGCGGCTGGTCCTTTCGTAGGATTGATTATTATACCATTATTATTTATCCATAAGCCTGCAACAGTATTTTTGCGTTCAATGAGATTATCTGCCATCGGTATTTATTTATTTTTAATTCTTCTCAGTTTTAAAGTATATGTGTTGGGAAATTGGTCGGCATCTGTTTTATTTCCATTGATATTAATTGGTCATGATGCATTAAAATCTAAACTGCAATTTCGTAAGTGGGCGATAAGAGGTGGCATTGCCGGATTGGTTTTGATTTTACTTTTTAGAATTTATATTGCCACAACACTTCCATTACCAAAAACATTAAATTTTCATTTTAGAGATTGGGATAATTGGGCAAAAGAAACACATGCAATTGCCGGAGATAAACCTCTTGTATTTTTTAATTCATTTCAATTGCCGGCACGATATGCATTCCTTATTAAAACGCATCAAGTCTTTTCTCTATCAAATCTTTATTATCATCCCACACAATTTGATTACAGCGAAATAGAACAAGAATTACAAGGCAAGTCGGTAGTGTTTATTTGTAAAACCGATTTTCACTCCGGTGATAGTGTAATTGATCCTTTACATGGCAATTATTATTTGTATCAAATACATAGTTTTTGTTCAGGTCAAAAAATTATTATTGAAACAACTACTAAAACTTACACTGTTAAAGCAGGAGAAAAATTTATTGTACCAATCACTATTTTACCAAATCCTTTGAGTATAAGTGAAAGTATTATTTGTGATGACTATAACTTTTATCCTGCATGTCATATTCGCTTAGGAAATAAATATGTAACTGAGCAAATTATAAAATCAGATTCACTTGATATACATAATCCTGAAATACAAAACTTGCAGGTAGAAATTACTGCACCTTATGAACCGGGAAGTTATGATATGTTATTTTCAATTGCTACTGATTGGTATATTCCTTATTTCGGAACAAATGGGAAATGGTTGGAGCTTATTGTAACTCCTTAACCAAAAGAGTTTTTAATACTTAAATTTATTTGTGTTTTAAAAGTTGAAAATTTCATGCAGAAGGAATTATTCAATACACCATGCGGTTGTGAATTTGTAACTTCGCAATAACGAAAAATAGAATATATGGATACGACAATTAAATTAAGTATGATAAGTAATGAACTGAAAGCATTACGGATTCAAAGTACTAATAAAGGTGTTTCTACCGGTACACAATGGCTGGCCGGTGAAGGGCATACTTTGGAATCTTTTTCTCCTGTTGATGGTGAATTAATTGCCACATGTACTTCGGCAAGCAGAGAAGAATATGAGCAGATTATGCAAACTGCACAAGCTGCTTTTTTACAATGGCGCATGGTGCCCGCTCCGCAAAGAGGTGAAGTGGTTAGACAATTAGGGGATCAATTGCGCAAATACAAAGAGCCTTTAGGAAAATTAGTGAGTTATGAAATGGGAAAGAGTTTGCAGGAAGGAATGGGAGAGGTGCAGGAAATGATTGACATCTGTGATTTTGCTGTGGGATTAAGTCCAATTATATGGACTTACCATGCATAGCGAAAGACCGATGCACAGAATGTATGAGCAATGGCATCCGCTGGGAATTGTAGGAGTTATTTCTGCATTTAATTTCCCGGTTGCAGTGTTTAGTTGGAATGCTGCACTTGCATGGGTTTGTGGTGATGTGTGTATTTGGAAGCCTTCTTCAAAGTGCCTCTATCTGCAATTGCAGTTCAGAAAATTGTTGCAGATGTTTTTCATAAAAATAATGTTCCCGAAGGTGTGAGTTGTTTAATGATTTCTCATTCAGCAATTGGTGAAGAAATGGCGAGAGATAAAAGAGTGCCTCTCATTTCAATTACAGGTTCTACAAAAGTGGGTAAAAGAATTGGTGGTATTGTTGGTGAAAGATTAGGAAGAGTTATTCAGGAATTAGGTGGTAATAATGCAATCATTATTAGCAAACATGCAGATATGGATATGGCAATTCGTGCTGCTGTTTTTGGTGCTGTCGGAACTGCCGGGCAACGTTGCACAAGTACACGCAGATTAATTATTCATAAAGATTTATATGCAGAAGTAAAGAATCGTTTGGTAAAAGCATACACACAATTGCGTATTGGAAATCCGCTTGATGAAAATAATCATGTGGGTCCGCTGATTGATAAAAAAGCAGTGGAAGATTATTTAAATGCAATAGAACAATTACATGCAGAAGGCGGCAGTATGTTAGTGGAAGGTGGTGTTGTTTCGGGTGAAGGATTTGAAAGCGGATGTTATGTAAAACCATGTATTGCAGAAGCAAAAAATACAATGCAGATTGTACAGCACGAAACATTTGCACCGATACTATACATTATGTCTTATGATACAATAGAAGAAGCGATTGCAATGCATAACGGAGTGCCTCAGGGATTGTCGAGTGCAATCATGACAACAAATATTTTAGAGTCAGAATATTTTTTAAGTCAGGCGGGAAGTGATTGCGGAATTGCAAACGTAAACATCGGAACTTCAGGTGCTGAAATAGGTGGTGCATTTGGTGGTGAAAAAGAAACTGGCGGAGGAAGAGAAAGTGGAAGCGATGCATGGAAAGCTTATATGCGGCGACAGACAAATACAATAAATTATTCAACTGAAATGCCGCTTGCGCAAGGTATTAAGTTTGACATCTGATAAACAGAAATGTAACTTTAAAATCTTGTGGTAATCGCCACAAGATTTTTTTTAATTTGCAATGAACACACCTGTAATTCAATTTCAAATTCATTCTGAAATATCTCAGGAGATTGCATACACTCTGCAAGTGTTTGGAAGATATATTGGTTTCTCCTGTAAATTTTTAAATGCGGATTCTGATGTGGATGATGCAGTTGTAATTATTGCAGAACATGGTGCATGTGATATACCACTTTCACATTTTTTCAGCAAGTGTTATTTAAGTGGCGATTATGCATTTAAATCCTATTTTAAAAAAGGACCCTTACATTATTCTTCTTCCGGCAAACCCGATTATTTAAGTACTTGTTTTTACTTGTTGGCTTGTATTCAGGAATACGCCGATTATAAAGCAGATCGTTATCATAGGTTTCCTTTTTCAGAAAGTTTACAACATACATTTAATTGCGTAGAGAAAAATTTGGTTGCTGATTATTTTGATTTGCTGTATAACAATACCAAGAAAATAAATACGCAAGTTTCTAAACAAACCATTCCTTCAAGAGTATTTCTTACGCATGATATTGATACACTTTACGGCGCATTGCGGGAGAATGCAAAACCATTGTTGCGCAAAGGACAAATAGGAAAATTGTTGCAACTGATGATGCATCATTATTTTCAAACTCCTGATTATATGTTGTTTGATAAAATTATGCAATTGGAAAATGCGTATGATGTGAAGAGTACATTTTTCTGGTTAATACATCGCAACAAATATGCACTGCGTATTCCAAATGCAGATTATGTGTTGGAGAAAAAAGAAGTACAACAATTATTAATTGCGGTAAAAGAAAATGATTGTGTAAATGGTTTGCATAAAAGTTATTCCACTAAAAGTTATAGCAATGAATTGCAATTGCTAAAAAGATAAAGCAGAACCGATAAACAGAAATCATTTTTTGATGATGGAGTTACCACACACCTTTAATGCAATAGAAGAAGGCGGCATTCAATTAGACAGCACATTAGCATTTGCGGAAACTCCAGGATGGCGCAATAATTTTGGTTTGCCATTTCAGCCTTATAATGTAAAGCAACGCAGCGCATACAATTTTACAGAAGTGCCCTTGACAATAATGGATGCTACATTTAATCACTACATGCATTTAACTCCGGAAGCATCAACAGAATATATTATTAATTTTTTTGGAGAACAATCGTTTTAATTGTGTGCATACTATTCTGTGGCATAACAATTATTTTTTCAATTACGATGTACCCGGATGGCTGGATACTTATAAATCAATTTTAGTGTGGATGAAAGAAAATAATCTGCAACATATTATGCCGAAGGAGATGATTATTTCGAAGTAGAATTTTTTAGAATTAGCAGATGAGTTACTTAGCCGATTAGCTAATGAAAAAAAATGTGCAAATGTGCAAATGTGCAAATGTGAGAATGTGAGAATGTGCGAATGAAATGAATATCGGATTATATCCATGGTTGGCGTCCACGCCAATCCTTATTCAAGAGGAAATGTTTTTTTACTACATAGTTACATAGGAAATATAGTTTAAGGAAAGCTTTATAAAAAATAATGTGGTTTAATTATTCACTTTTTATAAAACCACATAGATTTATATTTCTCATGTATTCTTTATTTTTTTCTATGTTTCTATAATTCTTCTATGTGGTTAAATTTTTTCTACTCTCCAAGGTTGGTGTCCTCGCCAACCATTTTTAAATGCTTTGCGTTCTTTGCGTATTTTTTTCTTGGCGTTCTTTGCGGTTAATTTTTTTTCACTACTCACCATTCACTACTTTCAGATCTTATTTATCAAAAACGTATAACTCTCCCCATTCACCATACTTGTTTTTAGAATATAAATTCCTTGTGTAAGAAAATTTGTGTTGAGGATAATAGTGTTTTCAACTGTATTATAACTTGTGCTAAATACATATTGACCTGTAGCATTTATGATTTCAATTTTTGAAATTGCAATCGAAGATTCCACCTGTATTGTTTCATCAAATGGATTTGGATAAATAGTTATCTGCGCATTTTCATTATCAAAAATTCCTGTGCCGATGCCAACAGAAACAGTTGTTGAAATACTACAACCTAATGCATCTGTTACTGTAAGATAATACGTTGCCGGATATACATTTTCTATTTCTGTTCCGCTTAATCCATCGCTCCATAAATAATTGTATGGTGCTGTTCCGCCACTTACATTAATAGTTATACTTCCACCCGCACCATCATCGGGTGAGGGTGTGGTTGTGCTTTCAATTAATATTGGGGCATTATAATTTATTGCAATAGAATCATACAGCGAACAGCCCGATTGATATTCTATTTCCAATGCATAATTTCCTGCTTCAGTTACTATAATTGTTTGCGCAGTATCTTCTGTATTCCAATGAAAAGAAAAAATAGAATCTGAATAATTAATTGCAAGTTGCAAAGTATCACCATCGCAAAGTACAGTATCATTTCCCAACACATTTGCAAACACATCTTGTTCTATTGATTCAATAGTTATTGTATCAAATAAATAACAATCACCCGGACCATAATGCATTTGTATAGTATAAATTCCTGCTTCTTCTATTGTAATATGCGGAGAAGTTTCTCCCGTATTCCACAGTATTTCTGAACCCGGATAATGCGTACCTATTTGCAAACTTCCACCGGGACAAAACGTAGTATCATTTCCTAATACATTTACTGCAATATCTCCTGTAACTAAAATAGTATCGGTAAATATGCGTGGGCAAAATTCAGGAGTAAAACGAAAGGCGGTATCTTCTGCGCCAAAAGTCCATGCATGACTAAACCATTTTATATTATTAAAATTTCGTGTTTCAATTCCAAATGTGCCGGGTTCATTACTAATGCCTTGTGTAATACCAAATATATCTACAGGTGGTAAATGTTTTACTACAATATCTATTACACCAGTTGTTTCATATAAAATACCACTCACATTTACAGTTATTCCCCATTCATAGTCGCAGGGAACATCATTATACTGAAAAATAAATTGGCGATACGGTGCTTCGCCTTGAGTAGAAATAATTACATCTCCTATTGAACCCGGATCTAAATCCGCACCGGCAAGTACAACTAAATTTGTTATGCCATAAGGATCAGGTAAGCCGGGAAGAAAATAAGTATGAGGAGTACCAAAACTTGTGTATCCATTTGAACTTATAAATGTAGAATCATAAGTATTATCAAAATAATTAAATGTAAAACCAATAGGCACTTCTTCATAATCAGTATCAAATAATGTAAGTGTATCCGGATTTAATAAAGTAGGTTGTTCAAATGGAATTGTACTGATGTTATAAGTAAGTGGCATTTCATAACTATAATTAATTACTGTAAAATTATTTTCACCCACAATCATCGGATCAAAAATTCCATCCACAGTAATACCCATTCCGCTCCAAGTACCTGTTCCTTTTTCAGGTTCTGCATTTAATAATCCGCTGTTAATACATATAGTATCGGGTAAACCAATTGTTGTAATCGGAGCACATATATTTTCTATTGTGGTAAATAATGTATCATTAAAATTTAATGTATCACCCTCTAAAATTGTCCATGCTTTAAACGTATGAAAACCACAACCTTCAAAAGAAGCAGCAGCAAGAAAAACAGTATCGCTATGTTGCGGTTCTAAATTAAAACTCACTTCTTCGCAATGCATATCACCATCGTCAATAACATAACACACTGTTGCAGATGTTTGTGTTTGCATACCGAAATTATAAATTACCACAGCCACTTCTTCGCTATCAGTTAAATTGCAATTTGCTTGCGGACTTATAGAATGCACCACACCAATATCTGTATCACCATGCATACATCCACTTAAATAATATAAAATATTGCGACGTAAGTTTTTATAGTTGGGAAGAATTTGATCCCATAGCCAGATCCAAAAAGAACTAAAAACAACTTTTCCTTCTCCAAAATTTTTTGATATAAGAGGGATTCTTAAATTGGAAATAGTATCTCCGGGATAATATGTAACAGTATCAATTAAAATAGTATCTACATTAAAACCATAAAAATCTGCTTCGCCTAAAATGGGTCCTGCCCCCCATCTCGCAGTATATAATCCCGACACAGGAAATACCGGACCTTCCAAAATTTCATGATCTTGAAATTTAAAACTATATATAGTTGCCAATGGTTTTGAATGTACACCTTCGAATCCAAAATCATAGATGGAATCATAATCATGGCTCGAATAATTTAAATATAAATTTCCTCCTTCGTTGACATAATTTTCCAAATCCGTTCTATATAATTCATAGAAATTGAAAAATTCCACATCATCACAAAATCCATCTAAAAACAACAAACAAGTATTATCTAAAAATTCTGCTGCACTATCAATTTCATCAAAAGTAAATCGCTGCCAGCCACCGTCATCTTCATCGCCAAATACATCACGAAATAATTTTACATCTTCATCTAAAGCATCCATTCCATCATCGCAATAATTACCAAGATAGGAAGAAATGAATACTACTCTTTGGGCATTTGAAGAAATATTAAAATAACATGAAATAAAGATTAGTAGAAGAAAAGAAAATGATTTTGGAAAATGCATTCTATGAGGTGGTTAAAAAAAATTTATTATTCAAATATACAAAATATGAAAATCACTTTAAAATTTACTTATCTGATAAAAAAATCAAATCAAAATAGAAAGGTAAAATGATTTGTCACTACTCACTACTCACTACTCACTACTCACTACTCACTACTCACTACTCACTACTCACTACTCACTACTCACCACTCACTACTCACCATTCACCATTCATTCTTTCTATACGCCATAAATAATCCACCACAAATAAGCAGAATCATAATTGAAGAACCGGCAAGAGAAATTTTTCTACCCTTCACATACGATGCAGGTTCAAAGCGGAATGTGATTTCGTGTGAACCCGCCGGAACCCATAATCCACGCAATGTATAATTTGCACGAAAATGATCTACATAATTACCATCAATATATGCCTTCCAATCCTGATTGCCACGATACCAAATTTCTGAAAAAATTGCAGGTGCATCCACATTGTTTTTACTTATGTAAGTAATTTCATTTGGAGAATAAGTTGCCATTTGAATTGATGCAGTGGAATCATAATTAACTGTAGTTGCAGGAATCTGATTTTTAAATTGCTCATCCACCACTGCAAATTTTAATGGCTGCAAATTTTCGAGTTCTTTAAATTCTGCATCTGCTCCTTGCCTGAAAACAATGGAATCCACAAACCATGCATTGCCACAAGCACCCGGGTTTTGTTCTACTACTAATTTATTATTGCGATTGCTGATTACATACTTTGCATTCAGCATATTTATTACTGGTAAATTTCCCTTCGAAATATATCCATCAATTAAATCCTGATAGCGACCGAGTTTAGCTGCATTATATCCACCTAAACTTTTATAACTGTAAGAAGTAAATCCATCCTGATCTAATCGTCGTGTTGTATTAAACACACGGAAGTTTGGATCTGCATCATTTATTTTCGGCATCTGCGATAAAAAGTATTGCTCATAATAATTACTATCACCATAATTTTCATCGGTTAAATAAGTGCGACCTGTTGTCCATAAATCAACTACAGATAAAATTCCGATAACAGCAATTACCCAGATTTTATTTATTTTATTTTTTATATAAAACCATATCATCGCAGCTGCAATACCAATAAAAAATAATGTGCGCACACCATCCATTCTTATCATACTTATACGGTCCTGTTTTAATGCAGCGATGAGTCCGCTTAAATCTGTATCACCGGAGTTTTGTGCCATCAATTCTAATTCACGTGGACTTGTCATATTAAATAGTAATGTAGGTACTAACACAAAAATGCTGATTACACCGGCCGCAATTGCCGCATATTTTAATCCTGTAATTTTTTGCAGATCCGGAATTACATTTTCTTTACGCAATAATTTATCGAGCATAATAAAAGCAAGCAGAGGCATTGCAAGACATGCAATTATCAATGCCATCATTACGGTTCTGAATTTATTATACAGTGGAAAATAATTAAACATCGCATCATTAAATGCCGGAAAGTTCTTTCCCCATCCAAGAAAAAGAGATAGAATAGTGGCCGCAATTAACCACCAGCGCAAACGACCTTCCGCAAGAAAAACAGCTATTAAAAACAAGAAACAAATAATAGCACCAACGTAAACAGGACCACTGGTGAAAGGTAATTTCCCCAATATTTTGAAGTGAGTTGTTGCAGTTGTTGCGCTTTATTTTGATTGCGTGCAGCAAGCCCTTGCATATACAACATGGTTTTACTTTCCGGATTTTCTAAAAAAGATTTTGATGAAGCCTGTCCGGCAAAACTTGGATACATTAATGTGAGTGATTCACCAACTCCATAACTCCATGCAAACACATAATCTTTATCCAACCCTTCATTTGTATAATTTTCGTTGTGCTCCGTTAATTCTGAACCACCACGAATTGTTTCTTTACTGTATTCATACGTAGTTAATAATCGGGATGCATTTACCACAAGTGCAATAATTGTGATGCCTGCAAATATGCCCAAAGTGCGCAAAAATTTCGGCAATGTTTTTTCTTTAATTGCATAATATAATTCAGATAAAAACCAAAAGCCGATTATAAAAAATAAGTAGTAAGATATCTGTACGTGATTGGCAGTTATTTCCAAACACATTCCTAATAATGCCAATGAAATTCCCAACCATAATTTATCTCTGAATAAATAATTTATTCCTGCAAATACAATTGGTGCAAGTACTAATGCATTCACTTTCGAATTATGTCCTGCTTCTATAAATGAAATCATGTACGTTCCCAAACCATAACACAAGGCACCGGAAATTGCTATCCAGTTATTTACTTTAAAACTGCGAAGCAGAATATAAAAAATAAAAATCCAATAAAAATATAATTTGCCGGACGTGGTAAATTCAATCCAATAAAATCATGTACTCTTTCAAATAAATTTCCTGTATCACCCAAGTGAATTTGATAAGTGGGCATACCGCTGAATCCGCTTCCTGTCCATAATGCAACATCATCATGGGTATCATTATAATTCAGAATTTCTTCACTCATTGCCTTGAAACTGATGATATCACTTTGTATTAAAACCTTACCCTGGAATACAGGCATAAAGAAAATTACACTCACAGTAAGAAAAACTGCAACGGCAATTCCGAAATCAATGAGGCGACTTTTTATTGTAGCATTATCCATATTACACTCAAATTTGAAGCAGCTAAATTAAAACTTACATGGAACAAAGTATCCGATTGCACGATTAGTTTTAAGTTTGTAAGTAGTTCAGCGTATGGATAAAATAGTTAAAGCACTTATCATCACTTATTATTGGCCGCCTTCCGGTGGCGCTGGTGTGCAGCGTTGGTTGAAAATGTCAAAATATTTCAGGGAGTATGGAATAGAACCTGTGATATATACTCCCGAAAATCCGGATATGGCAATGCAGGATAGTTCATTACATGCTGAAATTCCCGAAAATATTAAAGTATTAAAACAACCGGTTTGGGAACCGTATGATGCGTATAGAAAATTGCTGGGAAAAAAGAAAACAGAATCCGTGAATCAGGGATTTATTTCTGAATCAAAAAAATCCGGGTTTTTAGAAAAATTTGCAATTTGGGTGAGAGGGAATTTCTTTATTCCGGATGCAAGAAAATTCTGGATAGAACCATCCGTAAAATTTCTTTTAAAATATATTTCTGATAAACCGGTGGATATCATTATTTCAACCGGACCACCACATAGTATGCACATGATAGCGCTTGCATTAAAACAAAAAACCGAGTTACCATGGATTGCAGATTTCAGAGATCCCTGGACAAATATTGATTTCTATGATCAATTGCATTTATCTAAATGGGCAGATAAGCAACATCATTTTATGGAACAACAAGTGTTGCAAAATGCAGATTGTGTTGTTACGGTGAGTAATAGTTGGGCAAAAGATTTTATAGAATTAGGCAGAAAGGAAGTGGAAGTAATTACAAATGGATTTGATGAAGCAGATTTTCCAAATGAAAGTGTAGAATTATTTTCAGGCTTTGTGTTGCATCATATCGGCTCCATGAATAAAGATCGCAATCCACATGTTTTATGGAAAGTATTAAAAGAATTATGCGCAACAAATTCTGATTTTAAAAATGATTTAAAAATTATGTTGACCGGTAAAAATGATTTTGCAGTTATTGAATCAATAAAAGAAAATGGATTGTTTTCACATTTGGAATTGATCGAATATATGCCGCATGCTGAAATTGTAAAGCAAGTGCCTAAGTCAACAGTATTATTATTACCGTTGAATGATACACCGAATGTTGCAGGTGTTATTCCCGGAAAATTATTTGAATATCTTGCAGCTAAACGACCAATATTATGCATTGGCGATTCAACAGGAGATTCCGCAAAAATTATTACAGAATGTAATGCAGGATATGTTTGTGATTTCACGGATGCGCATGCAATGAAAAATGCGTTGATTGATATGTATCAAAAATTTCGCAACAATACATTGCAAGTAAATTCAAAAAATATAGAACAATACACTCGTAAAGGCGGCGCTAAAAAGTTTGCGGAGATTATGCATGGATTGGTAAGTCTCTGATGTTGCATGAGATTGCTTCGTACCTCGCAATGACGCTCCGATTGATTATTTGCAGAAATAATAAGTACTTTTTTTAAATCTTCACGATAACTCCGAAATTCGATTCTGTGCGTCATTGCGAGGAAGGAACGCAGTGGATGACGAAGCAATCTTAGGATAGGAAGAAAAATAATTTGATTAAATAATGTTGAGTGAGATTGCTTCTTAAATCCGGAAGGCAGGCGCAATGACGCTCCGATTGATTATTTTTTGGTAATTAGAAAGAATTTATTTCCCTCCCTTTTAAGGGGGGGAAAGGGAAATGGAAAATAAAAATTTTGAGATTGCTTCGTACCTCGTTCAGAAATTACCCACCGATTGGTAAATCACCAATCACTTCAATAATACGTTTGGTTGCTTTGCCGTCCCACAATGGTGGCACATCTCCTTGCTTATATTTATCAGATTCAATTTGATCAATATATTTTTTCAGCAATTCAAAATCCCACTCCACTAATGTATTGCTGCCGATTTCGATAGTGCTTGGTCGTTCTGTATTCGGACGAATAGTTAGACAAGGTATTCTTCTGAAAGTAGATTCTTCCTGAATGCCGCCACTGTCAGTTAAAATATATTTACAGTCTGCAATTAATTTTTGAAATGCAAAATAATCCAGCGGTTCTGTTAGAATTAAATTTTTATTTGTGGTGAGTTTTTCTAATAAATGATATTCTTCAAAACGTTTTGTAGTTCGGGGATGCATTGGGAAAATTAATGTTTGGATAGCAGTGATATAATCAATCAGTTTCAATAGTTTTTTAGCGCCTTCAATATTATCTACATTCGATGGACGATGAATAGTCATCAGCACAAAATCTTCATTACTACCTATTTTCAATTGTTGTTTTATATCCGAAGCTTGAATTTTTTCTTCAAATGCCACCATCGTATCAATCATGGTATTTCCAACAAAAAAAATATGTTCTTTTTTTCTTCCATCTCGCAGCAAATTATCTAATCCGCTTTGTTCAGTTACAAAATAATAATCACTTAATTCATCTGCCGCCAAACGATTAAATTCTTCGGGCATAGTTCTGTCGTAACTGCGCAAACCACTTTCAAGATGTGCCAAAGGAATTTGCATTTTATTAGCTGTAGTAGCTGCTGCAAAAGTAGAGTTCACATCACCCACCACAATTAATAAATCAGGAGTGTATTGTTCCAGAATTAATTTCTCTAATGCCAACATAATTTTCGCCATCTGTGTATTCGGAGTTCCACTTTCTATTTGCATAAAATAATCGGGAACAAGATCGAACTGTTCAAAAAAAACATCTGCCATATTGCGGTCGTAATGCTGACCGGTATGCACAATTTTAATTTCGACATTTCCCGCAGCCAATGCTTCTTTTCTGAATTGGGTAACCTTAATAAAATTTGGACGAGTACCGACAACAATGAGTATTTTTTTCATATTGCGCCAAAGATACATATTGCATTACTGCTCTCTTTTATATGTAGTTGACATAACAAATTCCGTGTTTGCAAAATCTAATATTTAAATTTGACACACATTAAAAATTACTATGCAAAATAAAATTCTTCTCATCGGTGCTTGTGGTCAAATTGGTTCTGAGTTAACAGCTTACTTACGCAATAAAAAAGGCAATGAAAATATTATAGCCGCTGATATTAAAGAACCACCTGCGGCAATTGCCGATGGTCCGTTTGAAATTTTAAATGTATTGGATAAACAAGCGTTGGCTGATTTAATAAAAAAACATGAGATAACAGAAATTTACAATCTTGCTGCCATGCTTTCTGCAACAGGTGAAAAATATCCATTGAAAGCATGGGATTTAAATATGAATGGATTATTAAATACATTGGAACTTGCAAAAGAATTACCTATAAAAAAAATATTCTGGCCAAGTTCAATTGCAGTATTCGGACCAAGCACACCGGTTAATGATACACCACAATTAACAGTGATGGAACCACAAACAATTTATGGTATCAGCAAACTTGCCGGTGAACGTTTATGCGAGTGGTATTTTTTAAAACATGGTATTGATGTGCGCAGTATTCGCTATCCCGGTTTAATAAGTTATAAAGCAGAACCCGGCGGAGGCACCACAGATTATGCAGTGGATATTTATTTTCAGGCAAAACGAAAAGGCAGTTACGATTGCTTTCTTGAAAAAGATACTGTGTTGCCAATGATGTATATGCCCGATGCATTGCGGGCAACAGTTGATCTAATGGAAACAAATGCAGAACAAATTAAAGTGCGTTCTTCTTATAATGTGTCGGCTATGAGTTTTTCTCCGCAAATGATTAGTGAAAGTATTAAAAAACAATTACCTGATTTTGCTATTTCTTACACTCCGGATTTTCGTCAGCAGATCGCCGCAACATGGCCACAAAGTATTGATGATTCAGTTGCAAGAAATCATTGGAACTGGAAACCGGAATACGATCTGGATGCAATGACGAAAGATATGCTTGAAAATGTTAAGTGATAGGAAAAAAAGTAATTACGAATTATATTTTATTTCTCCAAGTTTGGCGTCCTCGCCAATCCTTTTAATAAAACATTTACCACGAATTAAACTAATCTATGATTTGAAATTCTAATGCACGAATATATTTTTATTCGTGCACTTGCCTACCGAAGGCAGGTTCGTATTATTTATTCGTGCATTCGTGGCTGCATTTTTTTTTCTTTTTTTGATTTTTTTTTCTGGTATAGAAATCAAAATTTAAATTGGATTTATTTGAATAAAAAATTCCACTTTAATAAATTAAAAAATCAAATTAAAATATTTAGTGCTAAATAATTTTTATTACCTTAGTCATCTAAACCAATTTATCATGAAAAATTTATTTACTAAATCTACCCCCCCCTCAGAATCTTACAAATAGCATCATGCTTAATCTGTTTTCTGCTTTTTAATTTTAATAATATTCTTATGAGTCAAACATTGGTAAACCAACTTTGGCAACTTGAATTAAACTATCCTGATACTGTAGAATGGAATGCATCTATTTTAGATGGTGGTTATCTGATTACCACAGGAAATACATGGAATGGTGCAACTCAAAAAACAAACATCGTTACTACAAAAACAAATCAGGGTGGCAGCATTGTTTGGCAAACTGAATACAACGGAACAGCAAGTGGTTTTGATTATGGTGCTGCATTAATTAAAGATGGCAGCGGTAATATATTTGTTGCAGGTGCTACTAATGCATCCGATGATTATACTTATGATATTGTAGTAATTAAATATAATTCAATTGGAGTGCAACAATGGGCTACCACTTTTGATGGTACAGGTGCCGGTAATGATATACCTTCCGATATACTTTTAATAGGTACTGATATATATGTATGTGCCGCAAGTATTGGAATTACTACCGGATACGATTATTTATTATTAAAATTAAATTCAGGTGGTACAGTGCAATGGAATAAGCGATATGATTACACAAGTTTATACGATATACCCGGTCATCTTATTAGCAATGGTGGAACCAATATAGTAGTGAGTGGTGCGAGTCAGTCCTCAGCCACAAATTGGGATTATACTTCACTTAAATACAATCCGTCAGGCACATTAATTCAGACGCAACGCAGCAGTGCAGCAGGCTATGGTTTCGACAGACCAACAGGATTAGTTACCGATGGCAGCGATAATTTTTATATAACAGGTTATACTTATAATGGTACTGACTACGATATGCGCACAATAAAATTAGATGAAGATTTATCACCTGTTTGGACAGTAAGCGAAAACGATGGCGGAGAAGATGGCAGCAATGCAATATGTATAGATGGTAGTGATAATATTTATATAGCCGGCTATGCAGAAAATTCGGCTGATAACAAACAAATAAAAATAGTAAAGTACAACAGCGGCGGAACTTTGCAATGGGAAAAAATACTGCAAAACAGCAGTAACGATATAGAAGCGCAGGCAACAGGAATAACATATAATAGTACAAGCGACCGTGTAGTAATTACAGGTTTTTATGAATATACATCAGGCAAAAAAGTGATTACCACTTTTGCATTAAGAACGGATAATGGAAACCTCACCTGGAAAAAAGAATATCCAAATCTGGGAGAAAGTATTGATATACCAACAAATGTATTAGCTAATAATAATTATGTTTGGGTATATGGTAGAAGAACTGTAGATGATACCACCAGATATGTTACGGTGAAGTATGAGACGTGGGAAAAACCTAATACAAATATTTTAGATAGTTTAGATAGACCTATATATAGAGATAATGAAGTTATCATCAGATTTAATCCCGAACTGCTTGATAAGAATTTTATTGACAACAAACAACAGGTTTATACAAATCTTGCAGATGTTTTGATAGATACAACATATGATAAAATAGCTTCACTTTTAAAGGGTAATGGAGTTCAATTTACACCAAAAGCAATTAAAATTTATAAACAGTTTACAAGTAATGATTCTACTTCGATTAGCCGAACTGGAGAGACAATAAAACTTACCGAATTTTGGGCAAGTATTTTAGTGACATGCGATCCGAGTGTTGATGAATTTAATTTATCAGATACACTTTCAAATATTACAGGAGAAATTTTATATGCTCATCCTAATTGGATAGGATTTCAGTTTGATGATGCTAATGATGAGGATTATAATACACAGCTAAGTTTATTTACTGAAAATCCTGATTTTGTAAATGCACACATTGAAATAGAAGATGCTTGGGATATTGAAGTTGGAGATGAAAACATTAAAGTTGGTATATTGGATAATTCTATTGATTGGTCACACGAAGATTTTGGAGATGGAACACTTTCTGGTAGTAAGATAAAAGGGGGTTTTGATTTTGCAAATTCTGTTGATTTTGCTTCTATGGGATTGCCAACAAGTAATGACCATGCAACAAATGTAGCGGGTATTATTGGAGCTTTGCGAAATAATGAAATTGGGATTGCAGGTATAGCTGGTGGAGATAATACTACCGGAATTAATAATGAAGGGGTTAGCATTTACTCTTTAAAATGTTTCTATGAAGATGCCATTCTATCAGTTACTTCGTTGTCAGAAGCATTAGTTACTTCTTCTATATCTGGTTTGGAAGTATATCAAGGTTTAAATATTTTGAATTTAAGTGGGGGCTTTTTAGAAAATGCAATAAATGAAGATACACCTGAATTTAGAGAATTACAATCAGCAGTTGATTTAGCATACAGAAATGAAGTAGTTTTTGTAACTGCAAGAGGGCAAGTAAACCAATCAAAATTTGAGGAAGATGGCGATGAACTTTACGCATGGCCAGCCAGTTTTCTCCAAAATAAAAATTATTGGACAATATGTGTAGGTGCGGCAGGAAATAATGGAGAAAGAAAAACACCAATAAATAGTGACCCCTCTGACGAGATTGACGAATTTTATTCATTGATTGGAGGAGGAATAGATTTAATTGCACCAGGAACAAGTGATTTAATCTGGACAACGGGCATTTCAAGTGATGCTGATGCTTCAAATGATTATATTGTTTTTAGAAATTCTTCAGCGGCTGCACCCCATGTTGCAGGTGTTGCTGCTTTGATGTTAAGCTATGTCAACGATAATCCAATGGTTTTTAATAATCTTTCTCCAGAAGATGTTGAATGGATTATTCAGGAATCAGCAGATAATTTTCCGACAAGTGAATATCCTGCTGAATACGATGATTTTACGGGACACGGAATGTTAAATGCAACTAATGCTTTGGAGTGGCTTGAACTACCTTATAACAAAATCATTCATTATCCTATTAGCGCCCCAACATCGTTAGGTTATTATAGATTAGCTGAACCCGATTATATTAAAATATTTATTGCCGATCCGCCCGGAGGGCTTGCTGCTGGTGTTTACTTAGCAGAAGTATGGGATGTTGATTTTGTTTATAATCATTCCATACCCGCAACAGCTACATTTATTGCTGGATGGATTAGAAACAGCACAACCACAGGATTAGAACCTATTGATTTAGAGGAAGAGGATTATATCATTCCTTCAGTAACAAATATCTTCGGCTCTGATTATCTTGATGATTTTGATATTTCTTCAACTACAGCAAAAATAAAATCAAGAGTTTATAGAATTACTTACACACAATTTGGAACAGCAGTAACACCTTTTTATTATCCTAATGCACCAGAAGATGTGGAAGTAAATTATTCTATTTATATAAATGACCCCGCCGCTACAAATATTGAAACTGCAGCATTTAATGATGCCAATGTAGTTGTCTTTCCTAACCCTACAAATGAGTTATTAAATATAATTATAGACGATCATATTTGCATTGAGAGGATAGATATATTTAATATGAATGGGGAGAAGGTATTCAGTAAAAATAATTTTTCAATAGAATCTTTTTTTTCAATTAATATTAATTTTTTGTCTTCTGGATTATATAATATTCAAATAACTACCAACAATAAATCTTTTAATACTAAAATAATTAAGTATTAAATGAAACGCCTTTTCTTTATTGCAGCTTTGTGCATATTTTCACAAAGCTGTTCAATTGACAACAACTTAAATCCACCGTGCAGCGAACCTGGGGGCTGGGGTTATGCAACAATTGTTTCTCCTGAAAATAAACCATACAGAAATGCTCCTTCATCAAATCCACTAAATTTTTATGAATTTGCATATATAGCGTTAGACAACGGAATTGAAGGCTATTGGAAGTATGATTTATTATCAAATACTAAAAAATTAATTAAAGAAATAGATGCTGATGAACCCCTTGACTGGAATATAAAAGACTGGATTGTTTTTGGTAGCAATGCACAAATATATATTTGTAAAAGTAATGGAGATAGCCTTATGCAATTAACTTTTGAAAACTATAATTATGATCCATCATGGTCTCCCGATGGTGAATATATAATTTTTAAATCAACCGTTTCAAATTTTAGAGTCATTAATCGTTTGGGACATCACTTTAAAGATTATAATTCAACTATCTATGCAGGTAATTCTTCCAGTTGGTCTCCTGATGGTGAAAAAATTGCATTTATTTCTACATCAAATGAATTTAATAAATCGTTAATAGCCTATTTTGAAATTTCTACACCAGAAGATATTCATTATATAAACGGAACAGATATAAAATTTAATGGATCAGCACTCTTAGGACCATTAGATTGGTATCCGGATTCTAAAAGACTGCTCTACAATTATAATAATGATATTTATTTAGCAAATATTGAAACGGGAGATATTCAATTAGTGAAAGAAGGTGTTGATTGTATAAGTTATAATTACCATACAATTTTAACTGATGGTGAAACCATAATCTCTGTTAAACAAGAAAGCAGTTATGATTCAAAAACAAATACCGAATTTCATGATTATGATTTAATTCAAATTAATCCGGATGGCAGTGTGTTTACATTGCCATATTAATATATTTCCCTATCATTTGGTATTATAAGATTTAACAATAAGGAAATGCAGAGATGAATCTTGTTTTAACAAATAAATATGATGAAGCCACAAATACAACATATAATTATATTGATCTTATTCATAAATTTCCGGATGGATCGGAAGTAATTATTCCTTATTGAATTCTGTTATTATAAAATTACTTTTTTCCGAAGGTTGACGTCCACGCCAATTCTTTAAAAGTTTTACCACGAATTACCAGAATCTATTTTTATTCGTGCACTTGCCTACCGAAGGCAGGTTCGTATTTCTTTGTTTGTGAAATTCGTGGCTTCATTTTTTCTCCGTGGTTGGCGTCCTCCAATCCACGACTTTATTTTTCCGCAATAATTCCTACACCCTGCGCTTTATGCATACCTGCAATTTTCCATGCAAAAAATGCGAGATATGCAAAACAACATACACCCACAATATAACTGTATTGAATACCAAGCAATGCATCATCGGATAGAAATCCTTGTATCAAACTAATTATACCACCACCCATAATCATCATGATTAATAAGCTGGAAGCAGTATTGGTTTTATCACCCAACCCTGCAATACTTAAAGTGAAAATGCATGGCCATAATGTGCTGCAAAATAATCCTACAGATATAAATGCAAACACACTTATTAATCCACTTGAGAACATGCCGACAAATAAAGAAGTGATTCCAAGAAAAGAATACAACAATAATTGCTTTACCGGATGGCCTTCACTTATCGCATCCGCAGTGGCTAAAACTATTACTAAAAATAAGTAAGGATAGAATTGAGAAACAGAATGTCCGGCAATAATATTTACCAATAAAAAAATTCCAAATGCAAGGAATGGTAATAAAATACTCAAGCGCATTTTTGTTAATTCGGGTAAATTAAAAGCACCCGCAGCGGATGTCCATCTGCCAATCATTAAACTCGCCCAGAATAATGATACATAAGGTGCAATTTCATGCTCGCCTGTATTCAGATGTTGACGCATAAATTCAGGTAAATTGGAAGCAGTAGAAACTTCAACACCAACGTAAACAAAAATTGCTATCATACCCATCCATACCTGCGGTTTTTTTATTGTTTGAGAAAAGCCTGTATGCGTAATATTTTTTTCACCAATATGATCGGGTACAGAAGAAAGTTTTATAAATATTGCAGCAATAATAAATGCAGCACCGAGAATGAGATACGGAATTTTTACCGCTTCTAAATTCATGGTTGTTTCTGCTGTTGGTAATCCACCAAAAATTGCAAAGGCAACTATCACCGGACCAATTGTAGTTCCCACATTATTAATTCCACCGGCAAGACTCAATCGCATATTTCCTTTTTCAGGATCACCCATATTTATTGCAAGTGGATTTGCTGCAATTTGTTGTAAAGAAAATCCAAGACCAACAATAAATAATCCGCTGATTAAAAGAAAGAAAGATTGCGTATCTGATGCCGGAATAAATAATAAAGTACCTAATGCAGAAATTATTAATCCCAATGCCAATCCATTTCTGTAACCTAAAGAATTTAAAATATCTTTTTTGAGAATAGAAGTAAGTATAAAATACACTAATGAACCAATGGTATAAGCAACATAAAATGCAAACGAAATCATTTGCGATTGCCATTGTTCCAGATTTAATGCAGATTTAAAAACTGGAATGAGAATATCATTACTTGCCGCAACGAATCCCCAAAAAAAGAAAACCGAAATTAATGTTATCAGAGCCATGCCTGAATTTTTTGAAGTAGCTTGCGTCATTATATTTTGTTAGAAGTAAAGATTTAAAGTTGCCAAATAATAGTGGTTCAAAAATGGAAATAACTTTGCAACACTTTATAACGAATTTTACACATACTTAAAACTGAATGATGGAACTTAAGAAAATTGGTGTTTTAACTTCCGGTGGTGATGCACCCGGAATGAATGCATGTATTCGTGCTGTTGTGCGCACAGCCATTGCAAACAAATTAGAAGTAGTAGGTATTCAAAGAGGATATGAGGGAATGATTGACGGAGATTTTATCACCATGTATTCGCATTCGGTAAGTAATATTATTCAGAGAGGCGGCACCATTTTAAAGTCTGCACGCAGCGAAAGATTTCATACTAAAGAGGGAAGACAGAAAGCGTATGAGCAAATTAAACTTGCAGGTATAGAAGCATTTGTTGCAATTGGTGGAGATGGTTCATTTCGTGGTGCTACTAAATTTTATGATGAACACAAAGTGCATTGCATTGGTGTTCCCGGAACAATAGATAATGATTTATTCGGAACAGATTTTACTTTAGGTTTTGATACTGCAATCAATACAGCAATTGATGCAATAGATAAAATCAGAGATACTGCTGATTCACATAACAGATTATTTTTTGTGGAAGTAATGGGTCGTGATGCAGGATTTATTGCGTTGAGCTGTGGTATTGCCGGTGGTGCAGAAGCAGTTGTAATTCCCGAAACTGAAACCAATATTGAAAACCTGATACAGATTCTTGAACGTGGTTGGTATCATAAAAAAAGTTCTGCGATTGTAGTGGTTGCAGAAGGTGATGAAGCAGGTGGTGCGTATGAAATTGCCCGCATGGTAAAAGAAAAATTCAGTGAGTATGATACTCGTGTTGCAGTGTTTGGACATATTCAAAGAGGCGGAAATCCAACAGTGTATGATCGCATTTTAGGAAGCCGTTTGGGTGCTGCTGCAGTGCAGGCATTAATGGAAGGAAAATATAATAAGATGGTGGGAGTGCGCAATCTTGAAGTAGCATTTACACCATTTTCAAAAGCAACAAAACATCACGGAACTATCAATCAGGAAATGTTGCATTTATTAAATGTGCTTGCACTTTAAAGCAAACTGCGTTGACGCATACATTCATATAATACCATTCCGGCCGCTACAGAAACATTATAAGAATCGAACTCCTGAATAACAGGAATGGAAGCTAAATGTGTAAGACGTTTTCTTAAAATATAACTGATGCCTGTGTCTTCACTTCCAATTATAAATGCAAGTGGGGGAGTTAAATCAAGAGTATAAATTTTTTGCTCTGCATTGGCATCTGTTCCAATAAGTAATAGTCCGTTTAATTCGAGATAATCAATAACTGCCTGCAAATTTTTTTCTCTGCAAACCGCAATTTTATACAATGCACCTGCAGATGTTTTAATAGCTTCAGAATTAATGGGAGAAGTATCTGTAAATGGAATTATTAAAGCATGTACACCGGCAGCATAAGCAGTGCGAGCTATTGCACCAAAATTGCGCACATCAGTAATTCCATCTAATATCAATAGTAAAGGAGTTTCTCCTTTTTCAATTATTAATGGTAAAATATTTTCTATTTTTTGAAAATCAACAGCAGAAGTAAATGCAATTACTCCCTGATGATTTCCTCCTGTAATAGTATTTAATTTTTCTTCTGGAACAGTTTTAACAGGAACCTCTTTTTCTTTAGCGAGTTTGCGAATATCATTCACTGTTTCACCATGTGCACCTTGTTGCAATAATATTTTATCAATTGGTTTTGCAGCCTGTAATAATTCAATTACAGGCTGCCTGCCAAATACGATATTATCATACGCTTTCCGCTTATTGTCCCGGGAGTGGTGTGGCTGGTTTCTCATCTAATATAGAAGGTAAATTATTGGATGTTCTTAAACTGTTCCACTCTTGTTGAATGCTTGTACTTAACTCTGTTTCATTTGCTTTTTTTGCAACATTTACTGCGGATGCCAAACAGCGTTCTGCATCCCGCATATCCGATTCATATTGCACTCGTGTTAAATAGTTATCCGCAGAATTATTATACATCTTCCACCCGAAAAGGTGATGATTAATATAGCGTGTTAAATAGTTATCCGCAGAATTATTATACATCGCATAATAATATTCCAGATCATCCAAACAAATTTCTTTTAATGTTTTAACTATCGCTATTGCTTTATCATTAGCACCAAGAATCTGATAATAATTTGCGGCATTAATCATATTATAATCGTAAGGAAAAGAAGATGCAGGAAATTTTTCCATCATCAAATCCATAACCGTGAGCGCCATTTCTCCTCTTTCCTTTGCCAATTCCTGCAAACCATTACCCACTTCATTTAAGCTGGTATCTGTTTGCTGCGAAAGCATTTGTGTTGCTTGCTGTTCGTAGTTCATTTTTTCCTGAATTAAATCACCCGCAAGTTGCTGATAGTTCACATATTTTGATGTAAGTATAGAGCCTTCAGAACTTGGATCGAGATGCATTTTTTCGCCATTTTCCACACCACCGTAATTAAATAATTCCTGATGATTCACTAACAGATCATAAGTGATATCTGTATTGGCAGCTTTGTTAAATCCATTGCCTTCATTTTCCACCGGAGTTATTCTGTAAGCCATACCTGTTTGCATAAAATATTTATCCAAACCGAGATTTGCATCCGGCGAAACAGTGATTGCAAAACATATTGGTCGTTTAGAAATATTGCTTGCAACAATATCCAAAAGCATTAAATCATTTTTTAGAAGTGTGGTGTTTTTTAATGTGAAATTCATTTCTTTCACAATTCTGTTTTTTAATGTTTCATCTACCACATTATTGTCGGCAACAGATGAAGAATCCACTGCTACTTTTATATTTTGAGATGGTATATAATTATCACCTTGCGCATTTAATGCTTCTTGTTTATCGTTGCCCATAAACATTACCATCTCTTTTAAATCCAATGTGCGGTTTTTGAATTTACTGTTCTTATCAAAACGAATTGCATTGCGTTTATCGCCCAATATTTTATCGGCACCTAACATCAAATCAATTTTGCCCGCATCATTTGTTGCATGTCGCAATTGATTGATATACCAATCCACACCTAATAAACTCAAGTTAATTATGCGTATATCCGTGCGGATTCCTTCTACTTCCTGCGCATACCATAATGGATAAGTATCATTATCACCTTGTGTAAATAAGATCGCATTTTGCGGACAAGATTCTAAATAATTTCTTGCAAAGTCACGAGCTAAAGTTCTGCCATGTCTGTTGTGATCATCCCATCCCTGCGAGCCCATAAGTATAGGTGCAGATAAACAAATGACTGTGAGAATTATGGCTATTACTTTTTCATTTTTCAAACTTCGAAATAATGCACCCGAAATAAGCGAGAGCACCATTATAATTACACCGGAATAAACAAGTAATGCAATAAAGCTATCAAAATCATATACCGTTAATCCGGTAATAAAAAATATGATCATGATAATACCGGAATACAATAAATACTCAGTAAGTTTTTTCCTATCTATACTTTTTCCTAAATCATACAATGCCAATAATCCAAAGCCAATCCAAATAGCAAATGCAAAGAAAGCACCTACCAATGCATAATCACGTTCACGAGGTTCCACTGGTGGTTGATTGCTATTGATAAGGTTCATCGCACCCATGAAAAAGAAGAATAGAAATATTACAATAAAGCCATTGCGATCTTTTCGAATTTGATACACCATTCCCAACAATCCCAGAATAAATGGAATCATAAAATATTTATTGCGGGCATCATTGCTCAACAAACTTTCAGGAAGATCTTGCAGATTCGGATTTTTCATTTTATCAATTGCTGTTATTCCCGTAATCCAATTTCCATTTTTCATACCCTCATGATAAAATCCCTGTTCATCATTTTGTCTACCTGAAAAATTCCACATGAAATATCGCCAATACATAAATCCTAATTGATAATTGAAAAAGTATTTCATGTTATCACCATATGTAGGTACATAGGTTTGTTGTTGATCCGAAGGCACACCAACGAAGTTGTAATACAATCCTGCATGTCTGCTTTCCAATGATCCCATTCTTGGGAAAATCACTTCTTTGTTGCGGCCTTTAATCACTGCAATTTGTTGTGGACTTAATCCTGCTCCGGATAATTGCTGATCAGATAATTTATAAATGATTTTAAAATCTTTACCGATAGAAACATATTTATCTTCTCCCTCTACACGGCCCCATTTATCTTTAGTGTATTCTATATCTAATGGTTGAGCTGTCCATAGTGGACCATATACTAAATCTCTTGAACCGTATTGTTCACGTTTTAAATAGGAGAGAAAACTATTTACATCGTTAATGCCATTCATATTTATCACCGGTTCTGCAGCGGCACGAACAAGCACCATTGCATAGGATGATAAACCAATCATCATCATTGTAAAAGAAACAAGTGTGAGATATAAAATGCGTTTTTTATTTTTTATAGAATACCAAATACCATAAAGTGCAGCACCCATAATTATTATAGAAAACAATAAAGCACCTGTACCGAATGGAGCGCCAAATCCATTTACAAAAGTTCTGTCTAATGTTGCTGCAACACCAATTAATTTATCCAATACACCAAATAAAATAAATGCTAAAACAAGAAAGCTGATTCCGAAAGCAACCCAAAATCCTTTGCGTGTATATTCATAATTTTTAAAATAATAAATCAGCCCGATTGCAGGGATTGCGAGTAAACCTAAAAGATGCACACCCATACTTAAACCCAGCATCAAAAAAATAAATATTATCCAGCGATCGCCTGTGTGAGTATTTGCATGTTCTTCCCATTTAATCATTGCCCAAAAAATTAATGCAAAGAAGAATGTTGCCAATGCATACACTTCACTTTCCACAGCACTAAACCACATACTATCTATAAATGTACAAGCAAGTGCGCCGACAATTCCACTACCCATAATGAGTGCAGTTTGCACACTGTCCGGTTCATTATTTCCGGCTATCATTTTTCTTGAAAGCCTTGTGATTATCCAAAAGCAAAATAATACTGAAAACGATGTTGACAATGCAGAAAAAATATTTGTCATAACAGGCACTTGCTCTGGTGAGCTTGCAAACAATGTGAATATGCGGCCCATCATCAAAAAAATCGGAGCCCCCGGTGGATGCACTACTTGTAATTTATAAGTGGCGGCAATAAATTCACCACAGTCCCACCAACTTGCACTGGATTCCATTGTCATCAGATACACAATAGATGCAATTGCAAATATGAACCAACCCGTAATATTATTGATCCGGCTGAATTTAATCATAGCATTTTTTTATTTGAAGCGGTAAAGATAAACATTTGACTATACCGCATCCCTAAAGAGTTTGTGAGAAAAAGCTGAATTTCGTGGCTTTGAAAAAGCTTAACATAATTTATGATGATGATCACCTTGTGGTGATAGACAAACCTGCGGGCTTACTTGTAATCCCCGACAGAAAAGGTGCGCCCTCAGTTAAAGAGTATCTGAATAATTTGTTCCCCGGTATTTATACTGTGCATAGAATTGATAGAGATACAAGTGGTTTAGTAATTTTTGCAAAGCATGCAGAAGCACACAGGAATTTGTCTATGCAATTTGAATCACATAGTGTAATTAAAAAATATCAGGCATTTGTTAGAGGTAGATTACCTGAAAAATCTTTAGTGATTGATAAGCCTATTGGTAAACATCCACGCAAGGCAAATGTGATGATAATTGACTCTCGAGGTAAAGCAGCGCATTCGGTTTGTACGGTAATTGAAATTTTTAAACATGCATCTTTTGCAGAAATAGAAATCAGTACAGGAAGAACACATCAGATTAGAGTGCATTTGCAATTTGCTGAATATCCATTATTGGTAGATCCTGTTTACGGAAATAAAGAAGCTTTTTATTTATCTGAAATAAAACATAATTATAAAGCAAAGGAAATAGAAACACCGATAATTCAACGATTGACTTTACATGCAAATTTTCTACAAGTGAAACATCCTGATTCAGGAAAAGAAATTTCTTTTGTTTGTGAACTACCGGCTGATTTGCAATTGCTTTTAAAAATGCTAAAAAAGTATGATGCGGTGAATTAATACTATCAGGATAAGGAAGGTTTATTTCCAATTACATTTTGAGCTTGAAATTCTTGTTATTGTTGGTGTATCTAACTTTCCCTTCGGGATAAAATTTTAGCCACGAATTCACGAATATTTTTAAAATCACGAATGCACGAATAAAGGATAATTCATTCGTGCATTCGTTTTTTTATTCGTGCATTCGTGGCTATTTTTTTTCCTTAATTAGACGCTTAAATATTGACATAAAAAAAATTTCGGTGCTTATTATTTAAAAAAAAAAGAGCCAACTTTCGCTGACTCTTTTTCTTAGGGTTTTCAATTTGTTTTTATTAATCGCTCAACCGTTATTTCACTGTTGCCGGTGTATTTAACAAAATAGATTCCGGAAGGCAGGTTTTGAATTTCAATATTAAATGTATTTATGCCTTCGAATAATTCAACAGATTCTGATTTTACCATTTCACCTAATTCATTTGTAATGATTAGTAATCCGTTTTCATCATATACTGATTCCAAAGTAACCTTCACATAATTATTTGCAGGATTTGGAGCTAAAGTCATTGACAGTCTTGCCTCAATTCCTTCATTTAATTTAGGTGATGTTTTTGTTCTTATTTTAAATCGGAAAGAACAAGGTTCGCATTCAAATCCACCACAAACAGGATAAATAAACACTTCGTAATTGCCATTTGCTGTTGGCGTATATGTTACAGGTAATCCGTATCCTGTAGTAACTGTTGTGCCATTTCTTTTTACTATCCATGAATAAGTTGCTGCACATTCTCCATAACAAGTATAGGTGCCATTGATAGTTATTGGTGAATTGATTTTCCAATTATATGAAGTGCCGCAAGATTGCCCATACATTGTTTTTGTAGCGTTGCTTACAGTAAATAATCCCCATGAACCACAATCGCAAATCGGTGCATCTTCAACCACAAATGTTATAATGCAAGTTCCGCATTCATTTCCATTACATGATCCAGTAAAGGTGAGTGTATATGTACCGGGAGTTGAAAAGGTAAATGTTGGTAATCCGCTTCCTGATGAAGTTACAGGGCCTGTTAAACTCCATTCCAAATCTGATCCGCAAACTGCTGGGTCGCCAATACATAAATATCCTCCAGCAACGAAATTAATATTCGTTCCGATTTGGAAAGTCGGTAGAGTATCTCCGCATTCAGAGACGATAGAATAATCAAAATCTCCGGGTACATCTACTATTGCACCGAAGGTTTCCCAATTTCCGCATTCACATCTTGATTCTTCCACCACAAAAGTAATTACACAACTATCGCATAAATTACCTCCGCAATATCCGTAAATAGTTAACACATAAGTACCTGAAGTGGTAGTTGCAAAAGAAGGTAATCCTGTTCCCGATGCAGTGATTGGGCCATTAACATTCCAGGTTGTTAAAGCATCGCAAATTACAGGATCACCAATGCAATTAATTCCGCCACTATTAAAAGAAATATATCCAAATGTTTCTATGCCGGAATATGTACCGCCACATTCCACATCATAAGTATCAATACCACCACCAGATTCATCGGTTAAATTAAATGGTGTCCATGTTCCGCATTCGCATTCTTCATCTGCTATTTCAAAATAAATGATACAAGAGTCGCAAATGTTTCCACCGCATTCACCATATAGAGTTAAAGTATAAGAACCAGCAACAGAGAAATTAAATGTAGGGTAACCAGTTCCGGATCCACTTACAGGACCATTCATATTCCATGTAATTGCACTGGTGCATAATGAATCTCCAATACAAGTATAACCACCTGCATAAAATACTATAGTATTCCCCACTTCAAAATCAATAGTATCTCCACAATTTACATTGCCATTAATTGCATCATAGGAATCAAAACTAAATGTTGTCCAATCACCACATTCACACGAATTACATTCAGGTAAAGTAATACAAATACTATCCATAGTATGGCAGCACCATCCTGTTGAATCAGCTAATGTAAGATCAAAACAAATTGTGGTTCCCGGAAGATAAATTCCCGGATCAATAATCACAGTTCCGGAATACGTACCGGCAGGTAAAATTGGAGATGCAGGTAATATCGGATTCGGAATAATATTTACGTAAGGAGAAACACTTGTAAATACTAACATGGTAACCGCCTGCGCACTATTATTTGTAAATGTATAATTGTAAGAATAAGTACCATCCTCATTGCAAATAATATCTCCTAGTATTTCACCGCAATCATTTTCCATTGGTGAAGTACAATAAAATAATAATGTATCTACACAAGCAATACTATCACCTTCCATTGCTCCGGGTACTAACCAATTCACTAACACGATTTGTGGACTTGTTGTGGCAGGTGCAAGGTTTAAACAAATGTCAACAAGCGATGCAATATTTCCTGTTGGAATAAATCCTGCATTTGGAGTAAAGGTCATTTGCGATGCATTACCCATTCCTGTCCATGATCCTAAATAAGGAAATCCTACTTGAGCAGAACCGATACTTGCACCCGGTGTTATCGGAACAATTTGTATCCCTGAAAAATAATTGGAAAAATAATTATTAGTAATTGAAATTGACTTACAACATTCTTCGGTTGAATCTGCACTTACACTTATGTTTTCACATGGATTACAATTAGGAATAGGAATACAATACAGTGTTGTATCATGACAACAAGAATCTGTATTATACAAGGATGCTTTGAAACAAATATCTGATGGCAGTGGTCCCGCTGGATAACTTACTGTGATAAAAATTGGTGCAGATGTTTGCCCTTGTAATAAAGTTAAAGGCACAATATAATTTGGCGTTAAAGTAAATGGTGTTGTAACATCATGCAGCCATAAATATGTAGATGTTGCAGTGTTATTATTTGTAACTAAAAGTTCAATGGTAAATGTGCCATCTTCATTGCAATAGATAGTGTCTTCCAAATCAAAACAATCCGTTGAATCGCAATTAAGTGGAGTGTATTCAAAATCTGTTGAATCAACACAACCATTTAATGTGGTTGCAATTAATGATACTGTATATGGAATTCCATACACCGGCATATTCAACGGACTTAAAGATAAATTTTGTGTTGTGGCAACAGTTACATTATTAATTTGCCAATCATAGGATAACATATTTGGTGGCCCGGTAATAATATTTGGAACAGGATTAATACAAGCAGAATCACAACCAATTGGCAACATACTCAAGTCAGGTAATGGATGAATAGTTACTAATGAAGATGCTGATGCAGTGCAACCTAATGCATCAGTTACTGTAACGCTGTATGTTCCACTGGATTTAATAAATACAGGATTATAAGTATAACTATTGCTCCACAAATAACTAATTGCAGTTGCTGAATTCGCTGTCAGTTGAATTGAATCTCCTGAACATTTTCCACTTGGATCACTGTTCGTGATATAAACAAAAGGCGAAGGATTTACATTTATCGAAATGGAAGCAGAATCATTACATCCTGTAGCAATATCAATTGCAGTTAAACTTATAGTATGTGATCCGGGAGACAAGGAATTAAGTACTAAACTATTTCCACCGAAAGCAGGATTTCCATCCACTATCCAATTCAATGTATAAAAACCATTGAGGTTAGAATTAATGGTAACAGGGTCATTGCTGCAAAGAGGATTTGGTGATGCTGTTAATGCAATTATTGGTGTTGGATTAATAATTACCGGAGCAATATTACTTGTAATTACACATCCATTTATATCTGTTACTTCAACCGTATAATTTCCGGATTGAACTGCCAGATAAGAATTGGAAGTTGCACCCGGAATTATTGTTCCATTATTATACCATTGAAATAAAGTATAAGCACCTGCACCCGGAATCGTAATTAATGTGGGGCCACAGGATGGTGTCGCATAAATTAAATTAAATGCTGGTGGTGGAGTAACAATATTAATTGTATCAAAAACAGTAACAGTACATCCGTTTGCATCAGTTCCGGTAACAGTAACTATATAGGATCCGGTGGCATTAAAAATATGTTGCGGATTTTGAATATTTGAACCGTAAGTATCTCCAAAATCCCAGCTCCAATCTACAATAGGTCCACCTAAAGTAATTGCACTGAAATTCACAGGCCCATTGCATCCTGTCGGAACAATTGTGGCTGAAATTGCAGGTCCATTTAAAATAAAAGTTTGTGTTGATATTGCTTGACAACCGGCAGCAGTATAAACAGTTAATGTAATGGTATAAGTACCGGGTAATAAATAAGTATGCGGACCTGGTGTTGCTGATGTTGTTGTAAATCCATCTCCAAAATCCCAGAAATATCCGGTGATATTATAGCCGGGTAAATAGGTGGAATAATCCGAAACAGAAACAGTATTACAAATAATATTGTAATCAAAATCGGCAGCTACAGGAACAACAATAACTGTGCATGCAGGAGGAGGAGGACAACAACCGGGATCTGAATTTTCATAACAAACTGTGTAATAACTTGCTGTTGCATAAGTATGCGAAACTGAATTTCCTGAACCGCCTGTTAAATCTCCAAAATACCAAAATGGTGTTCCGGAACAGGTTGAATTTGCACTGAAATTATATATGTTACAATTCGGATTTCCTTGAGTGGCTGTGGGTGTATTATTTACACATGCGCAATTTGTTGGAAGTTCACAGCTATCAACTTCAGGACAAGCAACTATGTAATATGCTGTGTCTTTACAACCATTATTATCAGTAACAATTACGGAATATGTTCCAGTAGAAGTTGCACTTATTGAGCTTGTAGTATCGCCACTCGGTGACCATACATAGTTATATCCGCCAGGGCCATTCAGTGCAACTAAATTCACTGTGTCTAATAACACACCATTTGTATCACACACGCTAATATTTGACTGAGAAATAGTTGTAGAAGGTGATGAAAATGCAATTACATTAATATAATCTTTTGCGGTGCATCCATTAGCATCCGTACCAATTACATAATAATTTCCTGGTAAGCTTACAGTGGCTGTTGGTCCGCCCAAAGGATTATTAGCAGCATTGAACCATGAATAACCAGTTCCGCCTGTTGCGGTGAGAACGGTATTTGAACCCGGACAAAAAGGTGCAGCGCTTGCAGTTATTACAGGTAAAGCATAAATAGTTATTGGTAAAGAATAAGTGCCCGTTAAAGAAAGACATGTTGTTTCGGTAACTGTAAGAGTTACATTTTGTGGTGCATTCGGAATTACAGAATGCCATTCAATTGTTGGCGTTGCAGTTCCTTGTCCGCTTATTATTGTTCCTGCGCTTGGTGGAGTGATTGTCCAAACTACATTTGATAATCCGGGATAGCTGAGGATAGCTGTGTATATTTCATTTTGATCTGGGCAAACAGTTTGATTTCCTGTAAATGTAGGTGCAGGGATAGCAGGGGCATTTAAATTTAATATTGATGATGCAGAACAGCCATTTTCTGTTACAGTTAAGGTGAGTGTTCCGCTGGTAAATCCTGCAGGTAGTGTTAATGAAAAAGGATTTCCATTTCCAAATGCGGTATTAAATAATACATCTATAAAATACCAATTATAAGTTGCACTGGCAGAATATCCTGATGTGGAATAATTATAAGTGCCTTGAGGACAAACAATGATTGGTCCTGTAATTATTGGAGTAACCGGAGTTGGTTTAACCACCACTGTAATAGTTTGAGGATTGTTACAAACAGCACCCGCAGGAATTGTATTTGCAGTTACGGTGTAAGTTCCTACTGTATTAAAAACAAAGGAAGCTGATGTTCCTGATTGTGGGGAATTACCAGGAGAGGTGGTTACCCAATTGCAATTATATGCTGAAGAAAAAAATGTAGGAGGACTATTTTCGCATACACTCGTTGGACCAAAAATGTCTAAGCTTGGTCGTACTTTTATTTTAATAGTATCTGCTCCTTCGCAATCCAAAATGTCATTCACCATATTACAAATGAGCGTATAATTTCCGGGCGTATTAAATGTTACCGATTGAATATAAGGAGGTGTATTGTAAGGTAAAATTGTAGTTGTTGATGAGGGATCAATTAATGTCCAAGTATATTGTGAACCCGGAACATAAGGTGCATTATACATTTCTGTTGCACCAACACAAACTACTAAAGGACCTAAAATATTAAAGTTGCCATTGGGCATAATAGGAACTGAAACAGTAGTTGTAGAAGCACAAACAGCAGGTGAACAACCTGATACGGTTAACGCAATTGTTCCAACAGGACCGGCACCCCAATCCACAGTTATACATGAAGTTCCTAATCCTGAAATAATAGTTCCTCCTGTTACTACCCACGTATAAGTGCAACCAGTTACACTTGTGCAATATTGTACTTCAGGTTCATTTGAACAAACAGGAGTGATACAAAAAATATCAGGTCCGGGAAGATCACCAACTACTACAGTAATAGTATCAGTATTACTACAACAATCTGTACTTGCAGTTAAAATAACAGTATAAGTGCCGGGTAGGGAATAACTATTTGTAACATTGGTAGCACCTAAAGTTGTGGTATAATTTCCATCCCCAAAATCCCATGTATAAGAGGTAAATGGTCCGGTGGAATTATTTATAAATGTGATTACTTCATTTAAACATGCATTAATAACACCGCCAACAATTGCAGAATTTGAACCTATAGAAACTGTGCCATTTGGATAAGCGGAAACTCCATGTACACAAGCGGGTTTTGTGTTTGTACAACCTGCTGCATTTGTTTCTTCTACGCATAAGGATCCGCATTCGCCTGCTCCCGTTCCTCCGGTTGTGTTCCATTGCACCATTACCGAATTTGTTCCAAGTCCACTAATAATTGTTCCTCCGAAAATGGTCCAGTTATAAGTACTGCCTGGTGTATTTATTACAAAATAATTTACGATCTCATCCACACAAAAAGTATCACAAACCAAATCGCTTCCTCCCACTCCTCCATCATCAGGTTTAATTGAGCAAGGATTTTTTGCATATTGGATAAGAGGTTCTGGTATTGAATAAGCATTGATATTAAAAGTTTCTGTGGTTGTTCCGTTATCTGCAGTTAGAGTATAGATTCCGACAAGCGTCCAGTTAATAGAAACGGTATTTCCTGCCGCATTAAGTGCTGGGCCGGTTGGCGAAATTGTCCAGGTTATATTTCCAGTTAAACTAGTTGTATAGGAAGAAGAAGTTCCAATACAAATGGTGGAATCGCCCGTTATTTGAGCCTGGATTTCAAAGCTGCAAAAAATACAAAATAGTGAAATGGTTAATGCAGCTAAATGGCGTGTAAAATTTGGTTTCATGTTAATTGGTTTTTGTATAATATGAATTATCAAAAATCAATAAAAGCAGGATTAAACTTTCAGTAAATGAGTGAACGGTTAAAAATGAATATTAAAATGCGTTGTGCATTATTAAACGGAATCGGACTTGAGTGGTAAGGTTATAGTAACAAGTGTCCCCTCTACATTTTGATTATTCTTTTGAGCTGAGCTAATGGTAAAAAAATGTGGTTTGCCGGTTTGTTTTTCTAACAACTCTAATCGCCTTTTAGTAATAATAGAACCCATGCTTGTTTTGATAGAATTTGTTTCTGTAGCTTGATTTAAAATATATCCCACACCATCATCTAATATTCGGATTATAATATTTAAATCTTTTTTTTCGATGCTGATATTTACATGTCCGTTTTCAGCTTTTGGAATCAATCCATGCCAGATCGCATTTTCAACAAAGGGTTGAATAATCATTGTAGGTATAAATAATTTATCGGTTTCTAATTCAGGAGAAACGGTAATTGAATATTCCAGTTTATCACCAAAACGCACTTTCTCAAATTGTAAATACAAGGATAGCCTTTCAATTTCTTCTTCCAGAGCAATGTATTTATTTTTAGATGTTTCTAAGTTGAGCCGAATTAATCTTGCAAATTGTGTTAGATATTTGTTCGCTTCTTTCTTATCATTTCTAATAATATATTGTTGCACTGAATTCACTGCATTAAAAATAAAATGCGGATTCATCATTGCTTGTAGAGCTTGTTGTTCCGCAAATGCAAGATCCTCACTTAATTTTAATTGTACTACAGCTTTGTGTTTTGCTTTATTAATTCTAAAAATAATTACAGAAGAAATGAGCATTGCAATAATTCCTATTAAAAGTGGTATAAACCATTGTTGTGAATAAAAAGGAGCTTCAATAAATATAGTAAGTGAATTGTCGGGTAAAGGAATAATATCGCCATTCATCAAACGAAATTGTAGATGATGCAGACCCGGACTTAAGCCATTTAATTCTAACAATCCAACAGCAGCACTTAGCCAGTTTCCATTATCTATAGAATATTCTACTAATGGAACTGTAGAAGCATATCGAATTGCAGAATAATGTATTTTGATAAATCCATTATTATATTCAGAAATAATTTTATCATTACCTCTGAACTTGCCCATGTCGGTTATGATGTTTAAGATATGAAATTTGGGTGCAGGTAGATTGACAGGCGCAATAAAATTTTTCCATTGAAAAGCACCAAAATTTCCCGCTATTACTAATGTGTTTCCTTTTATATAAAAATCTTTGATATCGTCGGCGGGTAAGCCGTTGGACGATGTGAGTGGTTGTAATTTTTGAAATCCTTTTTTAGAAATAATTAATCTGTTTAATCCGGAGGCAGAATTTATCCATAAGGTATCGCCAATTAATTGCAGGTGACGTGTTAAGTTTGTTGTTAAACCATTTTGTGAATGCGCATGCCATAGTATGGAATAATCTTTTTCATCAATTGCATAAATTCCATAACCATCCGTAGAGATTAATACAAGATTTTCTTTTTCATAAAATGCAAAATCAAGAATACGTTTGCCATCTAATTCTGCAACATTAATTCTACGGATAGAATCTTTATAAGTGTACGTTCCGCTTTCAGCAGAGAACCAAAGCAAATCATTATTATATTGAACACTGAATGATCGTTTGGAAAATATTTTTTCTTCAGTCCAAATATTTTTCTTAAACCTAAAAATTGAAACTCCATAAGAATAAGCAGCGGCAAATTCTTTCTCATTTAATACCGAGATTGATTTTACTGTTCTTCCACCTATACTCCCTGAAATCAATGTTTTTTCCTTTCTATTAATTTGATAAACACCTTCATCTGAAGCAACCAGTAGGGAATTGCCAGCAACATCAAAATCAATTATTCTTGCATATTTATTTATATCTATTAGCTTGAAATTGCGTTTCTCATCTTTATTGTCAATCATAGTAACGTTTGCAAAAGAATTTCCTGCCCAAATATTATCTGCGCTATCTATATACAAACAATTAATGGATAATAATTCAGCTTCATTGTCTGAAAATATTTGTTTTTTATTAAAAAAATCTGCATAAAAAACAAATATCCCGTTTGAAATAGTAGAAATCCAAAAATTTCCTTCAAAATCTTGATCTATACTATTTATTTTATACTCTGAAAGTAAAGTTGTGAATACTCCGTTATGGATATATTGTATTCCTTTATTGAGGTCGAAATACCAGCAATCGTTATTTGAATCTACGAAGAGATAGGGTATTTGATTCAGTTTAGGATTAAAATTTAGAGGTACTATTAAGTTTGAGATTGTATTGGAAATTATACCTTTATCAGTAATGTAATAATATTCATCATTCGCATTTGTATAAGAATAAATAAGAGGCACTATAATTTCATCGCTATTAATTTCTGCAACATCGTTTTTTAGAACATATACTATTCTTGTTTCATCGCATAATACTGAAAAGTATATTTTATTATCCAGTTCAAATAAGCCGGATACAGGGTTGCATTTTTTATCATATTTAAAATCTATTTTTTTTATTGTTTCTTCTTCAATCCTCACAATATCGTATGGGGAATATAGATATAAATCATTGGAAACTGTGATCAAAAAATTCGATAGCTTGTAGTTATTATTTAGCTCAGCTAACAGGGGGCTGTTTGTTTCGTTGTAAACGATATTATCTTTTATAAAAAATATTTTCCCATTAAAAGTGATGCCCCAAATTCTATTTTGATTATCGCCGAAAACTAAAATTACTTCTGTGTCGGGCAACCCATCTTCAGTACTGAATGTTTCAAAAGCAACTCCATCATATCGTATCAGACCAATGACGCTTCCAATCCAAAGAAAACCATCATCCGCACAGAATACATTATAAACATTCATTGTAGGAAGGCCATTCAAATAATTGAATTGCTTACTGTAATAATTTTGAGTAAAACTTTGAATTGAAATACTAATCAACAAGAATGTGATGCACTGTTTTATCATATCATTGAATTAACAATGCCTGCATTAATTCCTGGATTTTTCTTCGGGAAACCGGTAACGAAACTCCATCATTCATTATAACACTGTTGCCGTCTTTTTTAATATAATCTGCTACATGGCTGAGGTTAATATGAAATGATTTATGTATTCGAAAAAATCCTTCCGGAAGTTGTTGTTCAAATTCGGCCATTGTTTTAGATGCTACTATTTTCCCTCCATTTAGAAGATGAAAAATTGTATAATTACTATCTGCCTCCATATACACTATATCTTTTGCAAGTATAAAATGAATACCTTCCAAATGGGGGACAGCAATGCGATTTAATTTATTTGGATTGGTGAATTTATCTAAAATGTCCTTTATAGATTTTTCATATTTCAAGTCTATAGTATTTTGTTTAGCAAGCCGGTCTTTTACTCTTGATACTGCATGAATCAATTCGTCAGAATCCACGGGCTTTAATAAATAATCAACTGCAGCTTCACGAAATGCTTTAATAGCATAATCGTTATGTGCTGTTATAAATACTACATGATAAATATTTTTTGGTAAGGAGGATAACAAATCAAACCCATTTTCTCCCGGCATGGAAATATCCAAAAAAATAACATCAATCTTGTTCCGATTTAAAAAATTGCGTGCCGCTTCTGCAGAATGCGCCACACCGGACACAACTACTTCAGGACAATATTCATTGAGCAACCAACTTAATGTTTCGCAGGCCGGAAGTTCATCATCCACCAAAAGAGCATGTATTTGTTCAGACATATTTTGTACGAACTTGCGCATAAAAACAAATTTAGCATCCATTAATGAGTAAACTGCTAATGCGGATGAGCAAAAGGGTTTTATTAATGTGTATAGGTTTGTTATGAGTAAAGGGAATTGGGTGGAATTCAAATTAATACTTTGCTTATTTCTTCCGAACTTACTATTCAATGTATCCACTAAATCAAACTGATTGCCATTGCAGTGATTATCTAAAAGTGATTATCAATAGGGTGAGCTTAAAGAAAAATAGTGATTCAACTGTTTTCTGAAGAAGTAATTTCTTTTATTTGCGAAATGCCCCTTGATTTGCAACTGTTGTTAAAAATGCAGCAAAACTATGAGACAGTTAATTTTGTAACATACTTTTCAATAAGTAAAAATCGGCAATGGCTAAACTCCTGTATTATATAATTATTAAACCGCTTTCACTGCTTCCTTTGCGGATGTTATATTTTATATCTGATGGTATTTTTTTTATACTCTATTATCTTACACCGTATAGAAAAAAAGTAGTGTTGGCAAATTTGCGTAATTCATTTCCCGAGAAAAATGATACAGAAATAAAGAAGATTGCAAAGGGATTTTACAGACACTTTGTGGATTTAATTGCAGAGAGTATTCGCATGTTCAGCATGTCAGAAAAAGAAGTTTTGCGACGGTTCAGAATTGATGATGTAGCGCTGCATCATCAATTGTATCAAGAGGGGAGAAGTATTATATTAACCGGCGGACATTATAATAATTGGGAAATGCTGGCATTGGCAATTAATCAACAATTACCACATCAGGTTGCTGCGCTTTATACGCCAATGCGGAATACGTTTTTCGATACTACTTTTTTGAAATCACGCAGTAAATTCGGATTATTAATGATACCAAAAAAAAAGGTAAAGGAATTTTTTGAAGACAATACACAAAATTTAACTGCCACTATTTTTGGTGCAGATCAAAGTCCATCTACACACTCTAAAAGTTATTATCGCACCCGGTTTTTAAATCAGGAAACTGCAGTATTGTTTGGTGCTGAAAAATATGCCATGGAATATAATTATCCTGTCGTGTTTATGCATATTCATAAAATAAAACGAGGATATTATAATGCTACTTCTCAAGTAGTGGAACTGTACCCGCAAAATGCAGAATATGGAAGCATTACCAAAAAGCATACAGCATTGCTTGAAAAAGAAATTCAAAACAATCCTGAATTTTGGTTATGGTCGCATAAACGATGGAAGATAAAATTTGAAAAATAAATTGAGTATTGTGAGAATTAATTTTTTATAAGTCATCACTTACAATCTATTTATAATTTACATTTGGGAAAATTTTATTTATGTATAAAGCATTGTTGTTTCTTGCGCTTCCATTGATGTTGATTTTAACCGGTTGTCCTTTGGGTGATGATTATCCTTTGGGAGAAAAATCGGATTCAAAAGTAGATACTTCTATTCTTGGCACTTGGTCAAATGATCTCGATTCCGCCGAAGTTAAAAAGGTGTTGATAGAACCATTGGATGCTGAGAAAGTGAAAGTGACTGTGTTGGAAAAGAGAGAAGCATACGTAGAAGTAGTGGAAGTTTTTTATGGTTGGTTCACAGAAGTAAATAAACAAAAATTTATTTTTCTTCAGGATGTAAATGATGAATCTGCACAATACTATACGTATGGGTATTCTATCAATAAAAAGAAAATGAAAACCTTTGATATGGGTTTCTTAATTGCCTATTTTGAGTCTGTTACCTCCACAGAAGAATATCGTAAAGAAGTAAGTGAACTGCTGAACACATATGATACATTCAGCACCGAGGTGAACTGGAAAAAAGAGAAGTAGAAAAAATAAAATTCCGGGTTCCGCTATTCAGAAAAAATCTTATCGGCATGCAGTGTAGCCTGCTGAATACGTTGCTTGATATTTTTAAGTGGAAGAGGTTTTAGCATTTTTGGCGGATCAATAGCCTCATCAATATCATCAAAATAATTTAGCGCTTTTATTGCAGAAACCGCATTGCTATTCGGATATTTATTTGTGTAAAAACCAAGCATTTGATTGAGCGAAAATTCTGTTAGCAAAACATACACATCAATAAAATCTTTTATACGCTGACCACTATTCACAATTGCATTGAGTTTCATTGCCGCAATATCCTGCTTTGAAAGAAAGGTAATGCCTTCCTCTGTTATGGGTGGCAAAACATATGGATAAGGATGTGAAATAAAATCAACTTTAATGTTATTGATAAAGCAAATGATGGTATTGGTTCTAACAAATATTACTCTGTAATTAAATCTTGATTCTAATAATGAAATAATTTGAAAATATTCAAAACTGTTTTGAGTAAATAAATCAATAGAGGTGCGATGTCCGAGTTGTAAGGCAAGAGCTATTCCTCCGCCTAATTTAAAGTCATTAAACTCAAGTATTGTTTGAAGTTGTTGAATTAGGGTAAAAGTTTCAGGGGCAATAATCATGGAGTCTTTATGCAGCATGTAATATGTCAGATTGTAAAAACAACATTGTAAAATCTTTATCTCTCTTATCAAGTTGCCGACTCCATTCTACTGTTTCAATAATTTTATCAGAGCCATAAAACGTAAGAATCTCCTTCCATTCATTAATCTCTCCTAATTGTACTACCCGTTCAATCACTATCTTATAAGACTTTACCCAATTGAAGGTTTCCAGGTCATATTCCCAAAGCAAAGAAGGTCGGATATTTGGTTTGTTTTGCATAGTGTTGAACGCATACAAATTCACGAAAAAAATTGGCCACGAATTACACTAAAAAATAAAACGAATGCACGAATAGATTATATTGAATTTAAAAATCAGATAATTTATTCGTGCATTCTTTAGTGGGATAAAATGGATATGAGTAATTCGTGATTACATTTTACTTTTTTATTTTTTACAATTTATAGATATCCTGAAAAGAATATTTTAAAATTGTCTTTTGGGTTTTGGTGAGAATTAATTTCAAACAATAGTTCTTATTCCGATACCACCAATTTTTTAGAAAACTGTTTTCCTTCTGCTGTTTTAATATTTACCAAATACAATCCGGGTAATTCGATATTGCAAATTGTAGTTGCATTTTTAATTTTTTCATTATAAACCAATCTACCCGAAACATCATAAATAAAATATTCTGCATCATTATATTCTTGAAGTCGGATATAAATATCTTTATTAAAACTATACACAACAGCATTTAAACTTGCAGTATTATTAATTGAAACTGTTGTTGTATCTCCGATAGTATCTCCTGTATGTATTGGTGTATCGGGTTTACTTTCATAAGCATAATCGTGAATGATTAATGTTCTGTTACTATCCACTACGCTGCAACGTATCCATCCATAACGTTTTACAAAATCATCATCAGTAAATCTAAAACCTATAAACTTTTCTATTTGAGGACCCCAAAAATATGAGTTCCAATCTCCTCTGTGTGCCGTTGATGGTGGCCACTCTGGCTTGTAAATAGTCATTGCTAATGTTTGGTAATTAGCGTTATAAAATGGAATAGTAGATTTAATACTGATATTGCTTTCCAATGCATAAGGACGGTAATATGTATATCCGCCATTACCGGAAAAGAAAACAGTATGTCCATTTAGCCCATTCTGCATATTATCGAAGACACCCGCAAAAAGAGCTTTTACTTGTCCTTCCACGCCATACCATACAGTAGTAGTAAAACTTTTATTAAAGAAATTAAAATCATTCAGTCCATCCATATCCAAATCAAATCCCCAATATTCACCTGGCACATCCAAAATAATATCAGGATCAACATCGGTATAAACAGCTTGCGAAAATGCTGTAGCAGGAACTATAAGCGCTCCTGCTGCAAGTGAATATTGTGATAGAGAATATCCTTTTTTCATTTTAAACTTATTCCGCTACCACCAATTTTTTAGAAAACTGTTTGCCCTTTGCAGTTTTAATATTTATCAAATACACTCCGGGTAATTCGATGTTGCAAATTGTGGTTTCGTTTTTAATTCTTGCATTGTAAACCAATCTACCCGAAATATCATAAATGAAATATTCCGCATCATTATATTCTTTCAATTGGATATAAATATTTTTATTAAAACTATACACAACTGCATTTAAATTTTCCAGATTGTTAACTGAAACTGTTGTAGTATCTCCGATAGTATCACCTGTAAGTATTGGTGTATCGGGTTTGCTTTCATACGCATAATCGTGAATGATTAAAGTATGCCCACTATCTATGACGCTACAACGGATCCATCCATAATGTTGAATTGCTTCTTCATTTGTGAAGCGAAAACCAAGAAAATTTTCAGTTTTATTTGGAAACCAATTTCCTCCTGTCCACGATACTATCGAAGAACCAAATACGAAAAATGTTTGACAAGCTACTCTTTGATAATTCCAATTTTCAAAGTTTAAATATTGATCAACAGTGATTCCTGAATCTAAAGCAAATGGATAATATTGATAAAATGTCCCATAATATCCTAAAATAGTTTTCTGGCTACCTGCTATTCCATTTTGCATTGTATCAAACGCCCCAACCCAAATTCTGTAAGCTGAAGCATCACCAATTGGCCACATATATGATTGAAGTAAAGTATTAAAGAAATTAAAATCATTTAACCCATCATCATCCAAATCAAAGCCCCAATGTTCACCCGGTTCATCTAATATAATATCAGGATCAATGTCAGTATAAACTGCTTGTGAAAATGCTGCAACAGGAGCTAAAATCGCCCCTGCTGCAAGAGAGTATTGTGTTAGAGAAAAACCTTTTTTCATAGTTGTATTTTAATAAATGAATGTGAGCTTTGCTCTAAGCATATAAAAATACAGGCAACGAATTTAAATATCAAATAAAAAAAAACCAACCTTTTCAGATTGGTTTTTACTTTGTAGCCCGTAGGAGAATCCCTGCCTGCATGACGCAGTCAGGCAGGGAACTCCTATTTCAAGAATTAAAATCTGGTAGTACTTTTAGAAAACTAATAACCACAGTAGTATTATTATTTCTCTTAAATTAAAAAACCAACCTTTTCAGATTGGTTTTTACTTTGTAGCCCGTAGGAGAATCGAACTCCTATTTCAAGAATGAAAATCTTACGTCCTAACCGTTAGACGAACGGGCCGATTATGAAAGCGCTGCAAAAATAACCAGATAAACGGATTCACAAAAACATAAACAGATTTTTGTTGTTCAGCATCTAAATTTGCACCTATTATGGATAAAATAAGAATTGGTATTAATGGCTTTGGCCGAATCGGCCGCTTAGTTTTTCGTGGAGTAAGTACTCTTGATGGATTAGAAGTAGTGGCAATCAACGACTTGACTTCACCTAGAACACTCGCACACCTTCTAAAATATGATAGCGCACAGGGAAGATTTAATCATACTATTACACATGATGAACATTCTATTACAGTAGATGGAAAAAATATTAATATCTATGATCATGAAAACCCTGCGGATATTCCATGGGCTGCACATAATGTGGACGTTGTGATTGAAGCAACCGGTTATTTTACAAGCTTAGAAAAAGCATCTGCACATCTTACCGCCGGTGCCAAGCGTGTGATACTTTCTGCTCCCGGTACCGGTGATATGAAAACTATTGTCTTTAATGTGAATCACGAAATTCTGGATGGGTCAGAAAAAATAATCAGTTGTGCATCTTGTACAACGAATTGTCTTGCTCCGATGGCAAAAACATTGAATGATAGTTTTGGAATTCAGGTGGGAAGTATGACTACCATCCATGCTTATACAAATGATCAGAATACATTGGACTCGCCACATCGCAAAGATGATTTGCGCAGAGCAAGAGCCGCAGCAGCGAATATAGTTCCTAACACCACAGGTGCAGCAAAAGCATTGGGTTTGGTGTTGCCGGAATTGAAAGGAAAATTAGATGGCAGTGCACAGCGTGTTCCGGTTATTACAGGTTCGGTAACTGAGCTTACAAGTATTCTCAATAAAAAAGTTACTGTGGAAGAAGTGAATGCTGCAATGAAAGCTGCTTCAAATAAATCTTTCGGATACAATGAAGATGAAATAGTGAGTTCCGACATTATTGGAAGTACCTACGGATCTTTATTTGATGCCACTCAAACAAAAGTGATTTCTTCGGGCGATTTTCAATTAGTGAAAACAGTGGCATGGTATGATAATGAAATGAGTTATGTAAGCCAACTGATTCGCACTGTAGATTATTTTGCAGGTTTAATCAGGAATTAAATCAATTAGTTTTTTAAATTAAAATTTTAGCATTTTTAAAGTAGAATTATGAAAACGGTAGATACATTTAATTTTAAAAATAAGAAAGCAATTGTGCGGGTGGATTTTAATGTGCCTTTAAATAAAGAAACATTTGAAGTAACCGATGATACAAGATTAAGAGGTGCTTTGCCCACAATAAAAAAAATATTGAATGATGGCGGTTCGGTAATTCTTATGAGCCATCTCGGCAGACCGAAAACAGGACCGGAAGAAAAATATTCTTTGAAACATATTCTGCCAACACTTAAAAAATTGTTGGGAAAAGAAATTGTATTTGTCGAAGAAAGTATTGGTGATAAAGCAATACAAGCAGCAAATAATTTACAGCCCGGTGAAGTATTATTAATTGAAAATTTGCGCTTTCATCCTGAGGAAGAAAAAGGGGATTCTGGTTTTGCAGAACAGTTGAGTAAGCTGGCAGAAGTATATGTGAATGATGCTTTCGGTACAGCACATCGGCCACATGCAAGCACAACAATAATTGCAAATTATTTTATTCCTGAAAATAAAATGTTTGGTTATCTCATGGCCAATGAAGTGGAAGCTGCAGACAAGGTATTGCACAAAGCAGAAAAACCTTTTACTGCAATTATCGGCGGAGCAAAAGTGAGTGATAAAATTTTGATACTCGAGAAATTATTGGATGTTGCGGATAACATCATTATTGGTGGTGGCATGGCCTATACTTTTTTCAAAGCGATGGGTGGCAATATCGGAAAATCATTATGTGAAGAAGAACGTTTGGATACAGCAAAAGAATTATTAGCGAAAGCAAAATCCAAAGGTGTTCAAATATTTCTTCCTGAAGATTCCGTGATTGCAGATGCATTTTCTAATGATGCTCAAATTAAATCTGCAGACAGTAATAATATTCCCGACGGTTGGATGGGTTTGGATATTGGAACAATCGCAATTAATAAATTCACTGAAGTTATACTTGCCTCAAAAACAATTTTATGGAACGGACCAATGGGAGTTTTTGAAATGGAGCATTTCAGTAATGGCACTATTGATATTGCACATGCAGTTGCAAAAGCTACAGCCAACGGCGCATTCTCTTTAGTGGGTGGAGGTGATTCTGTTGCTGCTGTAAATAAATTTAAACTCGCAGATAAAGTATCTTATGTCTCTACAGGTGGCGGTGCAATGTTAGAATTCTTTGAAGGAAAAACTTTGCCGGGAGTTGCGGCTATCGCAGGTTGAAATTCTGTTGATGATAAACACAATTTATTTTTCGTAAATAAAATTGATTGATTATTTTTTCTTTACCTTCATCAGCAAAAGCTAAAAACAATGAAACCAATTTTACCCGCAATTTTATTCCTCATAATATTTTATTCTACTAGTTTTTCACAAGGAATTTGTGATCCGGGAGGAAATATTATTATTTATTCCAACTACGATGGTGGCACTCTTAATATTGATATTGATGAGGATATACCGAATATCAGAATTGGTATTTGTTCCTATGAAAGTGTTACAATAAATATTACAGGTACTTACATTGATAATGTAGTGGAAGTATTATATGCCGGTTATGATAGTGATGGATCTACGGAAGTAACCGGTGTATCAAGTGGAATAGTTGATATTTTATTATATCCACCTGCAACAATTTCAGATCCTGATGGATATCCCTATATTATTTGTGCTTATGATTGTGATACATTGTATGTTCCCGGAGGATGCAATACAGTTGAGCAATTAACAGATTATTTTCTTACAGAATTGACTGGCACATTCAGATATAGTTATATGCAATATGGTATTTGGTCAGGTACTTATGATATTAGTGATGGTGGTAATTGTTGTTACGGGGGATTGTACGAACCTGCACCGGTAGATGTAGGAATAAGTGCAATTTCAACTCCTGTTTCCGGTTGCGGATTAAGTGATGATGAAACGGTTAGTGTTACAATTTATAATTATGGTGTAACAGATGTAAGCAGCGTTCCCGTAAATTTTTCTGTTGATGGAGGAATAGCAATTACTGAAACTGCGGTTGGTGCAATTGCCGCAGGTGAAACTTCAACTTATACATTTGTAACTACTGCAGATTTAAGTACATCAGGTACTCATATAATAAATGCATTTACTAGTATCGCCGATGATGCGGATGATAGCAATGATGATTTTTCTTTAAATATAAATTCTCTTGCAACACCTGTAATTGATTTGGGTGATGACCAAACTGCTTGTGATGAATTAACCTTAGATGCAAATAATCCCGGTGCAACTTATAATTGGAGTACAGGTGCAACAACTCAGGAAATAGTGGTTACTGAAACCGGTGGTTATTCTGTTACTGTTACTGATCCTGTTTCAGGATGCATTGCAACAGATTTTATAAACGTAGAAATATTTGCATCACCCATTGCAAGTTTTACTTACACATCTTCCGGCTTCATTGTAACATTTACAAACACCTCCACAATCGGAACATACACATGGGACTTCGGCGATGGATCACCATTAAGTAATGTTTCTTCACCTACACATTCATTTGCAACAGTGGGAACATATACAATTACACTTACTGTTAACAATGAATGCGGTGATGATATTTATACGGCAATTATTTCATTTAATATTGCAATCCTTAATTTGGATAATGATATTTCAATTAATATTTTTCCAAATCCTGCAAATGAATATTTAAATATTTGTGCCAATGGATTGTTAAAGGAAAATATTTGGTATTCCTTATTTAGCATCAATGGTGAAATGCTGATACCCCAAACCCAATTAATTACTTCCGGTAATTGTCAGCAATTATATCTCACCCAATTTGAAAGCGGCTTATATATTCTTCAATTACATTCTTCTTCTCTAACTGCCAGATCAGTTGTGATTTTGCAATAAGCAATTTACTGTAAATACACTTGGAAAGGCACTCTGCAAAGGGTGCCTTTCTTTTTTTATGCGGCTTCAAAAGAGATGTTAAGTGAGTGTGGAAAAATTTATTAGTGGGATTAAGTGGTAAAATGTGGGAATTTGTGGAATAATAGCCATAGATTAGCGTTCAATTCCACACTTAGAAAAATTATGTCGGGTTTATTAGGCGAATTTCAATGTACAATGGATCCCAAAGGGAGGGTGAAAGTGCCGGCTGCATTAATCAAACAACTTGATGCAAACGACAAAGGGCGCTTTGTGCTTAACCGTGGTTTTGAAAAATGCTTAATTCTTTATCCCTGGACTGAATGGCAAGTGCAGAGCGATAAGCTCGGCAAGCTGAACATGTTCGTTCAGAAGAACAGAGACTTTGTGCGCTATTTCATGAGTGGTGTTTCTGAAATTACCCTCGACAGTACCGACCGTTTTCTAATTCCCAAATCCTTACAGGAATATGCCGGCATATCAAAAGATGTGGTGCTTTCTGCTTTTCAGGGAAAAATAGAAGTATGGAGTAAGGCTGCTTATGAAAAAGCAGTGGATATGAATTCTGATGATTTTGCGGGACTGGCTGAAGAAGTAATGGGCGGCTCAAATGAGTGACGCTTACCACATACCCGTTCTTTTACATGAGAGTATTGAAGCATTGACAATTAAACCGGATGGTGTGTATGTAGATCTCACTTTTGGTGGGGGCGGTCATAGCAGGGAAATCATTAAACATCTGAATGCAAAAGGAAAATTAGTTGCATTTGATCAGGATGCAGATGCACAAAAAAATGCAATTGCTGATGAAAGATTTTTATTGTTCCCAAATAATTTCAGACACTTCAAAAAATTTTTGCGCATAGCAGGAATTACACAAGTGGATGGGATATTAGCTGACCTCGGAATTTCTTCATATCAAATTGATCAACCGGAAAGAGGATTTTCTATTCGAAGTAATGCAACATTGGATATGCGCATGAATAATTCTGCTGCGGTAACTGCTGAAGAAATAATTAATACATACAGCGAAAAACAGTTGGTAGAAATTTTTAGCAAGTACGGCGAAATACGCAATGCAAAACAATTAGCCAATACAATTTTTAATGCACGGATTCAGCAACCCATTAAATCAACAATGCAATTAGTAGATGTTGCAAAAACGGTGGTGAAAGGTGAAGTGCCCAGATATCTTGCTCAATTATTTCAGGCAATAAGAATTGAAGTGAATGATGAAATGCGGGCACTGGAAGAAATGCTGGAATCAGTTTACGATGTGCTTGCACCAAATGGAAAATTAGTGGTAATCAGTTATCACTCTTTGGAAGATAGAATAGTAAAACATGTGATGAAAACAGGAAATGTGCGTGGTGAAATAATTACAGATTTAAAAGGTGTCGGCAAAAAATATTTTCAAATAATAACTAAAAAACCTATTGAAGCAAGTGAGGATGAAGTGAAAAAAAATCCAAGAGCCAGAAGCGCAAAAATGCGAGTGGCAGAAAAAATAAAAGAATAGCATTTTATTATGAAACAATCGGAAGAACAAAAACAAAAACCTAAATCGTCTATCAGCAATTTGCTGAAGAGCACGGACAAGGTGAGCTATCTCCGTGCTGAATGGTTTATTCAAAATATTTACTACTTGATTTTCCTGATTCTTATTGCAGTTGTTTACATCTGGAATAATCATAAAGGTGTACACTTAGTACGTGATTTAAATAAAACAGAAAGTGATTTGGTGGAAATACAATGGTATTATAATTCCACTAAAGATTCACTCACTCGCAAGAGTCGTCAAAGTGCAGTTGCTGATATGGTAAAAGATCAGGGCATGTACGAATTATCTAACCCACCATATATCATCGAAAAATAATGAGCGGAGCGAAGAACGATATCATGTGGCGTTTGTATCTCTCGTTTTGTTTGATACTTGTGTTCGGTATTGTAATCGTTGTGCAAATCGGAAGAATACAATTTGTGCAAGGCGAATCGTATCGTGCAAAAGGTGATAGTCTGCAATTAAGATATCGTGTAATTCCTGCTAAGCGTGGAAATGTATATGCAGAAAGCGGCAATTTATTAGCGGCTTCTTTTCCTTATTATAAAATTATTATGGATCCCGTTGCTCCTTCGAAAGAGTTGTTTAATAAGAAGGTGGATTCACTTGCTTTATGCTTATCTCAAACCTTCGGAGATAAAAGTAAAAATGAATATAAACGCATTTTAGTTGAGTCGAGAAATAAAGGAAAACGCTATGTGATTCTTTATAAAAAAGCAACCGTCCCTCAAATGAAATTAGCTCGCAATTTTCCGATTTTTCGTCAAGGACAATACAGCGGTGGATTATTAATTGAGCCTGTAGAATACAGAATTAATCCTTATGGTTTAATGGCAAATCGCACTATTGGTTATGTGCGCAACGAAACTAAAGTAGGAATTGAAGGTGCATATAATGAAGCACTCTCAGGAGTAACAGGAAAACAATTAATGCGCAAAGCTCCCGGTGGTGTTTGGGTGCCTTTAAATGCAAAAAACGAAGTAGAACCGGTGGATGGTGATGATGTTTTTACAACCATTGATATTAATATTCAGGACATTTCTGAAACGGCATTACGCAGTGCACTTATAAAAAATAATGCTGCCTGGGGAACTGCAATTGTTATGGAAGTTGCCACAGGAAAAATAAAAGCTATTACGAATCTTACTCGTTTGGAATCCGGTGGATATGAAGAGCGATATAATTATGCGATTGCGGAATTGGTGGAGCCTGGAAGTACATTCAAATTATTTTCTCTGCTTGCATTATTCGAAGATGGATATGTGGGTTTAAATGATAGTGTTGATCTCAACAACGGTTCTATTCAATATTATAATCGCACAATGAATGATAGTGAAGGCCGCCATCATTATCGCAATGTAACTGTAGAAACTGCTTTTGAAAAATCATCGAATGTCGGCATATCACGTTTGGTAAATGAGAACTATAAAAACAATAAAGAAAAATATCTCAACCGCATTCATGATGTTGGTTTAGATCAAGCAACAGGAGTTGATATTGCAGGTGAACCAAGTCCGATAATAAAAACTGATCCCAATGCAAAAAGTTTTAGTGGTGTAACTCTTCCATGGATGAGTGTAGGATACGAATTGCAAATTACGCCATTGCAATTATTAAATTTTTATAATGCAGTTGCCAATGATGGAAAATTAATGAAGCCGATGTTGGTTTCTGAAATAACAAGTTACGGACAAGTAGTGCATACCAATAAACCGGAAGTATTAATTAACAGTATTTGTTCTGATAACACTTTAAAAAAATTACAAGCATGTTTATTAGCAGTTGTAGATAGTGGCACTGCAAAAAATATTCATAATCCGTACTATCAAATTGCAGGTAAAACAGGTACTGCACAATTAATTGAAAACAAGAGATATGTAAATCGTTATCTCGCAAGTTTCGCCGGTTATTTTCCTGCGAATAATCCAAAATACAGTTGTATTGTAATGGTGAATTCACCAAGCAATGGTGTGTTTTATGGCGGCTATGTTGCAGGCCCTGTATTCCGTGAAATTGCAGATAAAGTTTACTCTCATCACATCTCCATGGCAACTGCCATAAATGATAATGACAGTAGTTATCAGGGTGTTACTGCTTATAGTAAAGGTTATCGCTATGACTTTGAAGAAATACTGGATTGGTTCAATCTTGATAAGCAATTAAATGAAGATGAGGATTGGATAATTGTACATCCGGAGAATGATACACTGCAAGCATCAGAATTAAAAATTGCAGATAATGTAATGCCATCGGTAAAAGGAATGGGCTTGCGTGATGCAATGTATTTGTTAGAAAATAAAGGTTTAAAAGTGGAAGCTTCCGGAAGAGGAAAAGTAATTAAACAATCTATTGATCCCGGTCAGACAATTAATAAAGGAATGTATGTAGTGCTAAAATTAGGATGAGAAATTTGAATGAAATATTAACCGGCGTAAATGTAATTTCTGTTTCAGGTAAAACAGATTTGCAATTGAATGCAGTTACTTCTGATTCAAGAAAGATAACTGCCGGTGATGTATTTGTGGCAGTGAAAGGTTATTTATCTGATGGACATACATTCATAAAATCAGCAATTGAAAAAGGAGCTGTTGCGATAATTGCAGAACAATTGCCCAATGAAATTTCTGAAAAAATTACTTATGTATTAGTAAAAGATTCTGCAAAAGCGTATGGTATTATTTGCCATAATTATTTTGATGCGCCAACTACAAAATTGAAGTTGATTGGCATCACCGGAACCAATGGTAAAACTTCTGTAGCTACAATTTGCTATCAAGTTTGTGAGAACATAGGAATTCATTCCGGATTAATCAGTACAGTAGAAAATAAAATTCATAACACTACTATATACGCAACACATACTACACCTGATCCACTGCAATTAAATGCATTGTTGGCGGATATGGTAAAAGCAAATTGTGAGTATGTATTTATGGAAGTGAGTTCGCATGCAGCGCATCAGCAACGCATTGCAGGATTGCAATTTGCAGGAGCTGTATTTACAAATATTACGCACGATCATTTAGATTATCATGCAACTTTTGATAATTATATTGCTGCGAAAAAATCTTTCTTTGATGGCTTATCAAAACAAGCGTTTGCATTAGTAAATGCGGATGATAAAAGAAGTGGTGTGATGGTGCAAAATTCTGCTGCACACAAATACACTTTCGCAGTAAAAAGCAATGCAGATTTTACTGCAAAGATTTTAGAAAATAATTTATCCGGTCTTGTATTACAGATAGATGGAATGGAATTGCATACCCGACTTGCAGGTGCATTTAATGCATGGAATATTTTAGCGGTGTATGGTGTATTGCAATTACTTGAATTAAATAAACAAGAAGTATTAAATGCACTGAGTTTATTAAGTCCGGTAGAAGGAAGATTTGATATAGTGCATTCTGTATCAAAAAATTTAACAGGCGTAATTGATTATGCGCATACTCCCGATGCAGTAGAAAAAATTTTAAGCACCATTCGTGAAGCGGTAAAAAATCGCAGTAAAATAATTACAGTAATAGGTTGCGGTGGTGATAGAGATAAAACAAAACGTCCGGTGATGGCTAATGTGGCTGCGAAAATTTCTGATAAAGTAATTCTTACTTCCGATAATCCACGCAGTGAAGAACCCGAAATTATTATTCGTGAAATGCAACAAGGATTAGATAATGTATTGATGCAAAAAGCACTTTCCATTACGGATAGAAAAGAAGCAATTCGTGCAGCAGTGATGCTTGCACAAAATGATGATGTGATTTTAGTTGCAGGAAAAGGACATGAAAAATACCAGGAGATAAAAGGAGTGAAATATCCTTTTGATGATAAACAAATAATTCAGGAAATATTTAAAACACTTAATTACTGATGCTTTACTATTTGTTCAATTGGCTCGATCAACAATTTAATTTCCCAGGTGCAGGATTATTCCAGTACCTGTCTTTTCGTGCTGCAATGACTATCTTTTTTTCGCTGATTATTTCTATTGTTTTTGGTAAAAGAATAATTATCTATTTGCAAAAAAAGCAAATTGGTGAATCCGTGCGTGATCTTGGTTTGGAAGGACAATTAAGTAAGAAGGGTACACCGACAATGGGTGGAATTATTATTCTGCTTTCCATTATTATTCCCACATTATTATTTGCGGATATTCTCAATATCTATATTCTGTTAATGCTCATCGTAACCATATGGTTAGGAGTAATCGGATTCTTAGATGATTACATTAAAGTATTTAAGAAAAATAAAGAAGGATTGCGTGCAACATTTAAATTGATGGGGCAGGTGGTGATTGCATTAATTGTAGGTCTTGGTGTTGTTTTTTAATGACAGCATTAAAGTGCGTGATTTTAAAAATATTTATGTGTATGAATCTGTGGATGGAGAACCCGTTGGAAAACCAATTGATATCTATCCTGCCGGTGCAGAAAAATTGGAAGGCAATGGAATAATGCGAGCTGATGGAAAATATATTTCTCATGATACACCTTCCACACATACTACAATTCCTTTTATAAAAAATAATGAGTTCGATTATGAATGGTTAGTAGCATGGGCAGATACAAATACACAACGCATTTTATTTCCTATTGTATTTATTGCGATAATAATTATCATCATAACGGCGGTATCCAATGGCGCAAACTTAACAGATGGATTAGATGGATTAGCTGCGGGCACTTCGAGTATAATTGGATTAACATTATTAATATTTTCTTATGTTGCGGGTAACGTAATTCTCGCACAATATCTCAATGTAATGTATATACCCAACTCAGGTGAGTTGGTGATTTTCAGTGCGGCTTTTATTGGTGCATGTGTTGGTTTCCTTTGGTACAATACTTATCCTGCGCAAGTATTTATGGGCGATACCGGAAGTCTGGCATTGGGAGGAATTATTGCCACACTTGCAATTATTGTTCGCAAAGAATTATTGATACCTGTGTTGTGCGGCATATTCCTGATGGAAAATCTCAGCGTGATGGTACAGGTAAGTTATTTTAAATACACCCGTAAAAAATATGGTGAAGGAAGACGCATTTTTTTAATGGCTCCACTACATCATCATTTTCAGAAAAAAGGATATCACGAAACAAAAATTGTTGCACGTTTCTGGATTATAGGAGTGCTTCTCGCAATCATCACTATCGTAACACTTAAAGTAAGATAATGGGCAAACGCATTGTGATATTAGGTGGTGGCGAAAGCGGTGTAGGTGCAGCAAAACTTGCACAACAAAAAGGCTATGATGTTTTCTTAAGTGATAAAGGAAAACTTGCAGAAAAATATAAAGTAGAATTACAATTACATCATATTGCTTTTGAAGAAGGTATGCATACGGAAGATAAAATTTTGAATGCAGATGAAATTATTAAAAGTCCGGGTGTACCTGATAAAGCTGCAATAATTCAGAAAGCAATTGCACAGAATATTTCATTAACCGGCGAGCTGGAATTTGGATATAGATATTGTAATGGAACCATCATTGCAATTACCGGCACCAATGGAAAAACAACCACCACTTCTCTTACTTATCACATGATGAAAAAGGCGGGATTGGATGTGGCAATGGGAGGCAATATCGGAAAAAGTTTTGCAGGATTAATTGCAGAAAAATCGAATGCATATTATGTATTGGAAGTAAGCAGTTTCCAATTAGATGATATCAAAACTTTCAAACCATTTATCAGTGTATTATTAAATATTACACCTGATCATTTAGATAGATACGATTATAAATATGAAAATTATATCGCATCAAAATTCAGAATTACACTTAATCAAAATGCATCTGATTATTTTATTTATTGCGCAGATGATGCGGTAATTAATCAGCACTTAAATGCATTTCCTATTCACAGCAAACAACTCGCATTCACACTTCAACATGCAACTGATAAAGCAGCATGGATAGAAGATAACAATATCATTTTACAATTGAACAACCAAAAAACAACGCTTATGACTATCAACGAACTTGCATTACAAGGCAAACACAATATTTATAACACGATGGCTGCAGGAATTGCAGGTCATGTTTTGCAACTGAAAAAAGAAACCATTCGTGAGAGCATGATGGATTTTACTGGTCTGGAACACAGACTTGAATTTGTTGCAAAAATTCATGGAATGAACTTTATAAATGATTCAAAAGCAACCAATGTAAATTCAACATGGTATGCATTGGAAAGTATGACTGAACCTGTGATTTGGATTGCAGGTGGAGTAGATAAAGGCAACGATTATGAAATGTTGGTTAGCCTGGTGAAGCAAAAAGTAAAGGCAATAGTTTGCATGGGTGCTGATAACAGAAAATTGCAGGAAGCTTTTTCAAAACATGTAGACGTTATGATGAATACAACAGGTATGGATGAAGCGGTTGAAATGGCGTATCGCCTTGGTGCAACTGGAGATGCAGTGTTGTTATCACCTGCTTGTGCAAGCTTTGATTTATTCGAAAATTATGAAGATCGTGGCAATCAATTTAAATTAAAAGTGAGATCTCTATAATGTAATTGTATGACAGCGTATAAGTATCTTATAAATAATATTCGTGGTGATAAAATCATCTGGTTAGTAGTGTTTGGACTTTCTGCGTTCAGCATTCTTGCCGTGTATAGTTCTACCGGTATGCTTGCCTATAAACAACAAGATGGCAACACAGAATATTATGTAATTAAGCATGCAGCATTATTATTTGCAGGTATCGGAATGATGTATCTGGCACATCTTGTTTCTTATAAATATTATTCAAGATTTGCACAGATAATATTATATATTTCTATTCCATTATTATTTTATACGTTAGTGTTTGGTTCGAATTTAAATGAGGCAGCACGATGGATAACATTACCGGTAATTAATCTCACATTTCAAACAAGTGATCTTGCACGATTTGCATTGATTATGTACACGGCAAGAATGTTATCAAAAAAGCAAGAACAAATAAAAGGATTTAAAGAAGCATTCGTACCTATTATTTTACCCATTGTTTTAACGTGCGCACTTATATTTCCCGCTAATCTTTCTACAGCTGCAGTATTGTTTTTTACTTGTATGTTGCTGATGTTTATTGGTAGAGTGAATCTAAAATATATCGCACTCACCTTTGGTTCCGGTATTGCAGTTCTTGCTCTTGTCATTGCATTGTCTTATGTAATTCCTGATGTATGGAGATTTGGTACTTGGCAGAATCGTGTGGAATCTTTTATTGATGGTAATGGTGAAGAAGAATATCAGGTAGAGCAAGCAAAAATTGCAATTGCCAATGGTGGGATTTTTGGTTTGGGCCCCGGCAATAGTCAACAACGCAATACTTTGCCACATCCTTATTCCGATTTTATTTATGCAATTGTTATTGAAGAATACGGACTCTTTGGTGGGATAATAATTATCGTATTATATCTCGTTTTGCTGTATCGGTGCATTCGTATTGTGGCAAAAGCACCAAATAGTTTTGGGGCATTCTTAGCTACTGGTTTAGGATTAAGTTTAACAATACAAGCCTTTATAAATATGGGTGTTGCAACAAATGTGTTACCTGTTACAGGTCTCACTTTACCTATGCTCAGTATGGGTGGAACTTCCATTTGGTTTACTAGTATTTCTGTCGGTATTATTTTAAGTGTGAGCCGTGAAATTGAAATACAGGAATTAAAAAATACAGAGAGTGAAAATGAAGATATTTTAAATACAGAAACAGCTATTGCATAAATGATTTCCAATGCAAACATATTAATTTCAGGTGGTGGTACAGGCGGTCATATTTTTCCGGCTATCGCTATTGCAAATGAAATTGTGCGTCGCAATCCCGATGCAAATATTTTATTTGTAGGTGCAAAAGATAAAATGGAAATGCAGAAAGTACCTGCTGCAGGATATCGTATTGAAGGATTATGGATTAGTGGAATTCAAAGAAGTTTTACTTTGAAAAATTTATTGTTTCCAATAAAACTTATTGATAGTTTTTTTGCTGCAAGAAAAATTGTAAAAACGTTTAAACCACATATTGCAATCGGCACCGGTGGTTTTGCAAGTGGTCCGGCATTAAATGCAGCAGCTTCTTTCGGAACACCGATTGTGATACAAGAACAAAATTCTTATCCTGGAATTACAAATAAAATTCTTGGCAAGAAGGCAGCTAAAGTTTGTGTTGCATATAGTGGTATGGAAAAATATTTTTCTGCAGCACAACTTATCGTTACAGGAAATCCGGTGAGAAAAAATGTATTTGAAAATATACCGTTAAGAGAAGTAGCAGCAAAACATTTTTTTAAAAATCCCGGAAATAAAATTCTTTTTATAGTTGGTGGAAGTTTAGGTGCACGCACTTTAAATAATTGTTTAATACAAAGTCATGCGCAACTTACTGAGTTGGGAATACAAATTATTTGGCAAACAGGAAGTGCAATGGCAGAGGAATGTAAAGCAGCAGCAGCAAATAATCCAAATGTATTTGTAACAGAATTTATTTCTGAAATGCAGTATGCGTATTCTGCGGCGGATGTAATTATTTCCCGTGCAGGTGCAATTGCTATTTCTGAATTATGTCTGGTGGGTAAGCCTGTTATTCTTGTTCCATTTCCTTTTGCCGCAGAAGATCATCAAACAAAAAATGCGATGGCGCTTGTAAATGCAAATGCGGCAATTTGTATTAAAGATGCTGATGCACAACAACAACTTATTCCTGAAATATTAAAATTAGTAAGTGATGAAATTTTATGTAAAGTACTTGCTGATGGTATTAAAAAGTTAGGAATTGCAGATGCTACTGATCGTATTGTGGATGAAATAGAAAAACTGATTGCATGAGCAGTACAATACAATATACAAATCTGAAACGCATATACTTTATCGGTATAGGTGGGATTGGTATGAGTGCACTTGCAAGATATTTTCATTTCAATAATGTAGTTGTAACCGGATATGATCGCACAGAAACTGCACTCACAAAACAATTGCAACAAGAAGGAATTGCTATTCATTTTACAGATGATATTGCACTTGCAGATTTAAATGCTGACTTAATTATTTATACACCTGCTATTCCAAAAGAGCATAAAGAGTATAATTACTTTTTGGCAAATGGATATCCAATTAGAAAACGTGCACAAGTGTTGGGTGAATTATCTGCAAGCAAGTTTACAATTGCAATTGCGGGTTCACATGGAAAAACTACGGTGAGTTCCATGATTGCATGGATATTAAAACACAGTGGTTATGATTGCACTGCTTTTCTCGGTGGAATCAGTGCGAATTTTAATTCCAATTTCGTTGCGGGTAAAAATGATGTAATGGTAATTGAAGCCGATGAATTTGATCGTTCGTTTTTGCAGTTACATCCCGATATTGCAGTAATCACTGCAGTTGATTCTGATCATCTTGAAATTTATGGAACGCAGCAAGAATTGGAAAAAACATTTACCGAATTTGCACATCAGGTAACAGAGAAAGGTAAGGTAGTTTTAAAATCTTCACTGCCAATTTTAAAAAATATAAAAAGAGAAAAATATAGCTATTCAATAAATGATACCAATGCAGATTTATTTGTAGCCGATTATAAAATCACCTTGAGTGGTTCGCAGGTAAGATTAAATAATGGGATGCAATACAAATTGATTTATCCCGGAATTCACAATATCGAAAATTCAGTTGCCGCTTCCAGTGTTGCATTATTACTTGGTATTGAAAAAAATAACATTATTTCTGCACTGAATGTATTCAATGGTGTACACCGCAGATTTGAAATTATGTATCAAAATGATGCAATAGTTTTCATTGATGATTACGCTCATCATCCGGAAGAGATTGCAATGTTTTTAAAAAGTGTAAGAGCAATTTATACCGGTAAAAAAATTACTGCAATTTTTCAACCGCACTTATTTACAAGAACAAGAGATTTGGCAGAAGGATTTTCTGAGAGCTTATCTATTGCAGATGAAGTATTGTTGTTGCCCATTTATCCGGCAAGAGAATTACCCATTGAAGGAGTGAGCAGCGCAATGATTTACAACAATATTCTTTCGCCTTCAAAGCATTTAATGGAGAAAGAAAATTTATTGGAATACATACAAACACAACCGCTGGAAATAGTGTGTACAATAGGTGCCGGAGATATAGATAAACTGGTGGAACCCATTGCTAGAACACTCAAACAAAAAAATCCGCAGCTATGAAAGAGAAACAGAGTACATCAAAAATATTGGGATATACTTTCGCACTTGTAGGGGTGGTAGCTATCCTGTTTTTAATGGCATTTAATTCTGAACGGCAATTGAAAAGTGCATGTGGTAAAATTGATATTTCTTTTAATAGCAGCCAGGAATTATTTTTTCTGGAGACTTCAGATATTGAAGCAATACTTCATAAAACTATTGATACAAGTTTTACAGATCAATCTATTAAATACGTAGATCTTTCAGAGATGGAATTTGCTATTGAACAAAATCCATTTGTTGCAAAAGCAGATATGTTTATTGATATGCAGGGGAATTTACATGTAGCTATTACTCAGAAGCAACCTATAGCAAGGATTATCAACAAAAATGGTGTGAATTATTATATAGATAAAGAGGGTAAAAAATTTCCGGTTAGTAATAAATTTACCTCCAGAGTAATTGTGATAAACGGCAATATAAATGAAGATCTTAAAAATCCGGAGTTATTAACAACACAAGAAATGCAAAATGCATTTTCACTTGTAAATTTCATCCATAAAAATGATTTGTGGAATGCGCAGATTGAACAGATTTATGTAAACACACTTGGAGAGTTTGAGTTAGTACCGAAATTGGGAGATCACATTATTCAATTTGGATCCGCTGAAAACATGGAAAATAAATTTGATAAACTGGAAGTGTTCTATAAAAAGGGACTAAGTTATGTGGGATGGGAAAAGTATTCAACAATTAACCTGATGTACGACTCGCTGGTAGTGTGCACTAAAAAACAAGCATTATGAGTAAATCACCTGAACGGATTATTACAGGATTAGATATTGGAACTACAAAAATCTGCGCCATTATCGGCCGAATGAATATGCATGGAAAAATTGAAGTGCTAGGCATTGGAAAAGCAGATTCATTTGGCGTAATGAGAGGTGTGGTTGCCAATATTGATAAAACTGTGGAAGCAATAAAATGTGCAGTAAAAGAAGCAGAAGAAAAATCAGGACAAAAAGTTACTGAAGTGTATGTGGGAATTGCAGGGCAACATATTAAAAGTTTACAACACAGAGATATTATCACACGAGATAATCCGGATGCAGAAATTGATAATAATGATATCAATCGTTTGATTGAAAATATGCGTAAGATTTCTTTGAATCCGGGGGATAGAATTATTCATGTTTTACCACAGGAATTTCAAGTAGATCATGAACACGGAATAAAAAATCCGGTAGGTATGTGTGGTGTGCGCATCGAAGCAAACTTTCATATTATCACCGGACAGATTGCTGCAGCAAGAAATATTTTTCGCTGTGTAGAACGTGCCGGTTTAAAAGCAATGGATTTAATATTAGAACCACTTGCATCTTCTGCAGCTGTATTAAGTGAAGAAGAATTGGAAGCTGGTGTCGCATTAGTTGATATTGGTGGAGGCACTACAGATATTGCAATTTTTCAGGATGGCATAATCCGACATACTGCCGTAATTCCAATTGGTGGAAATATTGTTACAGAAGATATTAAAGAAGGTTGTAAAATAATGAAGAACCAGGCAGAAGCTTTGAAGGTGAGGTTTGGTTCAGCACTCGCTACTGAAACTCCTTCAAACGAATTAATTTCTATTCCCGGAATTAAAGGAAGAGAGCCGAAAGAAATTCGCATGGATAATCTTGCCCGTATTATTCAAGCGAGAATGGAAGAAATTTTAGAGCATGTATTTTATGAAATTAAATTAAGCGGCTACAACAAAAAATTAATCGGTGGTATTGTAATTACCGGTGGTGGATCGCAAGTAAAACATCTCGTGCAATTAGTAGAATATGTAACCGGTTTAGATACTCGAATTGGTTATCCTATTGAACATCTCACTCAAACAAAATTTGAAGAAATTCATCATCCGATGTATGCAACAGGTGTGGGATTAATTCTAAAAGGATTTGAAGCTAATCGCAAACAAGAACCTGAACCGGTGGAAATAGCAGTAGCCGCAGAGCTTGAAGAAGCAATGAAAAATGAAATGCACACCGAAGAAATTAAAGAAGAAAAACAAACCAATAAAGAAAGAAAAGGGTGGTTCAATAATTTATTGAATACCACCAAACGTTGGTTTGAAGATGATGACACAAAAGATTTTAATTAAAAATAATAATTGAACAAACCATTCCGGATAAAATATTAAACCTATGTATTTCGATTTGCCAAAAGAACAATCCTCAATCATTAAAGTAATCGGCGTTGGCGGCGGTGGCTGCAATGCTGTTAATCACATGTTCCATCAAGGAATAAAAGATGTGAATTTTGTAATTTGTAATACCGATAGTCAAGCATTGGATGCCAGTCCGGTTGCAAATAAAATTCAATTAGGACCAAGCCTTACAAAAGGCAGAGGTGCGGGTTCTCATCCAAGTGTTGGAAAGGATGCCACAATGGAATCTTTACAGGAAATAAAAGAAATTCTGGAGAAGAATACGGAGATGGTTTTCATTACCGCAGGTATGGGTGGCGGAACTGGAACTGGTGGTGCTCCGGTGATTGCAAAAACTGCAAAAGATTTAGGTATTCTTACTATTGGTATTGTAACAATTCCATTTGGTTTTGAAGGAAGAAGAAGAAAGAATCAAGCGTTGGAAGGTTTGGAAGATTTAAAAGATAATGTGGATGCAATTCTTATTGTTTCCAATGATAAGTTGCGGGAGATTTATGGCAACCTTCCCTTCAATGAAGCATTTGCAAAAGCAGATGATATATTGACAACAGCAGCTAAAGGCATTGCTGAAATAATTACAATTCCAGGTTATGTAAATGTGGATTTTGAAGATGTGAAAACTGTATTGCGCAAGAGTGGTTTGGCAATCATGGGATCAGCAATTGCAAGTGGCGATAATCGTGCTTTTGAAGCGGTGGAAAATGCTTTAAAATCACCTTTGTTAAACGACAATGAAATTAGTGGAGCAAAAAGTATTTTATTAAATATTTCCTCCGGAAGTAAACCTGTGTTAATGGATGAAATTTCTGAGATAACAGAATATGTTCAAGATGCTGCCGGTTATGATTGTGATATTATCTGGGGTAATTGTAACGATCCGAATTTGGGAGAAAATTTAATGGTAACAATTATTGCAACAGGTTTTGAAACAGATATAGAACGTACAAAGAGATTGAAGGAAAAAAACTTAAAAGTAAATTTTTTAGAAGAAAATAAATCAGCACCCAAAGCTTCTACAAAAGTTTTATCGTCAAAAGCAATTGTAGATCCGAATGAAATGCGTGTAGAGAAAATAGAACCTCCACAGGAAGATTCGAATGCAAAACAATTTACGTTTGAATTCGACAGTATTCAAAATGAATTCGAACCAAAAAAAGATATTCCTGAAATCACTTCCTTTTTTAATCCATTAGTAGAACCAATTGCAAAATCGGATGAGAATGAAAAAGATGATTTTGATTTTATAATTAAAAATACTGTTGAAGAAGAAGAAGAAGAAACCCAGGTTGAAGATGAGCAAGAACAAATTCCACCAACAGCAAAGCAATTACCTGCCTCTGACGAAATAAATAATGATGACAAAATGCGTTTTGTTTCTGCCTCTAATGATGAAAGAGTTAAGCGATTAAAGTCAATGAGTTTGAAGCTCAACAATCTGGATGAATTGGAAAAGGTGCCTGCATATTTACGCCGTCAGGTTGATCTGGAAAATACGCAGAATTCTTCTGAGAATAATTTTTCTAAATACACTGTTTCCGGTAATGAGAACGGTCCGGAGTTTAGAAAGAACAATTCTTTTCTGCACGATAATGTAGATTGATAAGGCTGTCGGTAAGAATATTTCTTATTAACCTAAATTACAGATTGCAATAGGACTCCACATCTTAGCACTAAGTCAAGAAAAAGTTAAATTCACAATTGTTCTGTGAAATAAATTCCATTATAGTAAAGTGTATTGGAATGAGTTGGTATTTTTAATCAATTCATAAATATGCGACTGAAACTCTTTTTATTGTTATCTACTTATTTGTCCTTCAATATAATATATGCACAGGACTTACAATCATTTATCGGAGTGGATGAATTGCCCGCAGATGATGCAGTTATTTGCGAAATCCCTTTGGCAGATCCCGAATTGGAAGGGATTTATGAAGCGGATACAATTCACGATTTCAGGCTATATGATTTATATGAAAATGAGTATGTAATGTCGGATATTTTGCAAGAAAAAAAACCGGTATTATTAATTAGTTGCAGCTACACATGTTTTGTTTTTCGTAGTCGAATTGAAAGAATAAATTATCTGAATTCAATATATGGCGATAGCTTAAATATATATTTAGTTTATACTGTAGAAGCACATCCTGTTACTGATATCAGTCCCTATTTTGGATATGTGAATACAAGCTCACATAATTATGAGGATAATGTGTTATACCGTCAGCCCACAACATATTTACAGCGCAAACATATCGTACATGATATGTTGCAAAGAGAAACTATATCAGTACCTGTTTTAATTGATGGTCCATGTAATTATTGGTGGGAGAATTTTGGTAAATCGCCTAACTGTGCTTTTTTAATTGATACCAACGGAATTGTTTTTGAAGCGGAAAAATGGTTTGATAGATTTCCTGATGATATTCAAATGAGCATACAAGAAATATTGGAAGAAACGGTAGTTCCAAAGGATACTGTTTATGGTGAAGTGGAATTTCCGCAAAGTTCTACAGATTGTATTTCCGATGAGCCGGGTGCTATAATTTTTGCCGGTGATTATGTTGTTAATAATGATGTTTCAGAAGCAATAATTGATATATCTATTTCTGATTTAGAATTACCTGCCGATTGGAATTTTTCCATCTGTACAGATGTGTGTTATCCTCCCGGAATTGATTCCGTTACTATGGTTATTGAACCGGGTGATTCCATGTTACTTAGTGTGCATTTTTATACTTCCGAAATACCAAATGAATTTAGCAGCATAACAATGGAATTGCAAAATCAAAAAATATTTGAAAACAGAACTGCTTTTGCAGTGAATGCTTGCACTACCGAAAAAGAAACGGTAGAAGAGGAGGCGACTGTAATCGAATTATATCCTAATCCTGCATCCGAGCAATTATTTATAAATAGTGCGGATGCGTTTATTACTGATGTGCAACTCTATCAAATCAACGGACAATTAATGTATGAAAACAATTCATCTGCAAATGCAATCCAAATGGATGTGCGCAATTTTCCTGTAGGAATTTATTTTCTGCATTATGTAATTGGTGATTCAAAACATTCTGAATTAATTGCAATTACTCACTAAGCAATTTCTGAATAATTTATTGTAACCAACCGAGGTGTGTATGCTTAAAATTATCCGGCATTTTTAATCCATAACCAAACATGCGATCCATACTGGAATGTCCGAATAATAATATTCCGGAAAATGTAAGAGTGTCATTTTGTAAATACATACCTAGTATCCAAACTATTATTGCAATGCCTTTATGGTGAAATACATTATAAGTAATGCTTCCTGTTTTTGTATTAATTAAATAACCAATCATTCCAATATCAGGAGCTAATAACAATGCCCAGAATAGCCAACCTGCAAAAGGTAATTGATAGGATAAATAAATTGCCAGAATAAACATTCCAGCCTCTTCAATTTTTATTAAGTTTTTCATAAATGCAGGTCTTGATTTTTATAAGGGTAATATTATTCAATTATATAAATAGACATAAATTTAAATTCTCTTTCTATTGAAGTATTGAAGATATATTAATATTTATTTCCCCCGGTTTTAACCGAGGGAAAAAGGGCAATATATTATGTGATCTTAAATTTCTATTTTCTTGATGCTATGAAGATTTGTTGATTTTTATTTAATCCTTTTTCCCTCCCTTAAAAGTTTACCTGCCGAAGGAAGTTTACCTGCCGAAGGAAGGGGGGAGGGAAATAAATTCTTTCAAATTGTGCTATGAAATGTATTGTGGATTTGTTTTTCTTTTTTAGACCCTCTCCTTACTCTCCCTCAAACAGGGAGAGCGATAAACTCTCCTAATCTTGATGTCTTTTCATCATATTGATATTTTTTAATTCTTATTATAGAATGATTGATAGTAATTGATAATACTAATTGTTTGATAGAACAACTGCTTAAACGTCTTCCCCCCGCCTTCGGCGGGTAAACTTTTTAAGGGAAGATAAGAGATGGGTCAAAACAATTGACAATGGACAATGGACAGTTGACAATGGAAAAAAATTAACCTTTCTCATTATCCTTAGATTGCTTCGTCATCCACTGCGTTCCTTTTTAGTTTACCTACCGAAGGCAGGCAATGACGCACAGATTTGAGATTTGAAGTAGTATTGAAAATTCAAAAAAAGTCACTTATTTATTTTGAATTTAAAATGTTTTATTACTCTACAATTTGATAGAACAAATGCATAAACGTCTTCCCCCTCCTTCGGCGGGTAAACGTTTAAGCTTGCCTACCGTATGCAGGGGAAGATAAGAGATGGGTCAAATAAAAGGGAAATAAATTGTTTTTGAATGTGATGTATTTATCCATTTCCCTCGGTTTTAACCGAGGGCTAATTGGCAATAAATTATCTATTAGGAAATAATTTATATTGATGTATTTATCCATTTCCCTCGGTTTTAACCGAGGGAAAACGGGCAATATCTTGATAATTCATAAAAAAAAATGCCCCGCATTGTATGCAGGGCAATATTATAAATGAATAAATTATTACAGATGAATTACCTCTCCATACGCAGCGGCAGTTGCTTCCATCACTGCTTCACTCATTGTTGGATGCGGATGAATTGCTTTTAATATTTCATGTCCTGTAGTTTCTAATTTACGGGCAACAACTACTTCAGCAATTATTTCAGTAACATTTGCACCAATCATATGTGCCCCTAAAAACTCACCGTACTTTGCATCAAATATTACTTTAATAAAACCTTCGGGTGCGCCGGCAGCTTTTGCTTTTCCGCTTGCACTAAATGGAAATTTTCCCACTTTAATTTCATGACCAGCTTCTTTTGCTTTTGCTTCAGTAAATCCTACACTTGCAATTTCCGGTGAACAATAAGTGCAACCCGGAATATTATTATAATCAATTGCTTCCGGTTTTTTTCCTGCTATTGCTTCCACACAAGTAATACCTTCGGCACTTGCCACATGCGCTAATGCAGGGCCGGGAGTTACATCACCAATTGCATAATATCCTTCCACATTTGTGCGATACATTGCATCAACCGTAATTTTTCCTTTTTCAGTTTTAATTCCTGTTTCTTCCAATCCTATATTTTCAATATTTGCTACCACACCTGTTGCAGATAACACAATATCACATTCAATTATTTCTTCACCCAATTTTGTTTTCACTTTCACTTTACAACCCTTACCTGAAGTATCTACGGATTCCACACTGGAAGAAGTCATTACTGTCATTCCTTGTTTTTTAAAATTGCGCAACAGTTCTTTTGAAACTTCCTCATCTTCCACAGGAACCAAGCGATCCATAAATTCTACTATCGTAACTTTTGTACCGATAGAATCATAGAAATATGCCAACTCAACTCCGATTACACCGTCTCCAACTATTACAATTGTTTTTGGTTGTTCCGGCAATACCATTGCTTCACGATAACCAATTATTTTTTTACCATCTTGTTTCATTGTAGGTAATTCTTTTGATCGTGCACCTGTGGCAATGATGATATGTTTTGCTGATACAGATTGTTTGCTATTATCAGCTTTGGTTACTTCAATTTGATTTCCCTTTTTCACTTTAGCCATTCCTTCAATCACATCAATTTTATTTTTCTTCATCAGAAAACTTACACCTTTGTTCATGCCACTTGCCACTTCACGGCTACGGGAAATAATGCCTTTAAAATCTGGTTTTGCATCACTGATTTGAATACCATAATCAGCAGCATGTTGCATGTATTGAAAAACCTGCGCACTTTTTAAAAGCGCTTTCGTTGGGATACAACCCCAGTTTAAACATACTCCACCTAATTCTGCTTTTTCTACAATTGCCGTTTTTAAACCCAACTGTGTAGCACGGATAGCAGTAACATATCCGCCCGGTCCGCTGCCAATAACTATTACATCATAATTCATAATCTATATAATATTTTGAGTTGCAAAGATAACCAATGATGTATAAAATGTTGTGATAGAATTTAATGAGTATTATCAGATTAGTTGATTAGCAGATGTGATGATTAGCCGATGAGTGCAAATGAGATGATTAGCCAAATAGCAAATGGAAAAAAATGCTTAGCACTCTTTACAGTTAAATTAATTCAAGGCTATCTCCTAAAATTATCCAATGACTATAATTTAATTAATAAGTATTTCTACACACATCAAAATTTTACTACTCACTTACAATTACTCAATTTCTTTTTCCTTAGATTTGATAAATGCAATTAGTAGTAAAATTCACAGCATTAATATTTTTATACTTCGCTACGCAGTTTGCAAATGCACAGCAATCCACTTATCAAATACTGGATGTAAATAATTTTCATTTGGGTTTATTTCAACAAGGCAGATTGGCACTAAGCGGCAACAATAACATTTATGCAGAAGCTCCGGCAGGTGGAGGAGTGGGGCCATTATCAGCCGGAATGTTATGGCTAACCGGACGAAATCAATATGGAGAATTATTGGGATATATGAGTACGTATTATAATTACGGAGCACCTGGAGTTGGCCCGACTGCCGACAGTATTTTTACTGTGGATCAGTTAAACATTTATTACGATAAGTATTATGGTGTTTGGAAGATTACTGCTGATGAAATTGAATATCATCGTCAGCATTGGTTTGAGAATAAATACGTAATGCCTCAATCAATTTCCGAATGGCCTGCTAATGGTGATGCGGATTTAAAAACTGCGGAACAACTTGCACCCTTTGCAGATAGCAATGGAAATAAATTATATGAACCGCAACTCGGAGAGTATCCTGTTATAAGAGGCGATAAATGTTTGTTTACAATGTTAAACGATTACAATCTTTTGCCCGGTGATATTCCTGGTGTAACTTCTAAATCCGAAACAGAAATACATGTTATGTTGTATGCTTATAATGAAGCACCGAATTCACTTATAGGAAATACAATTTTCTTGAATTATAAAATTATAAACCGTTCTGATTATAATGATTTGACGGAATTATATATCGGACAGTTTATAGATTTTGACCTTGGTTATTATAGTGATGATTATAATGGATGCGATAGTGCACTGAATTTATTTTATGTGTATAATGGAGATTTATTTGATGGCTTCGATACACTTAATTATGTAAATCAACTTCCGGCTTTTGGAGTTATTTCATTAAGCCATCCGCTGTTGTCATTTATGCCTGCATTTCAGGATTTTACAACCATTTCAGAGCCCGAAAATATTGAACAGGCATTCGATTATTTGCAAGCGATATATAAAGACGGTACACATTTAACCTACGGAGGCAATGGATATGGAGGCGAAACAATTACGAATTTTTATATGAACAGCCGACCAGATGATCCACTTGGTTGGAACGATACAAATGAAGGTAATCCACCAACGGATAAGAGAGGTGTGGGAGGTTTAGGTCCTTTTCAATTAATGCGTGGTGATACACTTTGTATTGAAATGGCAATGATTTTTGCAAATGATCTTAATTATATAGATAATACAACTTCAGTTAATCTCTTGTATTCATTTGCTGCGCAACTGCAAGCTATTTATGCATTTAATAATACGCAACCTTGTATTAATTCTATAAATGATACAACAATAAAAAGTTTGTATGCGCCGGATATGAATTCATTTTTATTATTTCCAAATCCTGCAACAGAATATGTGAATGTATTTGCCGGATCAATGCATGATGAAACTCTGGAAGTAGAATTATTTAATATGGCCAGACAAAAAGTATTCGCCGGCAGTTATGAAATTGCAGAGCCGAATTCAACTTTCACAATTCCATTATCCAATTTACAAAGCGGAATATATGAAGTTGTATTTTATTACGATGGTTATCCAAATACTGAACTGTTGATGGTGAAATGAAAGGAGAATGTGCAAATGTGAAAATTTGAAAATGTGCAGATGAGATGATTCGCCGATTAGATGATTAGCAGATTAGCAAATGGAAAATATACTTTGTGGTCTTTGCGTATTTTTCTTTGCGTTCTTTGCGGTTAATTTTTTCTCCAAGGGTGGCGGTCAATCATTTTTCAATGTTTAATTTCAAATTCATTTTCCTTTCACCAGAATAAACTTAACTTACTTTCCGATTCCACTATGCAAAAAGCAAAATATTATATCACCACATTTTTACTTGCAATTGCTTTTACTATTAATGCACAAGTACCCACCGGACCGGAGATAGCATGGCAGAGGTGTTATGGAACAAGTGGTTACGACTTTTTTACAGATGCGATTACTACAAGTGATGGAGGCTTTGCTGCTTATGTCGTTTATGGAGCAGCAGATGGTGATTATCTGGATACATTACAAGCGTATGGAAGATTAATGAAGTTTGATTCCGCCATGAATATAGTCTGGCAAAAAAGTGTAGCAAATCTTGCTTTTGAACAAATTCTCGAAGTAAGTGATGGTTATGTATTATGCGGAGCTACATTAGCAGATACAGGCATTGCATCGGGTAATCATGGACATGCTGATATACTACTTGTGAAAACAGATTTAAATGGAAATTTTCTTTGGAGCAAATGTTATGGGAGCAGTGGAGTAGAGACTTTTACTTCCTTTCTTGAATTAACCAATGGTGATTATCTAATTACAGGTGCCAGCTATTCTTCCGGAGGTGATATTCCATATAATCATGGAAGTGGGTTTACCACTGATGCTATTATTATAAAAACAAATAATTCGGGTGATATATACTGGGTTAAAGTAATAGGAGGAAGTGATTATGAATTTCCAATTGGTAATTCTTTAATATTAAATGATAGCGTTACTCAAATACAAATTTATGGTGCCTCTTATGACTTTGATTTTATGGATTGCGAAACGGAGGATTTGAAAAAAGAATGATAATTAATATTGATACTTCAGGGAATATACTTAAGCAAAATTGTATATCTGCAGAAGATGATTTGTTAGATTTTGGTGGAACTGTAATACATTATAAAAATAAAACTTTGGTGGGAAGTGTAGGAAATGCAAGTTCTGAATTGTACCCAGCACCATCAGGACATTTACTAAGAGAAGGGGTGATTGCTTTATTAGATACCAATCTAATTTTAAATTCTATGTACCAATATGGTGGCAGTAAAAATGATATTGCTTATAAAATTATTAATGATTCAGAAGATAATTTTTACTTGTTTGGAGTCAGTAATTCTAATGATTATGATCTACCTGAAAATTACAATGCAGGCGAAGAAGATGATTATTGGTTGTTTGCTATTGATTCTAACTTTAATTTGCTATGGAGTAAAAATTTTGGAGGATCAAACCCTAATGGAGAATATACTTATAAGGTAACACCATCACCTGGAATAATTCTTTATGCAAATAACTTTTTGTATTTCTTCGGTCAATGCCAAGTACCTGATGTTTTACCCGATTACGATATCGCTTGCGGACATATAAATCCTGATCTTGATGATGACACAGATGCTTGGTTAGTAGCATTTGATCTTTCAACTGTTAGAATTGATACCCCTATTATAAAAAATAATTTTTCTGTTTATCCCAACCCGGCAGAAAATACAATTTATGTTTTAAGTAATATGCTTGATTTCAACGCATTTACATTCGCAATATATAATACGCTTGGTCAAATACTTTTAGAAACTTCACTCATAAATAATGAAGAAAACATAATTAATATTCAAACACTACCATCCGGTTTATATGTGGCTGCTTTTTTAAAAGATGGAGTAATAATTCAAAGTGAAAAAATTATCTTACAATAAAATTTTGCATTAATTTTTTTTCGGTATGAATGTTAGAATAGGGGACTGCAAATATTTTTAAGATGAATATTCTTTTTGTTCATTATTTCTGTGTGTTCATGATTCATGAACATTTATTGATACTGAAGAAAAAGATACTAATACCAATTTCAAATAAATTTTTTAATCATTAACATTATTTCTAATTGCATTAGCTACCGCACTCTTCCATGCACTATAATATTGTTCTGTTTGCATTATATTCATCTGAGGTGAAAAAGTATATTGTTGCTTAGAAAAATTTTGCCATGAGGATGGCGAATAAGAGTTTGTGCTGATACTTGCAAGCATAGCCGCACCCAAAGCAGTACTTTCAGAATATTGATTGCGTATTACTGGTGTTTGTAAAATATCACTTTGAAATTGCATCAACCAATTATTTACTGATGCACCACCATCCACTTTTAATTCTTGTAATGTAATTCCAGCATCTTGTTGCATTGCATCAAATACATCCCGCACCTGGTAAGCAATACTTTCTAATGCAGCCCGTACCAAATGTGCTTTGCCGGTGCCTCTTGTTAATCCTGTAATAGTACCTCGTACATCTTGATTCCAATGTGGCGCACCTAATCCGGTGAAAGCAGGAATAAAATATACGCCACCATTATCTTGTAATTGCGCAGCTATGTTTTCTGTTTCTTCTGCGGTATTAATTATCTGCAACGAATCCCGCAACCATTGAATAACTGCACCTGCAATAAACACACTGCCTTCTAATGCATAAGTTGTTTTATTATTAATTCTCCATGCAATTGTTGTAAGCATGTTATGTTTTGAATGCACTGCCGTTTCACCTGTATTCATCAACATAAAACATCCGGTGCCATACGTGTTTTTACTGCTGCCAATTTCAAAACATTGCTGACCAAATAATGCCGCTTGCTGATCGCCCGCTACACCTGTTATCGGAATTTTACTGTTATAAATTATTGCATCACCAAATGTATCCGACGAATTTTTTATTTGTGGTAACATCGCAATTGGTATATTGAATATTTGCAACAACTCTTCATCCCATTCGCAGGTATGAATATTCATCAACATAGTTCTGCTTGCATTGCTTGCATCTGTTGCATGCACTTTCCCTTCGGTAAATTTCCAGATTAACCAAGTGTCAATTGTGCCGCATAACAATTCATTATTAATTGCACTTTGTTTTGCTCCGGAAACATTGTTGAGTATCCAATTTATTTTTGATGCACTGAAATATGCATCTATTTTCAACCCGGTTTTTTCTGTAATAATATTTTCTTTACCATTTTTTTTTAATGCTTCGCAATAATCACTTGTGCGTCTGTCTTGCCAAACAATTGCATTATATATTGGAAGGCCTGTTTGTTTATTCCACACCACAATTGTTTCCCTTTGATTTGCAATTCCGATACAAGCAATTTCAGAAATCGGTATTTTATAATTTTCAATTGCATCCCAAATAGTATTGTATTGCGAATTATAAATTTCCATTGCATCATGTTCCACCCAACCGGGTTTTGGAAATAGTTGTGTGAATTCCTGTTGTGCTTTTGCTACTTCCTGAAATATTTCATTGTAAATAATAGTACGGGAGGAAGTGGTTCCCGAATCTATTGCTAAAATGTAAGGCATATTGCAATCATTTTAATTTCACTTGTAACACAACAGGTTGATGATCGGAGAAATCAAATCCTTGATCAATTGTTTTTACGCTGAGCATTTCTATGTTTGGCGATAATAAATAACCATCAATAATAATTTTAAAAGTTTGTGCATCCAATGGTGTTTCTAAATGTCTGTTTGTTGGTGTAGTGGGATCATATGCCCAAGTCCAACCCTCCGGCATAAAATCATTTTCAATAGCAGGAGGAATAAATTCACCTTCCGCCATTTTACCAAAAGTTTGCGGATCGAAACCGGGAGGACATTGATTAAAATCACCACCAACAATTACATAATTTCCTTTATTATATTCTTCAATAATAATGTCTTTCAGAAAATCCATTTCCTGTTTTTTTACAACACCACTTTCATCATAAGCAGAGTTATGTGTGTTGATTACAACCAATTCTTTTCCTCCACGCAATGCATATCTGTTTAACAACATACAGCGATCAAGAAAAAAGATTCTGGTAGGCCATGGAAATTTTCCGGGATACTGAAATCGTATTGATTCAATAGGAAGATAATCACTAAAAGTAGCAACACCGCTTAATACTTTTCCCAATGGATTTGTAAAAGGCAAAGGAACATGATTCACATTATAATTCATTGCGAAAGATGCCGTAACATGATTTAAAGAATTAAAAATAGAATCATATTGATTAATAAAATAACTTCTTTTAGAACTCTGATCAATTTCCTGAATAAGATAAAATTGAATAGAATCATTATTTAAAATAGTAGATAGAATTCCTGCAAAATCTTTATCCCAAATATCCCGAAGTGAGCGCACGGTTTTCCCACCATCATAAAAGAAATCATTTTCTTTTCCCAATCCACCATAACCGATATTCCAATTCAATAAATTAAAAATAGTATCCGTATTTCCGATTGCAGAGCCATGTCCGGAGATGTCAACAATTTCTTCTTCTCCCGGTGCCGGACGATAATCTGTGATGGTGCCGTAAAGAATTAATCCACCAAAAAATATTATAGCTCCAATGAGTAATAAGAGCACTATTCGAACAAGTAGTTTCATAAGTTTCATTTCTACTGCTTACATTTATTGTGAAATTAAGTTTTTCAAATTAAAACAAGATTAGTGAAATGATTCAACACACATACGAATGGCCGCATTCAAAACAATATTCTATTTATGCAAAATTATCGGAACACAGCGATGATCCTTATGGCACAATTGGAATTATTCATGGTCAGTCGGATCATAGTGGTCGCTATAATCATGTTGCTGATTTTTTAAGTGCACATCATTATGCTGTGATGAATATTGATTTGCCCGGGCATGGAAAATCAGGAGGTAGGCGTGGACATATTGATACCTTTCAGGATTACATTGAAGCGGCGGATATGTTGGTAGAAGCATTACAAAATCGCCATCCCGGAAAGCCGGTGTATTTATATGGTCATAGCATGGGAGGAAATATAGTTTTAAATTATTTGTTGTCTGGTAAATATCAAATCAATGGTTGTATTGTAACATCGCCTTGGATACGACTTGCATTTGAACCACCGAAATGGAAAAGAACAATTGGAAAAATATTGCGCAATGTTTTTCCAACGTTACAACAACCTACCGGATTAGCTGCTGAATTACTTACACATGATAACGCAGTAAATACAGCTTATAAAAAAGACCCATTAGTACATGGTAAAATTTCGTCTTCTGCATTTTTTGAGATTATGGAACATGGTGAAAAAATTATAAACAATGCACAACAATTTTCGCAACCTATTTTTCTTGCACATGGTGATGCGGATAAAATAACAGATCATACTGCAAGCCAGGAGTTAGCAGCATTACGGCCGGATATAATTACCTATAACGAGTATGAAGGACTGTATCATGAATTACATAATGAACCAGAGAAACAGCAATTGTTTAATGATATTATACATTGGTTAAACCAACAGACGCAGCATGAATAAAAATTCTTTAGGAACAAAATTTTCGCAGATGCTCATCCTCTTCTATGCAATCATGTTAGGACATACCATGTTTGCTTTAGTGATTGTATTAATCTTGAAAGGGGAAATGGCAACATTGGATTCTTCTAATAATATGTTGTTATATGTTTCAGCTTTTATTTCAACTTCTGCTGTTGCTGCCGGCTACATATTGTATAAATCCAGAATAAATCGTATTCAAGAAAATGATGCAACGGATAAAAAATTAGATATGTGGCGCACTGCATTTTTAATTAAAATGATGTTAATTGATGTTGCATGTTTTCTGAATTTAACTTTTCTTATGCTCACCAATAATCGTATATTTTTATATCTCTATATATTGATGGCTATTATAATGTTGATGAATAAACCATCGCAATATAAAACAATAGAAGAATTGCAAATAGGAGATGAGCAGATATAAAAAAAGGGATTCAATCAATTGAATCCCTTTTAATAAAATTTTTTTTTCTACTTACCATCTTACAACAACACCGCCATTATATCGGGTTGATTTTCCCACATTCTCTCCATCTAAAACTACTGCACCACCCACATAAATTCCGAGCATATCAAATATATTATAAGCCAAGGTAATACCTGCTTTGCTATAGCTTACACCCAACGCTTTAAAATCTGAAGGGTTAGGTAAATCCTCGCCACCATGAATGCTTTGAATCGCATAAAATACATCACCATAAAATTTTGAGTTGAAATAACCCGCTTTAAAATTAAATTGAGAACCACTTGGTGCAGGATCAAAACGCACTAAACCCGCTCCTTGTGCTTCCGCAAAAAGACCGTTATTAAAAGTAGCCATAACAATTGCACGCAAATCAACCGCTGTTGCATGTTGACCAATACCATAAAAGTCAACTACGTAATTCGAAAGCGGAGTACTAAATCCAAGTGCAGGTGAAACACTTAAATTCAAGTTACCTATTTGGGCATTAATTACTTTATATTTCGCATATAATCCTAAATCCTGAATTCCTTTTCTATTCACTTCCTCATCATTAAAATTCATTGTGTTTATCATTATGTAAGGAACAGAAACTGCTACTGCAAATTTATCAGTGATGCCGTAAGTACCATAGATGCCAATTGTATTTGTGTTATAATCGTCCGCCCAATTGGCTTCGGATCCATCGCCGAGAAAGAATTCATCGTAAGATTCAAAAGAACCGGAAACAGCGATTGCTCCATTATTTTTGCCGGGATAAAAACCATCAATAGGGGCTTGTGCATTTGCAATCACTCCCGAAAAAATAATTGAAAGAATTAATGTGAATTTTGTAATTCGATTTTGCATATTTACTTTTTTAGATTTTAGAAATTCAAAAATAGGATTTAAAATAGACTAAGAACAACCATATATCATATTAGTTCGGCCAAAATGTTAATTCAAATAGATATACAATCAGGAATTCAGATTCTAAATAGCCGTACTAATAATCGGGAACAGCAAGTGTTGGAGAATGATGATATATGTTTGATTATTTATGGTAGTTTGTTTGATAGCACAAAAGTACATTGGATAGATGTAAATGAACTTCAAAACTATAAAGATTTAAAAAGTGCTTTGCAAAATTTTTTTGAAGGTGCGGCTTCAATAATTATTTGCAATAAAAAAGAGAATAGCATTCAAGTATATACGGATCCATATAGATTGTTTTGCTTATATATTTTCAGGTCGTTGAAAAAAATACTTATTTCTGATTCTATTGTTCAATTGAAAAATAATATAAGTGTAACTATTAATGAAACTTCAATCCTGGAATTAGCATGTATAAATAATACGATAGGCAACAAAACTATATTTAAAGAAATCAGCACTTTGCCGGAAGGGAAAATTTATTCTTTTAGTAAAAATGAAAATGCAATTGAAGAAGATGTAGAATCATATTGGGATTACCCGAAAAGACAAGGGCAAGATATTTCAGTAAATGAAATTGCAGAAGTTTTTAATAGTCATGTAAAAAAAGGATTACAACTTTCTGATTCTATTTCACTGGCATTAACTGCCGGGTTGGATAGCCGGGCAACACTTGCTGCTGCATTAACCGGAAAAGAAAAATTGAAATTATATACACATGGTTTTGCAAAGAGCAATGATGTGAAAGTAGCCTCAGGTATTGCAAAGCATTTTGGTATCACACATAATTTCTACGATTTAAATAGTGCTGATTTTATTCAATCTATTCCTGAATTAGCGAATGTAGTTAATGATGGATATGAAGGTTCTTTAAATGGATTATCTCATGCGCATGCCGTGCTGTCTTATACCAAACAACAACAGCAGGCTGAAGTATTTTTTTCTTCCTTTGGCGGCGAATTATTGAGGACTTATTATTTGCCTCAGGGCTTACCTTCTGAAATTTCTATAGATGAGATGGCCGATGGTATTCGAAAAATATCACAAGTGAAAGTTTGGATTCCGGTATTTAATAAAAATGAAAAATTAGTGCAGGAAGAATTGAATCAATCTATTTATAATGAGTTACAATTAGCTCCAGATAAATCTTCGTATGTGGCGTTGGCTGATTTTTATTATCACCGTCGAAACTTTAATAGCGTTACAACCAGATTTGCAGCTAAGTATTTTAAAATATTTAATCCTTATTTCTCCAGAGAGATTTATAAAATGTTGCCAGATGTTCCGGCGCATTTAAAAATCAATGGTGATATTCAAAAACAAATTGTGAAAGATGGAGATATATATTTAAGTAAAGTGCTTTTGAATAATCAATATGCAGCAGGTAATTCTGTGTATTCTAAACTGCTGGTAAAAGCAGCAAGGGCAGAACATATTTCGAAGGTGCTTATCAATAAAATTACTAACCGGCAATTGCATACTTTATATTTCACCGATTATGATACATGGATAAAAAATTATCATAGTGAGTGGTTTTTAAATGCATTTGAAATGAATAACAAAACAAATGCATTTAATAATATGGAGTTAGTAAGTTTTACAAAACAATATTTAGAAGGGCACCAGCCATTTGCCTACTACAGATTTCTCACAAATATATTTTCAATTTTAAGTTACGTTAACAATATTAAACTTGAAAAATAAGATAGAATTGATAGCGATAGAAAAACTTTTAAAACTTCATTACAACGAGTTGCATAATTTTGCCGCATGAAATTATTTGAAGCTGCCGGAAATTCTTTAAATCAGGTGAGTGCATTGTTGGTTAACCTCAGTAATCAGGAGTATAGTAGACCATTATCCATTTTGCATAATGCATCCATTGGAAAACATGTAAGGCATATTATTAATTTTTACCAATGTGTTATTAATCCACAAGATAATAATGTGGTATGTTATGACGCTCGGGAAAGAGATTTACAATTAGAAGAAAATACTGTGTATGCAAGAATTATTATTGATGCATTAGTTTCTGATTTAAAAAACTTAAATACGGAAACACATATAAAAGTGAGTCAAAATTTTTCCACCAATGGAATTAATGAAGCGCAAATTATTGAAAGCACTATAGGTCGTGAGGTGATGTATGCCTTTGATCATGCAGTGCATCATATGGCAATAATAAAAATTGGATTGATTGAAAATTTCCCTGATAAAACAATTGATGTTAATTTAGGAATTGCACCTTCTACAGTGCGTAATAATAATTAATCACGCACTCTATTTAATCCCATTGCTTTTAAAATCCATTTCGGTAAAGCGGCACCAGGTTCCCGTTTTTTCAAATGAATATACCAACCGAATTTTTTAAGTATCGGCACTTTATGTGTTTCTACAAATTCGATTAAAGCGCCATCCGGATCTTCGATATAAGTAAAATGTCCTGCTGCTTCACCCATATTAAATGCGCCGCTATCAACAGTAAATGGAAAACCATTTGCAGCAAAACGTTTTCCTAATTCGTGCATGCCTATCACATCAAAACATAAATGAATAAAACCCATATCTCCCCAAAAACGATTTTCAAATATTTTTCTTGGTGTGCGTCCATCTATTTGAACTAACTCAATTGTATTGTTGCCGAGCAGTGGAGCAAAAGGTCCACTTCTGGGTTTGCTATGTGCAAGTAACACTCTGCGAGAAATTGTGTTACCGCCAGGTAAAACTGCAGTATCTGTAAAATTATTTTTGCTGTCGTAAATAACTTTATCGAAGCCGAGTAAATCACGATAAAGCATAAGTGATTGTTCCATATTGCTCACACAAATCATTGCACCATACACGCCACCGGTACTTAATTTTGTTTTACCAAACCAATCATCTGCTTCTATTACTTCAAAAATATTTCCGTACAAATCTTTTAAGAAAAAATGTTTTTGGCCGGCAGGATTTTCTGAAATCTCGCCGAGAATTTCAGCACCTGCATTTTTAATATGTGCAAAGGATGCATTGATATCTCTGCTTTTTATTTTACATGCATAAATTCCGAGATCACCATATTGAATTTCAAAATCTGCACTCACCGGTTTGCGACTTGTATATTGCCATATTTCCATACCGCCTCCACCATTCATATTTACTGCAAGCACTGCATGTCGTTTATGCGGCATGCCGCCGGTATAACGCAACATGAGATTTGCTTTGGCGGCTTCATCAAAAATTTTAGTATCCATACCAAACACTTTGCGATACCATTTCCATGCTTCATGCACATAAGGATTACCTATTCCCATTTGTTGGATACTGCTAATTATTGGCTCCATCTTTTACTTGATTTATTATAAAAAATTGTAATAAAAATTAATCTTTATTGGGATCTACTTTAGCGGCTAATCTGTAAAACATAAAAGGACAAAATTTGCGCAGATAATATGCAATCCATTCTACTTGCGCAATCATCAATTCTTTGTTATCTCTTTCAATTGCGGTTACAATTTTATTAGCAACCACATTCGCAGATAAACCTTTCTGTTGTGCGGGATCGGAAATTCCATGTTTGCTTCCATCTTCCTTAATTGCATTGATAGAAATATCTGTATTTACTCTTGCCGGACTAATAATTAAAACTTTGATATTCTTATCAAAAAGCTCTGCACGCAATGATTCATAAAATCCCTGTAATGCAAATTTTGAAGCGGCATAAGCGGTGCGTTCTTTCCATCCGAATTTACCCGAAAAACTGCTCATCACTGCAATCATTCCATCACCCTGAAGTAGCATGTGAGGTAATAATGCTTTGGTTAATGCTACACTGCTGAAATAATTAATATCCATTATTCGACGATCAATTTCCATCGGTGTTTCTATAGCTTTCGATCTTTGGCTGATACCACCATTATTGATAAGCAAATCAATTCGACCATAAATTGCCAATGCTTTTTCTGCAATTTGTGGTAGTATATGTACACCTGCAAGATCAAAGGATAATACGTGTGCATCGGCACCTAATTCCCGACATTTATCGCAAACTCTTTGTAACTCAACTACTCGTCGGGCAGATAAAATTAAACGCACATTTTTCTTTGCCAATGCATATGCTAATGCTTCTCCAATTCCACCGGATGCACCCGTTAACCAAACTACTTTTCCATTCAAATTTTTCACTACCGTCGGCCGCCTCCACCGCCACCTCTATTTCCACCGCCTCCACCGCCTTTATATCCACCGCCACCGGCAGAACCACCACGGTTAGTACTTGGGGTTTTTGTTGAATTATTATAATTCTGATATCCTCGGTTTCTATCAGAAGCAGATTGATTTAAAGAGCCCTTGTTTTGATTATAAGAATTTTTTGTATTGGAGCTCTTATTTGGATCTACCCATTTATTGGAACTTGGATCCTTTGTTTGCCACTGATTATTTCCATTATTCTTATAGACATTTCCCTGCTTATCAGAATATACATTGTTTTTTGGTAAATTTTTATTTGATGTTTTGTTTGTGGTATTAGCGCCACCTTTTTTAGTTGATTGATTATTGTTATTGTTTGAAATGGTTCCTTTGTTAGATGCACTCTTATCAGGTGTTTTTACACCCTTGTCATGATTTTTATACAAGTTGTTTGATGAGCGATTTATATCTTTAGTCTGAGGTTGATTATAGTCCCTGCTGCCACCTCCATTGTTATTTGACGAACCACCTTTGTTTGGTCCATAGTAACCATTATTATAATGTGAATAATGGTTGGGATAATGATGTGGTGGTCCATAAAAGCCGCCATGATGATGATGATGGTGATAATGCGGGTAATAATAATTAAAGCTGAATCCAAAGCCAAACGACCAACCGGCATAAGGATTATAAGTCATGTTAAATCCATAAGTCATTGGACTCGGATAATAATAACTGCCATACCAGGGTTGATAATAATATCCGGTTCCGTAAACTACAGTACCTCCATAAATATAACTTCCTGTATATCCGGGAGTATATCCCACATAAACAACTTCGGGAGTGGATTCATATATATACACATATTTCACATTATATACCGGGCTGCTTGGCGGAATATCATCTACTTCTTTCGGTCTTTCATCGGAAACAATCCAGGGACCTTCCGGTGATTTTGATTCGAACCAAACACCATCATCCACTACATAATATATTTTATCGCTTTTAATTACCGTTGATGATGTATTTATAGCATATTCCATGTCAGTGCCTTCAACATCTTCAAAATCAGGAGCACCATCATACTCCACCGAAGTAGTAGTTGTTTTTCTGTCAACCACTGCAGTTTGAGGAATTTGTGCATCCATAATTGCTTCTTCTGCTGCCTTTGTTCCGGGAACACTTGCAAGCACTATATCTTTTTCTGAGCCTTCCGGAATCTTCTTAAAATCTTCAGGTAAATTTTCAGCTTTTAAACTTTCCCAAGAACCTTTCAGTGTTGGTGATGTAAACCAACGTCCGGCTAAAAGCAAATAATGCTTCTGGGTTTTGATATCCATGAAAATTTGGTTATCTGTATTTTCAACGTAAAGTAATTCGGTTCCGGCAATATTTTGATAGCTTGCTTCTCCAGTTGTTTGAATTAATTCCGTAGGTTTTGTTGCAATAATGATTTGCGGTATGGTAGATTGTTTAGAAACATTAACACTGTCTTCACCAATCATATCATCAGCTGTTTTTTTAATATTTTTTGGTGGACTGCTAATATTTTCCCAACCATTCAAACCATCAGCAGAGCTGAACCATAAATCTCCACCGCTGAGATAATATTTTTTGTCATCGGGATTCAATAGCATAAGGTAAGGTGTATTTACTGCCCGCTTTATTTCAGTTCCTTCCAGTTTTTGGTAAATGGGTTCTCCTTCAAAGGTTACCAATACAGAAGGGGTATCAGTATATATCACTATTGGGGGATCCATTTTAATATCATTCGCCAACATTTTCTGATTTTCTTCCACATTCAATGTAGCTAACAATTGATCTAAGGAAATATCTAAAGTCCAGGTTTTGGAATCCTCGAGAATAATTTGCCTGATTGCATCTAATACTTTTTCGTCGGGATTATCAGGGAATTTTAAATTTGGAATAGCCAACGAAGTAATAGTTACAATTCTATTTTCTCTATCAGTTTCTACAACGGCATCAAACCAAATAGCTCCAAATACTGGATCCTTTACACCTGTTGGAGTAACAGCCACGGCTGCTCTTCCCGTAAGTTTGTTTCCTTCAAAGCTTTCAGGTTGAGGTTGATAAATTACAACTTTGCCATCATCAACATTAATAGTTTTTGGCCAAATGGCTGCATTTTGACTAAACATTGCTTGTGAAGCAATGATTAAAATTAGTGTGCTATAAAATTTCATATTTGTGTTTTGACGCATGTTGCAAAGTTACAAATGAAAGGTGGATGGTTTTTTAGGGATGTAATAATTGAATTAGAAATTTCTCAAACTTATTGTAACTTTTTGTACAGGATAATCGCTTTACAGTTAAATATCGTTAAATGCAGTTAATAAGAAATATTTTTCTAGTATTTTCACAATGGAATTTTAAAACAACCTTGAAAATTAATTCCTCATATCTATTATCTATTGTACTTACTGCTGCAATTTCATTCAGCACGGTTTATCTTTTAGGGTGCAATACAATAGAAGCTCAAAACGACGATTCTAAACAACAACAAAATAGCAGTTCCATTAATCAGGACGAGCTTTCCTTAAAATTTCCTTTAGATAAATCTCTGGATGCAGTGAATAAAAATATCACCATTGTATTTACTGTGGATGATTTAAAGCGTATTCATATTGTGCAAATTAGTGGTGGATATAATTTACTCACCGAATATATTCGTAAATCTCTGGAAGGAAAAGTTCTAGAATCTGATAATGCAGTTCCGGGTATCAATTATGTAATGACTGTGAAATTTCCTTCCACCGTTTAACAATCTTAACTCTTACATTTTTAATGTCTGATTTCTGTTTCTTTATATTTGAGCTTATTCAATTAGTTATCAGATATGGTCAATAATAAATTTATTACTACTTTATTTTTACTTGTAATCATTTTTTCAGGAGTTGCCCGTGCTCAAAATATTGATTGGGATGCCGCCCGTATTTTACATGAACTGGAAAAATTAAATACAACAGGCAATGTGTTGTATATGGCAGCACATCCTGATGATGAAAACACAAAATTGATCACCTATTTTGCAAATGAAAAAAAATCACGCACTGCATATTTATCATTAACCCGAGGTGATGGCGGACAAAATCTTGTTGGTGTCGAGCTGGGTGCATATCTCGGTTTATTGCGCACGGAGGAATTAATGGAAGCAAGAAAAACGGATGGCGGTGAACAATTTTTTACAACAGCAGTAGATTTTGGTTATTCAAAAACTGCGAAAGAAACTTTTTCTATTTGGGATCACGATAGGTTATTGGAAGAAGCAGTTTGGGTAATCCGAAATTTCCAACCTGATATTATTATAACACGATTTCCTCCGGATGAAAGAGCAGGGCATGGACAGCATACGGTAAGTGCAATTATTGCGCAAGAGGCTTTTGATGCAGCAGCGGATCCAACTATGTTTCCCGAACAACTTGCGTATGTAACGCCTTGGAAAACACAACGCATTTTTTGGAATACAAGCATTTGGTGGGATACTTCACTTGCAGAAAAATTAAAAGATGCAAAGGATGTAGGCATTATTGATATGGGTTTATACAATCCATTGCTTGGTGCATCGTATGGAGAAATTGCAGCAAATAGCAGAACACATCATAAAAGCCAGGGCTTTGGTAGTACACCGGTTCGAGGTTCACTCATAGAATATCTCACACTTACAAAAGGGCCATCTTTTGATACCGATATTTTTGAAGGTATAAATACAACATGGGAACGCTTTCGTATGGGTGCCGATATTGGAAGTATGATTGATTCAATAATTAATAATTATAACATCGTAAATCCTGCCGCTTCATTACCAAAATTATTACAATTATATAAAGTGATAAATGCACTTCCAAAACAAAACATTACTACTTATAAAAAGCAACAATTGCAAAATATTATTTTGGCTTGTGCAGGCATATGGTTGGAGCCGGTTGCAACACAGGATATGGCTGCAATAGGAGAAAATTTAACAATAGTAAATAATTCAATAGTGCGCATGCCGGCAAATGTTGTTTTAAAAAATATAGAAGTAAATGATTCTGTAATTGCGATAAACAGAACTCTGGAATTAAACAATAATTATTTGGATACAATGCAAATTATTATTCCTACACATGCAAGTTCAACACCGTATTGGATGGAGTTACCTTATAATGGTTTTTTTGAAGTGAAAGATAAAACGATGATAGGAAAACCTGAAAGTGATCCTGCTGTAATTGTAAAATATCATTTGCAATTTATGCAAGATGTAGAAATGGATATTATAAGAGGTGTTGTATTTAAGGAAACAGATGCAGTGAAAGGGGAAATAATAAAGCCATTGGCAATAGTTCCTGAACTCACAGTGAATCTTGCGGAAGATGTGTTCGTTTTTGGTGACAATAAGCCGAAAAAAATTATAGTTACTGCAAAAGCATTCAGAGATATTAAACAAGGAAATGTGCGCTTGCAAATAGCAGATGGTTGGAAGATTACAAACGATAATAAAAATATTATTTTACAAAAAGGAGAATCACTGCAATTAGAATTTGAAATTACTCCACCCGCATTTGCTTCTTCAACAACATTACAAATATTTTCCTCTACAGAATATGCACCCGAACAAGTTGCAGAAAAAATTACGGTGATAGATCATGATCATATTCAACGACAGGTAGTAGTTGAAAATGCAATTGTAAAAATGGTGAAAGTGTATACAGAAATTCCTGCTTTGAAAATAGGATACATTGAAGGTGCAGGAGATAAAGTATTTGAATCATTACAACAATTAGGTGCAGATATCACCTTATTAAATCCGCAAAATATTTCCGTAAATGAATTAATGCAATATGATGTAATTGTTGCCGGCATTCGTGCATACAATACTTCAAAAGATTTAGCAGACGCACGCAATACCTTCAAAGAATATATGCAACAAGGTGGAATTTATATTGTGCAATATAACACCCATCGTGATTTGTATTCGGATGACTATGCACCTTATCCGTTTAAAATTGGTAGAGGCAGAGTAACAGATGAGAATTCGGAGGTTACATTTTTATTACCTGCACATACGATATTAAATACACCGAATAAAATAACCGCAACCGATTTTGAAAGTTGGATACAAGAACGAGGGTTATATTTCGCCACAGATTTGGATGCGGCGTATGTTACTCCACTTGCATTTACAGATCCGGATGAAAATGCGCAAAATGGCTCATTAATTATTGCCGATTATGGTAAAGGCGCATTTATTTATACAGGTATTTCTTTTTTTAGAGAGTTGCCTGCAGGCGTTCCCGGAGCATATCGTTTGTTTATAAATTTACTCGCCTACAAACCTGCAACACCTTAATATGGTAACGAAAAAAAATGATCAGAAAAATGATGCACCTATATTCGGCACTTGGAATAAATGGTATATTTTATTGATTGTTTTTCTTTTGATTCAAATTATTCTCTTTACATATCTGACAATATTTTATAGATGAGTGCTGTAGATTGGTTAGTGATGTTGGGCACTTTAATTTCTATTGCTGCTTACGGTATTTATCATACTCGAGGCAATAAAAATCTTGAAGGATTTATTAAGGCTGATAATACAGAACGATGGTGGGGAATCGGCTTATCTGTAATGGCAACTCAGGCAAGTGCAATCACTTTTTTATCTACACCCGGTCAAGCATATTCCGATGGTATGGGGTTTATTCAATTTTATTTCGGGCTACCTATTGCAATGATACTTGTTGCAGTATTTTTTATTCCGATGTATTATAAATTGAAAGTATTTACTGCGTATGAATTTCTCGAAAAAAGATTTGATGTAAAAACTCGCACATTAACTGCAGGTTTATTTTTATTGCAAAGAAGTGTTGCGGCAGGAATTACCATTTATGCACCTTCAATTATTGTATCGCAATTAATTGGCTGGAGTTTAAATTTTACAGTGATTTTTATAGGCACTTTTGTAACTGGATATGTTTTATCCGGTGGTACAAAAGCCGTTGCAATTACACACAAACAACAGATGGCTGTAATCTTTACAGGAATGTTTGTCGCCTTCGGATTTCTGGTGTATTATATTACCCGGCAAATGAGTTTTAATGATGGATTGCATGTAGCAGGAACACTCGGCAAAATGAATATTGTAGATTATAAATTTGATCTGAATAATCGCTATACAATTTGGAGTGGAATTCTGGGTGGATTGTTTTTACAACTCAGTTATTTTGGAACAGATCAAAGTCAGGTCGGTAGATATATTTCCGGTAAGTCAGTTGCACATAGTCGTCTGGGATTAATATTTAATGGACTGATGAAAATACCAATGCAGTTTTTTATTTTAATTACAGGTGTATTGGTATTTGTTTTTTATCAAATGTATCAGCCACCTGTGTATTTCAACACGCAGGAAATTGAGAATATAAAAACTTCAAAATACAGTGCAGAATTTTTTGATTTGAATGATAAAATGGAATCTGCTTTTTCTAATAAATCAATTGCATTAGATAATTATGTTTCCGCATTGCATGCAGAAGAAGATGTTCAGATTGAAAGTGAAAAAAGTACATTGATTACTACTCAAACACATTATGATAGTTTGCGTAGCGAATTGCAATTGTTGGTTACTAAAAATAATCCGAAAGCAGAAGATGATAATGATTATATTTTCATGCGCTTTGTAATGGACTTCCTCCCGATAGGATTAGTAGGTTTATTATTTGCCGTAATTTTTTCTGCGGGGATGAGTTCTTCTGCATCAGAAATAAATGCGTTAGCTGCTACTTTCACTATTGATATTTATAAAAGACTATTAATTAAAAATGCTTCACCTGAAAAATATTTAACTGCATCAAGAATACTCACCTTATTATTTGGATTATTGGCGATTGGATTTGCGCTTATCGTATCTCAATTTGAAAATCTGATTGAAGCTGTAAATATTATTGGCAGTTTATTCTACGGTACCATATTGGGGATATTTTTAACAGCACTATTATTGAAATCAGTTTCGGGCAATGCGGTATTCATTGCAGCCCTAATTACACAATTCATTATTTTCTATATTGATTTCAATGATCGGTTCAATTGGGGGCTTCCGTCTCTGCATTTGAGTTATTTATGGTATAATGTTCTGGGTAGTCTGTTAGTTATGCTCTTAAGTTTAATAATTCAACAAGTGTTTACCCGAAGATTGTTTACAAACCATTAACAAACCTTTAAATATTATTTACAAATGTTGATCATTTGTAGGATAGTTTCGCATTTACAGTTTCAGCGAATCCATGTATATCAGACGTTTTGCTCCATTGATACTTCTTTTAAGTGTATTTACATTTAATGCATTCTCTCAATCATTTTCATTATCCGGCGAGTTCCGTCCTCGTATAGAGTATCGTGATGGTTTCAAAACATTACCTGCTTTGGATGCTGAACCCGCTTTCTTAGTAAATGAAAGAACACGTTTGATAGTAGATTATAAAAGCAAGCGAGTGAATTTCAGATTTACACCGCAGCACACCGGCCTATTTGGACAGAATAGTTATATCAACTCAGCAGAAAATAATTTCTCAATTTATGAAGCGTATGCCGATTTGAATCTTTGCAGTAAGGAATTAGATTCTTCAAAAGGTCCGGATCTTTTAAAATTTAGAATCGGACGACAAGCATTGAATTATGATGGAGGCAGAATATTAAGTAATCTGGATTGGCCACCTCAGGGAATCCGACATGATGCTGCGGTGCTTTTTTTGGAAGAAAAAGGATGGGAGGTTATTTTGGGTGCAGCTTTCAATCAACAATCAGATGAATTGACCGGCACGGCATTTTATGGTAATTATTATAAATCGTTACAATTTGCAAGGCTTCATCATAAATTTAAAAATCTTGATTTTGCTGTTTTATTTCTGAAAGATGATTTTCAAAATGTACTCACAGATTCCGCTGGTATTATATCAACCAATGGAGTTAATAGTAGAATAACAACAGGGACAAGATTAAAATATACTGTATCACCCGGGGTAAATATTCATGGGGAATTTTATCAGCAATTAGGAGAAGATTTAGCTTACAATTCTTTAAATGCACAATTGTATAGTATAGAAGTGGAATTTAAACTCGCCAATAAAAAATTAGTAATTACACCGGGGGTGGATATGTTGAGTGGTAATGATGGTGTAGCAGGAGAAGATCAAACACCGGAAAATACAAATCGTTTTTTTACTCCAAGCTATGGTATCAATCATAAATTTTATGGACATGCAGATTATTTTTATTGCGGTAATGGATTTGGTGATGCCGGCTTAAAAGATATTTATATTCGAACTTCTTATGCATTTACAAGTAAGTTTAATACATGGGTTCACCTGCATGCCTATCAATCATTTACTGAAATTGCTGACTTAACAAATCCCACACAATCTGTTTCACCATATCTGGGAACTGAGATTGACTGGTTGTTAAATTATACGTTTGACGATCAGGTAACTGTACAATTTGGAACATGTTTTATGTTTGGATCAGAAACACTTAAGCAGGTGAAACAACTCATACCAGAGGAAACACGCAGTGTAGGAAATTTTACATATCTCCAATTCAAGTTTACACCGAAATTTTTTGAATCAAAAGTTGCCGGATAATTCAAACCGTATTATTTGTGTGTTGAATGATTGTGAATAAAAAGAATTCATCTTTTTATTAATTAGTATTTACTGGATTGTATTGCGTTGCTATTCTTAATTTTGATTTATGCAACAATATCATGCGTTACTTAAAAAAATTTTAGAAGAAGGTGTTTCCAAAAGCGACCGGACAGGAACAGGTACCTTAAGCATATTTGGTTATCAGATGCGCTTCGATTTATCAGAAGGGTTTCCATTACTCACCACAAAAAAATTACATGTACGTTCTATTATTCATGAATTGCTTTGGTTTATTAGCGGTGATACGAATATTAAATATTTAAAAGAAAATGGAGTTTCTATTTGGGATGATTGGGCAGATAAAAGTGGAAACTTGGGTCCGGTGTATGGTCATCAATGGAGATCATGGCCGGGAGCAGATGGAAAAAAAATAGATCAGATTCAACAACTTATTCATCAGATAAAACATAATCCGGATTCACGCAGATTAATTGTGAGTGCATGGAATCCTGCGGATATTGAACATATGGCATTACCTCCCTGTCATTGCTTATTTCAATTTTATGTAGCGGATGGAAAGTTAAGTTGCCAGTTATATCAGCGCAGTGCAGATACATTTTTGGGAGTGCCATTTAATATTGCATCTTATGCATTATTCACAATGATGATTGCTCAGGTGTGTGATTTAGAACCGGGTGAATTCATTCATACTTTTGGTGATGCACATTTATATAGTGATCATATTGAACAAGCAAAATTGCAAATGACAAGAGAGCCGAGAGCGTTACCCAAAATGCAAATTAATCCGGAAGTAAAAGATTTGTTTGCATTTAAATTTGAAGATTTTTCTTTGCTGGATTACGATCCACATCCACATATTAAAGCAAAAGTAAGTGTATGATATTTTCAATAATAGTAGCAGCAGATTCAAATGGAGTTATTGGTTTCAATGGCGAAATGCCCTGGAAAAAACTCACTGCCGATTTGCAATTTTTTAAAAATACCACAATGCATCATTGGTGTATTCTCGGCCGCAAAACATACAATGCTTTAGGTAATAAAGTGTTGCCCGAAAGAAAATTTATTATTGTTACCAGAGATAATTCATTTAAAGCATCGGATAGTTTAATCGTACATTCTATCGAAACTGCAATGCATTTGGATGTAATTAAAAATGAAGAAGAGGTTTTTATTTTGGGCGGGGGAGAAATTTACAAACAAGCTCTGCCAATGGTGAATAGAATTTATCTCACCCGCATTCATGATACATTTGAAGGGGATACTTATTTTTTAATTCCCGATCCGGAAAATTGGGAAATGATATCTCGTTCTGATTATTCAAAGGATGAAAAAAATCCTTATAATTATTCCTTTTTAGTATTTGACAGGAAATGATTTTCTTATACAAGGTTAACATCCACCACACTTAATTTTATCAATAATAAATGCATAAAGAATAACTCCGGTTAGTTAATCCTTAATTCAGCCTTCTAACGAAGATTAATATGGCGAGAGGAATTGAGGAATGCGTTCGCCTTTTATTTTTTAAATTCTGCCGAAGAATACTTTTTGCCTTTATTTAAGATTGATTAAGTATTTTTTGTATTTGATTAACAAATTCAATTGTGAAATTTAATTTCTGTTTGATTTTGGAATTACAAAAGGTCTTTCCTTTGTATTTCAAAATAAAACGATATGAAAATTACTACTAGACAACAATTTTTTACTGCCTTTTTCGCCATAATATTATTAATGGCAAGTTGTAAAAAAGAATCATCTGTCCTAGATCCGGACGGAGATTTTGTTCAAAACAGCACATCAGATTATGATGCAAGAGTTGCTCAAACTTATATGGATGAGTTTTTGAGAATGGTAAAAGAAACACCAGGTTGGTCGCCACCGGTAGCTGCCCGTGGTTTTGGCTATGTTGGACTTGCATTATATGAAGCCACTCGTCCAGGTATAGATGGTAGTCATTCTATGGCAGGTCAATTAAATGAACTAGGTTCATTACCTCAAGTTGAAGCAAATGAAAAATATCATTGGGCATTATGTGCAAGTGAAGCGATGTTTAATATGATTTTAGATTTAACGCCTACTTGCTCAGCTGATAATCTTGCTTTGTTAACTGGAATCTACAATGATTTTGATGCAGAATTTTCTAATATTCCTGCTGATGTATATGATAGATCAGTTGCATTTGGACAAGCAATTGCAGATGCAATTTTCGAATATTCTAAAACAGATGGCGGTCATGAATGTTACGCATCTAATTTCCCTTCAGATTATATAGCACCGGTAGGTGACGGTATGTGGGTTCCAACGCCTCCGGGATTTACAGGTGCATTACAACCATACTGGGGAACAGTTCGCCCTTTCTTGGCTGTTAATCTTACAGAAGCTGTCGCTGTTCCTCCTTATGCATATTCTACTGTGCCTACTTCTACTATGTATCGTGCTGCAATGGAAGTATATGATTATGTAGAAAACAGCACTCCTGAACAAACTGCGATTGCATTATTCTGGGCTGATGATCCGGGTAATACAGTAACGCCTCCTGGTCATGCTATCTCAATTGCAAAACAAGTTATAGATAAAGAAAATAGCAATTTAGCAGTGGCTGCAATTACTTATGCAAAGCTTGGTTTATCAATTAACGATGCCTTCATTGTTTGTTGGAACAATAAATTTATCTTTAATCTAATCAGACCTATTTCTTATATCAACCAAGTAATTGACCCTGCATTTAGTACGATTGTAGGTACACCTCCATTTCCTGAATATACCTCAGGTCACTCAGTAAATATGGGCGCATTCTCTTATATAATGGAAACTACATTTGGTTATGATTATGCATTCACTGATGATACGCATGCAGGTGTGCATCCGGCAAGAAGTTTCAGCAGTTTTGATGATGCTGCAGGTGAAGCAGCAATATCAAGAGTATATGGTGGAATACATTATACGCAAGCTTGTACTCAGGGAATTAAAATGGGACACATTGTTGCAAAGAATATCGATGCTCTAAAGTGGGATTAATTATTTTTTGATTTATAATTTTTAATGAATAGGCCGGATTTACCGGCCTATTTTTATTTTTACAGATATGAAAAACATTCAATTTATTTGTTTAGGTATTGTGGCAAATGTTTTAATGTCATGCAATCAAACTCCTGCAATAACATCAGGCAATAGCAGCAACCATGTTGAACTAAGAAATAGTTTGGATTCAGTAAGCTATGCATTAGGAGTAAATGTAGCTCGCACCTTAAATGGTCAGGGCTTTGATTCCATTAATTATGAAGCATTTAATACTGCAATTGCAGCCTCATTAAAATCTGATATTTTATTAATTGATCAAACGCATAGCATGCGTTATATCAATACTTATTTACAAGGCTTATCCAAATCTATATTAGCAAAAAATCTCACTATAGCTGAAAATTTTATTGATAGTATTTCTCAGCTTGAAGGTGTGAAAAAATTAGATGAGGGAATTTACATGCGCATAATAAAAGAAGGAACAGATAATCCCCCAACTTTAAATGATGAAGTAGTATTTAATTTTTTAGGACAATTACCCGACGGTAAAGAATTTGATAATTCATTTAGCAGGGGAGTGCCTGCAACATTTAATGTGAATACGGTTATAGTCGGATGGCAAGTAGCACTTAAAAAAATGAACGAGGGAACAATTGCTGAAATTTGGCTATCTCCGGAAAAAGCTTATGGCACGCATGGTGGATATAATGGGATTATTCCCGGAAATTCTGCTCTCTACTTTAAAATTGAGTTAGTCGGGATTAATAGGAAATAGTTATTGATTAATTATTTGAAATTATTTATTTTCGACCAATTACAAAATGAACTGAAAATTTTTTCAAATGAATTTAATTATTGCCAGCACATCCACAATTTACGGACAAGTCTATTTAGAATATCTTAAACCAACACTTTTAGAATTTTATAAATCGAGTAACGAAATCTTGTTTATACCCTATGCAAGACCTTCCGGTATTTCCCATGAAGTATATACAGAAAAAGCATCTACCTTTTTTTCGGGTATTGATAAGAAATTAATAGGTATACATACTTTTTCAAATCCCGTGGAAGCTATACAAAATGCAAAAGCAATTTTTACTGGAGGCGGTAATACCTTTATGTTATTGGATCAGTTATACAAAAACAATCTGATTTCTCCATTACGCACAATATTAAAATCAGGAATTCCATTTCTAGGTACAAGTGCGGGAAGTAATATTACCGGGTTGACTATCGGCACGACGAATGATATGCCTGTAGTTTACCCACCATCATTTGATGCATTACAGTTAGTACCTTTTAATATTAATCCGCATTTTCAGGATCCAATTGAAGGCAATATACATATGGGCGAAACCAGAGAAACCAGAATTGGAGAATTTATTCAATTTAACACGCAACCTGTAATTGGATTAAGAGAAGGAAGTTGGATTCATGTCACTGGAAATAAAGCTGTTTTAAAAGGTGATTTATCTGCAAGATTATTTCAACAAAATCAAAAAACGGTTGAGTTAAATGCAGGTTCTGATTTAAGTTTTCTTTTATAAAAAATCCTTTTAGTAAGCTTTAGCAAATAACACTCGTTGTGAACTTGGCTTACCGGAATACACACATTTTCCTTCTTCAGATTTTGCATCCAAAGGAATACAACGAATTGTGGCTTTGGTTTCTGTTTTAATTTTTTCTTCAGTTTCTGATGTGCCATCCCAATGTGCTAATACAAATCCGGCTGAATTTTCAATTATATTTTTAAACTCTTCCCAACTATCTGCTTTGCGCAAACTATCATTGCGGAATTGCAATGCTTTATTGTAGATATTGGATTGAATATCTTCTAACAATTTGCTTACTTGCTCTGCAATATTTTCTGATTGCCAAATCATTTTTTCTTTAGTATCTCTGCGTACAACTTCTATCGTTCCATTTTCAATATCACGCATTCCAATAGACATTCTTATAGGCACTCCTTTCAATTCGTATTCTGCATATTTCCAACCGGGTTTCGCCTGATCATTATCGTCCAATTTTACAATGATGTTAGCTTGTTTCAATACGGAAATTATTTCCTGTGCTTTTGCAGAAACAGTTGCCAACTGTTCTTCGCTTCTAAAAATTGGAACTATTACAACATGTAGTGGTGCAAGTTTTGGAGGAAGAATTAATCCATTATCATCGCTATGCGCCATAATTAATGCACCCATCATTCTAGTTGACACTCCCCAACTGGTTGCCCACGCAAATTCCTGTTTGCCTTCTTTGTTTAAAAATTTTACATCAAATGCTTTTGCAAAATTCTGACCCAGAAAATGTGAAGTACCCATTTGTAATGCTTTGCCATCCTGCATCAATGCTTCAACACAATAAGTATCAATGGCACCGGCAAATCTTTCTTTCGCAGTTTTCACTCCTTTAATAACAGGAATTGCCATGTAGTTCTCCATAAAATCTGCATACACATTTAGCATTTTTACAGTTTCTTCAACTGCTTCGTCAGCAGTTGCATGTGCAGTATGCCCTTCCTGCCAATGAAATTCTGAGGTTCGCAGAAATAATCTTGTACGCATTTCCCAGCGCATCACATTTGCCCATTGATTAATTAGTATCGGTAAATCACGATAACTCTGAATCCAGTTTTTATAGCAATTCCAGATTATTGTTTCAGAAGTAGGGCGTATAATTAATTCTTCTTCTAATTTAGAATCCGGATCCACCATTAATTTCCCTTTTTTAGTAGGATCAGTTTTTAATCTGTAATGTGTTACAACGGCACACTCTTTGGCAAACCCTTCGGCATGTCCTTCTTCTTGTTCCAAAAATCCTTTAGGTATCAACAATGGGAAACTCGCATTCACATGACCCGTTTCTTTAAACTTTTTATCGAGAATGCATTTCATTTCTTCCCAAATAGCCCATCCATAAGGCTTTATCACCATGCTTCCACGTACAGCACCGTATTCAGCCAGTCCACTTTGAAGTACAAGATCATTGTACCATTGAGAATAATCTTCCGCTCTACTTGTAATATTATCAGACATTGTTTAAATTTGGTATGGTGTTTGAAATTTATAGAAATACAAAGTTAATAAAGCAACAAGAAGCACGTTTAAATTTTAAAAACAAAAGAATATGAAACATACAACTCTACTCCAAACATTATTTTTAACTACTACACTATTTATCATTAGTGGGTTGAGTGCCCAAGTATATGATGATATTTATTTTACACCTGGAAGTTCAAATACAACAACAACTACTACAACAACTAACAATCAATCAGCTAATAATAATGATTCTGAATATTCTTCAACTGGCGAAGATGAATATAGAGTGTATTCAGATGGATTTAGCAGTGAAGAATATTATGATGAAGAAGGTAATTCCTATGTAGTAAATAATTATTACTACGATGAGAATGATGAAAGCTATATGAATTCCATAGACAGATATTATTCACCTTATTATGGATTTAGTTATTACGCACCTTGTTATTCATCTTCTTATTACTACCCTTCTTATTACGGCGGTTTTGGATTGTCAATAGGATTTAATTGGGGCTGGGGTTCAATGGGTTGGGGTTATCCTTCTTACGGTTATGGTTATCCTTATTATGGATATGGTTATGGTTGTGGTTACCCTTATTACGGTTATGGATATGGTTATGGTTATCCTTATTATGGCTATGGATACGGATATAATAATGGTTATTACAACGGCTACTATAATGGTTACAACAATGGGTATTATGATGGCTATTATGGCTATGGCTATGGCAATGATTATTATTACGGACCAAATGGTACCGGCTCGAGTAACACCAGTGGTGGCGACAGAACTTATCATGGAATTACAGGTGGTGGTTTATCCGAAAGACTGCCTTCAAATAAAACTGATAATTTGAATTTGGATAATGGTATTTCGGCTAATACAAATAATATAAATGGCCTAAATAAAAATGATGCTATTGCAACTAATAAATCTGATATCACTTCCAAAAAAGATTTTGCTGTAAATAATGATGCAGTTGCAATGAGTAATAATAGCACTGTAAAAATTGTAAAAAGTTATTCCAATAATAAGCCTACTCAAGCTACTAAATCCGTAAGTAACAGTAGCAATAAAGGAAATGTTAGCAGCAAACCTGCAAATACATATACCAATAGCAATAATAATAGTAAGTCTACATTTCAATATGCACCTTCTGATAGAAATTCAGGACAAGCCACTCAGGATAATTCATATAGATTTGATAAACCTGCAAGCAATAATAATAGCAGCAATACATATCAAAAACCTGAATTCACTTATCCTGAAAGAAGTAGTGAGCGTTTAGATAATAATTATTCTCAGCCTCCAAGTAAGAGCACTCGCAGTGAAGTTGCTCCTGAACAGCCAAAAAATAATTGGTTTGAAAATAAGGGTAGTCAAAGCAATAAGAGCTCAGGCTGGAATAATAATTCATCCAGTTCTCAACCTTCCTACAGAAGTAGCACTCCTTCTTCTTCTCCTTCTCCATCCATTAATAGTGGTGGAAGTTCATCAGGAGGAAGAAGTGGTGGTGGTTCATCTTCAGGAAGTTCCGGAGGTGGAAGCAGAAGATAAGGTCTAAAGCAATTACTCTTTTATTTTTAAAAAACAGTTTATGAAAAAATGGTATACAATTTATGCCCTGCTATTGGTATTGCCTTTAAGGTTGGTTGCTCAATCCGATGAAGATGCTTTACGATACTCTACACTTGACTTCGGGGGCACTGCCCGTTCATGGGGATCCGCCAATGCATACGGCGCAGTTGGTGGAGATTTTAGTACGCTGAGTATGAACCCTGCAGGTTTAGGTATTTATAGAAGCTCCGAATTGTTTTTTGGAATGGGTCTGGCTTTTATTAATAATCGTTCTGAAATGTATGATAATTATCAGGATAGAGATCGTGATAATTTCCATGTGAGTGGTGCAGGAATGGTGCTTACCAATATGTATAAAGGCCGGGAAAATTCTACGAATAATTGGGTGAGTACCAATTTTGGTTTTGGATATAATCGTTTGGCAAATTATAATTCTGAAATTAATTATTCCGGATTTAATAATGCTAATTCTTTATTGGATGATTATGTTTCTCAATTAAATGCCAATGGAGGCACCAATCCATCTAACGTTTATAATAGCGCTCCTTTTGGTGCCGGTTTAGCTTGGGAAACTTATATGTTAAATCCTTATCCCAGTGATACAACACAATACTCTTCTGTAATTCAAGATGGCAATGTGCAGCAAAGCAAATACATTCAAACATCCGGAGGCTATGATGAAATGGTGTTATCTTTTGCTGGAAATTATGGTAATAAATTATATATCGGAGCAACGATGGGAATGCCGATTGTCAATTATAATTATTCATCAATTTATTCAGAAGCAGATGTAAATAATGTGCATGATGATTTTAATTCTTTCGATTTAGTAAATAATACAGATGCACATGGTTTTGGTATCAACGGTAAATTCGGTTTTATTTATCGCATAAGTAATTATGTGCGTATTGGCGGTGCAGTGCATACACCTACTTATATTGATATGCATGAAAGATATTACAGTTCAATGAATTCACAATTAGATATGACGGGCTCCTATTACTATGAATCTCCATATGGTGAATATTTATATGGCTTAACCACTCCATGGAGATTATTTGGAAGTGCTGCTGTTACAATTCAGAAATACGGCTTCTTGAGTTTTGATTATGAGTTTGTTGATTATGGTGAAGCACATTATAATTTTAATCGCATTGGTTCAGGAAGTGATATTAATTATGAAAATAATTTGAACAACACGATAAATGGAAAATATACGGGGGCACACAATTTTAGATTTGGTGCCGAAGCGAGTATTGATATTTTTCGTTTAAGAGGTGGTTATGCAATTCAAGCAACTCCTTTTAATAGTGGTGTTGCAACAGGTAATGCAGATTATGCAAAAAATACATTTACTGCAGGATTTGGTATTAAAGAGAGATCTTACTTTGTTGATTTTGCTTATGTGAATTCTTCATCCACCGAATACGATCAGGAATATTATAGTGATGTAAATGGAGGCAATTCAGGCGCAACAATTGACAAGCGCTTTAGTAACTTTTTAATGAGCTTTGGTTTTAGATTTTAGTAAATGAGTACACACACTCATAACGGCGCATCTATGATGCGTCGTTTTTATTTTATTAAACCACCAACAAGGTTTGGTTATTTTTGTTAGTACTATATGGCTTATAAAAATTTACAGGAATTTATTCAACGGTTGGAGCAGGAGGGCGAACTCATTCGTATTAAAGAATATGTAAATCCGCATTTAGAAATCACTGAGATTGTTGACAGAATTTCCAAGCACAACGGACCGGCATTACTTTTTGAAAATACAGGATATCAATTTCCTTTACTAATAAATGCATTGGGTAGTGAAAAAAGAATGTGTCTTGCATTGGGCGTTGAGAAATTAGATGATATTGCTGCTGAAATAGAAAGTTTATTTAAAACTATTGCAACTCCAAAAGATTCTATTACTGATAAATTAAAGTTGTTACCACAATTAGGAAAAATTGCTTCATGGATGCCAAAGATGCGCAAAGGCAAAGGCGATTGTCAGGAAGTAATAAATAAAAATCCGGACATAACACAACTACCGGTTATGACGTGCTGGCCTGAAGATGGCGGACCATTTTTAACATTGCCCGTAATTAATACAATGGATCCCGAAACTAAAATTCGCAATGTTGGAATGTATCGCATGCAAGTTCTTGGACCTACACTTACAGGTATGCATTGGCATAAACACAAAGTTTCTGCAGGGCATTTTAATTCTTATAAACGCTTAGGTAAAAAAATGCCGGTTGCTGTAATTCTGGGTGGTGATCCCGCATATACTTATGCGGCAACTGCGCCACTTCCTCCTAATGTGGATGAATATGTTTTAGCAGGATTTTTAAGAAAAAAGAAAGTAGATCTGATAAAATGTATTACTCAAGATATGTATGTTCCTTCGGATGCAGATTTTGTGATTGAAGGTTTTGTTGATCCAGAAGAAGATTTAATTTGGGAGGGCCCCTTTGGCGATCATACCGGATATTACTCTTTAGCTGATTGGTATCCGAAATTTCATATTACTTGTATTACACATCGTAAAAATGCAGTGTATCCTTCCACTATTGTTGGCATTCCTCCACAAGAAGATGCATGGATTGGAAAAGCAACAGAACGCATTTTTATAGCACCTATAAAAATGACTATGCTTCCTGAAATGCTGGATATGGATATGCCGATTGAAGGTGTATTTCATAATCTGACTACAGTAAGAATTAAAAAAGAATTCTCAGGTCATGGACAAAAAGTAATGAATGCAATGTGGGGTGCAGGACAAATGATGTTTAATAAAATATTGATTATTGCTGATGAAAATACTACGATTCAAAACTATAAAGAACTGGCACGTTCTGTAAGTAATTATACTGATCCTGCACAAGATATTTATATCAGTCAGGGGCCGATGGATGTGTTAGATCATAGCTGTTCAAAATTTGCATTTGGTGGTAAAATGTGTATTGATGCTACTTTAAAAAGTGAAGAAGAAAAAAATGATCTGGCTAAAAATATTGTAATATCAGAAATACAAATTGATACAGAGAAATTAATGCAAAAGTATCCTGAAATTCATTCAATAAATATTAATCTGATTTTAGAAAATATCTCTCTCGTTTTAATTTCAATTGAAAAAAATCGATTGCATCATGTAGGTGAATTATCAGAAAAATTATTTTCAGAACCGGGAATGGATGCAATTAAATTTTTGGTAATTACTGATAGCGTTGTAAATGCTGCAGATATAGATGTGGTAACATGGCATGCTGCAAATAATATTGATCCCAAACGTGATATCTATATTTTTAAGCACGGAGTGAATGGAATTTCGCATGCTGCTATTGATGGAACGAGAAAAACAAAGCAGTTCGATAATTTTAATCGTGACTGGCCAAATATTATTTGCATGGATGATGATACCATAAAAGCGGTGGATGCAAAATGGGATAAGTTAGGTTTAGGAGCATTTATTTCTTCTCCTTCATTGAGATATCGCAATCAATATTTAAAAGGCGGTGCTATAGTAGAGCAAAATTGATATTCATTTCTAATTCAAATAATTCTTCTTTTTTAAAACCTCTAAATGTTAGAAATATTTTTATTCCTGCAACACAGGTTTTACATTTGACCAATTGATAACTTTTAAATACTATAATTATGAATCGTCCACCAGTTGAATATACCGAATATCTGCAATTAGATAGAATTCTAAATTCTCAAGCTCCGGAAAGTGATAAAGAAAATATTTCAGCTCACGATGAAATGTTATTTATAATTATTCATCAAGCGTATGAATTGTGGTTTAAGCAAATTCATCATGAATTGGATTCTGCATTACAAATAATGAATGGTAAAATGTTGAATGATAATTCACCTGAATTACAGACTATAGTGCATCGTATGAATCGTGTAGGTACAATATTAAATTTGTTAGTACATCAAATTGATATTTTGGAAACAATGACACCGTTGGACTTTCATGATTTCCGTGATTTGTTGCGTCCGGCATCCGGTTTTCAGAGTTGGCAATTTAAAATGATAGAAGCAAAACTTGGTTTGAAATTCGATAATCGTCATGGTCAGCAATATTATTTATCGCAATTGAAACCACAGTTTGTGGAAATGATAAAAGAAGTAGAGAAGCAACCTACTTTATTAGAATTGATTGATGGGTGGTTATCCAGAATGCCGTTTTTTGATTCACCTGAATTATGGGAAAATTATAAGGCCATTACTTCAAATGATAATATAATGCATCCTTTCTGGTCGGATTTTATAAATATTTATGAAAGTGGATTAGTGGAAGGAGAGAAACAGAATATTGAAACTTTTAAACAAATATTTTTCTCTGACTCTAAAAGTGAATATACTTCCTTATCTTCAAAAGCAATGCGTTCTGCATTATTTATTTCTCTATACAGAGGATATCCAATCTTGCATATGCCATTTAATTTTATGAATGCAATGGTGAATATAGATGAGCAAATGGCTACGTGGAGATTCAGACATATTAATATGGTGCATCGCATGATCGGAAATCGTGTTGGAACTGGTGGAAGTTCTGGTAAAGATTATTTGCAAGGAGCTTTAAACAAACATTATATTTTTAAAGACTTTGCCATACTCTCCAGCTTTTTAATTGAACGCCATAAATTACCTGTATTAAGTCAGGAATTAGAATTAAGACTTGGTTTTTATCGCAACGCTTAATCCTGTTTTTCCTGATTATCTTTTATCTCATTATTTTCAGGAGCAGGGTCCACTTCAATTTCATCCGGCGCATCTGAGTTAAGATTAAATGTATCACTAACAATATTAAAAGTGGTGCGACGATTTAACTGATGCAAAAATTCAAAATCATCTGTTTTGGATTTGAAACCATTGATATACTTTTCGGTGAGAATAGTATTTTTTGGAATAACAGTTCCACTCGGAACAGTAACCAATGTTTTTATTTTATCAGGATTACTTTCACCAAATCCTTTTGCAAATAAGCGTTCCGAATCAATACCTTTTAATATTAAATAAACAACTACACTATTAGCACGACCTTGCGATAATTTCTGATTATACTTATCAGAACCACGAGAGTCCGTATGTGAATTTATTTGAATAGTAAGATTTGGATTTTCAGTTAACATCACAACTAATTTATCCAATTCAGGAAAAGATTCTGCACGCAATGTAGTATCATCATAATCGTAATAAATATTATTCAACTTAATCTGCGCTTCTTTGCTTGAAGGTATTTTATCTAACACGAGCTCACTATAAATTATTAAAGTGTCTCCGGGTTTTGCTGTATAACCTGTGATGCTAATATTTTTGGAGCCTGTAAAATATCCTTCTTTAGCTCCGCTGAACTTATATGTTTTTAATGAATCAACAATTACATTGAATGAGGAATCTATAGGTAAAACAAATTTTGCGAGCAAGGTATTTAATTCTGAAAATCCAATTGTTGCAATTGCTCCCGGTAATGAAATTGTATCTATAACTGTTGAAGTTACATCGCTGGTGTCTTCATACACTTTCTGATTTATTTTTCCATTTAAAACAAATACAGGGGCACGTAATTTCTTTGGTTTCTTTACAAACATATAAAGATCATCACCACCAACACCACCTTTTCGTGCTGAAGAAAAATATCCAACCATTAATGTATCTGCTGAGACATCTTTAGTTTGTTTTACTATCATCATCCCGAAATCATCCGCACCTGAATTAATTGGATATTTCATATTAGTTACACCACTGAATTTACCTTTATTAAAACTTGCTGAAAATATGTCGAGACCACCCATACCCGGATGTCCATCACTGGCAAAATAAAAATTACCTTCAGCATCAAAATTTGGAAACGCTTCATTGCCAACTGTATTAATTGAAGTACCCCCATTTACCGGAGTATCCCAACCTTCAAATAATCGTTTGCTATAATAAATATCGCTGCCGCCTAAACCATTTGGTCCCATTGCCGCAAAAAATAATGTTTGTCCATCTATAGATAAACATGCTGTGCCGATATTTAATGAGTCTTCAAAGAAAGGTAATACTTCGGGTTCGCTCCAGCCGCCTTCGGGAAGTATTGCGCTGTAATATAAATTGCAGTAGTCATCAATCTTCCTGTCATCAGAACCACATCGAGTAAAAAACATTTCAGTAAAATCAGAAGAAAAAATAAGAGAGCCATCATTGTATTCTGAATTTACTTTTCCAGAATATAATTGTGGGGTATTAAATTTTCCATAGCCCGTAAATGTGGCTTCATACACATCGTAAAATTTATTTCCTGTCCATTTATCTTTTAAATCACCCGTTGAATTTTCTCTGGAGGAAGTAAATGCAATAGAGGTGGAACTTGAAAATGCAGGACTAAAATCAGCATCCGCCGAATTCAATGTTTTAAGATTAGTAATATAAATCTCTTTATCAAATTCATCATTATCCGCTTTAATCCAGGTCAACGCATTTTCACTTGATGTGATTTCTGCGGTAATCTCCGGTCTACGATAAGGTTCCTCAATTAAGTACGCTTGAAATTGTTTTATCGCCTCATTATATTTTTCTTGTGCCTTCAACATTTTTGCAAACGCCAGAACTGCATCAGAACCATACTCCCAATCAATTGCTGTTTTATACCAGGTAGCCGCTGCTTCTGTTTGATTATTATATTGATAACTCTGGCCAATCTGATAAGCCAATTGCGCTTTCGTAGTACCTAACTCATCTTTATTAAATTCCTTTTCTAAAAGTTCTGCAGCTAAGGAGTACTTTTTTAAATTATAGGCAGTTTGTCCGTCTGTTATATTTTCAGTGTATTTGCATCCCCAAATTAGTAACGCAATGCATCCGGAAATCAGAAATAGTTTTTTCATATTACAGTGCTAATTTACTAAACGAGGGTCGGTATTCTTTGTTTTAGATAATGTGGATTCTACTAATTGGGTAAAAATAAAAAAGGTCGCATTATTTATGCGACCTGATTATACACTTTGTAAAAATTTTATTTTGGTATTACAGCGATATTTTTTGGATTGCGTGGGTCTAATCTTACTTTCAATGTTCTACCTTCTTTAAATTGAGCCATGTCAGTTTTAGAAACATTTTGTTTTATTTCAACTTCATAAGGTATGCGTTCAGGTGGAAATATTTCAAGTTTTAATCCAATGCGTGGATTTTGCTGAACTGTTCTTCCGGTTTCCCAAACCTTAAGAATAACTGCTGTTGCCGGTTCACCTTCTTGAATTAAGTTAAGTGCAATTAATGCAGGGCGAAAGAATATTCGATAGCCGATATATGCAAGAACAGCGAATAAAGCAAATGTTGCTATTCCAAAAGTCCATTCAAAAATGGCAATTGATCCGGCGACAACGAAAGCGATGCCGGCGAAAATCCAGATAACATAATTAGGAAGAGCAAATTGTTTAATCATGGCAAATCAGTTTTTTAATAATACATATAATACGAAATAGTTTGCCGATTTGTTCAAAGTGTATGCCATTCAATTGCAAGTTCGATTAATTTTTACAATAATAAATAGCAGTGGTTGGAAGGTTCGTTTTAAATAGTTGAATTCTTTTTAAAAAACGTTGCATCCTCTCCGCTAAGGATAATATTTTTTTTGAAGTTAATGGTATGCTGGATTGGATTTGATAAACATATTAGGTGCATTTTCAATCGCTAGAAAAAAAAAGTTCAATTCATTTTTTTAAAATTGGGAAGTAAAAATAGTTTGTTGAAAAAAAAGAATATTACTTTATCAATTGCTATTTATACCTCATGAAAAACAAGCAATGGAATATCTGTGGCATTTAGCAACATAATTGTATTGCTTTTTGTAAACAGATTTTGCCACATATTCATTTTTCTGGCGGTGAGCGCTACCATATCAATGGAATAATCCGCTATAAATTCTTCAAAACCTTTTTTCAATTTCTCACTATTAATAATTTCAAATTGTAGCCGGGCATTCCGATAATCATTTTCTACCTGACTAGACAATTGCATCATATTTTTTTCATCAGAAACTATATCATCATCTAAATTGAAATGCGTGATATGAAATTTACATTCAGAATCCTGAAGTAAGTGCATCATTTTACCAATGGCATACACATCATAATTATTAAAATTGGTACCGTATAATACTTTGGATATTTTACGGAAAGAATAATTTAATGGTAAAGCTAATATTGGAATATGCGCATGCTTGATTACACTTTGAGTTACAGTACCAAACATCACTCTATCAATTTTAGAATGTCCTCTGGTCCCCATAATTATAAGATGTGGTCGCCAGGCCCGTGCTTCATTTAATATTTCATCGGCAGCAAAACCACGTCGCACAGAACTACTAAGAATAAAATCTGAATCTTTTCTATCCTTGGTTGCTTCTCGCACCTTTGCCAACATCACTTGCATATTTGAATGTGCATCGGTTTCCATTTTATGAATCAGTTCCTCTGTGTATCCTGTAACCTGATTTTTAATGGGCGTTTGGCTAATATCCTTGTCCACAAACGGATCGTCAAAAACATGCACAAGTCTTATTTCACATGCAAAATGTTTGGTGAAGTCTAATGCATATTGAACTTGCGTCCAGGTATAATCACTAAAGTCAACAGGAATTAAAATATTTTTCATCACTTATTATTTATGAATGGCAAGTTAATAAGAATGCAAGTTGATTTCCAAAATTGCAGTCAACCTTTTGCATTAAAGTATGTTAACCTACTAATTCTTTTTCTAAACATTTTGAAGCAATGTCAATTACCTATTCTATTAAGGATCTTGAAACATATTCAGGAATAAAAGCGCATACCATTCGCATTTGGGAACAGCGTTATGGTATTTTAAAAGCTGCTCGCACTTCTACCAATATCCGATACTATACAGAAGATGAAGTAAAATATCTGATGAGTCTTGCACTGCTAAATCGAAAAGGAAAGAAAATTTCAACCCTTTCTCAAATGTCGCAGCAAGATATTTCTGACGCTATTAAAGCGCTAACCAAATTGAGCGACGATTACCGAACGCAGATTGAAGCAATGATAGAAGCAGCCATTGCATTTAATGAAATTCAATTTCTGCAATTATTCAATTCCTCTATTAAACAAATAGGCTTTGAACCAACCATGATAAAAATTATTTTTCCTTTCTTGGAAAAGTTGGGAGTATTGTGGGTTTCTGGAGGTATTATGGCAGCTCAGGAACATTTTATTTCTCAGTTAATAAGGCAAAAATTAATAGTGTGTATAGATGCTAATAGCGGAAAACTTAATCCAAACTCAAAAAGATTTGTTTTATTTCTTCCGAATGGTGAATGGCATGAACTCACTTTATTGTTCTTGCATTATCTTTTAAAAGTACGCCGCCAAAATGTTACCTATTTAGGGCCAAGTGTCCCACTTAAAGATGTTCTCACGGTCGGTGAACGTCTTAATCCGGATTATTTCTATACAATAATAACCAATGCTCCGCATGGTTATTCTGTAAGCGAATATCTCAATAAACTTTCAGATAAATTTCCCGATTCAACAGTTTTTGCTTCTGGTGTTCAGCTGTTTAATCCACCTCGGTCTTTAAATAAGAATGTTTCCATACTAAATAATATGGAAGATGTAACGGCAAAAATTGAAGACTTGACAGGCAATACTTAAAATTAGTTAATGTTTAATGTTAAAATTATAATATTAAACAAAAGTTTGTTTTTTACAAATGTTTTGTTCAACTTTGAACTATCAACATTAAACAATATAACTATGACAAGTAATCAGTTCCACACCCAGATGATTGAGCATAAGCAACCCCTTAAAGCTTTTGCCATGAATTTAACCAGAGAACATAATGATGCTCTGGATTTAATGCAGGAAACATACGCACGAGCAATATCCAATCAGGATAAGTTTAATGATGGAACCAACCTGAAGGCTTGGTTAATTACCATTATGAAGAATATTTTCATCAACAACTATCGCAAAACTTCCCGCCGAAATGTGGTAAATGATTTTTCAGAAAATTTATTTCTGCTAAACTCAGGACCTATAACCATTGAAAATTCTGCTGAGAAAAGTTTCGTGATGGAAGATCTGCTTGCAGCAGTGAATAGTTTGAATATTGAATATCGCAAACCATTTATGATGCATCATCATGGGTTTAAATATGATGAGATTGCCGAGGAGTTAAGTTTACCTCTTGGTACTGTGAAGAGCCGTATCTTTTTTGCCCGCAAACAAATGCAGCAATTTTTAAAAGAAAAAGGATTTGTGAGATATTGATTTAAAGTATTTCTGTTTTCAATAGAAATATCAAATCCAATTTTTCAAGATACGATCAGCAGATTGATATTGATTGAAACAATATTATTCTGCTGATTTTTTTATACTTCATATAATTCAATGGGCAGATCATCAGGGTCTGCAAAAAAAGTAAATCGCTTTCCTGTTATTAAATCCGTACGAATACTTTCAACTTGAATACCTTTTGAAATAATTTTCTGAACAACATCTTCTATATTCACAACGCTTAATGCAAGATGTCGAAGTCCGATGGCTTCGGGATAGGATGGTCTTTCAGGTGCATTTTCAAACGTAAATAATTCTAAGGTAATATTTGCAGGATGATGCAAATCCACTTTCCAGGATTTACGTTCTTGACGATAAGTAGATTTCATTTTTTCAAATCCTAATACATCAGTATAAAATGCAATTGATTTTTCAATGTCCTTGCAAATTATAGCAATATGATGCAATCCATTAATCATTGTAAATCATCGGTTGGATTTGGAAAAAATGCATCTTCAAAATGGCGTATTTCATTTGTTTTATTATTTGAAATAATGGTTATAATATCAAATCGGATTTCATTTTCTAATTGCTTTTCATATAAATACGCTTCGGCAGTGGCTGCAAGTAATTTTTGTTTTTTGGCTGTAACTGCAAATTCAGGATAACCAAATTTTTCTGTGCTGCGGGCTTTTACTTCTGCAAATACAATGATGTTGTTTTGCTGTGCTATAATATCTATTTCTCCTTTCTTAAATCGCCAGTTGCGCTCAAGCAGAATATATCCTTTGTCCTGCAACATCCTAGCTGCCTGATCTTCACCTTCTTTTCCTTTAATATGGTGTACCGCCATAAAATATTGTTATTTTGCCCGTGCAAATGTCTTCAGACAAATATATTCAAGGTTTTTCGATTGTGTTTATTCTATTAAACTTTATAAGTAGTATTATTTTGTCTGTGAATATTTTTCACATCAAATTTTTATTCTCAACCAAGAAATTATTTTGTGAACGATTATGCATCATCCGGGATTTTGAATTAATGAATATAAATTTTATAACAAGGAATTACCTGCTATTCACATTTCAAAAATCAAATTGTAAAATGGTATTGGATCTAAAAATAATTGTATCATGAATCGGGTAATATTTGAAGACTTAGGAACAATTAATTATAAAGATGCCTGGGATTATCAGGAAAAAGTATTTAATGAAACGGTGCAAATTAAAATACAAAATAGGGAAGCGGATAAACCAAAGCAGGAAGTGCAACATCATTTATTATTATGCGAACATACACCTGTTATCACGCTTGGAAAAAATGCAAATGCATCTAATGTGTTATTGAGTAAAAGTGTATTGCAACAAAAACATATTGATTTGTTTCCAATCAATCGGGGAGGGGATGTTACCTTTCATGGTCCCGGACAAATTGTAGGTTATCCCATTTTAGATTTAGATGCATTTTATACGGATATCGGAAAATATTTAAGAGATATTGAAGAAGTAATTATAAGAACTATTGCTGAGTACGGAATAAGTGGAGAGAGATTAAAAGGTGTAACCGGTGTGTGGTTAGATGCTGAAAATCCATTTAAAGCCAGAAAGATTTGTGCTATCGGAATCCGTTGCAGCAGATGGGTTACCATGCATGGTTTTGCATTTAATGTAAATACAGATCTCAGTTATTTTGATACTATTATTCCATGCGGATTAAGTGATAAAAAAGTAACTTCTCTGCAGCAGGAATTGGGTGAAATAATTGATATGGAAATTGTAAAGAAAAAAGTGATGCATCATTTTGAAGATGTGTTCCAATGTAATTTATATACGATATGAAAATGAAAATACCTGAAGAAAAAATAACAAACCCCGGAGAAGAAACGGAAGAAGATTTATACGAAGTGTTTCGTGTAAAAACAGATCCTAAACAAGAGCCTTTACGCATTGATAAATTTCTGTTGAATAGAATAGAAAATATCAGTAGAACAAAAATTCAGAATGCTGCTAAGGCAGGTTCCATACTTGTAAATGGGATTGTTGTTAAATCCAATTATAAAGTAAAACCGGGTGATGAAATTTCTGTAGTGCTGCCGGGTAAAGCATTTGACGGTACAGTGCATGCTGAAAATATTCCGCTCAATATTGTTTATGAAGATAAGTGTATTGCAGTAATAGATAAACCTGCCGGGCTTGTTGTGCATCCCGGTGTGGGCAATTATACAGGCACACTTGTAAATGCATTGATGTATCATTTCGGCACATTACCCAATGCTTCCACCGAATATATTCGTCCGGGATTAGTGCATCGCATTGATAAAAATACCAGTGGATTATTAGTGGTGGCAAAAGAAGATTATGCTATGCAACATTTAGCTAAACAATTTTTTGCGCATAGTATTGAACGCACTTATCATGCGTTGGTGTGGGGAGAATTTGAAGAGAAAGAAGGAACAATTACAGGAAGTATTGCACGACATCCGAGATTCAGAAAATTATTTACAGTAACACCTGATCCTGAAGATGGAAAACATGCTGTTACTCATTATAAAGTATTAGAAAGTTTTGGTTATGTATCCCTTGTGGAATGCAAATTGGAAACCGGCAGAACACATCAGATTCGTGTGCACATGCAATATATTGGCCACCCTATTTTTAATGACGATACTTATGGCGGCAATAGAATAGTGAAGGGAACAATCTATACCAAGTACAAACAGTTTATTGATAATTGTTTTCAAATTATTCCCCGTCAGGCACTGCATGCATATTCATTAGGATTTATACATCCGGATACTGAGGAACAAATGCATTTTATCAGTCCTTTACCTGAAGATTTTCAAGGAGCAATTGATAAATGGAGAAAATACTCGCATCAGTTGAAAATGTAGTAATGACATCTCTTTTACTTTGCTCAAACACGATTCGCCAAATTGAAGTTGATTTATACTTAACTTTGTTTTCCATCAATTAAATATTTTTCATGTTAAAATCAGCTTTAGTTATACTGGGAATTATACTTTATTGTAACACCTTTTCACAAACTCGTCCTGTTTGTGCAACCAATGAATATATACAACAATTGGAACAGCAATATCCTGGATATTTACAACAATTAAATACGATTGATATGCATGTGGATGAAATGATTAAAAATAAATCTGAATCCAGATCTAGTGAGGATACAATTGTTTATTATATACCTGTTGTATTTCATGTGGTGTATAATAATCTGACTGAAAATGTTTCCGATGCACAATTACTTTCTCAATTAGATGTACTGAATGAAGATTACAGAAGATTAAATGTGGATAGAACAAATACGCCGGCGGCATTTGAAGATCTGGCAGCAGATACATATATCCAGTTTATAATGGCAGAAGTAGATCCCGATGGTAATCCAACGGATGGAATTACAAGAACTGAAACAACTATTACATCATGGAATCTTTTTACCGGACCAGGTGAGGATAATTATGCAGAGAACATAAAATTTACAGATAAAAATGGACATGATATTTGGGATCGTAATTGTTATTTAAATATTTGGGTAGGTGATTTAGGTGCTTCAATTCTAGGTTATGCGCAACCTCCCGGTGGTGCTTTGCTAAAAGATGGTGTTGTGATTGGTTATAAATGGATTGGCACAGGTGGCACTTCTATTTATCCTTATAATAGAGGAAGAACAACCACACATGAAGTGGGCCATTGGTTAAGTTTAAAACATATTTGGGGTGATGATGGAAATTCTTGTGTGGGAAGTGATCTTGTTGCAGATACGCCTAATCAAGCAGGTGAAAATTATGGCTGCCCTAATTTTCCAAAAACAGACGCTTGTTCTCCAACAGCACCCGGTGTTATGTTTATGAATTATATGGATTACACAGATGATAATTGCATGAATATGTTCACGCAAGGTCAGGCAAATAAAATGCGTGCTATTATGGTAAGTACCCGTGAAGAAATTCTAGAATGTGCTTCCCTTGTAAATATTCCCAGTGTAAATTCTTCGGTACCTTTTGGTTTATCGGTGTATCCGAATCCTGCAACAGATGCTATTGTTTTAAGATCAAATGGATTAAATAATAATACACTGTTTGTGGATGTATTTAATATCATGGGTGAAAGAGTTTATTCAGAAACTTTTGCCGGTAACGAAACTGCACATTTAATACAAGTGAATTCTTTTTCTGTAGGTTCTTATTTAATTCGTGTAACTGATGGAACTGTTTCTGAAACAATTCAATTTATTGTAACAAAATAAATTGCAGGCAGCTTGCTTGCCTGATATCAAAAACAAAACATATTTTATGAGCGACTCACAGAAAGTTTTTGATCATCTTTCCGGAACTACGAATAATCCGGTGTTATTTAAAATTGCAGATAAAGTGTTGCAAGATAAACGCATCAGCTTTGATGAAGGTGTAATTCTTTTTGAAAATGCTTCTCTTGGTTTTACCGGTACGCTTGCAGATTATATTCGAATAAAAAAACACGGGCTCACTACTTATTTCAATCGCAACTTTCATATTGAACCCACTAATTTATGTGTGTTCTCCTGTAAATTTTGTTCCTATAGCAGATTGATAAAACAAAAGGAAGATGGATGGATAATGTCCAAAGAACAAATGATGGATATTGTGAAATCGTATTTGGATAAACCTGTTACTGAAGTGCATATTGTGGGTGGAGTATTGCCGCAAATGAATCTTGAATTCTTTGCAGATTTATTGCGCTCGATAAAAGAAATTGCTCCGCATTTGCATATCAAAGGATATACTGCGGTTGAATTAGAATATATGATTCGCAAAGCAAAATTGAGTTGGCATGATGGATTAAAATATTTGAAAGAAGCCGGATTGGATTCATTGCCCGGCGGAGGGGCTGAAATATTTGATGAGGAAATTCGCAATCAGATTTGTGCAGATAAAGCAGATACAAAAACATGGTTAGATATTCATGAAGCAGCACATAATTTAGGAATGCATAGCAACGCAACTATTTTATATGGACATATAGAAAACTATTCTCATCGTATTGATCATCTTGATAGATTGAGAAATTTGCAAGATAAAACCGGTGGATTTAATACATTCATTCCATTAAAATTTCGCAATAAAAATAATGAGATGAATTATGTGCCTGAAGGTTCTGTAATAGAGGATTTACGCAATTATGCAATCTCCAGAATTTACCTCGATAACTTCCCGCATATAAAAGCATATTGGCCAATGATTGGAAGACAGGTGGCGCAGATGTCTTTAAATTTTGGAGTAAATGATATTGATGGAACAATTGACGACAGCACAAAAATTTATTCAATGGCAGGCGCTGAAGAACAATCACCAACAATGAGCACAAAAGAAATTGTTGAATTGATTCGTGAGGCCGGAAAACATCCGGTGGAAAGAGATACGCTATATAATATTTTGCATGATTTTCATGATGTAGAATTTGCAGATGATACCTCTCAAGGGTTTATTAATCTTCCTGTAATTCATTAAATTGGAAAAGCATATTTATTTAATTCGCCACGGTGAAACTGATTTTAATAAACAAGGAATTGTGCAGGGTAGAGGAGTGGATAGTTCGTTAAATGAAAATGGAAGATTGCAAAGTCAATTATTTTTTGATGCATATAACAATGCAGGTTTCGAAAAAATTTTCGTTTCGAATTTAAAACGCACTTATCAAACAATAGAGCCATTTGCACTATCGGGAATTCATATTGAAAAACATGCAGGTTTAGATGAAATTAGTTGGGGTGTGCATGAAGGACAAAGTGATGGCGATTCTTTTAAACGGTTTTATGAAATTTTGCATTTGTGGAAGAGCGGTGATATCTCACAAAAAATTGATGGCGGTGAAAGTCCGGTAGATGTGCAACAACGACAATTAGAGTTTTTGGAAAAGCTCATCACAACTCCAGAAAATAATATTCTTATTTGTTCGCATGGCAGAGCAATGCGGATTTTACTTTGCACTATGTTGCAACAGGATTTAAAAGAAATGGATAGCTACCCACATCGCAATCTCAGTTTGTATAAACTTAATTTTAATGAAGGTGTTTTTCGAGTAACACTGTTTAATGAAATACAACATGTTGAATCCACATTTTAAAGTAAGCCTTGTTTCGTATTGGAATACCAAACCATTTTTATTTGGAATTCAACACAGTCCGGTGAAACAATTTTTTGATATGCAATTGGATGTACCTTCTGCGGGAGGTAAAAAAATGTTGCAGTCAGAAACTGATATTGCATTAATACCCGTTGTTATAAAAAATGAAATTCCTGAATTACAACTCATCACAGATTATTGCATTGGTGCTATCGGTCCGGTGCGCACAGTTTGTTTGGTGAGCAATGTTCCGATTGAAGAAATAGAAGAAATATTTTTAGATGATCATTCACTTACTTCTGTGCAATTGTTGCGAGTACTTTTAAAAGAATACTGGAAATTATCTCCAACAATGAAACCTGCTTCATCGGGATTTTTAGATGCAGTAAAAAATAACACTGCTGCATTGGTAATTGGTGATCGCAGTTTTCATGTAAGCAGCCGTTTTAAATATGTATATGATCTTGCTGAATGCTGGATACAACATACAGGATTACCATTTGTATTTGCAGCATGGTTTAGTCGCAAACCTATAGATGCAGAAATAATAACGATGCTAAATGAAGCATTAAAATTTGGTGTAGATCATATTGATGAAGTAGCAGCTTTATTATCCGGCGCCACTATCTCAGAACAGGAAATGCATTATTATCTCACGCACAATATTAATTATCATTTGGATGATGCAAAACGCAAAGGCATGGATTTATTTCTGCAAAAAATAAAAACATTAGAGACTGTGCAATCCTGATTTTAATTTATCCCCCCAATTACATCCAGACATTTTTCAATCAATCTTGCAATTGTTTTTTCAGGCTGTTTACTAAATGTGCCATCTGCACGATTTGCTAAAATTGCATTGAGTGAAATACATTGATGATTTAATAAAGCACATAAACCAAACAATCCCGACGACTCCATTTCAAAATTGCAAATGCGATAGTTCTGAAATTGAAATGCATTGAGTTGTTCTAAAAAATTCGGGAGTATTGGTGATGAAAAAATTGCTCTCGCCTGCGGACCATAAAATCCCGGACAAGTCATTGTTATTCCTTTATGAAAACCGGAATCAAAATGTGTTTGTAGTTCTTTGGATGATGCAAAGACATAAGGAGATATTGTATTCGGAAAATGAATCGCTTTTAATAAATATTGTAAAAGTGCATCTTCCTCATTTGTATTTTGATAAGGATAAAAATGCATCAGATTATCTAAACCAATTGCGTAATGACTCGCAACAAAACTATCTACCGGAATATCCGAATGCAAACTTCCGGAAGTGCCAATTCTGAAAATTTTAAATGGATTATTTATTGGTAACAATTTGCGAGTTTGCAAATCCACATGTTTCAGAATATGCAATTCATTCAACACAATATCAATATTATCCGTACCGATTCCGCTGCTGATTACTGTAACACGTTTGTTGTTATAATATCCTGTATGTGTAATAAATTCTCTGTTTTCAACAGTGTGTTCAATGGTTGTAAAATGTCTGCTCACCAATTGTACACGTTCCGGATCGCCGACAGTTATGATTGTATCTGATACTTGTTCTGGATGCAGATGTAAATGATATACACTGCTATCGGCATTTAATATAATCTCACTCGCTTTAAACACAGTGCAACAAATTTAATCAGACTGAGTAACTAATTTTGCGCTGATTCATTATGATTGAAAAGAAAGGCATACTTGTTCCCACTGATTTTTCTAAACCTGCATTTTCTGCTTTGGAATATGGTATATACATTGCCAATCGCCGTGACCTTCCTATTTATCTATTGCATATTGCTGATAAAAGTAAGTTGCGAGATAAAATAGAAGTAAGAGATGAATACCGCAATCGTATAGCTGCGCTTTATAATAAGTTAGAACAATTAAAAAATAAAAGTGGTGGTGCATTTCGCATTAAAACATTTTTGATAATATCTGATGAATCCATCTCAGAAGAGATAATTGCTTTTGGTGAAAAAATGGAAACAACCTTGTGCCTTATGGGCACGTTTGGAGGATCTTATTCTGCAAGTAAAATTCGCATTGGTACCAACACAGGAAAAGTAGTAAGCGATGCACCATTTCCGGTTGCAACAAGTTTTACTACGAAGAAACCTATCAGCTTTAAAAATTTATTATTACCCATTGATTTTACAAAACATACTACTGAAAAAGTAGAACGCATTATTTATTTCGCAAAAGATTATGATGCTAAAATACACTTACTTGCAACATCAGAATTTTTGGAAGAACTCACCACCTCCGATGATAAATTAATTGAGCGATTAGAAGAAGCTGCAACAGAAATTCGTAAGCAAGGCTTGCGATGCAGCACAGAAATTATTCGTCATGATGCAGTGAGTAATTCAGTAACCAGTTATGCAAAAGAAGTAGATGCAGATTTAATTGTAATTATGGCAGCACATCAAAACTGGTTATCACAATGGATATTCGGCAGCCGTACCAATAAAGTAATTATGTATGCAGATATTCCGGTATTAAGTTTTCGTCCGCAGGAGTAAGGGTATCGGGTATTGAGTATTGGGTATTGGGTTTTGAGTTCGAGGTTTCAGGTTTCAAGTTAAAAAATTATCGTTCGTCTGATTATTAAAAGGCTATTAGCATTTAGCAATTGGCAGTTGGCGAAAAACGTCATTGGGAGGAGTGAGGTACGAGCGACGTGGCAATCTCCGGTTTCGGGTTTCAAGTTCTAGGGTTACTCAAATGCAGTTATCGCCTTAGCCATCGCCTTCGCTTTTTTCAATTCCACTTTTTTTTAATTCTACAATTCTACAATTCTACTTTTCCAATTCCACGATTTCACAGTTCCTCAATTCAATAATTCTCCATTAAGAATCTATCGGAACATTATTACTTATCTGTTACACCATTGTTAAAAAAAATTATTTAGATTTGGAATAACAAAAATTTCAATCATAATGGAACTATTGAAATCTTGCCTTCTTCACAAAAGATTATTTACCTTTTAAATTTAATTATATGATAGATTATTTAAACACCTCTACTTCAATCACCGCAACGTCCCTAAGCTGCGCAAGGGAGACGATGCGGGAACGGAAAAAAATTGAGCAGAATAACTCTATCATATATCAAGATAAGTTATTCATATTAAATTCAGGATTATGAAAAGCATTTTATTATGTATAGCAGCAGCAATAAGCTGCTGCTATACTTTTGCTCAACAAGATGCGAATTGGGTATTTGGAGATAGTGCAGGATTATATTTTCATGATGGAATTGTAGAATCATTTACTACCAGTATGCAAGGATATGATGCAAGTGCCAGCATTTCAGATAGTGATGGTAATTTGCTTTTTTATACAAATGGAATTTATATTTGGAATAAATACCATGAGTTAATGACAAACGGTGATAGCTTGCAAATAGGTGGCTTGCCATATGGTGTGGAATATGGTAGCAGCATTACGCAGGGTGTTATTATTGTTCCTAAACCTGATTATTATAATCAATATTATATTTTTTATATCAAGGACTTTGGACTTGCCTATGCGTTGGTGGATATGAGTGATTCAACGGGAATAGTCCTAGATAAAAATATTGAAATCTATGATAAATCGTTAACAGAGAAAATGCAAGCAGTTAAGCACGCAAACGGTTGCGACTGGTGGTTGGTATTAAGAGGCTGGCCAGATGTATTGGTAGGAGATTCTGCTTTTTATTTTCTTACATATTTAATTACTGCATCAGGTATCGAAGGTCCTTTTTTTCAATACTATGGAGAAGAATACGAATTTGAGAATATATCCGGAGTAGGACAAATGAAATTTACTCAAGATGGATCTAAAGTAGCACTAATTAGAAATACATATATAGATATTTATGATTTTGACCGCTCTACGGGGTTATTCAGCAACTGGCAAACAATTAATAATGTATTTGAATATGGTGCGTATGGGTTAGAATGGTCATCCGACAAAACAAAGTTATATGCCACTGGTAATTATGGACCAGCTGCCAAAACGCAATTAGTTCAATATTGCTTTAATTGCAAATCTATTCTTGACAGTACACGTACTTTAATTTTTAAAGAATCTTTTGAAGGATTTGCATTAAGCCAAATGGAAATTGGAAGCGATAGTAAGATTTATATAACAATCTCTCACTATATAGATCCCAATTGGGTTTATGATAATTATAATAAAAACCTATCAGTAATCAACAAGCCAAACTTAGAAGGATCAACATGCGATTTTGATACCCTTACAATTTCCTTGGGTGGTCATCGAGTTAAATATGGGCTACCCAACATTCCCAATTACAATCTTGGTGCATTGCCGGGTTATGAATGTGATAGCATAATTATTTCTGCTACAGATGGAATGAAGGAAAATAATATTGCCTTATATCCAAATCCATCCAATGGATATTTACAAATAAGTGGTATAGATGATTATAACATTCCTGCTCAAATTACAATTACTGATTTAAGTGGGAATATGATAGAGTCATTTTCAAATAAATATTTGACAACTCCGATAGATGTAAGTGCATTGAGTAATGGATTATATATTATTACCATTATCCAGGGAGGACAAATGCTTTTACAAGATAAATTCCTCATCCTAAAAAACAATTAAATGAAAAGAATATTTATTTTCATTGCATGCGCCTTTTGCGCATGCAATGCCTTTTCGCAATATGATGCTAACTGGGCTTTTGGCGATGGAACTGGATTGTTTTTTAGCGAGGATACTATTATACCCTTTGAATCATCAATATCTGGATTTGAAGCACAAGCAAGTATTTCGGACAGCAGCGGTAATTTATTATTTTATACAAATGGTCAGAATGTTTGGAATAGGGAGCATGAATTAATGCCAAATGGCACAGGACTCAAAATTGGTAAATTAAGCCCGGATTCTGCATTCGGTTCAAGTATAACACAAGGAGTAATAATTTTACCCATGCCATTATCCGAACGCATGTATTATATATTTTATAATAAGGATAACGCTTTGGAAAATGGCCTCGATTATTGTGTGGTTGATATGGATGCAGAAAGTGGACTTGGAGATGTAATTGAAAAAAATATAACTATATTAGAAAGACCAACAACAGAAAAAATGCAAGCAGTTCAGCATGCCAATGGAAGGGACTGGTGGTTAATGATTCATAGCAGCATTATTATAACAGATGAAGATTGGCCGGACTATATCACCACTTTTTTGATAACACCATCTGGTATTGAAGGTCCGTTCGACCAGGAGCCTGGATTTGAAACTGTAGATGATGATAATTATAATGGTTTAGGTCAAATGAAATTTAATAGACAAGGGAATATGCTTGCCTATACAAGAGGGAAACATGTGGAACTTGCCGATTTTGATCGTTGTACTGGTTTATTGTCAAATTGGTACACAATTAAAAACGTACATGAGTATGGTACTTATGGGTGTGAATTTTCGCCTGATGGAACTAAATTATACATAACTGGAGGAATAGTTTCGCCAAGTAATAATACCCAACTTTATCAATATTGTTTAAATTGTAAGGATGAAATAATTGATTCTACGAAACAACTTATTTATAAGGAAAATTTTGAAGATTTTAAATTAGGGCAACTTCAATTAGGTACAAACAATAGAATCTTCATTGCAATGACTTATATATATCCGGATTATATTTTTAGTTTTCAGAATATGAATTTATCAATTATTAATACACCTAATAATATAGGTCTAAGTTCGGATTTTGATACTTTAACGTTATCGTTAAATGGTAAAGGTGTGAAAGGAGGTCTTCCCAACATGCCCAACTATAATCTGGGTGCATTAGCAGGCAGTGGATGTGATACTGTAATTTCCGGTGTAATTAATTCGGAGCAATTAAAAAATGCCATTACATTTTATCCCAATCCCGCATACGACTACATCATTATTTCAGGAGATATAAATGCAAATGATATTTTAAAAATATACAGTGCAGATGGCAGAGTTGTGTTGCAGGAAAAAATAAATACAACAAATACGAAAGTGGATATTTCTAAGCTTCCTCCGGGTGTGTATGTTATTCAAATAAGTGAAGATGGGTTGGTGAAGTATTCGGAGAAGTTATTCAAATAGTATCGGGTAGTGGGTATAGGGTATTGGGTATTGAGAAATCAGTTGTCAGTAATTAGTAATGAATATTCAGTGAGAAAGTTTTTTCCGCCGGAACTTGAAACTTGAAAATCGAAACCCAAAAATCCATTGTCAACTATCCATTGTCAATTAATAAAGTCCACTGGCAATTTATAATGTCACCCCTTCGGGGTTTGTATTTTTTGTTCGTGTTGTTTGTTAAAATAATGACAACCCTTCGGGTTTATCACCGAATCATTTCATTCTCACCCCGATAGATATCATGGGCACATTTTCAAATTTGCACATTAAACACATCGGCTAATCAGCTAATCAACCAATCAGCTAATTCTACATTCCTAATTCTCAATTCCTAATTCTTAATTCTTAATTCTTAATTCTCACTCATCCTCGCATTATATTCTTCTCATTATTAAAGAATCTCACGCTAATTATTAAGCTGATTCCGGCATACACTAATAATGAAACATAAGTAAGTATTAATGGTATTGGTTGTGCAGTTCCTGAAATAATTTCTTTGGCTCCTAATGACACATTTAATATGGGAATAAATGCGGTGGTGGTATCTAATCGAACACCGGGCATCATACCTATAATTGCAGGAAGCACTACTATTATCATCAGTGGACTGATATAACTCTGTGCTTCTTTAAATGATCTTGCATAAATAGATAGCATCAGTAAAAGTGCTGCAAAGAAAATATTTAATGGAAGTAGAATTAATAATAATTGAATTACGGTGCCCGGTTCTAAAATGCCATTCATTAATTCTGCCATTGCGCCGCCGCCTGCCATATCCCCTGAATCAAAATTTATTTTTGCTGCGATAAGCATTCCGATGATTGCACTTATTGCAGAAATAAATCCGGATAATGCAACAACTAAAAATTTACCTATATATATTTCAACTCTGCTTGCTGATGAAACTAATAATGTCTCTAACGTACCTCTTTCTTTTTCTCCCGCTGCTAAATCTATTGCAGGATACATACAACCGAGTAAACAAAATATCATAAAGAAATACGGAATCATTCCACCGATGATTGCACCTGTTTGTTCACGTTCACTTGCAAGATTAATTCCTCTGGATGATGCAGGATTTAATTGTGTGGCATTTATATTTAGTTGCGCTATTCTTTTTGCACCGAGTATGCCTTGAAATTCTGCATCCATTTTTCGAATACCATCTACTTTATATTCATTATTAGTTGAGTTGTAATAATAATTATAAGTGGTTGGCAAAATAGAATCAATAGCGGCAACAAAATCTGCAGGAAACCAATAGATCACATCAAAGCTATCTGTGGTAACTAATTGCTTTGCTGTAATTGTATCTATTGCAAGATTTGTAATTCTTGTTTGCTTAGTGGAGTGTGCGTATTCATCAAATAACATTTCGCCACCGGTTTCAATAATACCAATTCTTGTAATACTTGCATCCGCTTTTTCTTGCTGTGATTCCAAAAAATTTGTAACCACTGTGAGTATTACAGGATAAAGTAACAAAGGCATTAACAGCATCATGTATAATGTGCGTTTATCCCGTGTAACATCTTTAAATTCTTTTCGGAATATGGTAAATATATTTTTCATCTGTGTAGTATTTAGGCTTTAGTGTTTTCGTGATTAGTTGCAATGCGAATAAACTCATCTTCCAATGTTGGTTCTTGCATTGTTGATTTAAAATTTTCGTAAGTATTATTATAAATTAAATCGCCCTTATGAATAATTGCAAGATCATCACTCAACATATTTACTTCACTCATAATATGCGTAGAAAAAATAACGGTTTTATTTTGATCTCTGCAATCACGAATTAATTGAATAATATTTTTTGCAGTGAGTACATCTAATCCTGAAGTTGGTTCATCAAATACCACTACTTCCGGATCGTGAATCATGGTGCGGGCAATAGAAACTTTTTGTTTCATACCGGTACTGAATTTTGCAATGCGTCTGTTTGCAAATGAATTTATATCCAATCTGTCGAACAATTCTTTTTTTCTTTTTTCAATTAAGTCATCCGGCATTCCACTTAATTTCCCGAAGTAAGTAATAAACTCATTCGGTGTAAGTCTGTCGTATAATCCTGTAGAGCCGGTAAGAAATCCCAATCGTCTGCGTACTTCCACTTCTTGCTCCACCACATCATAACCCGCTACTTTTATATGTCCGCCTGTTGGCTTTAATATCGTTGCAATCATGCGTAACGTAGTTGTTTTTCCCGCACCATTCGGACCCAGTAAAGTAAAGATGCGACCGGGTTTACAGCTAAAGGAAATATTGCTGACTGCATCAATTGTGTTGCCCGAAATTTCGGCGCCCATTTCTTTTTGTTGCTTTTTTGAAAGCGAAAATGTTTTTGAAAGATTAATTACTTCAATCATAATTTAAAGTGGTTTTAATGTATAGCCTTTGTCTTTTAATAATTGTATTACTCCAGTATCGAATGGTAAATGTCCGGCACCAACTGCAATAAATGAAGCACCTGATTGCATGATGGATTCAATTTCAGGAATCCATTTTTTATTGCGGTTGATGAGCATTACATCTTCGTATTTCATCAAGCCTTCATCGCCCTCGTTCATTAGTGTGCTGATAGTTTCCAAATCTTCTGATTTATAAGCTTGAATGATCGCATCCCATTGTGCATTCAGATTTGTTGTATCATTTATTCCATCTACCATCCATTGCAATTGTTCGATATAGGGAATGCTATCAAAAATTGCCAACTGATCATCTACTGTTTCCAAACCTTTTATTTTCTTTTTGTTTTGCATACTCTGCATTAAAAAATATAATTCATACGATTCAATTTCACCATCAATTATATTAGTGAGCAGAAGTTGTTGAAGTGCCAAGGGTTTTTTATTATCGAATTCTTCAAGATTAATATCAAAAGAATCTATCAGATATGTTTTTAATATTTGATAATCATCGGGTGCCATCATGCCGCTGATAGTTTGTCCTTCGGGTAATTCCATTTTTTTTTCTAAACCCATTAATGCAGACATATCATCCAACTTAATTTCAAATGCCACCTGATTGCAAAGTTTAAAAACAGAATCTACTTCTTTACGCACAAAAAAATCTTCTTTGCTAATTAAATGAATAGTGCCATATAAATAGGAAGGAGAAGTAAGTCCATTACCGGAAATTTCCCAAAGCAATGAGGATGTTTTTGTTTCTGTTTGTGCATTAACCGGCTTTGCAAATATTAGAAAAGCAACACAGCTTATTACAACTATTCTTATTTTAATAAATACTATTCTATTTAAATTTATCACGAGTTATTTTTATTTGTATTCAACAAATGTTCTGTAAAGAATTGCTCCATTGCTTCATAAAATTCAAAGCGATTTTCTTCATTTGCAAAACCATGTCCTTCATTTTCTTTCACCATATATTTTACTTCCACACCATTATTGCGCATTGCTTCCACCATCTGATCACTTTCTGCTTGCACTACTCTCGGATCTTTTGCACCCTGTGCAATAAACAGTGGCACTTTAATTTTATCTGCATGAAAAACAGGTGAAGTATTTTCAAATTGTGTTTTATCTGTTTCCGGATTTCCAACCATTTCATACATCATTTCTAAATACGGTTCCCAATATGGCGGAATGGTTTTCATAAACGTAAATAAATTTGATACGCCTACATAATCAACTCCACATGCATATAAATCAGGAGTGAAAGCCAGACCTGCTAATGTTGCATAACCACCATAACTTCCACCATAAATTCCAATGCGATTTTTATCTGCAATACCTTTATCAATTAACCAATGCACACCATCAGTAATATCATCCTGCATTTTTTTTCCCCATTGTTTAAAAGATGATTCTAAAAATGCTCTTCCATATCCTGTACTCCCACGAAAATTCATTTGCAAAACAGCAAAGCCTCGGTTAGCAAGAAATTGCACATCGGGTTGAAAGTGCCATTCATCTCTTGCCCAGGGACCACCATGTGGATTTACAATTACAGGCACCGGCAATTTTGTATCGGCAGGTAATGTTAAGTATCCGTGAATTTTCAATCCATCTCTGCTGCTATATTCTATTGCTTGCATTGATTGCAATTGATTAGGATCTAACCACGGACTTACATTTGCAAGATGTGTGAGTTTTTCTGTTGCAACATCATAGATATAATAATTGCCAAGCGATTTATCGGATAATGTTCTTATAATAAAAATATCTTCTGCTTTATTTCTAGCGGTAATATAAATTTCAGCATCGTAATTTATTTGTGCTCTAATATTTTCATACACCTGTTTTGTAAAGTCATCAAAGAAATGCAGTTCAGTTTTCCAGGTAGTAAATTTTGCATAAGTAATTACTTTGCGTTTGCGTGAATAATATATGCCGGAAATATCTACTGCATCATGTTCAAATAATACTTCAGTTTCTTTAGCTGTTTCCGGATCAAATAATACAACCGCCATTTTATCTCTGTTCAGATTTGATAATGCATATACTTGCTTATTATCAAAATCAAAAAACACCGGCATAATTCCTTCTTTAAAATTTGTGGTAAGAATATTTTCAAAAGTTGCAGAACCATTTTTTCTGTAAAGCAAACTTGTATTCACGCCATCAGTTGTCATAGCCATACGTACTGCTCCCGTATGATCGGTAATCCATTGTGTAATATTCCCGGGATTCTCTTCCACCAATTTTAATTCTCCCGTTAATGCATTTAATTTATATACATCAAAAAAAACAGGATTGCGTTTATTCATTTGAATTAAAACAAATTCCGGCTCATCTATTAATTCATCAACAATACTTGTCTTTACATTTTCGAAAGGAGTTACATCTGTTGATTCTCCTGAAATTAAATCCGTGATATATAAATGTTCATTTTCATCTCCACCGGTATCTTGCAAAAAAGCAAGCTTAGAATTATTCAACCAGAAGTAAAACATGATATCTCTTTCTGTTTGATTCGTAATACATTTTATTTCTTCCGTTTCTCTATTTTGAATATGAATATTTAAACGATTATTTACAGAAGCCAACCAGGAAATATGAGTTCCGTCCTTTGAAATTTTAAAACCTGTTTTATCGGGATTGCGAAAAAAATCTCTTAATGGAATTGCCATTCTACTTTATTAATTTGAAGTCAGCAAATGTAGTACTTCTTGTGCATGGCTTTCACTATTGCATTTACAAATACTATTAAGAGTTGTTAATAGTGAAAAGTGAATGGTGAATTGTGAATTGTGAGAAGTGAATGGTGAATTGTGAATTGTGAAAAGTGAGTAATCAGTATTAAGTGATCAGTAATGAGTAATCAGTGAGGAGTTTTTTTTCAATAGTCAATACTCAATAGTCAACGTTATTTGCCAATAGCTAAAGGCCAAAAGCCAATAGCTTGATTTTTTCATTGTCAACTGTCAATTGTCAATTTTCAACTGTCAAAGTTTATCTTTGCAACATGAGTCATTTAGTAGCTCCTTCTATATTATCCTGTGATTTCGCTTACGTAGCACGTGATGTGGAAATGATTAATTCATCTGCCGCTGATTGGTTGCATGTGGATGTAATGGATGGTGTGTATGTTCCCAATATTAGTTTTGGATTGCCTGTGGTGGAAGCTATGAAACGCCATTCTAAAATTCCTTTGGATGTGCATTTAATGATAGTGGAACCGCAAAATTATATTGATGATTTTCGCAAAGCAGGAGCGGATAGAATTTCTATTCATGTAGAAGCATGTATTCATTTGCATGCTGCTGTTGCGCAAATTAAAAAATCAGGAGCCAAAGCAAGTATTGCAATTAATCCTTCAACATCACTTTCTGCACTGGAAGAAATTTTACCTTTTATTGATGGAGTATGTTTGATGAGTGTAAATCCCGGATTTGGTGGTCAAGCTTTTATTGAAACAGCAATTAATAAAATAAAAAAATTAAAGCAGATGATTCAGCATTGCAGCAACGAAGTATTGATTGAAGTGGATGGTGGTGTGAAGTTGGATAATGCGCAAAGAATATTAGATGCTGGTGCTGATATTTTAGTAAGTGGCAGTGGTGTATTCTCACAAGCAGATCCTATTGCTGCAATTCAAACACTGAAAAATCTTCAAAGAAATAATTAATTATTAAAGCCCTCGTTTACTCATACATGTTACGCAACAGCTTTACTGCGATGTTGATGATAATGTTTTCTGCATTATCGTTTGGGCAAACATCTACAGCAACAATTTATGGAACAATCACCGACACAAATGGGGTGCGTAAAGCAGATGTGAATGTGGTGATTTTGGGTAAGTCCGGCGTGGGTACTAATTCAAATGATGAAGGATATTATTTATTAGAAGTGGAAGCTGGTGATACTGTGGTGCTGGCTTTTTCTTTTACGGGATATCAAATAGTTTATAAAAAAGTATTTGCCGAAGAGGGTAAAACTTATAAGATGAATGTGCGCATGAAATCGGAATTGTCGTTGGAAACTGTGGTGATAACGGAGAACAGGCGCAATGAAATGATAATGCAAATCCCGATTGAAGAAATAGAATATATTCCTGATCCAACAGGAGATCCGATAATTGCATTGCTGAAAAAATATGTTACTTCAAATAATGAATTGAGTTCGCAATATTCTGTGCGAGGTGGAAATTTTGATGAGAACTTAGTATATGTTAATGACTTTGAAATTTATCGTCCATTATTAATTCGTTCCGGTCAACAAGAGGGATTGACATTTGCCAATTATGATTTAATTCAATCGGTTTCATTTTCTGCAGGCGGTTTTGAAGCAAGATTCGGCGATAAACTTTCAAGCGTATTAGATATTCAATATAAAAAACCAAAAGAATTTGAAGCGGGTGTTACAGCAAGTTTTCTGGGTGGATCTTTTTATATCAATAATGGAAGTCCGAATAAAAAAATGTATTCCTTATTTGGTGCCCGATATAAAACCACACAGTATCTTTTAAATTCATTGAGTACACAAGGTGAATACAACCCCGAGTTTTTTGATGTGCAGGGATTATTGGGATTTAATTTAACCGAGAAAAGTACTTTAGAAATACTCGGCAATTACTCTTATAACAAATACAATTTTATTCCTGTGTCAAGCGAAACATCCACAGGAGTTGTAAATAATATTCTTCGGTTGGAAGTATTTTTTGATGGCCAGGAAGTAGATAAATATGTTACAGGTTTCGGGGGTATTTCATATCAATACAGACCAAATCAATCTACAGGATATAAATTATTATTATCGGGTTATCGCTCGTTAGAAGATGAAACTTTTGACATCATCGGCGATTATTGGTTGGGAGTGGTGGAAACAAATCCGGGTGATGAAGATTACAATGAAATAAAATATGGATTAGGTTCTGGTACGTTTCAAAATTTTGCCCGCAATTATTTGGATGTAAATGTTTCTAATCTTGGATTGGAAGCGTATGCTGAAAAAGGTGCACATTATATTCGTTATGGAGGCAGAGTGCAATATGAATTTGTGAATGATGTATTGAAAGAGTGGGAGATGGTGGATTCAGCAGGATACTCTTTACCCTATACCGGCGAGCAAGTGCTGGTGAAAGAGTATTTTAGTTCAAATATCAATTTACAAAGCATGCGCTACAATGCGTTTGTGCAGGATACCTGGTCACCGGAATTTAATCCCAATATATTTTTTACTGCAGGAGTGCGCTCGCAGTATTGGGATGTAAATAAAGAATTGACAATTTCTCCAAGAGCACAAATGGCATGGAAACCGGTGTGGAATAAAACAGATACCAGCTTTTATGATATTGTAATTAAAGCGGCAGTTGGTTTATATCATCAACCACCTTTTTACAGAGAGTTGCGCAATCTGGATGGTGTAATAAATGAAGATGTGTTATCACAAAAATCTATACATATTTTAATTGGTGCTGATTATAATTTCAAAGCATGGGACAGAGATTTTAAATTTATTACGGAGCTGTATTATAAATATTTATACGACTTGAATCCTTATGATTTAGAAAATGTACGCATTCGTTATTATGGTGAAAATATGGCAACAGGTTATTCGGCCGGAGTTGATTTTAGATTATTTGGTGAAATTGTAGAAGATGCCGATTCATGGATTTCACTTAGCTTAATGCAATCCAGAGAAAATATTGATGGTGATTCTACTTTCACCGACAATGGTGAATTAGAAGCTCGTGGATATATTCCAAGACCTACAGATCAATTTTTTAACTTCGGTATGTTCTTTCAGGATTATATACCCGGCAATAAAAATTTTAAAGTACATCTCAACTTTTTATATGGCTCCGGATTACCTTTTGGACCACCGGACAATCCTTACTATCGTAATTCATTTCGCATTCCCGCATATCGTCGTGTAGATATTGGATTCTCTGTTTTGTTGCTAGATAAAAATCGTCAGCGAGGAGATAAAATGTGGAATCATATAAATAATCTCTGGGCAGGAATTGAAGTATTTAATTTGTTGGGAGTATCTAATACAATTTCTTATGTCTGGGTAAAAGATATTAATGATGTTCAATATGCATTTCCAAATTACTTGACAGACAGAAGAGTGAATTTGAAAATTATAATGAAAATATAGTTTGGAGTATTGGGTATCGGTTATCAGACAGTTGACAATTGACAGTTGACAATTGACATTGAAAAAAACGAACTACTGATTACTCATTCATATATAATTTACAATTTAGCATTTACCATTCTTTATTTCTTTCGCTTTTCCAAATTCCCCAATTCCCCAATTCTACAGTTCTACGATTCTACAGTTCTACGATTCTACAGGTCTACATTTTAGCCATCGCCTTCGCTTTTGCCTTCGCCCTTCCTCAATCCACCCCCATTAATTCTTTCGCATTTTCAAACGCCGCTTTCGATGGATTTTCTCCACTTAACATCAGTGCAATTTCTTGAATACGATCCTCCTTATTAAGTAGTCGGAGATGTGTGGTTGTATTATTTTTTTCTATTTGCTTAAACACTTTTAAATGGTGTTTTCCTTTGGCAGCTATTTGTGGTAAATGTGTAATTGCAATCACCTGATGATTCACAGAAAGTTTTTCTAAAATCACTCCAACTTTCATTGCCGTATCGCCTGAAACTCCTGAATCTATTTCATCAAAAATTAATGTAGGTAATGCAGTGTTTTTTGCAATAAGTGATTTGATGCTTAACATTAATCTCGACAACTCTCCACCGGAAGCCACTTTTTTAATATCCTGTAAAGCGCTTCCTGGATTTGCAGAAAAAGTAAATTGAATACTATCACCACCAGTCTTATTTAATTGCTCTGCTGAAAAATGATGATCTACTTTTAAAATGGCTGATTGCATACCTACTTCTTTAAGTAGTTGAGCTACATTTTTTTCGAATGGTGCAAATTGTTTTTTGCGTAAATCAGAAATTGATTTTGCATGTTCAACTACATCCTTTAATTGTTGCGACACTTGTTTGCGCAATGCAGAAATATTATCCGATGCATTTTCGATTTGTGAAAATTGCGTTTGGAAATTTTGTTGAATTTCTAGCAATTCATTTACAGAGGAAACATTATGTTTCTTTTGCAAATGATAAAGTGAATCCAAAACACTTTGAACTGTTGTCAATGTATTTGGATCTGCAGATATTTTATCGGCTTGTTGTGTGAGGTCGGAAACAATATCCTGAAGTTCTAATTTATTACTCTCTAAACGTTGAATAGAACTCTCTAAATCAGGTGCAAATTTTCTGATAGATTGCAATTTACTTGTAGCATCACGCATTAAATCAATCGCATTAAATTCTGCATCTTGCAATATCTGAAGTGTTTCAAAAACTCCACGTTTTATTTCTTCTGCATGCGTAAGTTGTTGCAAAGTATTTTCTAATTCCTCTTGATTAATATCTTCAAGTTTTGCTGTTGTTAATTCCTTTAATTGAAATTCTATATAATCTTTATCTTTTTCTGCTTTTGCTGCATTTTCAATTGCTTCTTTCAATACTTGTTCTGAAGATTTCCAGGTATTAAATAGTTTTTGATATGCAGGAAGTAATTTATTTGTTGATGCAAGACTATCAATTACCATCAATTGAAATTTAGAATCTGCTAATGCTAAAGTTTCGTGTTGCGAATGTATTTGTATCAGGTTATCTGCTAATTGTTGCAACACAGAAAGTGTAACAGGTGTATCATTAATAAATGCTCGTGATTTTCCTGATTCATTTAATTCACGACGAATAATAGTTTCATCCGCATAATCAATATCTGCATTTTCAAAAAATAGTTGAAGCTCATATCCTTTTAAAAAGAACAAGCCTTCAATTATGCATTTGCCGGAATTTTTAAATAATATTTTTGAATCAGCTCTTGCACCTAATAATAAACCTAATGCACCCAACAGAATGGATTTACCTGCGCCAGTTTCACCGGTAATAATATTTAACCCTGCAGAAAAATCAATTTCTGCATTTTCAATAATAGCGTAATTGGATATGTTGAGTTTACGTAGCAAATTAAAATAATTGTATGGGGTAAAATTAATAGGTGCAACGCAAGTAGAAAACAGAATTAATTTCCGCCAACCAAAGATTGATATTTTTGAATGTTAACCGGATCTAATTTCATTAGAAAATTTGCTGCCTTTGCTCTATCCTGAGGAATTGCCTTTGAAAAAATTCCTACTAACTCATCAGATTTTGCAGTAAAAAATAATTGCACATACATGCTGTTCGGATTCGATTTATTGATATTGTCAATACTTTGAAGATTACCCAAAACTACTTTTACGGCATCGGCAGGCTTTTCACTCATTTGATCTAAGGCTTGTCTATGATAACTGTAATATACATCTCGCAACCCGGCATATTTCACATCCAAAATATTATTTATCAGCCAATATCTGTTGCGTGTTCCATCATACGCCTTCCATCCTTTTTCTTCACGGGATGTTGCCTGAGTTACAATAGTAAACGCTTTTTGAAAGTATTTTTCGCCACCCTTGTCGCTAAACGTATCGTAATCCATTCCTATAATTATAAAAGCATAAAATGCAAGTGAGGAAGTGAGATTAGATTGAAATGTGTTTTCATTAAAGTCCAACGGTTCATATTCTGTATAAGCAAATTCAAAATCTTTGTCCACTGTATTTACAACTGTAGAATTATAATCAGTACCAAAAACAGGTCTTCTGGAAATAATACTTGCTTGCGCTTTATATCTGCCTGCAGATTGTTCTTCGGTAACGGTAATAATTATTTCACAATCAATTTTTTCTTCCGGGAGAAATATATCATCCGTCCAGCGACGATTATTCATAAATTCCCGAATAGCAGTTTCTAATGTTTTAAAAACTTTCACATCTGTTGTGGTAAGCTGTTGTGTATTAATTGTAATTCCACAACGCAATTCCTGTGCAATTGAAAACTGTGCAGAACAGATTAGAAAAATGAAAAAAAGTAAATTACGCATATAGAGTTTTGCTGATATATCTCGTGATGTCTTTTGCAACTTCAATTTTTGTCTTTAACTCAAATGTAGAAATATTATTATGCTTATCCAATATGGTAATCTTATTGGTGTCATGCCCAAAGCCTGCACCTGCATCAGATAATATATTCAATACAATGATATCCAGATTTTTTTGTTGTAATTTTTTTTGTGCATTTGCAATAGCATCATTTGTTTCTAATGCAAAACCGACAATCAATTGATTTTTCTTTTTGCAGGCACTTAATGTTGCGAGTATATCAATTGTTTTTTCAAGTTGAATACTTATTTCTTTGGTATCTGCTGATTTTTTTATTTTAATAGTTGAAATATTTTTTGGGGTAAAATCAGCTACTGCAGCAGCGGAAATAAAAATATTACAGCTATCGAATTCTTTAGCCGTTTCTTCGAACATTTCGGCAGCAGATTCCACAGCAATAGTTTTAATTGGAGATGGCAGCTCAGGTAAATTAACAGGGCCATGTACCATAGTAACATCTGCACCACAAGCATGTAAAATTTCTGCTAATGCAAATCCCATTTTACCACTGGAATGATTGCCGATAAAACGCACCGGATCAATCTTTTCATAAGTAGGTCCGGCAGTTATCACAATCTTTTTTCCTATAAAGGAGGGAAGGTCTTGTCTAATAAAAAAGTGGTGAATAGATTGCAAAATAATTTCAGGTTCTGCCATTCTGCCTTTACCATGCAGGCCACTTGCAAGCTCACCGGTTCCCGGTTCCACAATAGAAATATTTTGTGCAGCAAGTGATTTAATATTTGTTTGAGTTGTGAGATGCAGCCACATATCTAAATCCATGGCAGGGGCAATCATAACCGGACATTTTGCAGAGAGATAAGTGGCTAATAATAAATTATCGCAAATACCTGTATTCATCTTTGCAATAGTATTAGCAGTGGCAGGTGCAATTATCATCAGCTCAGCCCATAAACCTAACTCAACATGATTAAACCAGGCTCCTGTTTGCGGATTAAAAAATTCAATTCCTACGGGATGTTTTGATAAGGCTGAAAAAGTAAGGGGACCAACAAATGCGTTTGCACCCGGAGTCATTATTACTTTTACATCGGCACCTTTTTTAATTAAACTTCTGAGCAGGTAAACACTTTTATATGCAGCTATTCCACCACACACACCTAACAGGATGCGTTTGCCTTGCAAGGTCATTATTCACCTGTATTTGTTTCCACTTCTGCATCACGGAAATAGGTATCTCCTTCAATAAATTCATTCAACGCTAAAATGGTTGGCTTCGGTAATTTTTCGTAATATTTGGATATTTCTATCTGCTCACGATTTTCAAATACCTCTTCCAAATTATCCTGATGTGTTGAAAATTCATCAAGTTTTGACTGCAGTTCTGTTAGAATTGTTCCTTTTAATTGAAGGGCTCTTTTGGAAATTATATATATAGATTTATATACATTGCCAGTTTGATTTTCAATGTGCTGCAAGTTTTGAACTTCAGCAGATGTGGATACACTTTGATTCATTTTTTTAAGATTGTTCATCGCAATTGTAGTTTATTTTTTCTTGTTCTGATTTTTGTTTAAGAGAAACACTTCGGTCATATAATCCTTTGGCCAAAATGAGAAGATCGCTTTCGGGAAAACGGTCAATAAAGTTTTTATATGCCAGCATTGCCATATCATATCGCTCTGGCTTTTTACAAACAATACTTAAACCCGCATAATTAAAATAGCAACGAATTATCTGCATTGAAATTTCTTCAGCTTTATCTGTTTCAGGAAAATCCCTAAGTAGATTTTGGTATGTGGTAGCCGCCGCAAGATAATTTTCTGTTTTATAATATAACTCTCCGGATTTATACATCTTTAATTCCAGCTTTGCCCGTAATTCATCCATCAAATCATTTGCTTCAAGCACACGTTCACTCTTCTTATAAGAATCTGTGAAATATTGAAATTCATCTAATGCTGAATAGGTAGTTGTTTGATCTAACTCATAACGAGGAGATGCCTTGTATAAACTATAAGCGTTCATATATAAACATTCTTCTGCACGGTAAGATTTTGGAAATGTTTTAAAGAAATTTTTAAATAATGCAGACGAAACCAAAAATTGACTTTGACCATAATAGCAATATGCGATATAATATCTGATTTCTTCTTCTTTAGTGGTTCCAAGATTTACAGTTAATAATTGATCAAGAAGTGGCAATGCCTTTGCATAATTTCCTTCATTATAATATTTCTTTGCCATTTCATCCTTATTGCCAAAATCATCACTCTTTAGTAATTTATCGTAATTACTACACGAGCTGAAAACCAATAATATAAATGAGAATGCTATAATGGAAATAATCCTGATTGACATAAGAGGTGCAAAGTTAATTAAATAAGCAACAACAGGCAATTGAATGCTGTTGTATATGGTATTTTCAGTTGAAATTTTTACCTGAATATTATCTAAACTATCTTTGCCGAACAAAATCAAATATTTCTTATGGATATTTTTGAAAAGCTACGCAAAGACTTAGGCCCTCTTGGAAAATGGAGTGAGCAAGCTCATGGATATTTAATGTTTCCAAAATTAGTTGGAGAAATCAGCAATCACATGCATTTTAATGGGAAAGAACATATCGTTTGGAGTTTAAATAATTATTTGGGTCTCGCCAATCATCCTGAAGTGAGAAAGGTGGATGCAGAAGCTTCTGCTGAATTTGGACTTGCACTTCCAATGGGAGCAAGAATGATGAGTGGCAACAGTGATCATCATGAGAGATTGGAAAAAGAACTTTCCAAATTTGTAAGTAAGGAAGATACTTTCCTTTTGAATTATGGATATCAGGGAATTATGTCCGCAATAGATAGCCTTTGTGGTAGACATGATGTGATTGTGTATGACAGCGAATGTCATGCATGCATAATAGATGGAGTGCGATTGCATCAGGGAAAGCGATTTGTTTATAAACACAATGAAATAGATAATCTTGAAGTGCAATTAACCAGAGCTACGGAATTAGTAAAAGATACTCCGGGCGGAATATTAGTGATTACAGAAGGTGTGTTTGGAATGAGCGGTGATCAGGGAAAATTGAAAGAGATCGTTGAATTGAAATCAAAATATGAATTCCGATTGTTAGTGGATGATGCTCATGGATTTGGTACTATGGGTAAAACAGGTGCTGGTTGTGGAGAGGAGCAAGGTTGTCAAGATGGCATAGATTTGTATTTTTCCACTTTTGCTAAATCAATGGCAAGTATAGGTGCATTTATTTCTGGTGATAAAGATATTATCTGGAATTTGCGCTATAATATCCGGTCGCAGATTTTTGCTAAATCTTTACCTATGCCTTTGGTAATTGGAAATTTGAAAAGACTTGAGTTACTGAAAACCAGACCGGAATTAAAAGAAAAACTTTGGAAGAATGTGAATATGATTCAGGCCGGTTTCCGTGAACGTGGATTTAATTTGGGTAATACCGATTCACCGGTAACGCCGGTTTTCTTGCAAGTATCTATTCCCGAAACAATTAAGTTGGTAAAGGATCTACGTGAAAATTATAGTATATTTTGTTCCGCAGTTACCTATCCTGTTATTCCAAAGGGTATGTTATTGTTGCGTATTATTCCCACAGCGGTACACACTGAAGAAGATATCCGGAAAACATTGGATGCCTTTACCGAAATTCGTAGTAAATTAGAATCAGGTTTTTATGTGAAAAATCTGGAAACTGCGGTTTAATTTTAATACCCTGCCACGGTAAAGAAATTAATTCAATTATTCACTACTTATTGAAAATTTTATGGAGGAGAAATTTGCTCAGTTAAAATCTATTGTTACTATTCTGGAAACAGATATGGAAAAATTTGTTCACAAAGGAAATAAATCTGCAGGTATTCGACTTAGAAAAAATTTACAGGAAATGCGTGAATTAGCTGCTGATTTACGAAAAGAAATATTAGCTACACGCAACAATACAAAAATGAAAGTCAAGGTTTAATTATTTATTTCTGCAACTGCAAGTTGAATTTTATTATCTAATTCATCACTCACTTTCCATAAGGGTAAACGCAAACTATCACCGCAAATACCACCATGCTTTAATGCAGATTTTATACCTCCGGGATTGCCTTCTTTAAAAATTAATTCCATGAAGTCGAGTAATTTATAATGCAGTGATTGTGCTGTTATAAAATCACCTTTAATTCCACAACGTACCATTTCAGAAAAATCATTTGCTGCGTAATTAGCAACTACACTTATAACTCCACGCATACCAAAAGCAATCATCGGCATAGTGAAAATATCATCACCAGATACTACTAAAAAATCTGGATCTGCACCTTGAATAATTCGCATACATTGCACAAAATTTCCTGACGCTTCTTTTATAGCAATTACATGTTTGGCATCTTTTGCTATCCGTAGTGTTGTATTCGCTTCTATATTTGAACTTGTTCTCCCGGGTACATTATATAAAATAATTGGCAAAGGACTTATTGAATCGATTGCCATGTAATGATGGTATATTCCTTCTTGTGTTGGTTTATTATAATAGGGTGATGCAGATAAAATTGCATCCACACCTTTGAAATGATATCTGCCGATTGATTCTTTTAATGCTTGTGTATTGTTACCACCAAAACCGGCTACTACAGGAATTTTTCCATTCACAGTTTTAACTGTAAAATCAATAATTGAAAATCGCTCTGCTTCGGAAAGTGTTGCAGCTTCTCCAGTTGTACCCATACTCACTACAAATTCCACTTTCCCCATTATGACATGATGAATAAGTGCTTCAAGTCCTTGCCAATCAATGGAGCCATCAGTTTTAAATGGAGTAACTAATGCAACACCTGTTCCTGTAAATTTTGAAATACTATCTTTTGAATAAGAATGCATTATTAATGATTTAAAAGTTTTAAATAATGTTCCACCTGATCTAAATAATTAAACGTATCCGTATGGGAATCTATATGCATCATAAAATCATAGCAATAAGTTTTGTTCTCAGAGAAAACTCCTATACGCAATTTAGAATTTGAAAAAGCAGAAATAAATTCTAATGGTCTGATACTATCCAGACTTGTATTTATTAGGATATCAAAATCTTTTTCAATAAAATCTTTTATCGCATTCATCTTCGGAATCCCTGCCCAGCTCAAATCTTTTTTAGTAATCCATTTTATATTTTCTTCTTCAAATGGAGGTAGCTTTTTTACATAGCCAATCATTTCAATTTTTTTGCCTTCACTTTTATAACCGTATAATTTATTCAGTAATAAGCGCAATTGAATTGGATCAGATCCATCTAGTAAAAACCCAATGGATTTTATCTCTTTCCATTGCAGTGTTTTGCGATGACGGTTTTGGGCATATTTTTTTGATTGGAATAATCGTTGAAATACTTTGTTTTTAATTGGAGTAAACATAGCTGCTCAATCAAACCATTTCATTTGTTTTCACTTCATCATACATTCCCATTGCAGAGAATTTATCAATGCGTTGCTGAATGCGATCTTCCGGAGAAATTTTATTGAGTTCTTTGATAGTGGAAATGATTTGCTTTTTTAAAATTGTAGCCATTCCCTCGGGATCAGAATGTGCACCACCCAAAGGTTCTTTTATAATGCCGTCAATAAGTTTATTTTGAAAATTATCTTCTGCGGTAAGCTTTAAATTTTCTGCAGCCGCTTCTTTATAATTCCAGCTTCTCCAAAGAATTGAAGAACAACTTTCAGGAGATATTACACTATACCATGTATTCTCTAACATTAAAACTTTATCTCCCACACCAATTCCCAATGCACCACCGGAAGCCCCTTCTCCAATGATTAGGCAAATCACTGGCACTTTCATCAAAGTCATTTCATAAATATTGCGAGCTATTGCTTCTGCTTGCCCACGTTCTTCGGCTTCCAATCCGGGGAAAGCTCCCGGCGTATCAATAAAAGTTACAATTGGTTTATCAAATTTTTCAGCAAGCTTCATCAATCGCAGTGCTTTTCTATAACCTTCCGGATTAGCCATACCGAAATTGCGATACTGACGCATTTTTGTATTCACACCTTTTTGATGTCCTATCATCATCACCGACATACCGCCAATAATTCCAAAACCACCAACAATTGCTTTATCATCTCCTACATTTCTATCACCATGTAATTCTGTAAACGAATCACACATTGTTTCGATATAAAACATAGTATAAGGACGTTCCGGATGTCTGGATAATTGTACTTTCTGCCAGCCATTTAAATTGGTGTAAATATCCTTTTTCAACTTATTGATTTTATCAACAAGTGCTTTTTCCGGTTGAGAGATATCCGTTTTGGATTTAGCACCAACCGCACGCAACTTTTCTAATTCCTCGTATAAATCAGCAATAGGTTGTTCAAAATCAAGAAATACCATTTAATAATGTTTTCACAAACTTACGCATTACACAACAAAATGGGCGTGTAAGAAATTTTTAAATCTCGGTTATAAACGTTTGCAAAAAGGCCTTATATTTGCAACGCTTTTTAAGCAGGGAGTGGTAGTTCAGTTGGTTAGAATACGTGCCTGTCACGCACGGGGTCGCGGGTTCGAGTCCCGTCCGCTCCGCAAAAAAAAACCTCCGTTATCGGAGGTTTTTTTTTATTTGTAAACTTTTTAATTTTAATAAAAAGTGTAATGTGAATTTGTCCTTCTCCATTTAATATCCATTCGAAGTCAAGATTGATTTTCCTAAAAATTTTTCTTATCTGATATTCTCAATTTTGGTTAAATGAATGCCATTTTATTTGGCAGGTGTGGTATTGATATATACCTGCAGTGGCATTCCATTCGGACATGATTCTTTTACTTGTGTTGCCGGCTGCATCCTTGCGATAGCACCGGCATTGTGTACTAAGCGTTTCATAATTTTTTGTTTAATTAGTTATAAGATGTTTAGATAGCATAATTGCACAAGTGATGCCACAATTTATTTTTTTGCTTTAGCTATGCGTGCCTTGTTTTGAAAATCTTTTAGTATTTCAACATCTGAAAATCCAAATGTGATTAACAAATCTTTAATAGCATCAGATTGATCTTCATGTATTTCAAATAATAATAATCCTGATGATTGTAATAGTTGTTTCGCTTTTTCTGCAATAACTCTATAGAAATATAGCGCATCATTTTCAGGAGTAAATAAAGCAACATGTGGTTCGTATTGCAACACATTGTTGTGCATAGATTTTTTTTCAGCAGGTAGAATATAAGGTGGATTGCTAATGATAATATCAAAATTAGAATTGCTCTCTTTATAAAAATTTTCAATACTGCTTGTATGAAATGAAATTGCTGTTTCCATTTTCTCTGCATTTTGTTTTGCAATTGTGATGGCGTCTTCTGAAATATCTAGTGCATGCATTTCGCATTGCGGACATTGTTTTTTTATACTGATTGCAATACATCCTGAACCTGTTCCTATATCTAAAATTTTTCTTAGCTTATTTTGAATTAATTCAATTGCGAGATGCACTAATTCTTCAGTTTCCGGTCGTGGGATTAATACAGTGGGAGTAACAATAAATGGCAGATTATAAAACCATGCTTCTTCTAATATATATTGAATCGGTTCCGCTTTTAGCAATCTGTTTTTTAGAATATCAAATGTTGCAATTTCTGTTTCTGTTAATTCTTTATCATCACGCAAAAATTGTTTTCCAAATTTTTCTTCTATAAAATATTTTGAAATATTACTCGCTTCACGTTCATCATACAGTGCAGAAAGTTGTATAGTCAATGTTTTTTGATATTGAGATAATTTCATCGTTTAAAATTACAAGTTGTAAATCAAGTAGTAGCTTTGGCGTAATGGATTATTCAGCAATTATGCAGCGATGTTTAATGCTTGCCGAATTAGGTGCAGGGAATGTTGCGCCTAATCCAATGGTTGGGTGTATGATTTTGTATGAGGATAAAATTATCGCAGAAGGATTTCACAAACAATTTGGTGGTCCACATGCAGAAGTGGATGCAATTCAAAATGCAATTGCAGCAGGGTTTGATGATTTTAGTGAAGCGACCCTAATTGTAAATTTTGAGCCTTGTTCTCATCATGGAAAAACTCCACCTTGTGCTGATCTTGTTATTGAAAAGAAATTTAAAAAAGTAGTGATTGCTTCAGTAGATCCCAATCCACTTGTTGCAGGAAGAGGAATAAAAAAATTAAAAGATTCAGGCATAAAAGTCATCACAGGAATTTCTGATGCAGAGAATAAAAAGTCGAATGCACACTTCTTTATTTTTCAAACAAAACAAAGACCGTATATCACTTTAAAATGGGCGCAAAGCAGTGATGGTTTTATTGCAAAAATGAATCATGAACAAATAAAACTCAGCAATAAATTCAGTGATGTATTAGTACATAAAATGCGGGCGGAGCACATGGCAATATTAGTTGGTGGTCGCACTGCGGTGAAAGATAATCCTTTGCTGAACGTCCGTTTGTGGACTGGAAAATCACCGCTGCGTATAGTTTTAGATAACAAAGGATTTGTTCCTAAAAATTTGCATGTATTGGATAACTCTATTCCCACATTAATATTTAATCCGTTAGTAGAAGGGAAAAAGGCAAATACAGAATTTATTAAGTGTATTGGCAAAAATACTATTCAACAAGTGTTACAATATTTATACACACAAAATATTAATAGCTTATTAGTGGAAGGTGGTGCAATTACTTTGAATGATTTTATAAATAGCGGCGCATGGGATGCAATTAAAATATTTGAAACACCACACATTTTATATAGTGGAATTGCTGCACCCATCCGACCAGAATTGCCAAGTTTAAAGGAGAAAATATTAGACAACAATTTGGTAAGCTATTATAATGTATGATCTATCTGCTTTTAAGTATTTTGAGTTCTACATGCATACTTCTTATTTTCAAGTTTATTGCAATAAGAAATATTCCCGCACTTCCCGTAATTGTAATTAATTATTCTGTTTGTATTCTTTGCGGATTCATCGCTTTAAACAATACATTTTTTGTTTCCGCAATACTTCAAAAAAATTGGTTTCCACTTGCATGTTTACTTGGTGCATTATTTATTGTCGGATTTTATCTCATGGCCTTATCTGTACGATATGCAGGAGTTACTGTTACTTCTGTGGCAAATAAGCTATCATTAATAATACCTGTAATAGCTGCATTATATTTATATGGTGACACATTAAACTCATTTAAAATATTGGGAATACTGTTTGGCATAATTGCAATTTTTCTTTTGCGACATAAAGAAGAAATATCTCAAAAGTCGGGCATAAGTATGTATATTATTTTGCCTATAGTTGTATTAATCAGCAGTGGTATGGTTGATACAATTGCAAACTATGCACAAAAAATTGCAGTACCACAAAATGAATACACTTTGTTTCTGATAGTTGTATTTGGTATGGCGGCAATTATTGGTTGGATAGTATTGATTGTAAATATTTTAAAACGCAAACATGCGCTCAATTATAAAATTATACTTGGAGGGATTGCCTTAGGTATTCCTAATTATGGAAGTATGTATTTTTTAATTATGGGCTTAAGTTATTCCGGTTTGCAGAGTTCTGTTTTCTTTCCTTTAAATAATTTAACCGTGGTAATTTTTTCTTTTATTGCAGCCATTATAATTTTTAAAGAGCAATATTCCAAAAGAAATATTATGGGATTAGCCATTGCAATTACATCCATTATACTTATGGCTATTGCATAAAAAAAGCCCATGTAGACACATGAGCTTTTTTATTTGTAATGAAACTATATCAAGGGAAAATACCCATCGCAGTATAGTCAGAAGCAATTTTATTAATTGCCACCACAAATGCTGCTGTACGCAGGTTTTTCACTTTATCATTTTTCTTTAATTCGTTGCGTATTTCAATATATGAATTAATCATTGTTTCTTCCAGACCGGAACGCACTAAATCAATTTCATCTGCACCACGAGATAATGTATGTTTATCTGCATCTGAAAGAGATGCTCCTGTAATTTTTTCAAATGTTTCAATCAAATTTAAATTTGTTGCCTGATCAAAACGTTTACTCAATCTACCGAAGCGCACATGCGATAAATTCTTCAGCCACTCGAAATAGGAAACCGTAACACCACCTGCATTTAAATACATATCAGGTATAACCATGATTCCCATACTATCTAAAATTTCATCTGCTTCTGCAGAGATAGGTCCGTTAGCAGCTTCCGCAACAATTTTTGCTTGAATTCTAGAAGCGTTCTCTTCTGTAATAACATTTTCTAATGCGGCAGGAACAAGGATATCACAAGGCTGTTCTAAAATATCATTTGTATGCGTAAAGTTTTTTGCATCAGGATAATTTAAAATTGAACCTGAAGTTTTGCGATGTGTAAATACGCTATCTATTTCTAGTCCATTTATATTGTATATAGCACCTTCCATTTCACCGATACCGATAATTTTTGCTCCACCTTCCTGAAAAAATTTCGCAGCATAATAACCTACATTTCCAAATCCCTGGATAATAACTGATTTGCCTTTGATGCCTTTAGTCAAACCAAATTTTTTCATATCCTCTTCAAAAGAACATGCTTCACGAGTTCCGTAGAATACACCTAAACCGGTTGCTTCACGACGACCATTAATACCTTGTTGTGTAACTGGTTTTCCGGTAACACATCCGTATCCATCTACTGAATCAGGATTTAATGCCATGTAGGTATCTACAATCCAACTCATTTCTCTTTCGCCGGTTCCATAATCTGGTGCAGGTACATCTTGTCCCGGACCTAACATATTTTTCTTCACAAGTTCTGCTGCATAACGACGTGTAATTCTTTCTAATTGATCTACAGTATAATCTTTCGGATTGATTTTAATTCCACCTTTTGCACCACCAAATGGGACATCTACAATTGCACATTTATAAGTCATTAAACTTGCAAGCGCCATTACTTCATCTTCATTCACCATACTATCATAACGAACTCCACCTTTTGTAGGTGTGCGGTGATGACTATGCTGTACTCGCCATGCTTCAATTACTCTGTATTCTCCTTCTATTTTAATCGGAAATTTCATGTGATATACACTGTTGCAAGCTCTTATCTGATCGAGTAATCCCCGAGGATGGCCTGTAATGTCTGCAGCTTTCTCAAAATTTTTGACAACGCTTTCAAAGAAACTGATGTTGCTCATTTTATTTTTGTTTAATGTTTGTTATTTATTATTTCTTGTTCTAATTTTTTTAATTTTCTGTCAATCGTATTCAAATAAAAAATTAATCCGAATAAAATTATCAATATCACTCCTACAACTACCCAGATTAAACCTGAACTTCTGAGGCCGGTTGCCATTTCCGGACTATTAATCTCATAAGTTGAAATTGTTGTTGAATCGCTACCTGTGCTTGTTAAGGAGTAAGTTGCTTCACTTGATTGGGCAAAGGTATAGGAACTAAATGGAATACAAAAAGAGGCAAGGAGGATACTTACAAATACAAATATTTTTTTCATGATCAAACAGCAATTTTGTTGATTTTATAATGCAAAATACGTATGCGTACATGCAGAGAAGAAATCCATAATCCCAAACCGAAATAAGAAAGAATGGCCGGATAAAAGATAAAGCGCATTGTATTATCTAAATCGTACATGCTAAAGGCCGGATTGCCTCCATTACCCGGATGTAAACTATCGGTGAGTCTTGGAATTACAAAAATGAAAACAATTAAAAGTACATAAGCAAAAATGCTGTAAACAGCAGAAACTTTTGCTCGCTTTTCTTGATCATCTACACTGCCACGCAAAATAAAATATGCGGCATAAATTAATATTCCGATAAATGCACCCAATATTTTTGTATCGGCATAAATCCATGAAAATAAATCGCCCCAGGTATTACTTCCCCATAACATGCCGGTTATAAATCCTAATATTCCAAATACTACAGCCACCTTTGCGCAGCTTTGTGCGACGATGTCATAAACAAGTTTTGAGGTACGTAAATATTTAATACTATAAACTAAGGATACTAATAATAACAATATCATCGTAAACCATACAGGCACATGAAAAAATAAATTTCTGATTGTTTCATGAAGTACATATCGAGCGGGAACATCAATCATTAATCCACCGATAAAAGTATAGAGAAGAAGCAGCACTGTAGCGTATTTCCACCATGATTTATGTAGCTGCTTTAGCATAATTTTTAATCACGCCAAAGGTAAGGAAATAAAATCATTGCCAATGTGATGATTAAGATATTTAATGCGAAAAGATATAACAAGTCTTGTGCATTTGTTTGTAAGGAACTTGCAGAAAGTGATTCCAATGAAATGCGTATTAAAATTTTTATAACCGGTATTAATATAGGAAACGCCAGCACCGCCATTAAAGTACCACTGTTGTTTGCTTTGGATGCTATGGCGGATATCATCGAAAAAACGGATGCAAACGCAATGGAGCCTGTAAGTAATGCTAAATAGAATGATGTATTATCTACAACAGGATAACCTGCACTCATACTATAAAATAATAATGCGATTGCTGTGAGAATCAACATTACTAAAATGTTGTAAATAATTTTTGATAAAATAATGGATTGCGCAGAAACTAAAGTGTACATATATAATTGTCTGCCGCTACTTTCCTGTAAAAAACTTTTTGCAATTGCATTCACTGCAGTAAATAAAATAACTATCCAAAATAATACAATCCACACCGGACCTTTTACTTCTTCAAACGTGAAAAAAATAATGAGAATGATACTGAGCAGATACAATAATATACCACTGAAGGTGTATTTGTTTCTCCACTCTAACACCAAATCTTTTTTTACAAGCCACCATGTGTTACTCCAGAATTGCATGCTGCGAAGTTAGTTTATGAATAGTTTACAGATACTTACTTTTGTAAACTATGATTCAGAAAATTTTAATTGCCAACAGAGGAGAAATTGCAATACGTGTAATGCGCAGCGCAAAAGAAATGCAGATTAAAACAGTAGCTGTCTATTCAGAAGCTGACCGCACAGCTATGCATGTTCGGTATGCCGATGAAGCGTATTTATTGGGGCCGGCTCCTTCTAATCAATCGTATTTAAAAGGCGATAAAATAATTGCAATTGCAAAAGAGTGTGGTGCTGATGCTATTCATCCCGGATATGGTTTTTTAAGTGAGAATGCAGATTTCTCTCGAAAGGTAAAAGAGGCAGGTTTAATTTTTATTGGTCCGGATGCAGAGAGTATTGAAATGATGGGAAGTAAAATTGCTGCAAAACAAGCTGCTAAAAAATTTGATATTCCGATGGTGCCGGGAACGGATCATGCAATTGCAGATTTGGAAGAAGCAAAAAAAATTGCAGCAAAAGCAGGCTATCCTGTATTAATAAAAGCATCTGCCGGTGGTGGTGGAAAGGGAATGCGTGTTGTAAATTCTGAAGAGGAATTAGATGAGCAAATGCATCGTGCAATGAGTGAAGCGCAAAATGCTTTTGGCGATAGTTCTGTTTTTATTGAAAAGTATGTTACTTCTCCACGACATATTGAAGTGCAAATTCTTGGTGACAGACATGGCAATATTATTTATTTGTTTGAAAGAGAATGTTCTATTCAACGGCGACATCAAAAACTCGTGGAAGAAGCACCGAGTAAAGTTGTGGATGAGGCAATGCGAAAGGCAATGGGAGAGAGTGCTGTAAAAGTTGCGAAGGCATGTAATTATGTGGGAGCAGGAACAGTAGAATTTTTAGTGGATGAAAAACTGAATTATTTTTTTCTGGAGATGAATACTCGTTTGCAAGTGGAACATCCTGTTACAGAATTTATTACCGGTTTGGATTTAGTGCGTGAACAAATTCGCATTGCCAATGGTGAAGCTTTGCATTTTAAACAAGAAGATTTAAAAATTCATGGACATGCAATTGAGTTGCGTGTAACTGCTGAAGATCCTGCAAATAATTTCTTACCTGATATTGGGAAATTAATAACTTATCGCCGACCACAAGGTGCAGGTGTTCGTGTGGATGATGGTTATGAAGAAGGCATGGATATTCCTATTTATTATGATCCCTTATTATCAAAATTAATTGTGCATGCAGAAACCCGTGACTTAGCATGTGAACGTATGATTCGTGCAATTGATGAATATAAAATTACCGGTGTAAAAACTACTTTGCCTTTCGGAAAATTTGTAATGCGACATCCTGCTTTTCTCTCCGGAAATTTTGATACACGATTTATTGAAAATTATTTTACTCCGGATGTATTACTAAATAATGATGCAGATGAAATGAAAATTGCTGCCATTGTTGGTACACAAGTTCTGCGCAATACAAAACAAATTGTTGGCTCTGCAATTCAACAAAAGGATGCCGGTAAAAGCAAATGGAAAACGAATAGAGTGCGGAGATAAAAACTTTATAAATTGACAGTTGACAATGGACAGTTGACAATGGACAGTTGACAATGAAAAATACTCATCACTGATTACTCATCATTTTCTTATTCCATCAGATTACCAATTCTTTTCAATTCATATTCAGTCCAGTTGGTTTCTTGATATACTTTATTAATTATTTCAATGAATGCACTTTGCTGTCTGTAATTTTTCAGCACATTTCGGCTGGGTGATGCTAATCTGTAATTAAAAGATACAACTCCGTTGAATAAATTCTTTACCAAATTTTCATCGCAATAATTTAAAGCAACTATTGCATTGAATGCATAATTGCGTGTGCGAAATTCATAACCCGGTCCGGCGTAATTTACTAATTCATCCAACATTTTTTGTGAAGCATCTTTACCATGCATTTCAATCCATGCAATACGAATATTTTTATTAACCCCCATTGCATCTTTGGTAAGTTCTAAGTAATGATTTGTTTTATCCGGATTTAATTTACATAGAGTACGCAATGCAATCTCGGTATTGAAATAATTAAAATCCTGCAATAGTTTTTCATACTCTTTTTGCAGTTTTTTATTATAAACATTTGTGTTGCCAATTGCAGCACGTCGCACCATTACATCGCTATCGTTAAGTGCAGATTTGAATATTGCTACTACACTTTTATCTTCATCATTTGCCAGTTGAAATAGTATTTCTGATTTTATACCATACCAACTTTCAATATTGTATAGCGCAACAAGATCATTGCGTTTAGTTTCAATTGGAATATTGCGCATATCCGTTAAAGCATCAAATCTATCCATCATATTAGGTGCATTAAAAGCCTGGTAAACCAACTCTTTATATTCCTTTCTAAAACTTACAGCGGCATATACCTGACTATTGGGATCGAATAAAACAAAAGCTAATTCTTTATTATAGGAATTAGGAATTTCAACTATTGTTTTTTCTTCTTCCACCCACACTTTCTTTTCATCGAAACTGCCATCGGTATAATGCACTTGCATGATGATGGGCATTTTAAATAAGCCAACAGTTTCAGTTTGTTTTTGAGTTTGTAAAACTGTTATTTCAGTATTCGCAGAACCACCTGTATAACTCACTGTATATTCGGGATAACCGCCTTTATAAATCCATTCATCAAAAAACCAATCGAGATTCATTCCCAATGTTTCTACAAATTGAATATATAAATCGTACGTACTTACATTTTGTAATTTATGTTCTTCAAGATATGCAGTAATTACTTTTCGATATTGTGCATCACCAACCACATAACGCAACATATCTAAAACCAAACTGCCTTTAGGATAATGTCGTGAGCTACCCGCTTTGGAATGCGCTATCGGTAATTCATCATTTGCATCTGCACCAAATGCCGACATCATTTCATCCCTGCGTTTCCACTGATAAAAATCTTCACCGAATTTATATTGCATAAATTTTTTAGCATAGTGTGTTGCAAAACTTTCGTGCAACCAATGGTGTGTGGGATTCCATTCAGTTATGTAATCACCAAACCATTGATGTGCAAGTTCATGTGCATTAGTTGAATAATAATTTCTATCTGCTGCAGCATGTTCATCCTGCATGTAATAGTCAGTAAATATTGTGGCAGAAGTATTTTCCATTGCACCATATAAAAATTCCTGCACCGGTACATTTGTATAAGAACCCCAGGGGTAGGGTACACCAATTTCATTTTCCATCCAATCCATTAACTCATCAGAATAACCGTAAGTAGATTCAATGGTATTTTCTTTTCCGGGATAATAATATTGTTTTGTTACCACACCGCTTTTTGCAATATAATCTTTATGATCATATTCACCAACAGATAATTGAATGAGATAAAATGCATGTGGTTCGCTCATTGCATAATGCCATGTTGTTGTTTTGTTATCCCTGTTGTTTGTTTCTGAAATTAATTTACCGTTTGAAATAACAGTATAATTTTTATCGAAGGTTACTATCAATTCTGAAACTAATTTATCGTCCACATCATCATAACCCGGAATCCAAAAACGATTATCTGTTCCCTGTCCCTGCGACCAAATTTGATTGCGTATTCTATCTGGATCATTTGCATTTGCAGTTTGCGTAACATTCCAACCGATAAAGTATAAACCTTTTTTTGGAGTTGCGGTGTAATCTATTTGCAGAGTATGTTCTGTTTCCCATTGCAAAGCCGGATTAAAAAATACTGTAACACCTGCACTATCTTTTTTAAATCGTGTTGCTTTTTCATCCAATGTAATTGCGTTAATTAAAATACCGGGAGCATCCAAAAAAACGGAATCCACCAATTGCTGTTTCGGAGTGAAAGTATAATGTGCAACACCTGCAACACTACCCTGATTAGCATCAATAGTTAATTCTAAAAGCAGATGTGTAAAATCTACATTATGATTACGAATTCTACCATCCGGATCAGATATATAGGAGACAGTTTGTGTATATGCAAGTATTGGGAATAGAAAAAGTATTAAAATATATTTCCGCATAATTCTGTTTTTCGTAAATATAGTGAAGAGCTATTTTATTCCATTGGTGGATGTCTCCTTTACCGAAATATTGTGGATGTATTTGAGCACAAATCTGAAATGAAAAGCTTGCTGAAAAATAAAATAATAATTGCATGTTATCACAGAGAGTTACCCGACTCTCTGAACTGAATTTATAACGATACATTTCGAAGGGAACTCTGTGAGAGATGTGATACTAATTTCTCATCATTAAATACTGTGGCACTTCCAACTCACCCCTGCCCCTCTCTTTGGAAGAGAGGGGTGATTCCAATACAATTAATTGCATGTTATCACAGAGTTACCCGACTCTCTGAACTGAATTTATAACGATACTTTTCGAAGGGAACTCTGTGAAGGATGTGATACTAATATCTCATCATTAAATACTGATTACTTATTACTATTCACTACTCACCATCCACAATCACCAACTTTTCAGAAAATTGTTTTCTCGTAACTGAATATTTATTAAATTTTACAACTTCATTATTTTAGGAAACTATAAAGTCTTTTTATATTATTTGCCAGTAAGCCAGATTTTTTTTTGATACACACCTTTTTCACTTTGCAATTGAATTACATATAATCCAGTAGGTAAAGTAAGAGGTATAGCTAGCTGATTTATTTCTGCTTCACTTTCATAGCAAACCTTACCTAACAAATCTGTTATTGAAATTTGTAAAAATTGTAATTCTTCCATCTTTATGTAAACTGTATTATTAAAACTATATATAATAGCTTGGATAGTATTTGGATTATTTATTTGAACATAGCTTTCCGTACTTCCAGCTATTATAGGATGATTGGGCTGAGTTTCAAAAGCATAATCATGCACAATAAGAGTGTTTGCAGAGTCTAAAACGCTACACCGTACCCAACCGTAATGCAGGCTATCATCAGTGCCAACCACACGGATACCGAGAAAGTGGTTGGTTAACTCCGGAAACCAATTTCCTCGCCCTGTATGATTTAATAAAAACGTATAAAAATATCTGTACTCTGCCATCCTTTGATTATTGGCTTCTTCAAATTGAAGGTTGTTATTAATGGTATCTCCTTCTTGAAATGCTAACGGATAAAACCAAGTATATCCACCATAATATCCCCAATAAACTGTGCTTGCAGCTATTGCATTTTGGTCATTGTCAAAAGCACCTGCCTCGGCACGATATAGAAATACATTACTATTCCAAAAAGTGAATACATCCTGAAATGTAACATTGGCAAAAACGAAATCATAATTATCGTTGTCGTTCAAATCAATTCCAAAAAATTCCCATGGTTCGTCCATTACCTGATCGGGTTCCACATCTACATATATTACTTGTGCATCTGCATCCGGTTTTCCAGCGATAAAAGCTCCAGACAAAAGTGAATACTGCATTATTTTTACACTCAGAGTTTTCATAGTATCAATATTTATTCTAAATAATTAATTTGCATTTTAATATTATTGAAATTACATATTGCAATTTATCTAAAGATCACTATTTATTTTTTAGGAATTACATTTTCCGGAAGTGCTGCATCATTTAAAATATGCGCTATTAAAAGTGGTGCATAATACGGTGCCAATGAAAATCCTTTTGTGCCTAATCCATTTAATAAAAAAACATTGTTATGTTCGGGATGTCTGCCAATAACGGGTGTACGGTTTTTCATTGTAGGGCGCACTCCGGCTGCATGTTGCTGAATAGTGTAGGGTGTAATTAGTAATTCATCTAACTTATTTTTTAGTTGATTAAATCCTGTTTCTGTTGGCTCATTATTTATGTTATCCCATTCATTTGTTGCGCCTGCCCAAAATAATTCTTTGCCAAGTGGAACAACCGCTATTTCTTTTTGAAATGTATTTTCTGTTTGTAATTCCGGGATATGCAAAATAAAGTATTGGCCCTTCGCCGGTTTAAATTGTAAAAATTGCAGCAACGGATTTTTAATTGCCGCATATCCTTCACAGAAAATAATATATCTGTAATCCATGTTATTCCAATGAATTTTGTTTTCTTTTAATTGCAAATCTTCATGTTGCAATTCTACTTGTAAAATTTTGTTGTTAAGTAGTAATAATTTGCTGTAAGCAGAAATAATTTGTTGCGGAAATATTTGTAATGCATTTTTAATTTTTATTCCCCCAAAATTATTTCTAAAATGAAATCCTAAATTATCCGAAGCATTAAATTCTGAAAGCCAATCATTCATCGCTAAATCTTGTTTTATAGATTTCCATGCTTGCAATGCATCTGCACTTTTATGTAAACGAATTATTTCTGTATTTCTAAAAGTTTGTATTTGTAATTTTTCTTCTAACTCTTTATACGTTGTTTTTGCTTGTTGCAACAGTTGTTCAATATTCCATTGCAATGCATATTTTCTTCCTGTAACCGGATTTATAATTCCGCCTGCGGATAAAGTAGCACTTTGAATTTTACTGGAATCAACTATATGAAAGCTGAGATTTCTTTTTTCTAATTCATGCGCAATTGTGGCACCTGCTATTCCAAAACCTACTACCAAAAAATCAATCATGATGTGTAGTTATTAAAGCCCGCAGCATTTCTCTTTTTCCTGGTGGTCCGGATAATCGTTCTACAATAAATCCCGCTGCTTGCATTGTTCTTCTCACTTCGCCTTTAGCGCAATAGGTTACCAAAATGCCATTAGGTTTCATGAGATGAAATAGTTTTTGAAAATTATTTAAGCTCCAAATTTCCGGTTGCACTCTTGGACCAAATGCATCGAAGTAAACAAGATCATAATGATTTGTTGATTGAAATGATTCCAGCGTTATTTGCTGTTTAATTAAAATAAAATTTTCTGTAATTGTTATTTCTTTTTCAAAAGGCGCAGAATGCATTGCATGGAACAAATTTTCACTCGCATCATTCCTTAGTTGTTGTGAATAATTTAGAGTTTGAATAAGTGTAATATCAAGTGGAGATGGTTCAAGTGTAGTATAATTAATTTGCAATGTATTTTCTTCTGCAAATAAACAACTCAATAACGCATTTAATCCTGTTCCAAATCCTATTTCAAGAATATGAATTGTGCTTTTTGTATTCAGAAATTGTTGTAATCCTGCATGAATAAAAACATGAAGCGATTCGGTGATTGCACCATGCAGTGAATGATAGTTTTCGTCTAAGTCTTTTAGATATAATGTATGCGAACCATCGGCAGTTATTCGCAATTCAGGATTCATTTTCTTTATTGCGGTTTTCTTCTTTTAATTCATATACAACACGCAAATAATCCTGCTCGGTAAAATCATCTTCGTCATCATCATCCTCATCTTCCAATTCTATTTTTGGCGGAAGATCTACATTGCGATAAATAAATGCGATGAATGCACCTGATATGCCACCCATTAAATGTCCTTCCCAGGATATATGCCAGTCGAGTGGTAATAGACCCCAAACAATACCGCCATATAAAAACACAATAAGAAGTGAAAGAGCTATTGACTGAATATCTTTTCTGAATACACCGCTAAAAAATAAAAAAAATGCAAAGCCATATACCAGATTACTTGCACCGATATGATAGGAGGGGCGACCTGTAAGCCATAACATAAATCCGGAGGCAAGATAAATAAAAACAAATGCTTTGAACGCCACCTTGCGATAAGTAAACAACATTAAAAAACCGAGAATAATAAATGGTACTGAGTTAGAAATAAGATGATTCCAATCGCCATGAATTAACGGCGAAAATAAAATGCCACGCAATCCTTTTACGGTAAGTGGAAACACACCCCATGAAGCCAAACTTATTCCGGTTAATACTTCAAAAATTTTCACCAGCCACATTAATGCAACAAAAACAATCGGCATGAATATGCTGGTATAGAGCAGTTGATTTTCTTCCGCTTTACTTAGCGGTTCACGGTATTGTGCTGCATTAATTTTTCGAAAGTTGAACATGCTTTTTTTCTGCAATTTGAAATAGTAATTCTACTATTTCTTTTTGCAAAGTAACACCTTTATCCTGATTGTACCATTTCTGCAAATCTGCTTTCCATACTTCACCATCCACACCATTTTCTCTTGCTGTTTTCACTAAATCAGCAGCAGGTTTTTGTCGTGGTCCCCAGCTTGCAAGAGGCAAATGAGTTTCTGAATCAATAAAAATAAATTTAGGAATACTGCGAGTGCCGTTAGTGAGAAACATATCCATGATTTCAGGATTTTCATCACGCAGAATAATGTCCATATCAATATGTAATTGCTCAGCTAATAATGCTATCGTTGCGGTATTTGGAGCAGCATCCGCACACCATGATTCCACAATTGCTAATATGCGAACCTGAGGAGAATATTTTTCTGATAATGCCACTACTTCAGGTATAACAGTCCAGGTTTTATTTACCCGTTCCATGCGTTGGGCATTCATTTTTGTATAATATATTTCAGTTTCACCTTGCGTTCCGGTAGATCCTTCATTGGCAGCAAGTGAGCGTATCAACTCCATATATTCGCTGTAGCTGTAAGTATTCAGCGTATCAATATCAATAACCTGATTTGTTTTTAATAACATGTTGTATTTCTTTGATTTTATAAAGTGTAAAAGTATTGCGAAGGTTCATTCTTATTATTGACTTTCGTCACAGAGCTATGTAACTTTGGTCGCATGAGATATTTCAAGTATATATTACCATACTCAATTCCGCTTACTTCTTTTATAAGTATTTATGCGGGAGGGATATTCTCATTCCTCGCTTTGTTCTATAGTTTTATGTTTTTGCCCTTGCTGGAATTATTGTTACCCCAAGATGAAAAAAATTTAAGTGCTGCTGAAGAGGAGTTAGCAAAAAAAGATAAGGTCTTTGATTGGATGTTGTATTTTAATATGCCATTGGTATATGGAACGCTGATATATTTTTTATTTCGTGTTTCGGATAGTAGTCTGCTTTGGTGGGAATTAACAGGGATGGTGTTTGCAATGGGATTATGTTGTGGTGTTATTGGAATTAATGTTGGTCATGAATTAGGTCATCGCAAAAATGAAGCAGAAAGATTAATTGCAAAGTTATTATTGATGTCCTCTTTATACATGCATTTTTTTATTGAACATAATCATGGTCATCATAAAAATGTAGGCACAGAAAAAGATCCTTCTTCTGCAAAATATAATGAACCGGTTTATACCTTTTATTTCCGCACTTTAATATTTTCTTTTTTCTCTGCATGGGATATTCAAATGCGAATATTGGATATGAAAGGACAAAAATTTATTTCCTATCACAATCAAATGTTGATTTTTATGTTGGTGGAAGCAATGCTGATAATTGTTATTGGTGCATACTTCGGTTTAAAAGTTATGTTGCTTTTTATTGCTGCTGCATTTGTTGGAATATTATTATTGGAAACAATAAATTATATAGAACATTATGGATTGCGCCGCAAATTAAAAGGTGATGATTTATATGAACGTGTTATGCCCTGGCATTCATGGAATAGCAATCATTATATCGGACGTATGGTGCTTTATGAACTTACACGACATAGCGATCATCATTATTTAGCAAGCAGAAAATATCAGGTATTGCGACATTTAGAACAGGCTCCACAATTACCTGCTGGTTATCCTGCTATGGTGGTGCTTTCCTTGCTGCCTCCATTATGGTTTCGGGTGATGAATAAACGAGTAAGACAATTAAGTACAGTGCAACATCAAATCAATAATTAAATTGCAACCTGTAATCATTGGAATTGCCGGTGGAACAGGCGCAGGTAAAAGTACGCTTGTAAAAAATATCAGTACTGTTTTTAAAACTCATGGTGTTGCAGTAATTCCGCAAGATGCATATTATAATGCAAACACAAACATTCTTGAGAGCGAAAGAAAATTAAAAAATTATGATCATCCCGATGCAATTGATTGGCTATTGTTGCAACAACATATTATTGAATTGCAGAATGGAAATACTATTCATCAGCCTGTGTATTCTATGCTTACTTGCAGCAGAAAGGAAGAAGTAATTATTGTGGAACCTGCACCTGTTATTTTGGTGGATGGAATCTTGATTTTTACTCAAGAGAATATGCGTAATTTATTTGCTTTAAAAATATTTATGGATGCAGATTTAGAATCTAGGTTTCAACGCATTGTAAAAAGAGATATGCAAGACAGAGGACGTAATCTGCAACAGGTAAATGAACGCTTTACAAAAACAGTTCAACCCATGCATATTGCATTTATAGAACCATCAAAAATTTACGCCGACATTATTATCACCGGTGGAGGAAAAAATGCAGAAGCTATTCAGCTCGCAACACAAGCAATAAAAAAATTATTAGGTGATGACGGGTGAGAAAAAACTTAACCGCAAAGAACGCTAAGAAAAAAACGCAAAGGACGCAAAGCAATTGAAAAAAGGTTGGCCGCCAACCATGGAAAAAAAGAAATGCAGCCACGAATGCACGAATATTTATATAACACGAATGCACGAATAAAAAAAATCTATTCGTGCATTCGATTTTTAATTCGTGCATTCGTGGCTATTTTTTTAAAAAAATAAGAATGCTAACCGATCTCCGTGAACCTCCGTGAAAACTCTGCTAAACTCTGTATAATATTTTTTCAATAGCTAATCGGCTAATCAACACATCTGCTAATTCTAAAAAAATCTATGTAGTAAAAAAATATTTCCTCATGAATTAGGTTGGCGGGGATGCCAACCATGAAGAGACCTAGGACAGAATAACATCTCCGTGAACCTCCGTGAAAACTCTGCTAACCTCGGTGTAATATTTTTTCATTAGCAAATCGGCTAATCATTTCATCCTCGCAATAACTCCCGATAAAAAATGATAGAGCAAACGAATTCCAAAACCAACACCACCTCTTTGACGATAACCATTTTCTTCTTTTAGAAATGCAGTACCTGCAATATCTAAATGCAACCAAGGATAATCAGTGAAATGTTCTAAAAATTTACCTGCAGTAGAAGCGCCACCAACTGGACCGCCAATATTTTTTAAATCAGCAACATCGCTTTTTAATAATTCACTGAACTCAGTCCAAAAAGGAATTTCAGAAACACGTTCAAATGTTTGCAATCCACTTTCTATTAATTTGCTTCTATAAGTAAAGTCAGTACCCATTAAAGCAGCGCCATAAGAACCTGTAATTGCTGAAGCAGCACCTGTTAATGTAGCAAGATCAATTACTAATTCAGGATCAAATTGTTTTGCATAATGCAATGCATCGGCGAGAATTAGTCTTCCTTCCGCATCTGTATTTTGTACTTCTACCGATGTGCCATCACCCATAATAATAATATCATCTGGCACTAATGCATTGTTGCCAATTCTGTTATCTGTTGATGGCATTAATCCAATTACATATACAGGTAATTTATTCGATGCAATAGCAGTGATTGTTCCTAAAACCGCAGCAGCTCCACTCATATCACTTTTCATTGTACCCATATAATTTGAGGGTTTCAAACTATATCCACCTGTATCATAAGTTACACCTTTGCCAACAAGAATAAATGGTTTTTCATTTATTGCATTCACAGGTTTATAAGTAAGCACACTAAATGTTGGAGGAATTGTACTGCCAAAATTTACTCCCAACAAGCCACCCATTTTCAATGATTCTATTTGTTGTTTTTGTAACACCTCTGCATTAAAACCAAATTGTTTTGATTTTTCAATAACCAAATTTCCGAGGTCAACAGAGTTGAAAGAAATCACAGGTTCATTAATAATATTTTTAGCAAGTGTAACAGCATCTATAACATTGGTGAATGCATCCAAATCTGATTGTGAAATATTATTTGCATTTAATTGCACTGTTGTCAGCGATAGTGTTTTTGCATCTTTTTTATATTTATTGAATTGATATTGCGCTAAGCAAAATCCTTCCATAATGGCAAATATCTCTTCTGTGTTGTAAGAGTTATTGTTTTGTGTTATTAGCAGAGATTCTGATTTCTCTTTTGCATTTAATCGAAATAATTTTCCACCTGCTTGTCTGCATGCTTCTTTTATTTCAAAATTTTTCATCTTATCATCCTGCTTTATCATCACCACATATATTGTAGTTGAGCCAGTATAAAACACTAAAGCATCGGTTTCTTTATTCTCTAATTTTTTAGAAATTACCTGTGCAAATGGCTGTAAAAGCGGATTAGAAATATCGTCCTGAGTACGCACTAAAACTACTGTGTGATCCGCATTAGTTTCAGATGATTGTATAAATTTAAAATTCATTTATTATTTAATAAGAGTTTGCAAAAATACGTATTAACTGTTTGTTGACTAATGATGTGAGAATAACAAGGAGATCACAATTAATTGAGATTATAATACAGAAACACGATTGCCGGGAAATTGTTGAAGATATTGCGCCAGAATGCGTTGCACATCAGGTGTGTCGAGCCGCCATTTAATACAGTCATGAATTACTTCAGCAGGTGTTTGTCCCAATGAAGAATCAAAAAAACCAAAGCCGAGATAATGTCCTTTCTCTACATATACCACACTGCTTTCATTGTTGTTTCTGCCATTGCCAATTAAATAATAAGTAGCAGATTCTGCTTCCCAATCTTCAATCATCGCTGTTATTCTCGCATTATAAAAGGTGGCAGATTCCTTTTGTACACATGCACCATAACAATCGCCATTTGGATAATTATAACATGCATTATTTACTGTTTGAATATGGCACAATTTCGGGCAAAGCGTATATTCTTTTATTTGTTCAATAAGAAAAGCACGGGCATCGAGGTAGTTGCTGAAAATGCGCAACACTTCTTTTTTGCGATTATATTTTTCAATGGCAAGATGATCATAACCCAACTGATCTGTGTATTTGAAAATACAATAATTATGACTCCATAATTTTTGTGCTTCATTAAATTTTGGTGTGCGTCGTTTTATTTCTTCACTTTCCAAAAGCAATGCTATTAGTTCATTGCCGGTGAGTTCGTAAGTGATATGATGTGTTTCCAATCGCAATGCATTTTCTTTTCCATGTTTATCCGCATAAGTAAAATGATTGAACACTCTGCTCTTGATATTTTTTGCTTTGCCTACATAAATAATATTATTGTCGCCATCTAAAAAATAATATACTCCCGGCTGCGCAGGCAATGCTTCTAATGTTTCTTTAGGAAGATTCGGCGGTAAGTGTTGTTCTTTCGAATTGCGCTTTAATGCAGTGGCAACAAAATTCTCTTTATCATTTTTCAACACCATTGAAAACAAAATAGCAGTTGCATTTGCATCACCCATTGCACGATGTCTGTTTTCAATATCAATATGTAACGCATCGCATATCTTACCCAAGCTGTAACTTTTATATCCGGGAAATATTTTTTTGCTGAGACGAACAGTACATAGTTTTTTTAAATTGAAATAATAACCTTCTGATTCAAATGCTGCTTTTAAAAATGCATAATCAAATCCTACATTATGTGCTACAAAAATTTTATCGTGCAGTAAATGATATAGCTCTTCTGCAATTTCAGAAAATGTAGGCGCTGTTTCCACCATTTCGTTTGTGATGCCTGTAAGCTGTGTGATAAAATCAGGAATAAATAATTCCGGGTTAATAAGTGATTGAAAAGTATCTACAATCGTATTGCCGTCATGCACAATCACTGCAATCTCAGTGATGCCATTGAGATCAGCTCTTGACCCTGTAGTTTCTATATCAACTATTGCGTACATGTTTTTAATTTCTGCCAGCAATAAAATTATAATTCTTTTGTGAGTTATTGCATTTTACCATTTAGTATTTTACACATAACTTGCACGGCAAAAGAATTTTGATTTGATACGTGTATTACAAATGATTTATTCCGGCTGGTGTGCATTGATGTTTGCACTGATGTTATTAATTACACTGCCGTTTTTTCTTGTTTTCCCACTCATACTTGGCAATAAATCTTTAGGCCCTTTAATTTTTTTATGCAAAGTAGTGGCGTATGGGTTTTCATTTACTACGGGAATATTTTATCGCTTTCATGATTGGAAGAAAGTAGATAAAAAACGCACTTATATTTTAATTGCAAATCATCGGAGTAATCTGGATGCACCGGTGGCAGCAGCAACAGTGTGGGGGAGAGTGAAACCTATTGCAAAAAAAGAGTTGTTGAAAGTGCCTGTATTAGGACCTATTATGAAACGCACTTCTATAATTGTTGACAGAAGCAATAAAGCAAGCAGATTAGAAACCATGCAACAAATGCAACAAACCATTGAATCGGGAGCGCATATATTTATTTTTCCGGAAGGTACTCGCAACAAAACAGAGGATAAAAATTTTATCCCATTTAAAGATGGCGCATTTAATATGGCTGTTCAAACGCAAACACCATTGTTGCCAATTTTATTTTTGAATACTGATAATTTATTGCCCAATAAAAAGCCTTATATGAAGCCGGGTATTTGCGAAATATATTATCTGCCTGTGGTTGAAGTTGCAGGATTAACGGATGCAGATATTCCAAAATTAAAAGAAGACGTATGCACTATGATGGAGGAAACATATATCGCATTAAAAAAGAAAAATAATATACTATGAATATAAAATTTTGTGGTGCTGCAGGTACCGTTACAGGAAGTGCACATCTGATTACATTAAGTGATGGATTTAAAATATTACTCGATTGCGGAATTTATCAGGGCAATGAAAAAGAGTTTGAAAATTTTAATGAAACATTTTTATTTAATCCAAAAGAAATTGGTTGTGTTGTTCTATCACATGCGCATATTGATCACAGTGGCAGATTGCCGAAGTTGGTGAAAGATGGTTTTGAAAGTAAAATTTATAGTACATCTGCAAGCAGAGATCTCACTGCAATTTTATTATTGGATAGTGCGCATATTCAAAAAAGAGAAAGTGAATTCACGAACAGAAAATATAGTGAAGATCATGAATTTGGTGAGCCACTTTATGATGCCGAAGATGTACAAAGGTGTATGGAATTATTTCGCACAGTGGAATATAATTCCTGGTTTGGAGTGCATCCTGATGTGGATGTGATGTTTAAAGATAGCGGACATATTCTTGGAAGTGCAAGTGTGAATATGCGTATTCGTCAACAGGGTATGAAAGATATTTATGTTGGATTTACAGCGGATATCGGCAGACCTGATCGTCCTATTTTACGTGATCCGGATCCAATGCTTCCATGTGATTATTTGATTTGTGAATCTACTTATGGCAATAGATTGCATAAGCCTAAAGAACAGGAAAAAAATGACTTGATAAAAATAATTCATGAGACATGTATTGAGCGAAAAGGGAAGGTGATAATTCCTGCATTTAGTGTCGGTCGTACACAGGAAATTTTATATAATATGGATATGCTGCAACAGCAAGGTAAGTTACCTGATGTTCCTGTTTATGTGGATTCGCCTTTAGCAATTAGTGCAACATCAATTTATCGTCAACATCCGGAATGTTATGATAAGGAATTATTGAATTATATGATGAGTGATCCCAATCCATTCACCTTTAAAAATTTAAAATTTGTAAAGTCAGTAGAAGAATCAAAAAGTATAAATACTAAAAAAGGATGTGTCGTAATAAGTGCATCGGGAATGATACATGCGGGCAGAGTGAAGCATCATGTGTTTAACGCAATTGAACATGCGGAAAATACAATTATGTTAGTGGGTTATGCTGCTGAAAATACACCCGGAGGATTGCTGATGCGTGGCGCAAAAAAAATAAAATTATTTGGTAAAGAATTGCATGTGAATGCGAGAATAGAAAGAATGGAAAGTTTCAGTGCGCATGGTGATTATAAAGAAATGATTTACTATCTGCGTTCGATGGATAAAAATAAATTGCGCAAAATATTTTTAGTGCACGGCAATGAAGATGCTCTAACAGGTTTCAGAGAACATCTGCTCAATGAAAAATATATGGATGTTCACATTCCAGTGTTGGGAGATATTGTTGAGTTGTGAGGGTTGGAGGTTTCGATTTTCGGGTAAAAAAAATCAGTGATAATATAACAGCACTAAGTTTTTTTCATTGTCAACTGTCAACTGTCAATTTAAATACCAATTCCCCTTACAACCCAAACGCCATTCCGAAGCGAAGTGTAAATGGACTGCCATAGATGAGGTTTTGAGAATCCCATAATAAATTCCAGATGGCAAGTATTTGAAAAGATGAATTGGCACCAGCTGAAAGATTTAATCCGCCGCCTACAAATAAACCGGGTTGCACATCTTTATAAGTGATAAATGAATCATCATATTTAAACCAGAGATGTTCATATTCTGCATGGGCAAATAGACCATAAAAAATATCGTAGTCGGCGAATACTCGTGGACCAATGATATTGCTATTATAAGATTGATAGTAACCTGTGGGATCATTATAGGAAACATATTGATAAGTCATTCCCAGACCGGGAGTAAATTTTGGCGTTACCCGATACCCAACTAATGGTGAAACATCAATGGCAGTAAAATTTCCAAACTGGGCACCGAGGTAACCACCCACTACAAAACGATTGGCTTGAAAACCACTTCCTTTAGAAGGTTTATTATCCGTTTCTTCATTATCAATGGGGGTTAATTGTGAAAACACTTTTGAATTGTCAAAGCCTATTATTAACAGAGTAAAAAGCAGGTAAACAAAAATTTTGTGCACTTGTATGAAATTTGATTTCTAACGTCAAAGATAAAAATTAGTTGTAAGCTGCTTGTCCGCTTTTAGTTAACTTTAATTTGCCCGATAAATATCATTTTCAAAATGGATTTTAGAGTTTATCTTTCAGCCAATAAATTATGGGTAGCTCAATAGAAAATAAACTGCTATGCTTTCACTGCGGCGAGCCGTGCCCGGATGCCACTTTTACTATTGAAGAAAAAACTTTCTGTTGTTTTGGTTGTAAAACGGTGTATGAAATTTTGCAGGATAATGATTTATGTGCGTATTATGATATTCAGAATTTCCCCGGTCAATCACAAAAAAATAAAATTGCTTCTGCAAAATATGAAGTGCTGGATCGGCCGGATATTAAACGGCGATATATTACTTTCAGCGATGGCAAACAAATACATGTAAAATTTTATTTGCCATTAATTCATTGTTCGTCATGCATTTGGTTATTGGAAAATCTGCATGCAATAAATCCCGGCATAATACAATCTACTGTTGATTTTACACGCAAGGAAATTTTTATTATAGCCGATGAAACTGTGATTGCATTAAAAGATATTGCAGCGGTTTTAGATTCTGTGGGATATGAACCTTACCTGAGTTATTCGGATATGGGTGAAAAGAAAATTGCAATTACCAATGGCAACCGATTACTTAGAATTGGCATTGCAGGATTTTGTTTTGGCAACATTATGATGTTCAGTATTCCGGAGTATTTTGCAGGGGGTGATTTGCAGGATTTACAATTGCAACGCCTGTTTCATTTTCTCTCTTTCATTCTCTCTCTTCCTGTTCTTTTTTATTGTTCACAGGAATTTTTTAACTCGGCATGGAAAGGTTTGCGCAATCGTTTTCTGAATATTGATGCACCCATTGTATTGGCAATTCTGATTACGTTTATCAGAAGTATGTACGCTATTTTAATTGAACAGCAAGGTGGATATTTTGACTCGATGTCAGGTATAGTTTTTTTTATGTTGGTGGGCAGATTTTTTCAGGATTATACTTACCGCTCCATCACATTCGATCGTGATTATAAATCTTATTTTCCTCTCGCAGTTTCAAAATTATCGAAAGGAGTTACCACACAAATTCCATTATCCGAATTACAAAACGGCGATGATTATTTGGTGCATCATGGTGAATTAATTCCGGCAGATTCAGTATTAATAAATGGTATTGCACAAATAGATTACAGTTTTGTAACCGGTGAATCAGAACCAGTAGAAAAAACTATTGGTGATTTAATTTATGCAGGTGGAAGACAAACGGGTGGACAATTGGAGCTGTGTGTTATTAAAGATGTTTCTCAAAGTTATCTTACGCAGTTATGGAACAATACAGGTGCACAAAAAGAAGTAAATGAGTCGGGTTCTTTTGTGCATCTGCTCAGTAAATATTTTAGTTATATCGTAATTACATTATCTGTTACTGCATGTATTTTTTGGATGTTTGTAGATTCATCCCGTGCATTAGATGCATTGGTTACTCCATTAATAATTGCTTGCCCATGTGCTTTGTTGTTGTCGAGTACTTTTACTTATGGCAATGCAATTACCCGATTAGGTCGTTTCGGTTTTTATTTAAAAAATGCACATGTAATTGAAAGATTGCAACACATTACTACAATTGTGTTTGATAAAACAGGTACAATAACAAAAAACAAAAGTGCAGAAGTAATATATGAAGGTGAATTATTAAGTGAAGAAATGCAATCCATTTTATTTTCATTGGCATCGCATTCTACACATCCATATAGCCGAAGTATAGTTCGTTATTTAGGAAAGCAACACAAAATAATTATTTCAGATTTTACAGAATCTGCAGGTGCCGGCATTGCAGGCATTTATGATAGTGATTTTTTTCAGATTGGTTCTGCAAAATTCACCGGAGCAAGTCACGATAATCTGAGTGCTGCATATTGCGCAATTAATGGAAATGTAATTGGTCGTTTTATTTTTAAAAATAAATATGTAGATGGTCTGGCAGAAATGATTACAGATTTAAAAACCCGATATCATATTTATTTAGTTTCGGGAGATAATGCCCGGGAACATCATGCGCTTTCTGAAGTTTTTGGAACCGACAATCAATTGTATAATTGCAATCCGCATGAAAAGAAAAATTTTGTGCAACAATTGCAAAGCAAAGGCGAAAAAGTGGCGATGATTGGTGATGGATTAAACGATGCAGGTGCATTGCTTGCCAGTGATGCCGGTATTGCAATCTCATCTGATATAAATCAATTTACGCCCGCAAGTGATGCAATATTGGATATTCGCTTTTTACAAAAATTACCTGAATTATTTAAATATGCACGGCAGAGCAGACATGTAATTCTCGGCAGTTTTATTTTTTCTATACTGTATAATCTTGTTGGGTTATTTTTTGCGTTGCAGGGCTTGTTGTCACCTGTAATTGCGGCTATACTCATGCCTTTAAGTACAATAACAATTGTGTTATTTACTACAGGCTTGAGCAGTATTTTAGCAAAATCAAAATTCAAATAACATTTCAACTATTTGCATTGCATAAAAAAGAATTCTTTATTTGTAAAATACAAATGATAAAAGTCATTCTATATTTTGAAGTTAATCACTTTGCTATCTTTGAACGAAAGGCAATTTAGCACCAAATTATGAGCATACTATTTTTACTTATCGGAGTTAGTCTTACAGTTGCAGTGTGTTTTCTGATTGCTTTTATTTGGGCTGTGAAAACCGGGCAGTTCGATGATTCCTATACACCTTCTGTTCGCATTTTATTTGACGACTTTTTGAAAAAAAATAAATCTGAAACCAAACACACAAAAGAATAAATATGGAGCTTGAAAAATTCAGTTACGACAACCGAATTGCTAAGCAATTTACTTACGCTACTATTTTTTGGGGGATAATAGGAATGACTGTTGGCCTTTGGGCAGCATTCGAACTTGCCTATCCATCATTAAATCTGGGAATTGATTTTATTACCTATGGTAGAATAAGACCATTGCATACCAATGCAGTGATATTTGCTTTTGTTGGCAATGGCATTTTTATGGGCGTGTATTATTCCTTGCAGCGATTATGTAAAGCCCGCATGTACAGCGATGTATTAAGTCAAATACATTTCTGGGGTTGGCAATTAATTATTGTGAGTGCAGTAATTACAATTCCATTGGGAATGACTTCCGGAAAAGAATATGCAGAATTAGAATGGCCGATTGATATTTTAATAACTATTATTTGGGTAGTGTTCGGTATCAATATGTTCGGAACAATTATGCGGAGAAGAGTGCGACACATTTATGTTGCTATTTGGTTTTATATCGCCACATTTATCACGGTTGCAGTGTTGCATATTGTGAATTCAATGGCAATACCGGTTACATTATTTAAAAGTTATTCCATGTACGCAGGTGTGCAGGATGCTTTGGTGCAGTGGTGGTACGGACATAATGCCGTGGCTTTTTTCTTAACCACTCCATACCTCGGACTGATGTATTACTTTTTACCAAAAGCAGCTAATCGTCCCGTGTATTCTTATAAGTTATCTATAGTCCATTTTTGGACATTAATATTTTTATATATCTGGGCAGGACCTCACCATTTATTGTATTCCGCATTACCCGAATGGGCACAAACTTTAGGAGTAGCATTTTCAATTATGTTGATTGCGCCGTCATGGGGAGGAATGGTAAACGGCTTACTTACTTTGAGAGGTGCATGGGATAAAGTACGAGAAGATGTTATTCTGAAATTTATGGTGGTGGCTATCAGCGCTTATGGTATGGCAACTTTTGAGGGACCCATGTTATCACTGCGAAATATCAATGCATTAGGACATTATTCTGATTGGATAATTGCACACGTGCATGTGGGTGCTTTAGGATGGAATGGATTTCTCACTTTCGGAATTTTATATTGGATTATTCCTAAAATGTTTCGCACAGAACTTTTTTCTAAATCGTTGGCGAACACACATTTCTGGATTGGCACTTTAGGAATTATTTTCTATGCTGTTCCTATGTATTGGGCGGGATTTATGGAAGGCTCCATGTGGAAACAATTTAATGCAGATGGCATGTTGCAGTATCCCAATTTTGTGGAGACAACTCAATATGTAAAACCATTTTATTTATTGCGTTCCATCGGTGGTAGTTTATATTTAATCGGCGCCTTACTCATGTTATATAATTTGGTGAGGACAGTACGCAAAGGAAGTTTTATTGCCAATGAAGAAGCAGAAGCAGCTCCATTACCTGTAGCAGTGAAAGCACATAAAGGTGAATACTGGCATCGTGCTTTAGAGAGAAGACCAATTCAATTTGGAATACTTGCACTTATCGCAATTATGATTGGAGGAATAGTGGAAATAGTACCTACATTTTTAATTAAATCCAATGTGCCCACTATTGCAAGTGTGAAACCTTATACGCCACTTGAATTGGAAGGCAGAGATATTTATGTGCGGGAAGGATGTTACACTTGTCATTCGCAAATGATTCGACCCTTCCGTTCGGAAACAATGCGCTATGGGGAATATTCAAAAGCAGGAGAATTTATTTATGATTTTCCATTCCAGTGGGGATCAAAACGCACGGGGCCGGATTTACATAGAGTAGGTGGAAAATATCCTGACTCATGGCATTATTATCATATGTTAGATCCAACTTCAATTACACCGGGTTCTATTATGCCACCTTATCCTTGGTTACTCGATAGAGATTTAAATACAAAAAATACAGCGGCAAAAATCAGGGCCATGCAAACTTTAGGTGTACCTTATGAAGAGGGTTATGATCAGATTGCAGTGGAAGATTTAAATGCGCAGGCAGAGGGAATTGCAAAGCGATTGGCAGATGCAAATATCCAGACAACACCCGATAAAGAAATCATTGCATTGATTGCTTATTTGCAAAGATTGGGAACAGATATAAAAGCAGAAAAGAGCGTTCAAAAATAATAGGATATGGATTACACGAATCATTTAACATCAATTGCCGGCGTGGATATTTATCCCTTGATATCGCTGATTATATTCTTTGTATTTTTTGTTTTACTGATTATAATTGTTGTAAGAATGCGCAAAGGATATATTGACGAAATGAAACAAATGCCGTTAGAGGATGACACACCGGAAAATAAAAAAATAATTAGCCAACATTAAAATTTACAGTAATGAATTTACTTTCAGAAAAATCAAAAAAAATAGTAGCAGTCGTTATATCACTCATTGCTCCATTAATGGTAATGGCAGCAAATGCAACAGAAGAAGCATCAAAAACATGGTTTATCGAAGAGCCTGTTTTTTGGGTGTTAATTGCAGTGGCTGCACTATTGTTATATCTTATTTATGCCTTAGGTCAATTATTGATTTTGGGCACAAAATGGAGAATAAGAGATAAAGGCGGCAAAGGAATGATGTTGTTAGCATTTGTTACCTGCACATTATTATCTGGTAACACATATGCACAATCTACCGGAGCTTCGGCTTCACAAACTTCAATCGTGAATGATCCCTATTTTCCATTATATATTTTAATTCTTGTTGAATTAATTATCGTTAGCTACTTATTATATAGCATAAGGGTGGCAGATCGAGCTCGCACACAGTATGGAAGAAAACTGGGAGTGTTATCAATGATGTGGAAGGGATTAAATCCGGCGAAACCTGTGGAGAAGGAGGAGGATATTTTATTAGGTGATCATGTGTATGATGGCATTCAGGAATTGGATAATGTGATGCCACCTTGGTTGCGTTTTTTATTTATTGCAACTATCATTTTTGCAGTAATTTATATTCCTTATTATTTTTTGGGATACGGACCAACACAAAAAGAGCGGTATGATGAATCTATAGCAAAAGCAGATGCGGCGAAGGAAGAACGTATGAAAACGGATGTGGCTTTGGTGGATGAAAATACAGTGGTCATAAATCAAGCACCAGAGATATTATCGGCAGGAAAAGAAATTTTTACAACCTACTGTTCGGCTTGTCATGGTAATGAAGGTGAAGGAGGTATTGGACCAAACTTCGCTGATGATTATTGGATACATGGAGGTTCCGTCAAAAATATTTTTGCAACTATTAAACACGGCGTTCCTGAAAAAGGAATGGCTGCATGGAATGAAATTCTTACACCACCACAAATAGCGGATGTGTGTAATTATATTATTTCTTTACATGGAACAAACCCACCAAACCCGAAAGAACCCCAAGGAGAAATTTGGAAAGGAGAAAGCGCAGCAACAGATTCTTCTGCAGCCACTTCAGATACAAGTGCAGTAGTGATGTTGGAGAAATAAGTAGGGAGTATTTCGTTTAATAAATTTATTTCGGGCTTATGAAAAATGAAGGAAAGGATTCGTTCAGAGATAAGATTTATACCGCTGATGAATCTGGGAAACGCAAATGGGTGTATGCTACAAAACCCTTCGGTAAATTTTATAACTACCGCACTATACTCACGGTTTTTTATATTGTGTTTTTCTTTTCAATGCCGTTTATAAAAGTGGATGGTCATCCGCTTTTTCTGTTTGATGTGTTAGAAAGAAAATTCATTTTATTTGGTGCAATATTCTGGCCGCAGGATTTTTTCATTTTCGCTGTCGGTATGCTGGCGTTTATGGTATTCATTGTTTTTTTTACTGTTGTTTTTGGTAGAGTGTTTTGTGGTTGGATTTGTCCGCAAACAATTTTTATGGAAATGATTTTTCGTAAAATTGAATATTGGATTGAAGGCACTGCGGAGAAGCAAAGAAAATTGGATGCACAACCCTGGAATCGTGAAAAAATATTTCGTAAAACTTCCAAGCATATTATTTTTTGGGTATTATCATTCATTATTGCAAATACATTTCTTGCTTACATCATTGGGATTGATAGTTTGTTTAAAATAATTTCAGAACCAATTTCAAAAAATGTAATTGGCTTTTTATCAATCATGGCATTTACCACCGTGTTTTATGGCGTGTTTGCTTTTGCACGGGAAATGGTGTGCACATTTGCTTGTCCGTACGGCAGATTGCAAGGTGTATTATTGGATAAACATTCTATTGTAGTAGCGTATGATTATGAGCGTGGTGAACCGAGAGGAAAAATTAAAAAAGGAGAGGAGCAATCGAATGGAGATTGTGTGGATTGCGGTTTATGTGTGCGTGTTTGTCCAACAGGAATTGATATTCGCAATGGTACTCAATTGGAGTGTGTGAATTGCACTGCTTGTATTGATGCATGTGATAGCATTATGGAAAAAGTGAATCGTCCGAAAGGATTAATTCGTTATGCATCAGAAAATAATATTGCATTAAAACAAAAAACAAAAATCACTCCCCGCATGATAGGTTATTCTGTGGTGTTGGTTTTATTACTGGGATTATTCAGTGTGTTATTAGCAACCAGAAAAGATATTGGTGCTGCAATTACCCGTGCGCAAGGACAATTATATCAGCAGCCCGACAGTTTGCATTACAGTAATTTATATACTATTAAATTGATTAATAAAACAGTGAAAGATGTGCCTGTTACATTGCGATTGGAAGATATCTCCGGTGAAATAAAAATGGTAACTCCGCAATTAAAAGTTACTTCCGAATCCATGGCTGAAGGTACTTTCTTTGTGATTTTATCTCCGGAACAAATACTACAACGCAGTATGGATATTCGTGTTGGTGTGTATTCAGGTGATAAGAAAATTGAAACAGTAAAAACTAAATTTTTCGGACCTGTATTACAATAGATAAATATGAATTGGGGTAAAAGCATAGTACTGGCATTTGTGATTTTTATAGGCTTCATTATGTATATCGTAATTCGATCTGCACAAGAAAGTGTAGATCTTGTTTCGGAAGATTATTATAATGAGGAATTAAAATATCAGGATGTGATTGATGCAGAAATAAATACTTTACCCTTTAAGGATTCTATTCGCATTGAACAAATTGCTCAAACTATTGAGATGGAATTTCCGGATGAAATTATTGTAGATGCTGAAGGTGAAATTTATTTTTTCAGACCGAATGATATAAAGCTGGATAAAAAAATTCTGTTGCAAACCGATGTTAATGGTTTGCAAATAATCGGTGCCGATCAATTTATTCCGGGCATGTATGTGGTGAAAGTAAATTGGAATAAAAACGGAAAAACATATTTCTATCAGCAGAATATTTTTTTATGATTGAGTTAATTGCTGCCGGATTTTTAATTGGATTTATGGGCAGCTTGCATTGTGTGGGTATGTGTGGTCCGCTTGCAGTAATGTTGCATGCAAATGCTCCCGGCAATCAAGTTGTAAATGGTATGCTGTATAATGCCGGAAGAATTATTACTTACACACTTTTGGGAGTCATCATTGCACTTATCGGAAAGACATTTATAGCAGCAGGTTTTCAGCAAGTAGTTTCTATAATTTCCGGTTGCATTATTTTACTTATTCTTTTTTTACCCATTGCATTAAAACAAAAAATCCCTGGCACTCGAATACTAAGAACTTTTGTAGGCAGAATGAAAAAATCTTGGTCAGGTATTTTAAAACAACACACTAAAACAAGTGTTCTTGCCGGTGGAATTATCAATGGATTTTTACCCTGTGGTTTAGTATATGTTGCATTGGTTGCTGCATTAAATGCACAGTCTATTGGTGGAGGTGCACTGTTTATGACGATGTTTGGTTTAGGCACTGTGCCCGCTATGTTTTTAGCAGGTACCGCAGGAAATTTTTTCAGTATGCCTTTGCGTATGCGCATTCGAAAAATAATTCCGGTATTTACTTTTCTTGTGGGTGTGTTATTGATATTGCGTGGACTCGGTTTAGGAATTCCTTATGTGAGTCCACATATGGATGCCAGCGGACATGTAATGGAATGTTGTAAAAATCCGAATGTAAAATAAATCAATCTACTTTTTTTGCATGCATATCACCACCTTGATGTAAAGTCATGCCTATTGTTTCACCGGCATCATTCAATTGAAAAGTAATAGAAGCATCCACAATTTTTAAAAAGAATTCTGTTTCATTTTCTGCAAACATTTCAAAAGCACCTTGGCCTGTTGCTTGTCCGAATAATTTGTTATCCTTAATAAAAATCTTAATAAAAAATCCACCGCCGAAATCATATTTACCTTCATATTTCTGCAATACTTCTTGTGGTAATTCTATTTCCATTCGTTCCGTGGGAATTGGAATATCTGTTTTCATTCCAATATCATTTGGACCATAATTACCAAACACATCAAACATATTTGTTGTCATAATTGATTTGTCTGCCGCATCATGTCCGAATTTTATCCTTGAAAATTTATCAGTAGTATAAAATTCATCATTACCCAAATAAGTAAGTTTATATTTTGCACCACCTGTCCGTTGTGCATATAAATTATTGCTATCAATTGTAAAATATCTGTAAATCAGTTCATCGGAATAATTGCTTACTAATCTTCCTCCGGTTCGGTTTACCTGATATGTTCCTGTATATTTTTTTAATTGTTCTGCATCTATCGGCACCGCATTTCCTGTAATATCAAAATGAAGTAGCTTATTTAAAATTTCATTCATCACACCATCCGGTCTTTGCTTTGTATTGTTGGTGAGCATCACTATATATAAGTGTTTTTCCGGAATACGAATGGCATCACTTAAAAAACCATTAATTGCACCGCCGTGTCGAATTATTTTTACACCGTTGTATTCGCCAACAGTCCATCCATATCCATAATTTGCATATTCACCGGTGCTTAATTTATAGTTGGTAAATGCTTGTTGAATGAGCTCCTGATTTAAAATTTTATTGGTATAAAGTGCATCATCCCATTTTAATAAATCATTCACATTGCTCACAATCTGCCCTGCAGCATACGGCCATGTCCAACTGAATTCAGAGGCAGGCATATAGTTAACCATACTGGGTTGATATCCATTTACAAATCGGGGAATTATTTTTTCTTTTGAACCTAAAGTTGTACTTGTCATTTTTAGTGGATCAAAAATATTTTTTTGCAGATAATCTTCGTAAGTCATTCCACTAACTTTTTCTATTATCATTCCTGCAAGATTGAAACCTGAATTGCTGTAACTCCAATCTGTTCCGGGCTCAAACATTAAGGGTGCATCTTGAAAAATGCCGACCATTTCTTTTAAAGTAATATCCTTATTAAACAATGTGCTAAACGTATCCATTTCAGTAAAACTTGGAATGCCGGCAGTATGCGTAAGCAGATTTTCTATAGTTATTATTTTATCATGCGAATTATAATCAGGCATATATAATTTGATGTCATCTTTTAAATTTAATTTGCCTTGTTGTACTAATTGAAGAATTGCAATTGCCGTAAATTGTTTGGTCATAGAGCCAATTGCAAATACATAATCTTCTTTCATCGGAACAGTGAGTTCCACGCTTGCCATTCCCAATACTTTTTGATAAATGGGTTTTCCTTCTTCTGCAATTAATAATACAGCTCCCGGTTCTATTGCAGAATAATTTGCATTTAATACACTGTCAATAAATTTTTCCGTAACACCGGAAATTGTTTGTGCATTTGCAGTAAAGAATAATGAACTTATGAAAAGGAGAAAGAAAATTTTTTTCATTTCAAGATTTTTGAATTGGATGATTTATTACTATTAAAGGTAGCGGTAAAAATATTATATATGTAGATACAAAAAAAAACACAGAGTGTTTGCTCCGTGTTTTAAAATGAATTAAAAATGTATTTAACTACCAATCATATTCAAAGCACTTCCTGCTTTAAACCATTTAATCTGTTGTGCATTATAAGTATGATTTACTGTTATAGAATCTTTACTTCCATCCGCATGATTTAAAACAACAGTAAGTGGAACGCCGGGTGCAAAATTTGTTAACCCGATGATGTCAATGTTATCATCTTCCAATACTTTATCATAATCATTTTTATCATCGAAAGTCAATCCAAGCATACCTTGTTTTTTAAGATTGGTTTCATGGATACGTGCAAATGATTTTACTAAAATTGCACGCACACCCAAATGTCTTGGTTCCATTGCCGCATGCTCCCTGGATGAACCTTCACCATAATTTTCATCACCTACAACTATACTTCCTATGCCGGCAGCTTTATATGCTCTTTGCACATTGGGAACAGAATTATATTCTCCGGTTAATTGATTTTTTACAGTATCTGTTTTCTCATTGAAAAAATTAATTGCACCAATCAACATGTTGTTTGAAATATTATCCAGATGCCCTCTGAATTTTAACCAGGGACCCGCCATAGAAATATGATCTGTTGTACATTTTCCTTGTGCTTTAATCAACAGTTTTAATCCTTTTATATCTGTTCCTTCCCATGCAGGAAATGGTGCTAATATTTGCAAGCGATTTGATTCCGGACTAATAATTACTTCAATACCCGACCCATCAATTGCAGGTTCTAAATAACCCGGATCTTTTACATCAAATCCTTTAGTAGGTAATTCAATTCCAACAGGTTGATCTAACATCACCATCTTTCCTTCATCATTCATCAATGCATCGGTAAGTGGATTAAAAGTGATATCACCTGCAATTGCAAGTGCGGTAACTATTTCCGGTGAAGCAACAAATGCATGGGTATTTGGATTGCCGTCATTGCGCTTTGCAAAATTTCTATTGTAAGAAGTAAGGATAGTATTTTTTTTATCAGGATCATTGGTATGTCTTGCCCATTGACCAATGCAAGGACCGCAAGCATTTGCCAAAACAACACCGCCCATTTTTTCAAAATCATCAAGTAAACCATCTCTGGCAACTGTGAATCTTATCTGCTCCGAGCCCGGTGTAATTGTAAATTCACTTTTTGCTTTTAATTTTTTAGCAACTGCCTGACGTGCTATACTTGCAGCACGAGTTAAATCTTCATAACTGCTGTTAGTGCAACTTCCTATTAAGCCAACCTCCAAAATTTTTGGCCAGCCATTCACTATTACCGCATCTTTTAATTTACTTATCGGCCAGGCAAGATCAGGTGTGTAAGGTCCATTTACAAAAGGCTCCAATTCATCCAGATTTATTTCTATAACCCTATCAAAATACATTTCAGGATCTGCATACACTTCCGGATCTCCGGTTAAATGTGCTTCCACTGCATCGGCTAATGCAGCAACATCAGAGCGTCCGGTTGCATTTAAATATCTGCTCATACTTTCATCATAACCAAATAAAGAAGTAGTTGCGCCTATCTCTGCACCCATATTACAAATAGTACCTTTTCCTGTGCACGAAATATTTTTAGCTCCTTCACCAAAATATTCTACAATTGCACCGGTTCCACCTTTCACAGTTAATATTCCGGATACTTTTAATATCACATCTTTGGCACTAGTCCATCCACTCATTTTTCCTGTGAGTTTCACCCCGATGAGTTTCGGCATTTTCAATTCCCAAGGGAAACCTGCCATCACATCCACTGCATCAGCGCCACCAACACCAATCGCCACCATTCCTAATCCACCTGCATTCACTGTATGACTATCGGTTCCAATCATCATCCCACCAGGAAATGCATAATTTTCTAAAACTACTTGATGAATAATTCCGGCACCGGGTTTCCAAAAACCAATTCCATATTTATTAGAAACAGAAGCTAGGAAATCAAATACCTCTTTATTGGAATCCACTGCATTAGCCAAATCTTTGCTTGCACCCACTTTAGCCTGAATTAAGTGATCGCAATGCACGGTAGAAGGCACGGCAACTTTTTTCTTACCGGCACTCATAAATTGCAGTAGCGCCATTTGTGCTGTTGCATCTTGCATTGCTACACGATCGGGTGCAAAATCCACATAACTATTTCCTCTTTCATAAATGCTATGGGCAGCACCTTCGGAAAGATGACTGTATAATATTTTTTCAGTGAGGGTAAGTGGTTTATTTAATACTTTGCGGGCAGCGGTAATTTTTGTTGGAAGTTGTTCATATAACTCCTTAATCATTTCAATATCAAATGCCATAATAAACTTGAAATTTTATAGTGAAGAAAATCATTAAAAAAAATTGAAGTCAAAATATCTTAAATGTTGTTGCGAAGCATAAACTATCTTGCATGTTCATTTAAATTTGCTACATACAAAGTTAACACAATACAAAATGGATAGGTTTATAAATATTCAATTTTATAGTTACAAAAATTTAAATAGTGAGCTTACTTGAAAATATATTCGTTGCACTGCGATCAATAAAAGGAAATTTATTACGCACTGCGCTTACCGTAACTATTATTGCTTTTGGATTAATGGCATTGCTTGCAATTCTGACATCTATCGAAGCATTGAAGTCCAGCATCAATAAAAATTTTGCAACGTTGGGAGCCAATTCATTTAGTATTCGCAATAGCGGTGAAATTGATGGTGGTGATATGAGTGATAACAATAAAGAAAGACCGGAGATTAGTAAAAGAGAAGCAGAATTATTTCAGGAAAAATATGAATATCCTGCAATTGTATCTATTAGTTATATACCCTTCAATGGTTTTGCAAAATTAAAAGCAGGAGATAAAGAAACAAATCCGAATGTAACAGTAATGGCAGTGGATGATAATTATATAAGTATCAGTGGTTATGAAATTGGATTTGGCAGATGGTTTACTTCGGGTGAAGTAGATTATGCTGCACGCACAGTTGTACTCGGCAGCGATGTGGTCACGAAATTATTTGGAGAGGTAGATCCTACGGGAAAAGGAATCACAATTCAAAATCAACCCTTCCGCATTATAGGCACTTTTAAAGGAAAAGGAAATAGCATGATGTCGTCGGATAACATTGTATTTATCCCGGTAAATACTTCCAGGTCTTTATTTCCTGCCAATGAAACCAGTTATGTAATTACAGTAGGGGTGAATGAAGTAATTGATTTGGAACCTGCTATAGGTGCAGCTACAGGCGCTATGCGACAAGTGCGCAAATTAAATGTGCGTGAGAGCAATGATTTCAGTATTATGAAAAGCGATAGCATTGTAAATATCGTTTTGCAAAATATTTCTTATGTAACTATCGGTGCAATTATTATCGGCATGATTACTTTATTAGGTGCCGCCATCGGATTGATGAATATTATGTTAGTTCAGGTAAATGAACGCACCCGGGAAATAGGTATTAGCATGGCTTTAGGTGCAACAGGTGCAGTTATTAAAATGCAATTTTTAATCGAAGCAATTACAATCTGTTTAATAGGGGGTGCATTGGGAATTTTATTGGGGGTGCTTTCTGGTAATGCAGTCGCTTCGTTTTTCGATGTAAGTTTTTTCATTCCTTGGGTTTGGGTGTTTGCCGGCTTGGTACTCACTTTTATCACCGGACTTGCTGCCGGATATTATCCTTCTGTGAAAGCATCTAAGCTAGATCCGATAGAGGCATTGCGATACGAATAAATAGCCAAAAAAAACCCTTTATAACTTGCGCCATAAAGGGTTTTTATTATTCTCCAACCTTTTTTATTCTTCCACTACTTCAAACTGTACATCCACTTTAGAATCCTTTTGAAGATTAATCGTTGCGGTGTAAGTTCCAAGAGTTTTTACATCTTCAGGTACTTGTATTTTTTTGCGGTCAATCTCAACACCAAGTTGTTTTTTAATTGCTTCGGCTAATTGTACATTGGTTACGCTTCCAAATATTTTATCACTCTGGCCCACTTTAGCACCCACTTTAATTACAGTTTCTTTAAAGCGGTCCATCATGCCCTGAATTTGAACTAATATCTTTTGTTCTTTTTTGTCGGTTTGACGTTGACGTTCTTTCAACATATTCAAATTGCCCTCATTTGCAATCATGGCTAATTTGTTAGGTAACAGGTAATTCCTGCCATATCCGTCTTTCACTTTAACCAGGGTATTTGCATCGCCCAGTTTTTCTACATCCTTTAATAGTATTACTTCCATAACAATTTCTTATTTATAAAGATCAGTAACATAAGGCATTAAAGCAATCTGGCGGGCACGCTTTACAGCTTGAGCCACACGACGTTGGAACTTCAATGAATTACCAGTTAATCGGCGAGGTAAAATTTTACCTTGCTCATTCACAAATTTCAATAAGAACTCAGGGTTCTTATAATCAATGTATTTTATCCCGCTTTTTTTAAAACGACAATATTTCTTGCGCATCATCCCCAATTTAGGGGCAGCGAGGAATCTTATATTTTTTGAACTAGCCATTTGCCTCTTATTATTCGTTTGATTCAGTTACAGCTTTTGTTTTCTTTTCTGCTTTTCTTCCAATTTCACCACGGCGCTTGCGCTCATTGTAATCTGTAGAGAATTTATCCAATTTGATGGTCATGAATCTCAATATATTTTCATCACGGGTAAATTGCAATTCTAATTTTGCAACCGTATTGTTCTCACCTTTGTATTCCAATACAAGGTAAATACCTGTGGTTTTCTTTTTAATAGCATAAGCCAGTTGGCGTAAACCCCACTGTTCTTCATGCACTATTTCGCCGCCATTGGCTTTTATAATATCTTTATAAGCATCGGCTGTGCGCTTAAATTCTTCATCGCTAAGTATAGGAGTGAATATTACTACGGTTTCGTACTGAGTCATTTGTATGAATTGTTCAATTTCAAAATGGAACGCAAAGTTAGTGAAATGCAATCTAATTAACCAAACACAAGAAAATATAATAATACAGCTACATGCACCTGTTTTCCACATTGGCTTATTTCGGAGATTTAAATTGAGGTGTTTTGTATATATAATAGGGGTGGAAGATGCAGTGCATCTCTAGGATTTATACATTCTTTTAAAGCTTTTCCTCAAAGTCTTGTCTATACAATTACATGTATTTTTGTGGCATGCAAACCGTAAAGACAGGCGATTTAAAACTGGGAATTCTGGGTGGAGGGCAATTAGGCAAAATGCTGATTGAAGCCGCCAGCAACTGGAATATCCAATGTTATGTGCTGGATCCGGACGCAGAATGTTCTTGTGCACATTTAGCTTTTCATTTTACTTGTGGCAGTTTTAAAGACTATGAAACAGTTTATGCCTTTGGTCAAAAGGTTGATAAAATTACCATTGAGATAGAGCATGTGAATGTGGAGGCATTGCAACAATTAAAAGAAGAAGGAAAAATTATTTATCCCGATCCGGAGGTTTTAAAAATTATTCAGGATAAAGGCAAGCAGAAATTATTTTATGAAGACAATGAATTGCCAACTGCTTTTTTTCAGGTATTAGAAGACAAACAAGAAATAATAGATCTGGTGCATGAGGGAAAAATAAATTTGCCCTTTGTTCAGAAATCTTGTAGGTCGGGATATGATGGAAAAGGCGTGCAGGTAATTCGCAATGAATCTGATCTTGATAATCTGTTGGATGGTGAAAGTGTGATAGAAGATTTAATTGATTTTGAAAAAGAACTTGCTGTAATTGTTGCTAGAGATCACAATGGAAATGTAACAGTATTTCCAGCGGTGGAAATGGAATTTCATCCAACTGCAAATCTTGTTGAATTTTTATTTGCACCGGCGAATATTAGAGAACAACATGCGCACATGGCAGAAGTAATTGCTACTGAAACTATCCGTGCATTTAATGTAGTGGGAATTCTTGCAGTAGAAATGTTTTTAACTCGTGATGGTGAAGTATTGATTAATGAAGTAGCTCCTCGTCCACATAATAGCGGTCATCATACTATCGAAGCGAATTTCACTTCACAGTATGAACAATTATTGCGCTGCATTTTTGATTTGCCACTTGGAAGCACAGCAATGCGCTCGCCGGCGGTTATGGTGAATTTATTGGGTGAGGATAATTATATGGGCACTGCAATTTATTCAGGCTTACCGGAATGTCTTGCACTTGAAGGTGTGTATGTACATCTCTATGGAAAAAAAGTAACAAAACCATTTCGGAAAATGGGACATGTTACAATTATTAATAATGAAATGGAAGTAGCAAAAGAATTAGCAAGATTTGTAAAAGACAATTTAAAAATTATTGCATGAGCAAAACAACAGGCACTACAAAAAAACCTTTAGTGGGAATTATTATGGGAAGCGATTCTGATTTAACTGTTATGCAACAAGCAGCAGATATACTCGCAGAATTTGGTATTGCTTTCGAAATGGATATTGTTTCTGCGCATCGCACTCCAAAAAAAATGTTTGACTATGCATCCAAAGCACATACTCGAGGAATACAAGTAATTATTGCCGGTGCCGGTGGTGCAGCGCATTTGCCGGGGATGGTTGCCAGCATTAGTCCATTGCCGGTTATTGGTGTTCCAATAAAATCCTCAAATTCAATGGATGGTTGGGATTCTATACTTTCAATATTACAAATGCCCAATGGTGTTCCTGTTGCAACAGTAGCATTAAATGCTGCTATGAATGCAGGAATACTTGCTGCACAAATTATCGGAAGCAGCAATGATGTAATTCAAAAAAAGATTTTGAATTACAAAGAAGCATTAGGTAAAAAAGTAGAAGAAAAATCTAAGAAAATAAAAATGTGATTGCACTTTAATTTAATTTTTATGTAGGTTATTAGAACTGATAAAATGTAGAATATTTTTGTTTTGATTATAACAGTTTAAGAAAAATTCAGCCATTAATTTCAAGAATAGCCACGAATAAAAAAATCACGAATAAAATAAAAGCCTTAGGCTGATCTGATTTTGTAGGGTTAAAATATTAATCAATCGTTTGAATAATTTGCATTTCCTTTTCCATTGCAACAATTCCCCGATTTAATTTTTTTTCATTGAACATCATAAAAATTATAGCCGCAACAAAACAAAGCCCTGCACCAAAAACGCCGGATAATCGAATCCCTAATTCTTCAAACGGAATATTGGGAAACAACTGCGCCAGCATTTTTCCTGTGGGATGTTCATTATCTATTCCAATTAAAATTGTAAATACTGCAATTCCCAATGTTTGACCAAACTGTATAAATAAACTGCGAATTGCAAAGTAGGTAGCCTCTTTATTTTGTTTTGTTTTAAACGAATCTAAATGAGTTATCTCCGCTAAAATTACTGGTGGTAATATACCGAGCAATGCTAAAGGCAAACTCATAAGTGCACTTAATATTATTGCTTCCATATCATGTTGCAACCCAAATCTACCCAGATAGAAAATAGATAGAAATAAAAAGCTAACTGCAAATAACGACATCACTATTAAAATCTTTTTTGAATAGCGTTGTGCTACCCAATTCACTGCAGGATACCAAATCCATGAACCGACAACCATTACTAAAATCATAACTGTTGCCATAGATTCGGGCAGATCTAGTAATACAGTTACATAATACAATGCACCCGTGCCCATTGTAGTAATTGAAATAAAGTATGTAAAATCTGCAACTAAGTATATCAAGAAACTTTTATTGCTGAGCACAGGCGCCAGATTTTTAAATAAAGATCCCTCTGCAGGATGTGCAATACAATATTTCTTTTCATTAATTCCAAATGCAGTTATTGCCATAAAAATAACAGCAACAAAAAAATTAATCCATATTGAAAATTGAAATGCCCGCAGTGGATTTACGTGTAATTCATCTCTGAAATATTCAAACATGCCGGGGCCGAATGCAGCGATAATCCAACCTAATACAAATCCAAAATTCTGATAAGTACTCAAGCGTAATTTTTCTAAACTAGTATGTCCTAATTCAGGAAGCATGGCATTATAAGGAATAATATAAACGGAGACAAACAGGTTGAAAATGATTTGAATAAAAACAAGCCACCAAATATTACCCATACTTTCAAATTTAGTTGCGGGTACAAACAACAGAATTCCTGCAATCAAAATCGGTAATAAAGTCCAGCGCATAAAAACAATACGTCTTCCTTTTTTATGTTTACTGCGATCGCTAAACCATGCAATTACCGGATCAATAACAGCATCCCAAATACGGGAAGAAATCATTATCAAACTCATTGCATTCACAATTCCCAACACTCCGATTTTTGGAATAAGATTTATTAATCCTGTTTCTTCCGGCGGTTGATAGAAGTAAACCAACATTACAGCAACCGAGCTTGTAAGCACACTCCAGCCTAGCATTCCGCACGCATACGTAAGTTGGCCACGAAGGGGGAGGGTTTCGATTTTCCTGGTCTCAGTCAAAGTGGGCGTAAAGTTATATAAACCCATTATTGTAAATCCAAAGATTTTGAAGTTTTAAAATAAAGGGCTTAATACAAGTGGCTTTCACATCTTAAGTGAGTGGAATGCCGATAATGTAAGCAGTACTCTTATTTTTGTTTGGAATCAGAGATGCAGATACGTAAAACTTTTATCCAGCTGTTTGGTGCCCCCGCATCCATTATTCCTCTCTCACCTTTAATTTCTATTACAGGACAGCGGCTGATTGTTCCGGTATATCATGTGATAACGGATGAGTATTTGCCCCATATAAAAAATCTATATAACTATAAAAATAGTGCAGTCTTTGAAAGCGATTTGGATTTTATTTTAAAACATTACAAACCGGTGGATGTGCAATCAGTAATAGCGCATGTAAATAAAACCAAAGAAATAATTGGCAACGCATTTTTATTGACTTTTGATGATGGCTTGCGTGAATTTCATGATGTGATAGCTCCAATCCTTTTGCGCAAAGGAATTCCTGCAGTTTGTTTTTGCAATACAGATTTTATTGATAACAGAGATTTGTTTTTCCGCTATAAAGTAAGTTTACTGATTGATCAAATTTCTAAGAATAAAAAAGTATTACAACAACCGGAAATTAAAGCATGGTTTCAAATAAATTTTAATGCCGATGTTACACATTTTAAATCTGCATTATTAGGAATGCGATATTCTGAAAAATCATTTTTGGATAATTTGGCAAGTGAAATAGATTTAGATATAAATGCATTTCTTCAAAATAATCAACCGTATTTAACATCAGAGCAAATAAGCAGTTTACAAAGCAAAGGTTTTGCGTTTGGTGCGCATAGTAAGGATCATCCGGAATATAGATTTATATCCATAGAAGAACAAGTAGAACAAACTACTTCTAGCTTAGAGGTAATGCAAAAAAAATATAATGCATCAGAATCTTTATTCGCATTTCCATTTACAGATTATGGGGTAACAAAATTATTTTTTGATAAAATTGCCGCAATGGAAAATTCACCAACACTTACTTTTGGTTGTGCCGGATTAAAGCAGGATTGTATTGCTAATAATTTGCAACGCATTCCATTAGAAATTGCAAACAAAAGTGCGGAAGAAATACTGACAACAGAATACATATATTTCATTGCAAAATCATGCATCAATAAAAACAGAATAACAAGGGATTGATGGAAATTAAATTTTTAAATAAAATCACTTTACAAGAATTTATTGAATCTGATCAGTTTAATAGGATGCCTGTAATTCCTATTTCAAAACATCGTGCAATTTCACATATTAACAATCCTGCAAATACACCCGAAGATATTTTATTATTTCTTGCTTTTATAAATAATGAAATGGTGGGTTATCTTGGAGTGCTGGCAGATGATATTCTATTAGGTGCAAATAATAAAATGCATTGTGGTTGGATGAGTTGTATCTGGGTTTCAGAACAACATCGTGGAAAAAAAATTGCGCAACAATTATTAGCAGCAAGTTTCAAAACCTGGGATAATAAATTAATTGCCACTGAATTTACATTACCCGCCAAAGTATTGTATGAAAAAACAAATCATTTTGCTGAGATGAAAATTTTAAACGGTGTACGTTTATATTTAAGAAGTGATTTAAAGTATATACTTAATAAAAAGGGTGGTTGGTTGCAAAAATTAAAACCATTTTGGACCATCGCTGATTCTATAATTAATTTTGTTGGAGATATACGTTTTAGAAATATTCCTGCCTTGCCAAATAATTTTCAAGTAAACATTGGCAATGAAATTTCTGAAGAAGCATCTGCATTTATCAATAAACAAAATCAATACAACCTATTTCAGCGCAATGCAGATGCATTACAATGGATGTTGCAATACCCATGGATAATTAGACCCCATGAAGGTGATGACCAAACAAGCCGTTATCATTTTACAGCCACAGATAAAAGTTTTGATTTTATTCCTGTTGAAGTCAAGGATATAGAAGGGAATATTTGTGCTTTTATATTATTTGCAAAAAGATCAAACAACCTTACTTTGCCTTATTGTTTTTTTACTTGTAATGCAGATATTGTGGTAAGTATCATTCAGCATTACATGAAAGTTTTAGCTATTAATACATTCACTGTTTATCATGCGTCTATTGCTGAAAAGTTAAAACAGCAGCCAATGCAAGTACTTTGGAAAAAGGAAGTGAAAAGGAGCTATTTTATTTCGAAAGAATTATTTCAACAACTGACTTTGAAAGAATTACATTTGCAGGATGGAGATGGTGATTGTGCATTTACTTAATGAAATAGTACAAATTGAAAAGTTGTTTTCATATTAAAATATTAATAGGTATACATGCAGTTATCAAGTAAAAAGTATTTTGCAGAAGGAGATATTAAGTCCGTAAATTTATTCATGTTTTTTTTACTCATTTTCCATTGTTTTTTTCTTTCTGCATTATCGGATAATGTTTTGACAATTTATTCCAGAGTAAGTTTTAACCTGATTATTATAACTAGTTTTTTTAGTGTTGAAAAAGAATTCAGGGGAATTTCTGGCCCTGCTATCGCTATTGCGTTTATCACCTATTGGCTTGCTTATTTTTTCGATAAAGATTTTATCGTTGTTATTTCTTCAGTATTATTAGCAATCGTTTTTATTATTACTGTATTTAATTTATTGCGGCAAGTTGCTTCTAAAAAAACTGTTTCTGCCGATACTTTAATACAGGCTATTAGCGGATATCTGTTAATCGGTATTGTATTTTCATTATTGTTTACCTTGATAATTCGAGTAAATCCCGAGTCAGTAAATTTTGCTATGAATAAAGGCGATGGAAATAACGTAGTTATTCTGGATACTTTGTATTTTACTTTTATTTCACTCGCCACAGTTGGGTATGGAGATTTTTTACCCGTATCTCCTTTTGCTCGCTCCATGTCTGCATTTATGGGAATCACCGGTCAAATTTATATTGCCACTGTAATCGCATTATTGATAGGAAAATTTTCCTCTTCAAAAACTTAAATACAATACAATTTTATTATACCGAACAAACAATTATTTAATGTAAAAAAAATCATTTTATGAAAGCTTTAGTTGAAAACCGACGTATTGTCGAAGTGGTAATAATCATACTTTTATTATTACTTCTACTTGTTTCTTTGTTTCATATAATTACCCCGTTTATTGGTGTATTTGCGTATGTAGCTATTTTGAGTGTGCCGCTACACGGGCCATTTGAAAAGTTAGTGCGCTTAGTAGGTAATCGACGAAAACTTGCAGGATTTATTTACGGATTTATTGCAGTTTGCATTATTGTTATACCCTTTATTTTTCTCACTGGATTTTTAGCAGATAAAGTAGATATTGTAATTGATTGGTTTAAAAATGCAAAAGAAAATGGTGTGGGTCCATTGCCGGAATGGGTTTCCGGAATACCGGTGGTTGGTGGAAAGATTGCTGCATTTTGGACGTCTGTTGAAGCAAATCCTGCAGGTACAATTCAAAAATACGAACCACAAATTCTTGGATTTCTTACAGGCTTTTTATCTAAAGGTGCAGGTTTGATTGGAGCCGCTTTGGAAATAGTAGTCGCCGTTATAATTTCAGCCGTAGTATTAACAAGTGGTTCTAAAGTATTGAATCCCTTACATGATCTTATGCGCAAATTATTGGGTGATCCTAATGGAGAAGAGATATTAGATGCTACCGGCAGGGCTATTAAAGGTGTAACTGTTGGCGCTTTGGGTACAGCAATTATTTGTGCAGTGGCAGCATGGATTGGATATGCAATTGTAGGGTTACAATTTGCCGTGTTGTTTGCGATAATTACTTTTCTTTTAGTGCTAGTTCAGGTAGGTCCACTATTAGTTTGGTTACCTGTTACATTTTATGTTGCCAGTTTAGGCAATATTGGCAACACCATTTTTATTGCTATTTATGGCGTTGTAGTTTTATTGGGAATTGATAATATTCTTAAACCAATTCTTATAGGTAGAAGTGGAAAGATGCCCGTGCTCGTTTTATTTCTCGGTGTAATTGGCGGTATGATAGCATGGGGATTTACAGGGATGTTTAAAGGCGCAATTATCCTAGCTATATTCTATACTTTAATTACAAAATACTTGGCAAAGGATAATACTAAAATTGAGGAAGTACCGGAATTACCACAGAGATAGAAAATTTGTTTTCCAGGTAGAAAACTATCAATATGTTTTTAAAATATAGTCTCAGATTTTTATCGGGAAGAATTATAATCATCTAATTCTTTCCGATAAAAATTATCTTATACCTGCACGGAAATTAAAATTGCCCAACACTTTTGTTCCTTCAATTTCATTTAATAAAAGCAAAAGCAATTCATTAAAATATCTCGCTTGATTTTCATACAAATCATTTTCACCTAATATCATATCCTGATTATCTGCAACACCATTTACAAAGGCTTCTTCCAATAAATCAATATTATTTTCTGCAAGTCTTAAATTGATTTCTGCAAAGCTGTATCGCTCCACAGATTTTTTTAATTTGAAATAGGTTGTTTGCCTTTCATTCTCATACTCATTTATAAATTGCGTATAGGAATGCATTGTTTGCATGGACTCTATAGTTCTTTGTTCCACCGCCCGTTTCACATCCATTCCATTAAACACAGGTATGTACATATTTAAACCAATGTAGGCATAAGGTTGCCATCTTTCAGACTGAAATAATGCATCGAAAGAATCTGATGCAGGTAAAAATCCCAAAGAACCTTCAGCACCTATACTCGGTTGATATCTGGATTTTTCAAGACTTATAGATTCATTGGCTAATGAAATTTGAGTTTGAATAATCTTACTTTCAATGCGGGAATTGGGATCAGAAGTTTTTAAATTATTCATGGTTTCAGAAGCATTTAAAACTATTTCATCAATGCCATAGGCATCTGTAAGAATCATGCTGTCTGGTTCTAAATAATTCATTTGAAATTGTAATGCTAATAGTGATTCATTAAAACTATTGATTACATCTGCCAATTCACTTTTCATGCGATTAGAAGTTACCAGCACTCGATTTACTTCTAACGCAATGCCGGCACCTTCCTCATATTTTATTTTAGTCAATTCAGTTAAAGTATCTATCCTCTCAATATTTTCACTGAGAAAGCGAGCTTGTATTTCAAATAATCTGCAACTGATATATGCTTTATATATTCCACTGATTAAATCAATTCTGAAACTCCACATTTCCTGTTCCTGAAGAATTCTGTTTTGTGCATTTAAATTATAACTACTTTGATAAGCGCCATCAAAAATGAGCTGACTTAAATTAAAATTCGGATACCATGCATTGTTATAACCGGAGGGAACGGCAAGTGGCTCACCAATAGGTAAATCATCGGGAGCGAAAAAACTTCCTCCTTCAATAATTTGATTTCGCTGAGCAAGATAATATTGAAATGCAGCAGTGATATCCGCTCGGGGAATATAACTTCCTTTTACTCTTTGCAAATCCAAATCACTTAAACTTGTATCCGCAGATACAATTTGTAAAATCGGATTATTTGCAAAAGCATATTCAATACATTGTTCAAGTGTAAAACTCTTCTGCGAAAAAAGAGATGATTGAAACAGCATAAAAACAATTACAACTGACCACCGCAAATGATATGGTTTTTCTTTAAACATGGTTATGCATTTTAGAATGTTGAATTTGAAATTTATTGGCAATCCACTGTAAATTATTAATTAACCACAGTAAAAAAATAAGGCATGCAAATGCAATACATATTATAGATGCAATATGAAATGTTTGCATCATACCTTTAAAAAATGCCTGCAATTGAAAAGTGCCTGTCATTGCTTTGATAGCAGCTTGATATGCTGAATCAGGATCATATCCTTTGCTGAGATAGAATGCTTTAAAACCGGAAAGTCGTTGACTGAAAACAGAGTCGCCAGCATTAGTATATCTTATCATTGCATTGAAATTCGCCACTCTTCTATAATCAATTATTCTGGTTAAATCCACTGCTGCAATCGCAATTCCTAACAAGAAAAGTACACTGCGGAAATTTCCCACTTTGGCAATTTTTTCGGGAGGCACACTTTTCATCGCAACAATTATTACACTCAATGCAATAAAGGCTGCACCCAGCATACAGACTAAAGACGGTGTTATAATATTATTGATATAAAATTGAGTATTCAATTGTGAAAATTGATTGCAGGCAAATGCAATACACAGTAAACCGGCTATCATCATCCAAAACGCATTTACTTTTTTAGCAAGCAGAATTACGCCTAATAATATACTTACAAATAACAGCAAGGCAAGCAAACTAATAAATACCAAAATATCGCTAAACGACATTTGTAATATACCTCCTAATAATTTCGCTATCATATTAAAATTGAAAACAAACACAACTCCACTTAAAAAGGAAATAAAAAATGCAGCAATAAAACTTGGATATTTGAATAAGGTGGTATCGAAAATTGGATTTGTATGCGTGAAGCCACGAATGAATAATATAGTTGCGCTAATAATAAAAATACTAATACTGCTTGTAATATAAATGCTGCTTAATCCACCAAATGCATCCCAATACATTACAGTATACAGCATTGAAAAAATAAGAATTGCAAAAGGAAAAATGCTTAACCAGTCAACTTCAATACTTTCTTTTTGTTCACGAACAGGAATGAAAAAGAATGCAGATAGGAAAACTGTACTCATTATTGGTACACTTAACACATAAGTAAATCGCCATCCGAAATCTTCAAGAAATGAGCTGTTAATTGCAAGGCTTAAACATATTCCAACTATAGTAGCAGCAAGACTTATAATGGAACCTAATGGTTTTTCTTTTCCCTGATAGGTTGCTATAAATAATAATCCTGCCACTGCTTGCATAAATCCATTTGCGAAGCCTGCGGTAATGCGTGCACATAATAAAATTGAAAATGAATTTGTATAAATAGAAATTATTGTTGCAATTAAAAATATAAACGCACTACAAATAAATAACCACTTGTTTCCAACCCATTTAATAATTACTATTCCAACTATGCTTGTAATAATTGCAGCAGCATGAAAGCCTCTCAACAACCACAATGCATCTTCACTGCTTACACCAAATTGACTGCGGACATAAGAAAAAGCAACACTCTGTCCCATGTAATTAAAATAGCAAATAATTAAAATGAGAAAAAAGTAAATTCTTTTTTGTGCTATACTTTTCATTGTGTTATTGCTGCTCACTTATAATGTTACCATTACGCTGAAACCAGGTCTGAGAAGTTCTTTTGCTTTTTGTAAATCTTCAAAAATTATTTTTACCGGAACACGCTGAATTACTTTCACATAATTACCTGTAGCATTATCGGGTGGCACCAATGCGAATTTAGATCCTGTTGCTGCGCCAACCGTTTCCACAATTCCAAAAAATTCTTCATCGGGATAGGCATCTACTTTTAGTTTTACTTTTTGTCCGATAGGGAATTTTGAAATTTGTGTTTCTTTAAAATTTGCAGTTACCCAAATATTATCAGATTGCACAATTGAAAATATTTGCGTACCTGAACGCACCATCTGTCCGGTTTGCACACTTCTTTTCGAAACATATCCGGTAGCAGGGGATAGCACAGTGGAAAAGAGTATGTTTCTTTTCAATATTTCTATTTGATTTTGTTGTGTAGCTATATTTAATTTGCTCAGCTCTGCTTCTTTTTCTGCATCTAATAAACCTACTTCTGTTTGTCTTAATTTGTCATTTGCATTCTCTAAATTTAAAATGGCTTTTTTATAAGTCTCCTCGGTAAATTCAAATACCTGCACCGAAACAACTCCTTTATCCTTAAGTACTTTGTTGCGTTTATAATTTATTTCTGAATAGGCAAGATCAGATTCATGAATTTGTATTTGCTGCTTTGCAATTTTCTCATCAATTTTTTTTGAATCTAAAACAATTAACGAGCGTTCGAGATTTGTTTTGGAAATATGCAATGCAGTTTCTGCCTGAAGTAATTGCAAGTGATAATCAATAGTATCTAATTGTACTAATGTATCTCCCTTGTTCACCAACTGATTATCTTCTACATATATTTTTTCTGCAAATCCATCAGTACGAGTTAACACAGGCGCAATATCGCCATCCACCATAGCGTCATCTGTGCGGTTTTTGTTATTGTAAAAACTCAGGATGAGCCAATAAATTAATATAAGGGAAAGGGTGATAATAAATATGATAAGAAAGGTACGGGTGTTCGATTTCATCTCTGCATAGTTATGAATTGTAAAAGTATAACTATAAAATTAGGGAATGGAAAAGTGATGATGGTTGCAAACTATTGAAACCAAATGTGATTTGAACTTGAATTTCATGCGTTATATTAAATTGAATAATTGCACTTATCAATCAGCAACTCGCAGACAACTTTTTTTGAAATAAAGTCACGTTCTATTATTTTGTCGATATATAAATTTATCAAATTCCTCACTTTTAGCGAAGAGTAAAGTGAGTTTTAAATTTGAACAAAAAAATATCAACAGGATTTCATCTTGGGGATTTTGCGAAATAAATTACTACCCTTATTTTCTATTCGTATTTCTGTTTGGTCTGCGGCGATTGAAATTATTTTGCCTCCTTGCGCCGGGATTGTATTCAGGAACAGCACCTAACTCAGGTGGCAGATCTAATTTTTTTACAGGATATCCAATGAGGTCTTCTATACTTTTAAATTTTCTTTGATCTTGCTCATTAATAAATGTGAGTGCAACTCCTGTAGTATCTGCTCTTGCAGTTCTTCCTACACGATGAATGTAATCTTCTGCATCGCCGGGCACATCATAGTTCAATACTAATCCAATGGAATCTATATCAATTCCTCTGGATAAAATATCTGTTGCTACCAGTACATGTAACTGTTTACTACTGAATTTCCTCAACACATCTTTTCTTTGATTTTGATCAAGGTCAGAATGAATTGCGGCAGCATCTATTTTTAATTTGCGCAATTCTATTTCTAATCGTTTTACTTTTTCTTTGGTAGATGAAAAAATTAAAACAGTGGCAATTTTTTTTCCGGTAAGCAAGGATTTTACTAAAGGTATTTTTTGATCTTCGAATAATACATATGCTCCTTGCATAACACCTTCGGCAGGTTTGGATGTGGCAATATTTATTTCCTGTGGATTAGTTAATAATTTATTGGCAAGTATGCGGATTTTAGGTGGCATCGTTGCTGAAAAAAATAGGGTTTGTCTTTTCTTCGGCAGCTTGGAAATAATGCGCATGATATCATCATTAAATCCCATGTCGAGCATGCGGTCTGCTTCATCTAAAACAAGATGTTGTAAATTATCAAAGTTGCCATAGCCCTGACTGATATGCGAAAGCAATCTTCCCGGTGTGGCAATAATAATATCGGCACCTTCACGCAATGCTTTTTTTTCTTGTTCAAACATAATTCCGTCATTGCCACCGTAAACAGCAATTGAACTTGCTCGGGTAAAATACGCAAATGCCTGAATGGATTCATCAATTTGCAATGCTAATTCCCGTGTAGGAACAATCACTAATGTATTGATAGAGTTATGTCCGTTCAAAACTATTTTATGTAAAATCGGCAATAGAAATGCCGCTGTTTTTCCGGTGCCTGTTTGCGCACAGGCAATCAGATCTTTTCCTTCTAAAATAATTGGAATAGCTTGTTCCTGAATAGGAGTGGGCGATTCGAATCCAATTGAATCAAGCCCGTCATAAATCTCCTGCACTAAGTGGAATTCGTTGAAAGTCATTATCTGCAAAGTTAGATATTTACAGACTGAGTGTTAATCAATGCAGCTTTACCCATTTATTTTCCAACTACTTTTGCAAAAAATATACAAAGCACAATGCTTACAAAGCGCAATTTCTCAAAAATAATTCTCATCATACTGAGTGTATCTCTACTGTTCGCTGCCTGTAAATCAAAGGTGCAAAAGAAGGATAGATCTCTGGAAGAAATGCAATCCCAGCAAAGTGGTAGTTACACGCCTATTTTAGAATCGGCAGATACCGTCGTATTATTTAAAACTATTGATACGGTAAACCTTCATCTCAATATTTTTTATCCTGATAGTATGCAGTCGGACACTTTATTGCCTTGTATGATTTTCTTTTTTCCCGGAGGATTTATTCATGGCTCACCGGATATGTTTGAAGATCAGGCAAAATATTTTGCATCTAAAGGTTTGATTACTGTATGTGCGGATTACAGAGTTATTGCACGAAATAAAATTACCGCAATTGAAAGTTTGAAAGATGCAAATTCTGCAATGCGTTGGTTGAGACAATACGGTACCGGTTTGCAAATTGATACCAATAGAATTATTGCTTCCGGTGGTTCTGCCGGTGGTGTGCTATGTATTTTAACTGCTTTGGATAATCCGATTGGCGATGATGCTTCTGACGATTTATCCTTTAGTACCAAACCCAATTATATGGTGTTGTTTAATCCGGTAATAAATTTGGAAGAGTTTGAATTCAGAATAAGAAAATTTAATGGAAATGCAGAGGCATTAAATCCATATCAATTTTTAAATATAGCAATGCCACCAACTATTATAATGCATGGCACTGATGATGAACTTGCAGGATATTTTTATGCAAAGAAGTGGGTAGAGAGCATGCAACAATTAGGTAGTGATGCGGAACTGATTACTTATGAAGGTCAGAAGCATGGTTTTTATCAACGCAATAATGCCAATGGTTTTTATTATGATGCTACTTTAAATGAAGCAGAAAATTGGCTGAGAAAACAAGGGCTTATTAAATAGCAATTGACTTAAAAAAGTTGACAGTTGACAATTGACAATGAAAAAAAAACTCATTACTGATTACTCATTATTGATTTTATTACTCACTATTCACTACTCACTACTCACCATTCACTTTTCACCACTCACTTTTTTAACCACATAGATATCATAGGTACATAGAAGTTTTTTTTCAAGAGGAGAAATCAAAAAAAAAAAAAAAAAAAAAAAAAACCCCAATAAAAAAAAAAAAACTTTTTTGTGCAACCATATGGCTCATTTAATTTAAAAAAATTTAAAGTAACGGACATCTTTATTCGAGGAGAGGGGGGGGGGGGGGGGGGGGAATACATAAACGAAAACTTTTTTTTTTTCAAGAAGAGAAATCATTTAACAACATTTGAATTAGATATCTTCCTTTAACACTAAGTAAAACGTTATCTATGTATCTATATCACCTAAGTGGTTAATTTTTTTTTATTTCCGAGAAGAAAATAAAATAGGAAGAGGAAACAAACACTCACAAATTAAAACAAGTGTTGTTTCCTCACCAATAACTATTATGAAAAATTACATCGCCTGATGATCGTGCATCATCGGTGTTTCTGATTTTTGATATTGAAATACAGGAACATTCACAGGAATTAATGTATTGTTATTTTCTATCACACGATAATGCTGATCCAGGGCAACATTTTTAAATGTTTGTGTGGTACCGCTTGTTGGCCAGGTGATAGTAATTTCTTTAATCTGAGTTGCTTTGCCCAAACCTATTTCCATACGCAAATCATTTGCTCCAAAACTTGCTCCGTTAGAAACTGTTTCATAAATATTTCTATCTGCACCATTTTCTAACACTGTAATTTTTATTCTTGCGCCAATTGCTGCACGATTAGTAATTGTTCCTTGCAAGTCTAAACTCACAAAATGATTATTGTAATTTGCGGGATTAGAGAACAAACAATCTCTGAAACCATCCGCTTCATAAGAGCCACCCATTTGCGCAAAAATTTCAGGATATCCATCTCCATTTAAATCTGCAAAACTGATTGCATGTCCTTTTTGTAAATGACCCATACCGGCAGAAGTAGTTACATCTTGCAAATATTTTCCACCATCATTTCTTAATAAACGATTGGGAATTAAACTGCGCAATGAGGGCTTGCCTGTTCCTAAATAAAAATCAATATAACCATCCATATCAAGATCGCCATAGTTGCAACCCATTACTAAAAATGTTTTATTCAGTCCTGCTTCCAATGCAATATCTTTAAAAGTGCCATCACCATTGTTAATATAAAGGGCAGGAATATCGCTTTGAATAGGTACTCCTAAATATTCAGCAGGAATATCTCTATCACTTTGATTTGCAGAATAACTAAAATTGATAATATCTAACAACCCATCATTATTAAAATCTAAAAATGCACATGGAAAACTTTTTTTAGGACCTGTTATACCAGCTTCTTTTGATACATTTTTAAACTGCATTTTCATGCTGCCTTTCTCTGTAATATTCTGAAATAAAATATTTTCTTCACCATTTATAGACACATATAAATCCGGATCTCCATCATTATCATAATCACCGGAAGTAACACCTTTTATAAATGCTACTACATCCACTCCTGATTCTTTAGCAATATTTTTAAAAGTGCCATGATCATTAATATATAATTCCGAAGGATTATTTATTCCTTTGTTTCTGAATGATTCATTGCCAATAAATAAATCCACCCAACCATCATTATTAAAGTCGCTCCATGTGGCAGCCTGAGTAGGGTTATAACTAATTAAACCCACTTTTGCGGTTACATCTGTAAATGTATTGTCTCCATTATTTTTTAGTAATGAATTTGGTACAACGCCTTTTTCTGCTAACCATGCACCACGAGTAATAAATACATCTAAAAATCCATCATTGTTATAATCTGTTTGAACGATATACAAACCACCGGGGTAGTTTTTAAGTCCTGCCGACTCAGTTAGATTAGTAAATGTGCCATCGCCATTATTAATAATATAGTTGCATTGTTCATTCAATCCCCATCCGCAAGTAAACATGTCAATAAATCCATCATTATTAAAATCATCCATAATAACTCCACCACACATATCATTAAAATCTACTCCTAAATCCGCAGCTATATTTTCAAACTTGCCCATGTCGTATTCCGAAGCAAAAGCAGACGGCGGAATAAGAAATTCTGCCGGCACACCATCGGGATAAGTACCTGCCGCCATACATGCAATATTCAGCATATAAGTATTGGTAAGGTCCTGGGGTTCTTCATGTAATATTTGTAAATAGATTTCAATTGCTTTTTCTACGCCGGTGAGATTTGTATGTACAGCCGCTTTTGAAAAAGGCATGATGCAGGATTCTGCATTATGATTTGAAATACAATTTTGAATTTCACCATAGCGCATATAAGTAATTGCTTTTGCTGCCAACCATTTTTTGCGCTGCGATTTTTCAAATTCGTTGATATCTGTTTTGGATTCATATTCGTTGATAAAGCGAATTGCCTCATCTATTTTACCGGAGTTTACTAACTGCGAACACAAGTTAAAATAGTGATCAAACTTTTTATCCGGATCAGCGGGGACAGGTGAATTTAAATAATAGTTAGCCATAGCAATATTGGCAAAACGATTATTTGGAACAAAAACTTTTGAATATACTATATGCAGATAATCTGCAATTTCTGCATTGCTTTTTGCATCCATCGGAAAAGGTATCACTTCTGTTTTAATAATAGTATCAGAATCTTTAGACTGGGCTAAGTATTCTTTAATGTTTTTTCTCTGAGTAAATGCCAGTGTTGCTAATATTGCTACTCCAGCAATGATTGCGATTAATTTTTTATTCATGATTTTATTTAAAAGCGTGTTTATGTTTCTGAATTACAAAGTTGAGCAATGGTTTCCGTAGCAACCGTTAATTACATTTAAAAAAATGCTATTTATAATTTTATATTCTTAAATTATTTTTAAATGGATGATTAAGTATATAGTAAGCCTGTAATTCAATAAAAAGTCGGATCCCTTAACTCTGTTACAAATTCCCTAAATATGTCTGTGCGTGTAGCGCAACGCAAGCGGTGTTTCTTGCATTTAATAAGTAATTACTTAACAACAAAAACCAAAAATGAGAAAAGCAGCACTTGCATTAATAATGATTCTTCTAATAGGTATGGCTTCAAAAGCGGAGCCTTTACTGAAAGCTGAGAAATGTGAATATAATTATACGAGTACTGCCATAGTTTTGGCTGCCGGATATTCCGCAGTTATAAAGCCTACGGTTATTTTCAAGACACCTGAAGCACTGTAGTTGGAATACAAATTAGAATATGCTATTACCGGATTATTCCATGAAAGGAGTTTATCCATCAATGAAGAGGACTAAATTTAAATGCAATCCCTAACCAATTGTAAATAGAAGTACCTTAAACTTTGCTCCATAGAATTTTTCTTTTCATACATACACCAAAAAAAACCACTCGCTGCTGAGTGGTTTTTTTTTGTGAATGGTGAGTGGTGAATGAAAAAATCAGTAATGAGTAATCAGTTTCTTTTCATTGTCCATTGTCAACTATCAACTGTCAATTTTATTAAGTCCATAGTCTAAGTTTTTTTTCATTGTCAATTGTCAATTGTCAACTGTCAATTGTTTTGACCCATTACTCATTATGAAAAATCTTCGTATTCCCTTTATTACTCAGTTGTAAATAAATACCCGTAGGTGCATTTTCCAATGATTCAATTTGCTGTCCGGTAAGTGTATAATATCCGTAAATAATGTAAGCTTCATTACCCAAATTATTTACAACACGAATAGGACTGTATTCATAATTGCCATTAAAATCAATTTGCTTTAAACGATAATACAACACCATTCCCGGTGCATCCTTATCCGTAAAATCATAATGGTTTACAGTACTTGTAGAACCTGCGCCATCTACCTGACCAATGGCATTCCATATACTGCCATCCATACTGCGCTCGATACTGAAATAATCGTTGTTTACTTCCGATGCTGTAATCCAGTTTAATACCACATCAGTATTAATTAATTCAGCAGTAAATTCTGTGAGAACGATGGGGAGAATATACGATGCTGAACGACCTATTGCGAAATATGAAAAGCCGGATACATTGGTATTTTGTAAGTGTAATGGATTTGGAGTTAAGGTGTATTGATAACCTGAAGTTCCAATATCCGAATCTCCCCAAATATCTATAGCATCACCTGCCTGAGCCCAACCAGTTGGGCCAGTTGTACTGTTTTTAAAAATAGTATGTTGTTGTGCATATACAGCCAGATTACCTGCTCCACTTGCTGTTAAATCTATCTGATAATTATTAGGAGCGCCAGTGCTAGTTATTTCCCAATAACCATTATTTAAAAATTCTGTAATCGGCGTTGGAACATCCGGCTCATCACTTAACCCAGCATAAGCTAAAGAAGTTAATCCTGTAGGATTACTTAATGTTGCAGCAATAAATCTTGTACTTAATTGATCTGTTCCCGAAACACCAGACCATGTAATTTTAGCAGGATCATAATTTGTTGAAGTACCAACAGGAAAATCATAAGCATTTGGACCAGTAACTGCACGGCGCACATAACCTGCTCCATCGGTTACAAAATATTTAGAACTGTTATAACCTGCTATTGCACCAACTGCATTACTTGCAAGAGTTATACTATTTGCACCCATAGTTAATTTACCACTTGTAAAAGTGAGTACATTATTAATAGTAGGCGAACCACTTAATGAAAAACCGCTGGCATTATTTAATTCTAAATTACCGAGAGTAGCTCCGCTGATAGTTGCGCTTGCTCCGGTCATTGATATTTTGCCACTTGAATTTGTTTGAGTAGCTGTTCCTAAGATACTTCCGGCTAGATTGATTGTATAAATTAAAGCATCTAAAGTGCCTGCATATAAATCTAAATTTCCATTAACCGTAATAGCACCTGCTAAAGTTTTTGTACCCGCCGCACCTATTCTTAAGTTTTGATATGCAGCAGTTGTAACACTTTGTGTACTTCCTCTGTAACCGATTGTGGAATTTGGTTCTAAAACAATGGTAGGCGAGGGAGAATTATTTATTGCAGTATTTGTAGCTCCAGAAAAACCATTTGTATTTTTAAAAGCAAACACAGCTCCATCCTTAACAGTAAAAGTACCACCCGATTGGAAGGGAAGACCGTCTGTTGTGCCGGTGATATTTACATTTGTTCCACTTATAATTACATTATAATATGAAATAGATGCAACACGAGGATTGAGATCACCTATACCGCTGAACTCAATTGTAGTTCCTCCTCCTAATGAATATGCTCCTTCGGGACTTGGTTTTAGGCCTGCATTTCCAGTAATTAATTTTGACGTTTCTGTCATTGTAAGATTTGTTCCGGTTCCTCCCATTGATGCATTAGATACATCTAATATTACCGTACCAGCAATAATCAAAGTTCCTGTGATAGAACTTGGTGCTGAGGTAACTCCCTTAGTTCCAGAATTTGAAAAAGTAAGATTGCGGTACGCTCTTGCTCCACGTAATGTTTGTGAACCTGCGCCATTTAATTCAATAGTCCCTCCGGATATTGTATAATTACTTGGAATTTCCGGCAGGATTGTACTAAGTTTTGCAATTTGCAATGTACCTCCAGACATAATTAAAGCTGCTGACCCCGAGCCTGATAGTGAATTATTGCCGGCATCTAAAATACCGTTAGAAATATTTAACGCTGAGCCTGCACCCAGAATATTTACATTTGATTGAAGGGTTGTAGTTCCTGTTCCTGACTTTTGTAAGATATAAAAATCCTCACCATCCGTGGTGTTAATAGTTTGTGAACCTGAGCCATTTAAATTGACAGTACAAGCTGTATTGGAAAATCCAGTCGCATTATAATTTATCCAATTTCCTGCAAGATTTACAGTATAGGTAGCGCCTGAAAAAATAGACGAGCTTGTAATTGAAAGATTGCCATTAACACTTATCGAACCTGTTAGAGTTTTCGTACCTGAGGATCCACTAAAGGTTAAATTATAATAGGTAAATACTGGTACATTTTGATTCCCATTTCTGCTAAATTCAATTGTAGAACCTGTAACTGTATGGCCAGTTGCTGTACCGGGAATGAAGCAGTCTGTTGCACCTGCAATATATATTATACCAGTGTTTGATAATACTTTATTGAAATTGTTAAATTGGAGATCACCGTAAGTTCCAGGCATTACATTTTGACCATCAGATGATTGATTATAAATTATCTTTCCATTTGCAGCTGATGATAATGTTCCTCCTGTATAAGTTACCGTTCCATTTATTGTTAATGTTTTGCTTGCATCAATTAAAATTGATCCTCCCGAGGAAATGGTCAAATCATTAATTATTAAATCGTCGCTAACTCGAAGGATGCCTGTTCCACTGATTGTAACGTTATTAATGGATTCTAATTTATCACAATAAAATGTTCCTGCGGAAATATTAAAATTTGCCGAATTCGAAATTATATTATTTGTTGCAATTCTAAAATCACCTCCGTTCAAGATAAAGTTGGTAGATGACATCGTTACTGAAGTAGATAATTCACCTCCAGATATAGTCGTTGAACCTGAATAACTTTGAGTACCGTAAAGCGATAAGATTCCTGTTCCTTGTTTAGTAATTCCTCCTGTACCGGTTATACTATTTTGAAATCGTGTGCCTGTCCAGCCTCCAGAAATAGTAAGATTACCTGAGCCTAGCGAAACTGTACCTCCATTACCAGTGCCCGTTTCAGATACAGAAGCTACAGTTGAATTAATATTATTAAGTGATAAAGTTGCACCAGAGCTAACATAAACCGATGAGGCACTTCCGAATGTTCCACTACCTGTTAATTGAAGTGTTCCGGCGGTTACTCTTGTTTCTCCTGAATAAGTATTTGCAGCATTAAAAATTGATGTACCGCTTCCTTCTTTGGTGAAATTTAAAGTGGAACTTACACCGTTAGAAATTATTCCATTGAAAGTTATTGTACTACTGCCTAATGTTACTAATGTACGTGTACCACCCGAGGCACGAATGTTTCCTCCAAAAATGATTCCTCCACTATTTGCATTTAGCTCCAAACGATTTGCTCCATTTGAATTACCATTTGCGAAAGGAAAGTTTATTGTGTGTGTTGTACCAGAATTATTATAAATGGCTGGAACATTACTTGAATAATCATAAAATATATTTTCGGTGGTACCGGTAATAGTTCTTGCATTACTTGCTCCAATGATAAAATTTATTCGATATCTGTTTGACGCACTTCCAGAAAGATTATTAATCATTGAAGTCTGATTATTATTATCGAATTGCAAAATTTCGCTTCCTGTTGGAGTTGTTGTTGCAAAGCCATTCCACCAATTATTTTCATTCCAATTCCCATTGGGTGCATTACCATCCCAATATAATATAGTTTGGCTAAAAACATTGGCGCATATAAACGCCAAAGAAATAAGGGTTATTAGTTTTTTCATAATGGATATTTTTAGGGTTATCCCGGCTCACGACTTCCGAAGATTCTATAAAAGTAATAAAACCTCTTGCTTTTTTAAAAATTTAATTGACATAAAAGCGAGTTTCATATTAAGAATTTTTGTAATTAAATATTTCTAAAACATTGAATTACAGAGATGTTTCTAATCATTAAAACATTTCTTATAAAGCTTTGTTTTTTTTTAATATTCAGAAATCAAATAATAATTTTGAAAAGTGTTAAGTGGAAGTCGTGAGCCACTAAAACTTGAACCTAATTTTTTTTAAATAAATAAAACTGTTATGCGCAAAATATTATTATTTCTGCTGCCGCTTATCTGTGAAATAAGCTTTTCTCAAACTATTGTTATTGATGGTACTATGGATGATACTCAATGGGGTGCTGCCATTGCAACTTCAGCAGGTGGTCCTCCGGCTTCTTCCGGATTTGGAACAGACCATGTTATTAATGCAATTTATGTAGATGAGGATGCAGACTATTTATATTTTGGTATTGCTGGTAACGTACAGAATGGCAATAGAATTTTAATGTTTTTGGATACACAAGGAGGTGGATATGATGATGGAGATTTTGGAAGGGCTGGAGCACCCCAAGGTGTAGATGGTTTTAATCCAGGAAGCACTTTTGATCCTTATTTTAAACCGGATTATTGTTTGGTAATTGGTACTAATTCTTTTCACGATAATTTTTTCTGGGATTTGTATCCTTTAATAGGCTCGTTTGGCTCTGGTGGCGGACCAAATAATTATCTTGGTGATATTTATGATGCTGAATACGCCGCAAACCCTGATAATACAGATATAACAAAAGGATTTGAATTTAAAATATTGAAAACTGATTTAGGACTTTCTGCAACATTAGATGAACCCACTAATTTTCAGTTGTTTATTTGCTATATAGCCGATGATGGGACACTTTCTAATCAGTTTTTAACTCATGCTGATCCAGGTTCAACTACTTATGGAAGTGGAGTAGTGAATTTTGATGCAGACACCTATGCCAATGCCATTCTTATAGATACGAATATGGTTTATGTATTGCCAATAACACTTACCCAATTCGTTGCTGAAGTTTCGGGAAATGGAATTGCATTACACTGGCAAACAGCTACTGAATTAAATAATGATTATTTCGAAATTCAACACAGTGATGATGGCATGCAATGGAATAAAATAGCAACAGTTGAAGGTGCAGGAAATAGCAGTAAAATATTAGATTATTATTTCACTGATTATAATCCTGCATTGGGAATAAATTATTATCGTTTGAAGCAAGTGGATTTTAATGGCGATTATGCTTTTAGTAAAATTAAATCTGCAGTATATAATTCAAATACAAATGCTATTCTTTTTCCAAATCCTGTGGGAGAATATTTAGAATTAAATTCTGCTGCTGAGTTAATTCAAATATTTAATGTGTCGGGAAAAATGGTTTTACAATCAAGCGGAGAAAACGGAAAAGTAGATGTATCTGATTTAGCTAGCGGAACCTATTTTATAAAAATTATTTCCGGCGAAAATTATTCCTCTGCGATTTTTATTAAGCAGTAAATTTTTTGAAGAGGCTATTGGCTTTTAGCTTTTGGCTATTGGAAAAAAAACTCATCACCGATTTAATGACCATTAACCATTAACCATTAACCATTAACCATTGACAAAAAACAACTCATCACTAATTACTCATCACTGATTACTCAATACCCTATACCCGATACTCAATACCTTCCCCTTAACAAGTTTTAAACAATTCTTTTGTTTTAATTAAGAGTAGATGTAATAACCTTGTGCTAACAATCCTACTATGTACAAATCAAATCTGCTCGTCAGTATCCTGCTATCGTCAGGAATTGTATTTTCCCAAGATGCGGGATTTGATAAAAACAAAAAGGAGCTCACTGCTACCCGCATTGACAGCGATATAAAAATTGATGGCGATTTAAATGAAGAAGCATGGAGCAATGCAGAAATTGCAACCGACTTTATTCAGTTTCAATTTAAAAATAATTTGCCTTCTGCATATCGTACCGAAGTGAAAGTTTTATATGATAACACGGCGGTGTATTTCGGTGCTGTATTGTATGATCCTTCTCCAGATAGTATAATAGCTGAACTTGCACGACGTGATGAATTTGGCAATGGCGATTTTTTTGGAATTGTAATAGATACGTATGCGGATGGCTTAAATGGTTTTGAATTTATTATGATGGCAAGTGGTGTGCAGAATGATGCAAAAATGATTGATGGTGGTAATGAAGATTTTGCATGGGATGCAGTTTGGCAAAGTGAAACACATATTACTAATCAAGGTTGGGTTACAGAAATTCGAATTCCTTATTCGGCAATTCGTTTTCCTAAAAAAGATATTCAGGATTGGGGCATTCAGTTTTTTAGAGATGTAAAACATAATCGTGATAAAAGCTCATGGAGTTATGTGAATCCCGAAGAAAGTGGATGGCTGCAACAAGCAGGTGCATTGAAAGGTATTGAGAATATTGAGGCACCGGTGCGCTTGTCTGTTTCGCCCTATGTATCTGCGTATTATGATGTGTATAATGATAAACCCATTGATGTTACAAGCACAGGAACTTCATTAAACTATGGTGCCGATTTAAAATATGGAATCAGCGATGCATTTACCTTAGACATGACTTTGATTCCTGATTTTGGTCAGGTGCAAAGTGATAATCAAATATTAAATCTTACACCCTTTGAAGTTTACTATAATGAGAACCGTCAATTTTTTACCGAAGGTGTAGAACTGTTTACTAAAGGCGATATTTTTTATACACGCAGAATCGGTGGAAGGCCAATTGGTTTTAATGATGTATATAATAATTTAAATGAAGGCGATGAGGTGATTGCCAATCCACAAAATGCAAGATTGCTAAATGCATTTAAAATTTCAGGTCGCACAACAAACAACACCGGAATTGGAATTTTAAATGCGATTGAAACAGAAACCTATGCAACAATTCAAGATGCGGAAGGCAATACAGAAAAAGTATTGACGAGTCCACTTACCAATCGCAGTGTAATTGTTTTTGATCAATCATTAAAAAATAATTCGGATGTATATTTTTCAAATACAAATGTAATTCGCAATGGATCTTATTATGATGCGAATGTAAGTGCCGCAGGATTGGATTTGCGCAACGAAAAAAATTCAATTCGGTTGAGAGCAAATGGCGCATTAAGTCAAAAGTTTTTTAATGCTGATAGCACTGCTTTAGGAGAAGCGTTTTTTATTGAGCTCGGAAAAATTAGCGGCAACTTTAATTATGGTGCTAATGTGGATTATACAGGTGATACTTACGAACCCAATGATATGGGCTTTTCTCAAATAAACAATATAGTGAATTATAATGTGCATGCAGACTATAGTATCTACGAACCGTTTTGGATTTTTAATAATGCCGGTACGTATTATTCAGTGGATTATTCAAGAATAATTAATCCGGATGCATTTCAGAATTTTAGTTTTTATTTAGAAGGCTGGGGCACATTTAAAAATAATATGGAAGCAGGAATTTTCTATTATGCAGAGCCGATTACCACTTATGATTATTTTGAAGCTCGCAGTCCCGGTCGTTATTATACTTATCCAACAAATAATAATGTGGGGGGGTATTTTAGTTCTGATTATAGCAAAAAATTGGCGGTGAGTACTAATATGAATTATCGCTGGTTTGATGAAGAGGATAGAAATCGTTTCAATTTTAGTTTGTATCCTACCTATCGGATAAATGATAAAATGAATTTCTCAATTGGAGCTTACAGCGAAAACTGGAAAAATGATGTGGGTTGGGTAAATACAACAGCGGATAGTATTATTTTCGGAAGAAGAGATGTGAGAACAATTGAAGGATCACTATATGCATCTTACACACCAAATACAAAAATGTCGTTTAGTATAAATCTTCGTCAGTATTGGAGCTATGCAGCATATAATCAGTTTTATAATTTAGAGGAAGATGGTAGTCTTGGCAACACTACATACGATACCTATAATGATGATGGAACTACAGATGATGATATTAATTTCAATGCATTTAATATTGACTTTTCATATACATGGTATTTTGCTCCGGGCAGTGAATTAAGTGTTGTATGGAAAAATGCAATTTATCAGTTTGGTTCTGAAATAGCTCCCAACTATTTTGAAAATATGGATCTCGTTTTTGACTCACCACAGGATAATAATTTCTCGATTAAAATTTTATACTATTTAGATTATTTGTATTTGAAGAAAAAGAGTAATTAATGTTCAAATGTGCAAATGTGAGAATGAAATAATTAGTCGATTAGCTGATTTGCCGATTAGCAGATGGAAGTAATGTGCAAATAAAAAAAAGCTAAGGCTAATGGCGAAGGCGAAAGCAATGGTTAATGGTTAATGGTAAATGGTCAATAGTCAACAGTTCATTGTCTACTGTCAATTGTCAACTGTCAATTGATAACTATCTTTGCAAAAAATAAATATAATGAGAGAGATACGATTCAGAGATGCTTTACGTGAAGCGATGGTAGAAGAAATGCGGAAGGATGATCGAATATTCCTGATTGGCGAAGAAGTGGCTGAATATAATGGCGCATATAAAGTGAGTCAGGGTATGTTAGAAGAATTTGGTGAAAAACGTGTGATTGATACCCCAATATCTGAATTAGGTTTTGCGGGAATTAGTGTGGGTGCGGCTATGAATGGCTTGCGACCAATCGTTGAATTTATGACTTGGAATTTTGCATTATTAGCTATTGATCAGGTAGTGAATTCAGCAGCGAAAATGATGGCGATGAGTGCTGGGCAATTTCATAGCTCTATTGTATTTCGTGGACCTTCCGGTAGTGCCGGACAATTAGGTGCGCAACACAGTCAGGTATTTGAAAGCTGGTATGCGAATGTGCCCGGATTGAAAGTAATTTCTCCATCAAATCCTTACGATGCAAAAGGTTTATTGAAGTCGGCAATTGTAGATAATGATCCTATAATTTTTATGGAGAGTGAAATGATGTATTCTGAAATGGGTGAAGTGCCTGAAGAAGAATATTATATTCCGATAGGAAAAGCAGAAGTAAAGCGTCCGGGGAAAGATGTTACCATAGTTTCCTTTAATAAGATGATGAAAGTAGCACTTGCTGCAGCAGAAGAATTAGCGAAAGAAGGTGTGGAAGCAGAGGTAATTGATTTGCGTACTATTCGTCCTTTAGATATTGAAACTATTGTGAACTCAGTGAAAAAAACTAATCGCATTGTAGTAGTGGATGAGTCTTGGCCATATGGTTCTGTAGCTTCAGAAATTTCTTATCAATTACAAAAAGATGCATTCGATTATTTAGATGCACCCGTGCGTCGTGTAACCGGTGCTGATACAAGTATGCATTACGCACCAAATCTTGTAGAAGCATATTTACCAAATCCTATAAAAGTAATTCAGGTAGTGAAAGAGGTGATGTACGCTAAGAGTTAAAGTAATTGTTATCTGATTTTTTTATTAAAATCTGTAGCAATAAAATACAGCCACTTAAATTTATTAATCCAATACACATTTTAAATGTTTAATTTTTTCTCTTCACCAAAACCTGCGGTCAACGTAATTGATAAAATTTGGATTAGCAAAGAGAATAAATATGAAGCCTGTATGCAGATGGTTCAGATTCAACCTATGTATCAGTTAGTGGTGTGGTTTGAAAATACTCAACAAGAATTATTAGAATATATTTCAGCGCATGGTGGTGATCAAAAAGTATTTACCACTTCTCAAATAAATGAAATCACTGCAAAAAATCAAATCCCTGTTATTATAGAACATTATCCGCTTGAAGCAACAGAACAAATATTATTTTCTCAAAATGGATTGCAGGATGTGTATGTTTTTTCTTCAATGGATGAACCGCTATTTATGCAATTTGGTGGTGAAAATATAATACGATTAATGTCGCACTTAGGAATTCAGCCGCATGAAGAAATTTCGCATCCTTCAATTACCCGATCCATTTCAAATGCACAAAAGAAAATTGCAAAAAAAGTCTCTCTCGAAAAAAAAGCAAAGTCTCAGCAAGAATGGTTTGATTTGAATTTTAAGGAATAAATAAAAAAGTAATAGTTCCGGTTGTCAGTCAAGTAAGCTCAATTTATTAGTTTATCTGTGCAGATGATTTAAAATCTATTATTCGGAGAATCCGCAGCCTTGGCAAGGATGATAATGAAGAAATAAAAAAAATATATTCAGCCACGAACCTGTCTGCCGTTGGGCAAGTCCACGAAAAATAAATACGAACGCACGAGATAAAAAAGAGCCTTAGGCTCGATACATTTTATTTATACGGAGAAATGTGTAATTCTCACAAATTTTTTTTCCCCTTTCAAAAGAATTATAGCTTTTCAAAATGAGATTGAAAAGAGAAGATTTCAGAAAGAATTACTCGATGATAATTCCGGAATTTAAAATTCTATTTATTCCAGAAAAATTTTTATTTTATTAAAATTAGGGGGAGATAAAATTTTTATTTTGGAGAAAGAAAAAGTTCTAGTAAAAAAGAACCCCGCCCGTGTTTCTTAACCGTGGCGGGGTCAACCTGAAAACCCAATTACCCTAAAAACTTGATTCTATAAGCTTAACCCATAATTATATATTTTGTTCGGATAAGCTGGATAAATTCCTTCAATTATTATACTTTTTCCTGTTTTGTCCTTCAACGCCTTCACCAACTCATTATTATCTTTTATTGAAACACCATCTATACCAGTAATAATAAAACCCGAACGAATGCGTGTTTGCTGAGAAATAAATCCATTTTTTATTCCCGTAACTCTTACACCACCGGACAGTTGATAATAGCTTGCTTCTTTAGAAGAAATTTCTTCGGTTTCAATTCCGAGATTATCAAAATTTACATTTGTTTCTTTTACAATAATATCTGTATTGCCTTCTTTATTTTTTAGAGTAACAATTACATTTTCTCTTTCTTTATTTCTCAACAGATCTACATTTACTTTATCACCGGGACCATATTTACTTATTTGTTCTTGTAATGCTGGGAACGAAGTAATTGGTGCAGTATTTATATGTGTAATAATATCACCTGCTTGAATACCCGCTTTATCGGCTCCTGAGTTTGGAAGAACACCAGAAACAAAAACACCACCGAGATCTTGTTTCGTAACATCCACTTCCACACCGATATACGCTCTTTGTACCATTCCGTAATTGCGAATATCACTCACTACTTTTTTTACAATATTTACAGGCACTGCAAAGGAATATCCTGCAAAAGTACCTGTAGGTGTTGCAATGGCAGTATTTATTCCAATTAATCTACCGTCAATACCAACTAATGCACCACCACTATTTCCCGGATTTACAGCAGCATCCGTTTGAATAAAAGATTCAACAGGAGCAGACGTATTTTCACCTAATATATTTATGTTTCTTCCTTTTGCACTCACAATACCTGCCGTAACAGTAGAAGCAAGATCAAAAGGATTTCCAACAGCGAGCACCCATTCGCCTACACGCAAAGAATCAGAATTACCATATTGAATAGTAGGTAAATCTTTTTCAGCAATTTTTAAAAGTGCAATATCTGTTGAAGGATCAGATCCTATTAATTCTGCAGAAAGTGTGCGGTTATCATATAACACTACTTGAATATCATCTGCATTTTTTACCACATGGAAATTCGTAACAATATATCCATCCGCATCCACAATTACTCCCGAACCACTTGCTTCCTGAGATCTTAAGGAGCCATCATCCCAAAAGAAATCATTTCCGAAAAATTGTTTCATCACATCATTGTTTGCATTTGTTGCATTGCGATTATAGGTTGTTTTCACATGTACAACAGCTGGTGTCGAAATTGCAGCCGCATAGGTAAAATCGACAGGCGCCATCCCACTTGGCGCAACAGGGAATGACATATTTGCAAACTGATAAGGATTCCCGGAATTTGAATTATTAGTAATTGGAATCTCTCCTCTAAAAGTATCGAGTGCGAAAAAGGTAGCAGCACTTACTAGAATGGCTACCAATGCAGTGGTGAAAAATTGTTTGGTATTCATGTTACTGTTTTAATTTTTTTTCAATTTCTTTTTCTAACAAATACAATGCACAAACGGTTGCATTTGTTTTGATGTATTTTCGCTTAACAAAATTTAACGGAATTTATTATTTGCTAAATTAATGAAGATTCATTTCTATAAATTTCATGGTACAGGAAATGATTTTGTTATCCTGGATAATCGCAATATGTTTTTTAAAAAAGACATGACTTCCCTATATCAATTTCTGTGTGATCGACATTTTGGAATTGGTGCAGATGGGGTTATGTTATTTCAGGAAAAAAATGAGTATGATTTTGAAATGGTGTATTTCAATGCTGATGGTAGAGAAAGTACAATGTGCGGTAATGGCGGAAGATGTCTAGTACAATTTGCAGAAATGATGATTGGTAAAAAATCTCAATACAAATTTTTGGCAATTGATGGAGAACATTTAGCAGAATCTGATGGTGAAAATATTCGATTAAAAATGTCGGATGTAAATTCGGCGTCCCGCTATCTTGCATATTATGAATTAAATACCGGCTCACCACATTATGTAGCATTTGTAGAAAAAGTGGAAGCAGTTCCGGTAAAAAAAGAAGGTGCAGAAATTCGTTATAGCGAAAAATATAAAACCGAAGGAATCAATGTGAATTTTGTGCAACGCAATAATGATGGAATAATAATGAGAACGTATGAAAGGGGAGTGGAAGATGAAACACTTTCTTGCGGAACAGGAGTTACTGCTGCTGCACTTATGTTGAGCAATGAAATACATTTAGAAAATGGTGTGCATATAATTGATGTAGAAACCAGAGGAGGAAACTTACAAGTAAAGTTTAATAAAATATCCGAAACAGAATTTACAGATATTTGGTTAATAGGCCCGGCAGTGTTTGTATTTGAAGGGCAAATAGAATTGCAATTATAACTACTTCAGCATATTCATAACCCAATGCACTCCTAATCCAAAAATGGGGGCCTTCTGATTTGTTAAATCAAATAAGTAAGAAACATTTAAATCAAAAGGTGAAGTGCCTAAATAAAGTCGCATCCCGGCATTAATAACCGGACCATGAATCACATAATTATTCCAGGCATTTTCATAACCATAACCACCGCCAAAATAAAATCCTAAATAATCATCGGTAGTGCGGGTAGCACATGCACCCGAATTAAAATTAATAGTTCCCGGAACATACAATAACGGATAATTCTCTTGCACATAAGTACCGGATTCAAATGCATAGCCAACACCAATGCGAGCATCAATGGATATTGTAGAACGACTTGTGAATTTATATAAATTTAAGCGTGGTGAATATTGAATATTGGGATAAGCAACCAATTCATTAAATGCTGCACCTACACCTATCTCATGAAGATATTGAATATCGAATTGAGCCTTCGCATGAAATTGCATGCTGATAAAAAATAATACGGGTAGTAATCGTTTCATTGCCTGTTCTTTCATCAAAAGTTTAATTAAATATCTGTCGCTGCAAAAATATCATTTAATTCGTTCTGTACATTTCAATATCTGTGAAGTGTAATCATTGCAATTTGTTATTGTGGCTGCTAATTTTAATAGTATATCTTTGCCCCGTTCCAAATTTTTAAACGTTACATGGCCAGTCATGATCAAATACTACATCAAAGAACAGAATAATATTGTAGAAATTGACAAGCCTGTAAAAGACTGTTGGATCAACGTTTACCCACCATTCGACCATAAAAGAATAGCTGCACTCAGCGAAAGTATTAATATCCCGATCGACTTCCTTTTAGACTCTATAGATATAAATGAGCGTTCACGTTTTGAAGTGGATGATAATGTGAAATTGATTGTGATTAATACACCTATTGAAAATGATTTGGAGAATTCCATTGATAACGATGCATTTTATATCACTATCCCTATTGGAATTATTCTTACTAAAGATCATAATATCATTATTTCCTCCGCACAAAATCGTGTGATTGACTGGTGCTTTTCTATAGCTATAAAACATTTGGATCCCAGAGATAAGGATATGATAATTCTAAAAATCTTTGAGAAAAATGTGTTTTATTTTATTCAATACCTGAATGAAATGAACAAGAAACGTTATCTCATTGAAAAGGAATTAATGGATAGTTCCAGAAATACAGAACTTGCCAAATTGCTCAATATCCAAAAGTCGCTTGTCTATTTTGTAACTGACCTTCGTGCCAACGAATTATTAATGATGAAACTTTCACGCACCAATTTATTAGGCATAAAAGAACACGAAGAAAAAAGCGATTATTTACAGGATATACTTATTGATTCCAGTCAGGCACTTGAAATGGCAAACATCTACACCAATATATTAAATGGAACGATGGACGCCTTTGGAAGTATCATTTCAAATAATCTGAATATGGTATTAAAGCGTTTGACATCAGTAACAATCATTTTAATGGTACCTACACTAATTGCAAGTTTTTACGGTATGAATCTGGAACCACTGCCGTTCGAAAATCAAAGTAATGCCTTCACTCTTATCATTATCGTGTCCATTGCAATATCTGCTTTACTCTATTATATTTTCCGCCGAATCCGTTGGTTTTAAAGACATTTCTTGTTGTTTAATAAATATTAACAAGCATTACCTATTGCATTGTATTGCATTCATGTATATATTTGTACTTGAACTTAATGCTTAACCAACATGAAACATACATTCCTAACTATCACCTTGTGCTTGGTGGCTTTATTAGCCATTCCAAATGACATACAATCTCAACTGTACGAAAGTCCAATACATGTAATTCTTTACAATGATGATCCGGCTTATAATTCGGGCATCCAACAAGCAATAAATAAGTATTGGAGTTTGAACAACTATCAATTTGTTACGGAAGAGGAATTTACTAATCTTAAAAAAGAAAATGCTAATCTCTTTCTGGTAAAGAATGAATCGCAAAGTGTGGAATTAGGCACAGTGGTTTATGATGAAGTAATTCGCATAGTACATTTTTCTAAAGGGGGGAAAATGATTACACAGGTAGCTGGTACACCGGTTATTAAAAAAGATGAAGACGACTCTTCTATTTCCTATGTAAATGCAGTACTTGGTTTACAGGATAAAGTGCAATTTGAAATTAGTAAAGGCGAGAATAAAACTGCATTCAACAGTTATTCAGAAAAAGTAAAATATCGAACTAACATTGTAAAATTAAAAACACTCTATATTGCAGACGAGGATATCAAACAAGGTCTGACAGTTGAAATGGTGAATGAATTATATTCGGGAGAGTTGGTAGTATTAAGTCGCTCAGAGTTGGCAGACTTAATTAACAGCCAGTCAAATATTGTTTATGCTATTGTAAACAATAAAGCGACGTCAGGGTTTACTTATGTGAATACAAAACAAATAATAGATGCATCCAATGGTCAGGTACTTTTTACAAATGAAAGTACTACTATAAAACCGGAAGGATTCAGTAAAAAAGATTGGAAGAAACTGGCAGATTGAGGGTTAAGCAAATTGTCAGACTTAAGAAGGTTGCCTGAAAAGGCAGCCTTTTTTATTTCTGTGGATAAATTAAAACTTGTATTCACAAATTCATTTGAATAAAAGAAGTAGATTGCTTACCTCAAAGGGTTTAAATACTTTTAATAAAATATAAAGACTATTTCCCGCAGTCACGAATTACAAATTTATCACCCACAAAAATTTTTAATGACTTTTGGAAATTATACCTAAAATTCAATGATGATAAGGGTATTATAGATTGGCTGTCACAGAAGGATATGTACCGAAATTGACAGATTGTTGCGAATTGCCACCACCAGTATTTCGCCACAACTTTGCCTTGCTTAATCAATCAATAAATAATGAAATTTACTTCAATCTGCTATCTCGCTATTATAATTGCACTGCACACACACACACTTCAAGCAGCAAGCACTTCTGACAAACATGAATTATCTGATCGTATTGATTCAACAGTTTATGTGATTTTAAATAATGATGAGAAGACAAATGATGTAATTCAAAAAAGCTTTGAGCAAAACTGGACGCTCTCTGCAATTAAATGTATTTCTAAAGAGGAATATCAGGAAATTAAAACTTCCCACGATAACCTCTTTATCATGTTATCCCATAATGAAGGGATAGACGGAAACGCTTTTGTATATGAAAACACAATACAGGTATTTTACCTGGTACGCAGCGGTGCGTACCGGGTAAATATTACCGGTGTTCCTGTAGCTGAAACTTCAGTGGAAGGTAATATGGATAATGCAGTGCATTTACTTCAGGATAAAATAAGTTTTCAGCTTGCGAAAGAACAAGAAGAAATGGATTTTGCAAGTTATAGTGATGCTGCTAATTCCAGAGTGAACATTGTAAGAACAAAAGCATTATATATTTCTTCTGATGATTTGGATAAAAATATTGCAGGCTTAGATGCGATAAAAGAATTGTATTCAGGAGAAGTATTTATTGTTAGTCCGGAACAGATGCAAACAATTGTATTTCAGAAATCTGATAATGTGGCGTATGTGATTGTGGAGAATTTTAAATCAGGACTAAATTACCAGAACAGTAAACAAGTGATTGATGCCGCCAACGGAATGGTATTATATTTTGACGAATCAAAAGGAATGAAAGCGACTGGATTTTCCAAAAGCGATTTCAATGCCTTACAGAAATAATAGAATAAGAACACACCAACTTTTTATTCGAATTCGGCTTTAGTAGAAACACAAAAATCCTGCACGTCGTGGTGCGGGATTTTTTATTTATTAAATCTGTAACCTTTCAGAAAATCAGTAACCGACATTTTTTTCTTGCCCTCTAATTGCAATTCAGTAATATCAATTAAACCATCAGCAGTGGCAAAGCGTAAATATTGTTTTCCATCCGTAATGTAATTGCCCGGTGATTGCGAAGTTTTATCGAATATTATTTTTCCTGAAAATATCTTCAGTGTTTTATCTTCCAATATTGTCCAGGCTGTTGGGTAAGGACTTAATCCACGAATGAAATTATAAATGGTTTGTGAAGAATTATTCCAATCAATTTTGCAATCTTCTTTAAAAATTTTTGGAGCAGTTTTATTTGAATTTTTGTGTTGTGGCATTGTATTAAAACTTCTTGACTCAATTGCTTTTACAGTTTTAAATAATAACTCAGCACCTGCCAACATCATTTTATCATGCAAACTTCCTGCATTATCATCTGGAAGTATTTCAATAGGTTTTGTAAAAAGTATATCACCCGTATCAATTTCTTTTTTTAAAAAAAATGTGGTTAACCCGGTTTCAGTTTCACCATTTAGAATTGCATGATTAATGGGTGCAGCCCCTCTGTAATCAGGCAACAAAGAAGCATGCAAATTTATGGTTCCCAATTCCGGCATGTCCCAAACAATTTCAGGAAGCATTCGAAAAGCAACTACTACAAATAAATCTGCACGTAATTGTTTTAATTCATCAATAAAGGATTGGGCTTTTAGATTTGTCGGTTGTAAAATTTTTATTCCGTGTTGAATCGCACATTTTTTTACCGGTGATTCAGTGGATACTAATCCACGACCTGCGGGTTTATCTGGTGCAGTTATTACAGCAGCAATATCAAATCCTTCATGAATTAATTTCTCTAACGAAGACACTGCAAACTGCGGCGTTCCCATAAATACAATTTTTAATCTATCAGCCATTATTCAAAATCGGGATATAATAAATATTTTTTTCTCATCTGCTTAAATGCCACCAAATCATTCTGCCAGCTTAAGCGTATTTCTTCTTCTGTTAAACCTGCTTCAATTTGAATTCTTAATTCATCCGTTCCTGCGAGTTTATTAAAGTAACCACTAGTCAGGAAAAACTTTTCTTTATTGGTAAATCCCGCATACATCTGTAAGAGATATTGCAATGATAGCTTTTGTTGAATGAGTGCAGTATTTGAATTTTTGGTTAAATCAAAACCATTACAATGCTCTCCTTTAAATGGTGGTGACGATGATCCAAAACTACTTTCTGGAATAAAAGAAAAATCAGTTGCAGGATAATAGGGTGATCCGAAAATTTGAAATGGATTTGCTGTTCCTCTTCCTACCGAAACATTGGTGCCTTCAAAAAAACATAATGAGGGATATAAATAAATGCTTTCCATGCTCCTCAAATTCGGTGAAGGATTTATCGGTAATTTATACAATGAAGTATGATCGTAATTTTTACAGGATATAATTTTTAAATCGCAGTGTACACCATTTGCTAACCAAGCTTCTGCATTAATCATTTGCGCAAGTTCGCCAAACGTCATTCCATGAACAACAGGAATTGGATGCATGCCTACAAATGAATTGAACTCTTTTTTCAATACAGGACCATCCACATAAAATCCATTTGGATTGGGCCGGTCAAGAACAAGTAAGGGAATATTATTTTCAGCACAAGCTTCCATTACATAATGCATGGTGGAAAGAAAAGTATAGAATCTTGTTCCCACATCCTGAATATCAAAAATTACATAATCAATATTTTTTAATTGCTCCGCAGTAGGTTTTTTATTCGTACCATATAATGAAATAATTGGAATACCGGTAGAAACATCTTTTCCATTTTGTACCGAAGCCCCATCATCATGGTCGCCACGAAAGCCATGTTCCGGTGCAAATATTTTTTGTACCTGGATACTTCTTTTAATCAAGGAGTCCACCAAATGCGTATTGTTAATCATTGAAGTTTGATTTACCACTACGGCTATTTTCTTATCAATGAGCAGCGGAAGATATAATTCCGTTTGATCAGCACCTGTAATTATATCAGTATCAAAAAATGCAATTTCCTTTTCGGCAAATACAAGATTTGCTTCCGTTGCGGAATTGCTATTTTTACAACCATAGTTCAGGCAAGCTATTATGCAGAAAATAAATGTGTACATTATGCAAGTTAACGTCGTAAAAATAGTGGTTGTTGTCTGAATGCGATTTGAGTTATTCATAGCACGTAGAATTATACGCAGGGAACCGAGATCTTTTTCACGGTTAATCGTAATTATTGCACGTATCGCAATTACACTGAGTTTATCTGTAATGATTATTTCCACTTCCATGGTAAATGGATTTCGCAATTCTATTTCTGAAAAGGTGTATAGCTTTTGGGGGCATATCAATATTGCAAAAGAAAGTTTGCGCAATTCTTATGACGACCTGCCAGTTGTATTAGAGCCAAAATTTATTGAGGACATTCAATCAACAGATGGTGTGAAGCATGTGCAGGTGTATGCAAGGAAAGCCGGTATAATAAAATCTGCTACGGATATTGAAGGTGTAATTTTTAAGGGTATCAGCTATGATTTTAATTGGGATCATTTTAATCAGTATATAGTAAGTGGTGAGCCATTGCAGATCTCTGCAGACAGCACTTCCAGTGATATTATGCTTTCACGCTCTATTGCAGACAGAATGAAATTTAAAATCGGCGACAGTGTTATTCTGCATTTTGTGGATCAGCAAAAAGATGGTGATTATGTGCAGCGCTTTCGAAAATTGCGTGTGTGTGGAATTTATAATACAGGGCTCGAAGAGTTTGACAGAATGTTTGCATTAATGGATTTAAAACAAGTACAACGTTTAAATAATTGGCAGTCCAATCAAATTGGAGGTTATGAAGTCTTTGTAAACAATATTAATAATATTGATAAAATACAGGAAGTGCTGGACACTGAAGCGGATCCTTTTTGGAAAGTGCAAACTATTTATGAAATCATACCCGGAATATTCGATTGGTTAAATCTGCAAAAGATTAATGAACGTATTATTATTATTTTGATGCTGATTGTTGCAATCATTAATATGGTTACCTCATTGCTTATTTTAATTTTAGACCGTACACAAATGATTGGAATCTTAAAATCTATTGGTGCAACAAACTGGTCGGTAAGAAAAATATTTTTATACAATGCTTCTTACATCATTTTTATCGGATTACTGTTTGGAAATATTCTCGGGTTGGGTATTTGCTTTTTGCAAAAAGAATTTGGAATAATAACATTACCCGAACAATCGTATTATGTTTCAACAGTTCCGGTTGCGATAGATTGGTATAAAATCACATTACTAAATGCAGGAACATTTGTTGTTTGTCTTATCTGTTTACTTATTCCTTCCGTTATCATTTCCCGTATTAGGCCGGTGAAGGCTATTCGGTTTAATTAATTCTGAATTATTGTTCTCATTGGATTTATAAGGGCAATGCCTACATCCATTGTTACAACAATACCCTCGATCTAATAAATATTTTTCAGTGAAAACTAAAAGTCCGGAAATATCTATGTAATAATCAATATTTTCTTTAAGCTCGGACATAATCAGAAGTATCGGAAGCCTGTGTAATTAAATGGGGTAATACTGCGCAACTGTTCTTTTATTTCATTGCTTACTTCCAGAGTATCAATAAATTTTTGGATAGATTCTTTTGTAATATTTGCATTACCTCTTGTTAATGATTTCAACGCTTCGTAAGGTTTAGGATATCCTTCTCTGCGCAAAATAGTTTGTATGGCTTCAGAAATTACTGCCCAGTTATTATCCAGATCGTCGTGAATTTTTTGCTTATTCACTTCTAATTTTTTTAATCCTTTTTGAATTGATTTTAATGCAATAACTGTATGAGCCATCGGCGTTCCGATGTTGCGCAATACTGTTGAGTCAGTGAGATCACGTTGTAATCTGGAGAGCGGAAGTTTATTTGATAAATGTTCAAAAATCGCATTAGCAATTCCGAGATTACCTTCTGCATTTTCAAAATCAATTGGGTTTACTTTATGTGGCATTGCTGAGGAACCTACTTCATCTTTATTCACTGTTTGCTTAAAATAATCCATACTGATATAGGTCCAGATATCTCTGCATAAATCAATCAGAATTGTGTTGATACGTTTTAAGCCGTCGAAACTTGCAGCAAGATTATCATAATGTTCCACTTGAGTAGTGTATCTGCATCGCACTAAATTTAATCTTGAAGAAACAAATTCATCTGCAAATGAAATCCAGTCAATATCCGGATACGCAACAAAATGCGCATTGAAATTTCCTGTTGCACCACCAAATTTTGCAGAAAAAGGAATGGCATTTAATAATTGTCGTTGTGCATTTAATCGCTCTATAAATACCCGTATTTCTTTACCTACCATTGTGGGTGAAGCAGCTTGTCCATGTGTGCGTGCAAGCATCGGAATCTGGCTCCACTTGTTTGCGAGATCACTTAAAATTGCAACCGTTTCTTCCAGCATCGGATAATACACATCAATAACTGCATCACGAAAACTAATCGGTATTGCAGTATTATTTATATCCTGTGAAGTAAGCCCAAAATGTATAAATTCTTTATACTTCTGCAACCCTAATTTTTCAAAATATTCTTTGATATAATATTCCACCGCCTTCACATCATGATTGATAGTTTTTTCTATCTCTTTTATTTTAGCACATTCGGTGATATCAAACTTCTTATAAACATTGCGCAATAGCGGACGCAATTGCGGATCAAAAGAAGAAAGTTGTGGCAATGGAATTTCTGTCAACGAAATAAAATATTCTATCTCCACATATAATCGAAACTTAAATAAACCAAATTCTGAAAAATAAGGAGCAAGCTCAGAAACTTTTCCACTATAACGACCATCAATCGGCGAGATATTCATTAAATCATTTTCTGCCATATAACATTTTTACAAAAGTACGGAATAATGCACTTTGGATATTGAAAAACCGGATTAGGAAATAGAGTCTAAATCTATTTCACGCATACATTTAAAATGTTTTTGCGGACATTTTTCAAAGCCGATTTTAGAACATGGTCTGCAATAAAGCCCTTTCACTTCCATGATTTGATTTTTCTTTCTCAACATATCCAACGAAATATTTTTACCATAATAAGGATACATACCAAACTCAGGAATTGTATTTCCCCAAAAGGATATAATCGGTTTTTGAAATGCTGCGGCAATATGCATCATCCCGGTATCATGCGTAAATACACGATTGGATTGTTGAATGATAGATGCGGATGTATTAATAGAAAATAAGCCACATGCATTCCAAATGTTTTTATTTGTAATTGCAATTAAATTTCCGTTTTCTGTATCCTCTTTTCCACCTACTAAAATTATTGGGTTGTTAATGCGATTACATAATTCTATTAATTTTTCTACGGGTAATTTTTTAGTAAAATGTGCAGCACCTATTACTACTGCATCATATCCATTGCGATGTGTTTCGGGAAATTCAGTGATAGTAATTTCATCTTCTTTAGGAATATAATATTCCAATCCATCACCATCATCCATCACACCCAATACTGCAGCTGCTTCTAAATAGCGTTGTACAATATGTGTATCGGGTAAAATATTTTTCTTGAAACGCACCATCACCCATTTGCGAAAATTGAGTTTATCAAATGAACTCACAGATAATTGCAGATTAGATGTAATCATTCCCGACCGCAAATTTTTATGCAGGTCAATTACATAATCATATTTTTCAGCCGCTATAATCCGTAATAAATCATGCAGATGTTTTTCAAGAACAATTACTTTATCTATGTGTGGATTCGCAGTTAGAATTGATGCATATACTTTTTTTGTTAAGTAATGTAATTCCACATCGGGCAATTGTAATTTAATACATCGCACAATCGGAGTGGTGAGTACAATATCACCAATACTTGAAAATCGTATGATCAGAATTTTCTTACGCATTACCTTTGTTCAGCAAATATCAAAAATGTTAGGATTAAAATTACCAACAGATCCGAGATGGGTGGATTTAGCTTCGATGAGTATTGAGAATATTCTTTCGGATCATGCATATTGTGAGCAGAAAGCGGCTTCCACTTGTATCTCTATTATTCAACTATTTCCGGAGCATGAGCGATTGGTAGAAGAATTATCGCCGATTGTTACAGAGGAGTGGGGACACTTCAGAATGGTGTTGAAAGAATTAAAACGCAGGGAGTTAAAATTAGGCAGACAACGCAGCGATAAATATGTGAGTGCGCTCATTAAATATCAAAAAAAGGGTGGCAGCAGAGAATCGCTTTTGTTAGAAAAATTATTAATGTCGGCTTTAATTGAGGCTCGTAGTTGTGAAAGATTTCGTTTGCTGAGTGAAGGATTGGAAGATGTACATCTTCAAAAATTTTACAGAGAGTTTATGATTTCCGAAGCAGGGCATTATAGAATGTTTATTGATTTGGCGAACGCATATTTAGGCAAAGATGTAGTGAAAAAACGCTGGCAGGAATGGTTGGAATTTGAGGCAGAATTAATACATCAATTAGAACTTGATGGTAAACGCATGCATTAATCGTTTTCGGTTTTTAAAAAATCTATGTTGCGTGTTAAGCCAATATATTTTGTTCTTTTAACAGGAGATTTTTTAAAGACACTATTGAAAGTTTCCAAAGAAAGCGATTCCCATTCTTCTTTGCGCATCGCCATTAATTTTGCTGAAGGCATAAATCTAATTTCCTGATGTGGTTTACTAAACCTATTCCACGGACATACTTGCTGACAAATATCACAACCAAACATCCAGTTATCCATTTTACCTGAAAAATCTTCAGGAATATTTTCTCTCATTTCAATAGTGAGATATGAAATACATTTTTGTGCTTCTATTGAATAAGGTTGCAATGCATCTGTAGGACATGCATCAATACATGCTGTGCAAGTACCACAATAATCCTTTATCGGACTATCGTACTCTAATTCTAAATCACAAATAATTTCAGCAAGAAAATAATACGATCCATTTTTCGGATGGATGAGAGTTGTGTTTTTACCCTGCCATCCTAATCCACTTTTCTTTGCCCATGATTTTTCTAATACCGGAGCAGAGTCAGTAAATATGCGATATGAAAATTCCCCTGCTTGTTTGGAAATAATGTCAGCAAGCAATTGTAGTTTTTCTTTTATTACAAAATGATAATCTTCTCCATACGCATACATCGAAATTTTTGGTGCCAATTCATCTTCCTGTTTTATTTCGGAATAATAATTATACATCAGGCTAATAACTGATTTTGCACCGGGAACTAATAGTGTAGGGTCAACACGTTTTTCAAAATGATTTTCCATGTAATGCATTTTGCCATGCAATCCTTTTTGTAACCATTGTTCTAATTGTATTGCTTCCGTTTCTAATTTTTCTGCTTTTGAAATTCCACAAAAAGCAAATCCTATTTTACCGGATTCTGATTTAATAAATTGTGTGAGTGAAGTGCGATTCAAGATTTTATCTCTTTTGCACTTTGTAAAAGCACATCATTTTTAATGATATGCAAACCGTATTTTAAATGCAGTGCATTATGCATCATCACTAAGGCTACGTCACTTGCATGTATGCTTTTATATTTGCGCAAACCACCTATCAATATCGGATTAAAAATGCGCATAATAATTTTGCCAAAACCTTCACCAAATCTTTTTTCTTTTCTCTCTCCTTCTAATAATCCCGGTTGATAAATGCACAATGTGGAATGCGATACTTTTCCTTTCCACTCCGCAATTACCTCTTCCTGCATTTCACCTTTTAGTTTTGAATAAAAAATAGTGCTGTTTGGATTAGCACCCATTGAAGACATAATGTGCAGTGATTTACAATTATGCATTGCACTGTGTCTTGCTATTTGCACCGGATATTCTTTATCCACTTTTTTATAGGTTTCTTTATTTCCTTTTTCTTTTTCCATGGTGGTGCCCAGACAACAAAAAATATGATCAGAAGAAAATAAATCCGGATAATCATGTAGTTGTGAAAAATCAATTACTACCTGTTGTAATTTTTCATGATGCACATTCAATGGCTTGCGCACCACCACTTTTACCGAGGTGAAAGCTGTATTGCTTAACAGTAATTCTGTTAAAGCACTTCCTGTTAATCCGCTTGCGCCAAAAACTGTTGCAGTTGCCATATATTGAGTTTAGAAAAAATATTTTTTTGTTTTAAAAAACAAAAAATGAATAAAGTACCACATACATGCAAACAAGGAAAGCTGCTGATAGTTGCGTAAAATCTGCCAGTTATATTTTGCCACTTTCCATTTGTTTGCCGATAAAGAATTTTCGGAAGTATGATAGGTAGCTAAAATTTCGGGTAAACAATATCCTGTTATTCCTGATTGTAAAATTTTTAACCACAATCCCCAGTCTTGTCGCATACGCAATTCAGGCATATATACTTTTCCCAATGATTCTGAATTGTACATTGCAGTTAAGTTTCCGATTGTATTGTGTTTTAATAATTGTTTGTAGGTAACCGATGCAGGTGCTAAAATTATTTTTTTATTGTGTGTTTTAGTTTGCAAAGTTTCGTACCAGGTATAAGTGAGTAAATGATTATTTGCTTCCATAAAAGCCACCTGCTTTTCTAATTTTAATGAATGCCATGTATCATCTGCATCTAAGAATGCAATATATTTTCCAATCGCTTTTTTAATACCTGCATTTCTTGCAATGCCGGGGCCTCCGTTTTGTTGCAAATTTATTATTGAAATTTGTGCATGTTGTTGTGCAAGTGCAGTAATTATTTCCAAAGAATTATCGGTAGAAGCATCATTAATTAAAATTATTTCGAATGATTGCAATGTTTGATATAGCACACTATCCACTGTTTTGGCAATAGAGATTGCTGCATTATATACCGGAATTATTACTGAAACTTTAATTGCGGTCATATCATTTAAAATTGATGCTGCCGAAATAAATATAATGTATAAAATGCCATGCACTCATACTTGATTTGTACTCTCCATATTTGCGCATAGTGTATGCTAAATTTATAAATAAAAATTGCCAGCCATATACTTTACGAATCATCGCTCCTTTTGCGGTAACCATTGCAGGTGTATAAATGCGACCTGAAGTATTCATTGTTTTTAAAATGCAAATGTTTATAGGAATATATCTGGCTGTTCCACCTGCTTTAATTATATCATTCAAAAAAATAAATTCTTCACCTCCGGGATAAGTGGCACCCAATCCAAACTGCTCGTTAAATGTTATTTTATTCTGTAGAATCCAATTGCGTTTCAACAGCATTTCACAAGAACTCACTTTTGCGGCAGTGCGTACGCTGTGAAGAAAAGTATTGTTGCTATAATTTTTTATCGGCTGCATTTTATCATCCAGCATCTTTCCCGTTAAAGTAATTGCATCCGGATATTTTTCTATGGATTGCAAAAGTGTGCTGTAAATATTTTCGGTAAGTAAATTATCATCATCGCATAACAGTAAATAATCTGTAGTGATATTTTCTATACAGGCATTTCTGCTTTTAGATAAGCCGGTTTCCTGCATGCTGATAAATTTAATATAGGGGGCGGATAATTTTTTATAAACCAACTTATACTCTTCTATCTTTTCAAATGCAGTAATTTGATGTACTATTACTATTTCGTCGAAACCTGCATTACATAAAGCATCAATTTGGAAAATGCCATCATTCAATGTAGATATTGCAAGCCCGATTGTGGATTTCATACGGGTAATTTTGTTTGTAATATTTTATTCTTCATCAGTATTGAAATCGGAAATCAATAGTAATTTTTTTCGGATTAAAAATAGCGAAGTTACTTGTAAAACATTTTACCATATACAATACCTTTTTCCTGATAAGCTGCATTATGTTTAACCTTTAATCAAAATCAACATCATATCATTTATAATGTTTCTAGTGAAAATTTCATAAAATACCAATCACTATATTTTTTATAAACAGAATCAATTTTATTTGAATTTTAAAAAGGTTTAATTAGCTTATTTTTGAGCTTTCCAAAAAAAAATGAAAATACTTGGCTCAAAAAAATAAAATAGCATTTTTCTATCCATCGCATTTTCCGATTAAAGGAGGTTCTTCCATTCATGGGTACTATCTGGTTAAATATCTTACTGAAGCAGGTTTGCAATTAATTACTTTTCCCGATAAACCTGATAACATCAGTATATATTATCCTTCACGTTTTAAATATATTCTAAAAGCCATAATGCAGTCTGATGTTGTTTATGTACGAGTGCATACGGAAGGGAACACAAGATTTTTACCCTTAATTGCAAAAATTTGTGGTAAGAAAGTTATTGTTGAACTTAACGGATTGCCGGATGAATTGAAAGTGACCAAAGGATATTCCGATGTGCGGATTAAATATATTGATAGGCGATTGAAACTTTATTTTCGTTTGGCAGATGTAGTTATTACACCTAGTAAAATGCTTGCTGATTATTGTAAAACTTATCTAAGAAAAAAGAATGTTGTGATAATTGAAAATGGTGGTGAACATTTTGGTACAAATTTTAAAAATATTGATGAAGATGTATATGCTTCTGTAATGGACATCAGAAGAGTACATAAAAAGATAGCTATATGGTCGGGCACAGCAAATCCTTGGCAGGGAATTTCTATGGTGGAAACACTTGCAAAGATTAGTGGTATCGATTTAGGAATAATTATTATCAGCAACGACAGACATGTAGAGTTTACTTTTCAAACCATTGAACGGGTGTATATTTATAAAGGGCTAAACCGAGAAGAAATTTCTTTTATAATATCAAAAGCAGATGTGGGAATGGCATTTTATGATGATCATCATTGGTGCAGATATCAAGATTATTATGGTAGTTCATTAAAGTACTATGAATATCGTGCAAATGGATTATCTGTTGTTGCAACACCTTCCGGTCATTTAAAAGATGAAGCTGGTCCGGAGGTTTTTATTTCCAATGATATCAGTGCAATGTATAAATGGATTATGGAACATGCAGAAAGAAAAGAGGATAACTACTCCTATCGTTCATGGAAAGATGTTGCGGATGAAACGATAGCGGTTATTGATAAATTAAAAAATTAGGTATGGCAACTATCAGACATAAAAAATATATTGGTTATAGTACTTTATTATTCATTGGGTTAATCGTGGTTGCCTATGTAATAAATACAATAATTTTTAAGGGAGAAATATTTATTCTTATGGCTTTTGGCCTTGCCATTTTATTTCTTACTATTTTGATTACTGCCCGCAATTTGCAGGATATTATAATTGAAAAGAAAAATGAAACCGTAGCAATTTCAGATGGATGGAATTTATTTTATGCTACCTATCCCTTGCAATTACATTTACCATTAATTACTTCCTTTACTATTGCACCAGATTTTGCATTTATTTTAATCAAAACAATTCAAACCAGAAAACCTAAAACAATTTTAGAATTAGGATGTGGAAGAACTACACTAATTGCAGCAGCATATTTAAAACAAAATGGATTGCAGGGAAAAATTATTTCTGTAGATGGCGATAAAGAATATCTGGAACAGTGCCGCTATTTTGCAACATTAAATGGATTGGAATCTTATATTCAATTTGTGCATGCGCCAATTACAGAACAAGTGATAAATAAAAAAACTTATAATTGGTATAATGCGGATATGCTTCCAAAAGAACAGTTTGATTTATTATTAATTGATGGTCCTCCTGAAAAAGTGGGAGTGCTGAGCCGCTATCCTGCATTGCCTTTGCTCATACAGTATGCAGCCGAACATGCAGTTATTCTTGCCGATGATGCAGGTCGCCCGGATATGATTATCACTGCACAACATTGGCAAAAAGAATTTCCCAAATTTCAACAGCAATATATTCAAACCTTGCGAGGTACATTGATTATTAATGTAGATGTATAATGCAGATTTCTGTAATCATTCCTGTTTATAATGCCGAAGCTTTTGTGGCTGAAGCAGTGCATTCTGCTTTACAACAAACACAGGTTGAAGAAATAATTTTGATTGATGATGGTTCTACAGATACCTCCGCAGAAATATGTTTACAATTAGCAAACATAAATTCTAAAATAAAATTTTTGCAGCATACAGATAAAAAAAATCATGGTGCCGGTGCTGCAAGAAATTTAGGAATTGCAAATGCATCTTTTCCTTTCATCGCTTTTTTAGATGCAGATGATTTGTATTTACCGAATCGTTTTGACAACACTGAAAAAATATTTGAATTACATTCTGATGCGGATGGAGTGTATGGTTGTTTGGGAATTCAATTTCAAACTGCGGAAGATGAACAACAATGGAAATCCAGATTTTCTCATACGCTCACACACATGTATAGTGATGTTGCACCGGAACAGCTTGCACTGCAAATGTCGCCACTTGGAAATCAAGGTTGGTTTAGTATTGATACACTAACAATTAAAAAATCAGTGATTGAAAGAGTAGGAGGGTTTAGTAATTTACGACTTAGTCAGGACACAGAATTTATTTTAAAACTTGCAATTACATCCCGATTATATTCTGCCGATAATATTGCACCGATTGCAGTGCGCAGAGTGCATGGTAATAATCGCATTACGTCCGGCAAAGAATATTTTTATCGCAATCGTTTGCAACTGTGGAAGAATATGATGCATTGGAGTAAGAATGAAAATATGAATCATTCCTGGTATAAGAGATTTCGCAAACAGTACAATAAAACAGTTTTAATTTATCTGCGATTTGTTCCGGGATTTTTTGCAAAAATTAAATTTTTGTTTTCTTCTTTCAAAAATGTCAATTAACTACTCACACAGGATTTAATTCCTAAACAGTTCAAATATATCATGAAGTAATTTTCTTTTGCTTCATAAACTTTTCCAAGTATGAATTTGTAGATATATCGTGTTGTCTATGTCAATGATGCACCTGCAATAGTGAGATTTGTCATTACATAGACTTCTTTTTAGATTAACTTTGTATCGAGATGCAAATCAGGCAAGCTACAGCATTTGGTTTTATTATCCTTTATCTTATAGCAATCAGCTATCCGTCCATTTTGAATTGTTCTTATACTCTCAACAAAACTTATATCAGTAATAATATTTGTGTAAACCGATATGTAAAAGATTCCACCTGTGATGGAAAATGTTATTTGATGGAACAGTTGAATCAACATACTGATGGACAAAATACTAACCCCACATCTACACCGGTTACAACACAAATATATGAAGTACCTGCGCATCTTACAACAGATTTAGTAAAACCATTTTTTAGATCTGAAACATTAATTTCATTTCTCAATTTTGAAACAATAATTCCAAAAGATTTTTATCCCGAATTAATTATTCCTCCTCCGCAATCAGTTTAGTTAAGTACTCAAGTACACACGCAATTTTTATTAATAACTAAACTGAAAAAATGAAAAATAAATTTATAGTATTTATAGCTACGGCAATGGTATTCTCATTGAGTGCCTGTGATGAAAAAGTAGATGATACCCCAGATCCCAATTACGATGCAAGAATCACTATTATTGAACCTGATGAAGGGATGGTAATGAATAGCGGTGAAGAATTACATATTGAAGTGGATGTTGAAGTGGTAGGCACAATACATAATGTAGAAGTCTTAGCTTTAAATGAAACCACCGGAGATACGATTTTGTATTATTTAGATATGCCGCATACACAAAACCTGTTTCAATTTCATGATCACGTTGAGCCAATAGTTACTGAAATATCCAACTGTATTGTAAGAGCATCCAGTTGGGGAATGGATGAAACTGCATTGGATGCGGATTCAAAAACAGTTCATTTTACAATTAATCCATAATAATGGAATATGTGAAAAAAATAATACCGTTAGCAGCCATTGTGTTGCTAACGGTATTTCAATCCCGTGCATGTAATATGTGTGGTTGTCAAACTTCACTTAACTACACCGGATTGCTGAATTATACAGGCTCAAATTTTTTAAGTCTGCAGGGTACTTACAGTGGTATGCATACCCTTGATGAATTTACCGGTGCTGATATTTATTCAAAATATATAAGTACTATGCTAACCGGAAGTGCACAAATAATTAAAGGACGTTGGGATATGCAGGCGTATGTTCCTTATGTATTCAACAGTTATCATCTTGCGGATTCCGATCCTTTCGATGTGAATGACTTAGCTGATATTGGTTGGTTGAATCATATTAAAATTTTTGGTAGTAATGATTCATCCAAGGCCAATTGGAATTTATATGTGAAAGCCGGAGTGGAAATGCCAACAGGAAAATTTTATAGCACATATCGTGAAGAAGATGTACCACCGGCAATGTCGGCAGGGTCGGGGAGTTGGGATGTTTTGACAGGATTACGTTTTTCTTATTTCAAAAATAATGTGGGGGTATTTGCTAATTATTTATTTAAGTACAATACTGAAAACAGCAATAATTATAAATTCGGAAATCAGAATATTGCAACTGCATTAGTAACTTATAGAATGGATGCAGGTAAAAATTCTTTTACACCATTAGTCGGAACAATTGCGGAGTTTATTAATTACGATGAATTCTATGGTTATAATCAACATGGTACCAGTGGAGTAAATATTTATGCTACGCTCGGATTGGATTTTAATGCAGGTGATTTTAATATTGGTTGTAATGCAGATATACCTGTTTATTCAAGGTATGATAATGATGCATCTTCTGTGTTGCGTGGCTCTGTGCATGTGGGATATTCGTTTTGATTTGTAAGTGTTTAAACTAAACGGTTTTATTTCTCTTCCACTTAGGCCATAAAGCTTAAATTACTTAGGTCAAATCAAATTAAAATTTGATGGTTTGTGTAAGACTTATTTAGTCAACAATTCTTAGAAAATTTCCATTTGAATCAAACTCAAGAACTAAAGTAGTATTCAATTCAATTTGCTGATTAATTCCTTCCAGTTCCCAACCAATTATAAAGTCATTCGGATATTCGATTAATGTATAATCTAGAATGTTGCCTGGTATAACTGAGTTTGGTAGTTGAGAAATTCCATCAATATCAATAACTTCATTATTGCCATTAAATTCAATGTTGATACCACAATCCAATGTTATGTCGTAGGTTAATTCTTTATTTTCTTCATCCTTTATAATTCTTATAGTACTACAAGATGGGAAATGTGTTTCTAAATACATTTTAATATCGGTAGGTAATTTATTTTCATTAATTATTCCCTCCTTTTCACAACCAAGTGCTGTAAAAATGAACACTACTAATGTCATGAATAATACTCTTTTTGAATTTTTCATAATGATTATATTTTGTTTAAGAAGTTGATGGCTGAAAATGTATCGGTCGGTGAGATGCCGACCGATAGAAATTTTTGTCAGAACTGAAGACTTCATCAGGAGATAATGTCTGTAAATTAATTAATCAGCCATTTTGTTTAACACCTTTCCGTTGGCATCTATTACTACATCCCAATCTTGTTGCATTATGTGGTTTAGCTCCATTTTATAAACAACTTCGCCATTATCAGTGATGCGTTCCAAATCATCAATAGAGTAACCACTAAAGTCTGTTTGTATTCTTTCACTTACCACTTTTGGTAATTCACTTGGGGATATGTCTTCTTTATGCTTTACCATTTTTCCCTCTGTGTTGTACCAAACTTCATGGTCAATGTTCCAGGTAAGTTCAAATTCAACACTGTAATAGCTACCATCCATTTCCCATTCCACAGCAGTTGCTTTTGGAAATTGGCTGTTGAATTGATTTTGAATAACCGATGGAATTTGGCTTTGTAAAATGTCTTGTGCTTGAGAAGTAAAAGTGATGCCTATTACTGCTGCAATAATTAAAATTTTCTTTTTCATTTTGTATATTTTTTTAAGTTTATAGTGCAAAGTAATAAGCTGAATTTGGAAAGAATTGGGAATTACAAAATTTATTCACTGTTATTTTGAAACAAAAGTAACTTCAAAACAATGTAGTGAATTTTCAAAATGATAACGGATTGTAATTCCATATAAATCCGCAATTGCTTTTGCAATGGCTAACCCAAGACCTGTATTGTTTATTTTAGAATCAGATTTGTAAAATCGTGTGAAAATTTGCTTTTCATCAAGCATCATATTTTTTCCTGTATTGAATATTTTTAGTGAAGTATTTGAAATATAAATTTCAATTTTTCCATTTTCTATATTGTGAAAAGCAGCATTTTTAATCAGATTTGAAATCATGATATTAGCAAGTGAAACATCCATTTCAGTTTTCAATTCTGATGTTTCATCAATAGCAATTCCAATATGTTTATAATCGGTTATATCTTCCAGATCATCTACACAATTTCGCACAATTTTATTTATAGAAACAGTTTGGTTTTCCAAAAACTGTTTATTTTCAATTTTAGTCAAAAGCAATAGCGATTTATTTAAACGAACCAATCGCTGAATTATCTGATAGACCTCAGCAATGTTTTCAGCATACTCACTCTTTAAATCGTTGTTCTCTAAAAGTAATTCTAATTTGTTGGTAGCAATAGCTAAAGGTGTTTGCAATTCGTGGGAAGCGTTACCTATAAATTGTTTTTGCTGCTCAAATGCATTGATATTATGTTCCAAAAGTGTGTTAACTGCATTTTGTAAATCTGTAAACTCTCTGATGTTGGTTTGTGCATTCGGAAGCTTTTGCGCACTACCAAGACGAAAGTTTTTTACCTGATTTAAAAATTCATAAAAAGGTTTCCATAACCTTCTTAATACAACATTATTAATAAAAATAATTCCGGTAATCAGGATAACATAAAGCCATATCACATCCCGAAGCAGATTTTCAATAAGATCGTCTTCGTCAACCATTGAGTTGGCTACTTTCAGTTTGTAATATTGCCCATCTATCTCAAAGGAACTTATAAGCATTCTTACCGGCTCGGATTCGAGCTCGTCATCATCTGCATCTTGCATTAAAAATGTAGTGTCGAGATATATATCTTTTCTGGAAATAGCTTCCTGTTTATTAATCTTTTGAATGGTGAAAAAACTTTCATCAAAATAATTTTTTGTTAAAATGCTTGAATCTTTCTTTGCATTTTGAATAATAATACGTTTGTAGTTTTCCAACCCTTCATCCATTTTACCTTTTATATCGTCGAGCATATTTACGTAAAATATTATTGACCAAACAGTAATAATACCTAAAATGGAAACGGATAAATATTGTATGGACTTATTGAGTAATTTCATTTTTCAACAAGTTTATAGCCAATGCCATATATAGATTCTATTTCGATTTCGGCATTTGATTCTATCAATTTTTTTCGCAAATTTTTAATTTGATAGTAAACAAAATCCAGATTGTCAGCTTGGTCGGTGTTGTCCCCCCAAACGTGTTCAGCAATTGCAGTTTTAGTTATCAAGCGATTTTTATTTACCATGAAATAATTTAGAATATCAAACTCCTTTCGGTTGAGAAGAAAGACTTTTTTATTTACGAGAAACTGTCTCTCATCAAGGTCTAATATGGTGTTGGCTAATTCAATAGTGTTTTTACCACTGAGATCTTTTCTTCGCACAACAGCTTTTATTCTTGCATTAAGTTCAGCTAAATGAAAAGGTTTGGTGAGATAATCATCTGCGCCCATTTCTAATCCTTTTAATTTATCGTCAAGCGAATCTTTAGCAGAAATAATAATGACATTTTCACTTTTACCTGCCTTTTTAATCTCATTGAGAATATCCAATCCACTGCCATTGGGTAACATTATATCTAATAAAATACAATCGTAATCATGTATGAATACTTTATCAATAGCACTATGAAAATCAGTGGCAGTTTCTACCAAAAATTTTTCTTTTTCCAGCGACTCTTTGATATTATTAAGCAATTGTTGCTCGTCTTCGATTACTAAAATTTTCATGCCTTAAAATTGATTCTGAATTTAGGAAAGATGTGGGAATTATGTTGCTTTTATATTTGCTACAAGACCTGTCCATTTAAAATTCTAATTGCAAATTAAAGGTAGCAAATCAATTCATCTGAACTATGATCTATTGAATTGTATGATACATTATCAATTTTAATGAAGATGTTGAACTGAATTAATAGTTATTATTTGAAGCAGTTATTTTCTAATTTTTTTGAAGTCGCTTCGCACTGTCAGATGCGCATATTAATCCGGCAGCCATCATTATTACATCTTTTAAAACCAATCTTCCGGCGCCCGATAAAAAAGGAAATCCATATTGTGGGGTTGCGAAATCTCCGCCAAGATTAGGAACATATACTTCTGGTGTTGTAATTAAAAATGTCAGTGTTACCAGCGACATTCCAAACGTCAGTAATCCTCCAATGAGTCCAATTTTATTAAACCAAATACCTGATAAAGTGGATAGGCCAATTATAACAATTACCGTCCCTAAACCGTACGCAAATTTGTATGTTCCATTTTCTTTATGCCATTCAATATTTTTATTTACAGTTTTTCCTTCCGGATTTTTATAATCCTTATATTCCGGTCCACGCTTATTTTAAAAAAAAGACATCAACGGACTATTAGCAACAAATGGCACAATCCCATCTGCTTCATATTGAAAGGCTTTGAGGCCTCCAATCCAGGCCATTACAATAAATATTGATATTCTAGCCAGGTTAATAAACTGAGATTGACTATTAGCTAAAAAATTTATTATTTTATCCATTTCTATTTTATTTTGTTGTTGTTAAAACATTACATTATACTACTATTTCTATTCGACATTCAACTATCGTTAACGTTTAAAACTACTAAACTCTAACCGATTAAAATATTGAATTTAAATCAGCATTTATATCGTGTTTGTAAAAGAAAAAATATTTTTGAATTTCATTTTTCAATGATGCTGATAAATTAATTCTTGATTGCACAGCATTCACGAATTTTATAAATAGCTATTCATTCCATTGGTAAAATCGTTGCGAAGAATTTTATGAACTCGCCAAACACAATTCATTTTTTTTCTGGTTTTGATGAATACGCTGAAATGTAAATATTTAATATTACCGTAAAATTTCTGAACTATGATTTAATTGATTGTTGGATGGGCTATGAATTTAAAGCTATGATTTTATTAATCATAGCTTTCATGAAATCATTCTAATCATAGTGCAGACAATCAATCAACGCAGGTTATAAAAGCCATACGCACAAGACCGTAATTTGAGGAAACGGAAAAATAAAAAAAATCGAAAGTAAATTATTTGAATAGGATTATTCTATACAAACAATGCGTTTGGAAATTGCAAATTCTTCTGTTTGAACAGATAGAATATACACGCCATTAGCAAGTGTATTTTCCTGAACACTAAAATCTTTTTTTCCCTGTGAAATTGTTCCTTCAAATATCTGTTTTACTTCTACTCCCATCAAATTGTAAATGGATATATTTATTTTTTCGGTCTGATTAAAATGCATTGAAAAACTAAATTCTGAGTTGAAAGGATTTGGAAATACATCTGATAAATAAAATGACTGAGGTTTAATTTCATCAATATCTACTACAGTAGAACATGGAGAGCCTCCAAAAGGGAAATTACCAAGGCGATATAAATTGCCTGTTGATTTATCACCCACCCATGCCTCGCCTGAAAAGCAATCAATAGCTATGCTGCTTAAATTACCCACTGTTGCAGGCAAGCCATGCATTTGCACCAAACTACCTGTTGGTGTAAACTCGACCATACTATCACGAATACTACTAACAACAAATATATTTCCTGTTGGGCCAATATCTATATCACCATAAGACACTTCATAATTGTTTGTTGCTTCTGGTATGCTAAAGGATTGAATTGTATCGCCAGTGTTAAGATCAATTTCTGCAATTCTGTTGGCTTGATTTCCTGATGGAACATTATCTTGAACAAGAAAAAAAGTTTTACGGATATGATGATAAGCACCACCCACCACATGACTTGCACCAAATGCTGTAATCAGAGTATCCAAAGCCTCGCCAGTTAGATTATCAATTACATAAATTTCAGCTGCACCTACTTCACCATTGATTAAAAGCAATTGACCTTTTGGATATTCAATTCCATTAATTTTAAATGGTTCTGGAGCAAATTCAAGATCAACATCATTTGCACCTCCGCCTGGTAGTGGAAATGAAATTACCAAATTGCCTAACGTATCATAGCTCTGAATTTCGAGAGCATTGCAGCCATAAGACCATAGGAATGCGGAATCCGCATCATAAGCCAGACCGCAAACATCGCCTGTGGATGCAGGATTAAGAGTGGATATTAAAGTAATTTGAGCAAAGGCCCTAACACAAAAAAAAGTGTTGAATAAAATCGTGATGGCAAGTATTTTGTTTTTCATAATGAAGAGGGTGTTTTTTTAGTATCTTAAGGTTCATTTTTAATTCCATGCCCAAATTTAATCTTTAGTTTTTTATATAATCTGATTTATTTTTTTGTTCCCGTACAATCTTCCGCAGGCGACTTTGTGGTTTTTGCATATTTTTTTATTCATGACAGTGAGACATCAAATAGTAAAAGTACCTGAGATATTTTTCATAACTATTACTTGTTTTAAGTGGTTACATCTATTTGATATTGCCTTATCATATTGATGCTTAATTTATTTTACAAATGCTAATATATCCGTGAACCAGTATATAGGAACAGGTAAAAGATTTATGGCATATAATATTGTAAAACTTCTCACTGAACGGGTGAACACACAAATACTTTTTAAATTGGAATCAGGTGTAAATACTACGCAAAAAAGTATGAATAAAAAGCATCAAGTATTTGAATCTTCATTCGATTGCAAAAAATGTTTTAGTAATGCTTTTACTCTTTAACAATTCAATTATATACACACTAATCCAATCAGAGCGAAATAGAATTTAGTTAACCATTCTTCAGATTATAAATACAGTTCAGCTTTGCAATATAAATCCGATAAAGTAAGCAGCTATACTGTTACGCTTTTAAGTACTATGGATGCATTTGATTTTTCAGTATGATTGTAAGTAAGCCGCAAAGTTTCCTGCTGAAAACTGTGGGAACAGAAAAAGATTAAATGTTCTGAATGGTGATTCTTCTTTTTTCTTTTAATGCTTTAAAATGTGATGGAGTCAACCCTGTAATCTTTTTAAACTGCGCTGATAAATGTGCTACGCTGCTGTAATGTAGTTTGTAAGCAATTTCTGAAAGAGTATGTTCACCAAATATAATTAACTCTTTTATCCGTTCAATTTTCAATGCAATAACATATTGTTCAATAGTAGTTGCTTCCACTTCCGAAAAGAAGTTAGCCAAGTATGTATAACTATAATCTAATTCTTTGCTTAATAAAACAGAGAACTTAACTTTAGGTTTTTCATCTGATTTGTAAACATAATCTACTATCACTTTTCTGATTTTCTCAATTAACGCCCCTTGCTTTTTTTCTAATAATTCCAATCCAACTTTTTTAATTTTAATATTTAATTTCATCTTTTTCTCATCAGAAATATCTTCCTTAGTTTCTATTTCTCCCAATTCTACTTTTACCGGCGATATGTCAAGTTCTTCTAAAGCTTCTTTAACAACGACTTTGCAACTTTCACAAGCCATATTTTTTATATAGATTTTCATTGATTGTATTTTTTGCTTATTGAATTAATGCACCTACACTTAAAATGTAGGTAATGATTGGTGTGATGATTCAAGTTACAAAGGTATTTTTTTACAGTTCATTTATTGCACAACTGTTGGGGATATAGCAGTGTCTCCATTAGTTACGCACAACTCGTATAAAAACGAAACTACAAATTACTAAAAATTGATTTTCAAATACCACTGCTTTCTTTATTTTTTGTATTGAGTTCGATAAGTGGATGCAAAGATTTTTCAGCAGTTATTTTTATTAAGTGGTTCATATTATTGAAGTACATGGAAGTGTATTTACCTCAGTGATATCAGCCCAAGCAATAAAGTGAATATACATATTTTAAAATTTAGAGAAGTGTAAAATGATGTTGTACTATAGCAAATTCAAAATGGCAAACACACTAGGTTATTATTTGAGGAAGTTGCTGAGATAGAAATTTATTAGCTTTCGTAAATTATCTGAACTATGAATTATTTTATTGTTTGATGGGCTATGAATTTTTTAATCATAGTTTTCATAAAATTATTCTAATCATAGTTCAGACAATTAACCAACGCAGGTTCTCAAAGGCTAACACAAAAGGCTTTGTTTTGAGGAAGTTGCTTGAATGGTTAGGGAACATGGTAGGAAGGAAAGAAAAAATTTGGCTGAAAGAGAATCTACATATAATTTTATTAAATGAAAAACTATGATCGGATGGATAATCTACCGCCGGGACTGCCAAAAAAACTATTGGATCTTTTAGATCGTGCTGGCCGTGTTTTATATTTTGGTGAAGTTTTACATTATTTCAGAGATACTTTGTATCCCAAACTACAAGAGTTAATGCTTTCGCAATATCCTTTTATGCAAGGCCACACGCATCCTATCTTTAAAGAATATTGTACAGATATTCATAATTGTGTTGCATACGACATGTATTGCTTTGCAATGCATACAGAAGAAGATATGCGACTGAAGATAAATCTTCGGGAAAAATATACCTACTTCGAAGAGATAAAAAAATTTTATGGTTCGCCGGAGAAAGCGAAATTAATTACACTTGGCGATAGAGATATTTATAGATCATATAATGATGCGGAATTTGAAAAAATGATGCAGGAGGAAAACATTGAAATAGAACGCATTCATAATTTCCGGCAAGAACGCATGAAACAGTTTTACGATATTGTGCAACCCGTGTTATTTGAGACATGCCCCTGGCTTATGAATATGGATCCCGATTCCTGGATAATTTATGCTCGCTACATCAGAGATGCATATCATATCTGGGAAAACGAAAGTTTTCGTGTAGAAGAAATATTGCGTTTCGGTTTGCCTTATGAATATATCAATAAAGGGTATCGCCATTATATGGAAGAACTTGCTTTAAAATACAGTGAAGAAGATGCCGCAGGTTTGGAATATCCGTTAAGATGATACAGTAGATAATTGTATAAGGGGATTATTTTACAAACCTGCTGAGAAAGAAATAACAATACATAAATTAAATGTCGGAACTGTGATTTAATTGATTGTTTGATGTGGTATTAATTTTAATGATGGTTATTTTTTACGCCTAGTCTTCATGAATTCATTCTAATCATAGTTCAGACAATCAATCAACGCAGGGTCTCAAAGCCAAACACACAAGGCTACGTTTTGAGGAACCTGCCTGGACGGTGGGGGAACATGGAGGGAAGGAGAAAGAAAAATATTTTTGTATTCTGATTTTATTCTTTTCTATTTATTGTCAACATTATTTCTCTGAAACTTTCCAAACCTGCTTCTAAGTTTTCAATAATGTCTCCTGCTAAAACATCAGGGTCGGGAAGATTATCAAGGTCTGCAAGTGAATTGTCTTTGAGCCAACTTATGTCAAGCGAAGTTTTATCTCTTGCAATAATTTCTTCGTAAGAAAATTTTCTCCATCTGCCCTCGGTGTTTGTTTCAGTATTATAAATTTCTTTGCGTTTGTGTCGGTTGTTAGGATTGTAGCAAGTGATAAAATCTTTCAAGTCTTCCAACTTCAACGGATTTTTTTTCAGTGTGAAATGAATGTTGGTTCTGAAATCATAAATCCAAATTTCTTTTGTCCATGCTTTTTTTGCTGCTGGTTTGTTGTCAAAGAAAATCACATTCGCTTTTACTCCTTGCTTGTAAAAAATTCCTGTCGGTAAACGGAGTATGGTGTGCAACTCTGTTGTCTCCATTAATTTTTTACGAACTGTTTCACCTGCACCGCCTTCAAACAAAACATTGTCGGGAACAACAACTGCTGCTTGTCCTGTTGACTTCAACATGGTTCTGATATGTTGCACAAAATTCAATTGCTTGTTGCTTGATGTTTCCCAAAAGTCCTGACGGTTGTAAGTTAATTCATCAGTTTCCTGTTCGCCTTCTTCGTTTGTTGCAGTCATGCTGCTCTTTCTTCCGAAAGGTGGGTTGGCTAAAATATAATCAACTCGTAAACCTGTATCAGCAACCAAAGCATCGGCAGGTGAAATTATATTATCACTATCAATGTCGCCAATGTTGTGCAGAAACATATTCATCAAACACATTCGTCTTGTGCCCGCAACAATTTCATTCCCATGAAAAGTTTCGAACTTCAAAAACTTTTTTTGCACTTTATCCAGATTTTTATTTGCGATGTAATCATAAGCAGCAAGAAAAAATCCTCCTGTGCCACATGCCGGGTCTGCAATTGTTTTCATTGGTGCCGGTTGCACACATTCCACCATTGCACGAATCAAAGCCCGTGGTGTGAAGTACTGTCCTGCTCCGCTTTTGGTGTCCTCTGCATTTTTCTCTAGCAGCCCTTCGTAAATTGTTCCTTTAATGTCTGCACCCAAAGTTGCCCACTGTTCTTTATCAATCATGTCAATGATTTTATAAAGCATGGCTGGCTCTTTGATTTTGTTTTGGCTCTGCACAAAAATTTGTCCTAAGATTCCTTTTTGTTTTGACAACTCACCAAGCAATTTTGAATAGTGAAGTTCTAAAGCATCACCTCGCTTTGAAGTCAAACTTTCCCAATTATATTCTTTTGGAATTGGAAGCTGACGACTGTAAGGCGGCTTGCTGAATTCATCAGCCATTTTCAGAAACAACAAGTACGTGAGTTGCTCCAAATAATCTCCATAGCCAACTCCAATATCTCTTAGCGGATTACAGAAACTCCAAACTTTGCTGACTATTGCTGATGTGCTGTTGTTCATATTTTATATGATATTGCTTTTTGAATTAATTGCATTTCGTCTACCGATGTTAATGGCTTTAATCTTTCATTAGTTAAAATTATTGCACGGATATGTGAATAATGGTAATCATCCCATTTAAAAAAATTAATCGTCGCTATTCCTAATGGTGTGCAGTTTGGTAAGTCAAGATAAATCCTTTCAGCGTCTGTGAATACTATTTCATTATTCGGAACATTGTAGAAAGGATGTACTATGGAAAAGGTGCATTGATTATAATTTTCCATTAAAACATTTATTGTATTCTGTTGTCCTTTTCTACCTGAAGAATTACAAAAGCTACAAGTGTAAAAAAGGTTAATAGGGATAAATGTAAATTGAGGATATTCACCCTTGTGTGCAAAGTGATCTATCTCCGGCTCATGTCCAATTAAATATCTTTCACAATAAACGCACTTGAATCCTTGATTTGCGAATAGCTTTTTTGATACCTCGTTCTTTACAGATTTACGAATCAATCCCCAAGATGAAGATGTAAAATTTCCGCCTTGCCTTAAACGCAAAGTATTAATAAAGCTTCGGCTTCTATGTGAAATTGATATTCGTGTCAAAATGTTAAGCATTATTCTTCTCTAAATATTTTTCTGCTTTCTCTTTTAAGATTTTTAATGGGTCGCTCTCGCTTAAAACAAGAGTAGATATTTTTTCTATGATTCTCTTTATTTCACCATACTCTTTGGAGTTCCTATTTACCAATGTTACCAATTTTGTCAAGTCGTATTCAAGGAATGAATTTCTTGTTGACCTTACATTGAAAACAGAATACAAAACTTCTTCTGCAGACCAGCCATAAGTATTTGCATCGATTGTTGTTGCTGAAATTTCTTCATCAAGTTTCAATGAAATGATTGTTGAGTTTTCAGGTTTTAAATCAGAAACCAAAAAATGAGAGTGAGAACAAATTACGAAGTGTACTGAATTGTATTTCTTAAAAACCTTATTTAAGAATGCAATATATTTCATTTGCCAATTCGGATGCAAACTGATTTCGGGTTCATCAATCAAAACAATGGAGTTGTCCTTGATAGTGGCTAATAATCCAACAATAGTTGAAATAAAATGATATTCTCCTGAACTGCTTTCTCCAATTCCGTAATATCTGCTTTTCTTTAAAGTGATTTCGGGGTAAGAAATAATATTCAGTCCATGCAAGTATGGAAGAAGCGTAAATAATTTTTTGAATCCGGGTTGAATGTCAAAAATGTTGAACTCAAAATATTGCGCTCGTGAATTTTCTAAATTTTCAAGTTTTCCTGACAAGTATTTTAAGAGTTCAACTAGCTGAGGAATAATTTCAGGTTCAGTCTTTTTCAGTTGTTTGAAAGCGGAAACACTCCAAGGTTCAGTTGTTCTATTCGGCAAATATTTTTTATTATCAAGGAAAAAATTCTCAAACTTTGTTAATGTTAAGTCTGGAAGGAAAAAATGTTGCTTGTATTTTGGTGAATAGCTAATACGAAAATCATTTTCTAATTCAAGAAAAGAAAGCATTTCACTTAAGCTATCTATAAATTCTTTTCTTTCAGATGCAGCGAATACATTTTCTATAGTTTTTCCGATTAAAGACCTTGTTCCTGCTGTATTACTGTCTCTTCTTACTCCAAGGTATTTGTAAATAGAATAGTTTGAAGGATTCCGCAGGAATAAATACTTATCGGTAAGCATAATTGATAATGCCAAAATAGAATCAGGAATTTTAATTTTCGAATCAGGAATTTCTTTACCGTCTTTAAAGAACCGAATTCCCTTTTCACTTTTTTTATCTCGCAAATATTTGGGTGGTTCGTTTGCGTATTCCCAACCAAGCGTATTCAATATAATGTAGTTTGAATTTCCAAGTTGATATTCCAAATAATACTTTCCATTAGGGTATGTAATACTTACTATTTCATTCAACTTGTCATACGCCAATCTGAATACATCAATGATGAATTTAAGCAAATTGCTTTTTCCTGTCCCATTTGCACCTAGGATTAAAGTTAAGTAAGGTGCATTAACGGAAAAGCTGTCTGACACCTGTGAAAGATTGAACTCTATTTCCTTTTGAAAAATATCATTGTCCTTAATTCTTAAAGTTTTTAATCTAAAAATTTCCATCGTATACTTTTTCTAATTTCAATTTAGTTTTCTTTTCCATCTCATTCTTTTTTTTCTCCGCTCTCATTCTCTCCAAAAGTTTTGTTGCAGGTTCGTCTTTCGGGTTTTGCTTTACCAACTTTCCTTCAAAAGCTTTTTTGATAATGCTTAATCGCAATGCTTCCGCTTGCAACAAACTGTTTTCAATTGTTTCTTCAATCTTATCGCAAACACTCAAACGGCTTTCTATTTCTTTCACTATTTCATTTTGCTTATCAAGTGGCGGAATTGGGATTTCAAGTAATTCAATATTTGGAACATTGAGATTTGGTCTTCCAACACCTGAACTAAATTTCTTAAAGTGTTTTTGTGCTGTATGAGATTTGATGAAATGAAAAATGAATTGAATGTTGAAAGGTTTTTTTAAACGATAATAAATTAAAAATGCTCCTGCAATTGCTCTCTTATCATCATTGAATATTGATGCAGTTCCTATACTACCCGTTCTTGTAATTAGCAAATCATCTTTAATCAATTTATATTTTTGATACTCGGGTTCTGTTAAATTGAGTTTTGGAGCATTTACCCAATCAACTTTTCCGTTTTCACTAATGTCAGTTGTCCTTAAAATTGCTACACCAGTTTCAGAATAATCCTGACTTGAAAACCTTGGTCCATAAAGTGAAAATTCTTTAAGCATTCCAAGATTACTTTTAATCCATCCAATAGGCAATTCACCATCAACAATTTTCTCATTTGTCAACCTTCCTTCAAAAGCCCATTTCAAAACTGCTTGTCTATAAACTTTTAATTGCTTCTGTGCTTTTTCTAAACTTTCAATTCCTTTATCAAGGTCGGAGAAAAGTTCTTCAAGTTTTGAAAATATTCTTTCTTGTTCTTTTGAAGGGGGAACAGGAAAATCTAAATCAAGAATGTGTTCTCGCTTTAAATTGTTGATGTTTGTTCCCTTTGCAATTGCACTAATTAATTTTTTGTAGTAAGGGCTTTGAAAAAAGCAAGCAACAAAATCTTTGTTGAAATATTCATTTGGTCTAAACACTGCACAAAAGGCACCAAAGCTACCATTGAAATTTTCTTTCGCCTTCGCTGACTTCCCAACAAGATGTTTGCTGCCGCTTGACATCGCAAAAACAATATCTCCTTTCTTCACTAACTGTTTTGCTGCAACATATTTCTTGCTTACAAAAACTAAATCTTCAAAATTTAATTCTCCATTTTGAATATTGTTTGCACGAAGAACCGGAAGATAATTTTCTTGTGATTGACTGCTTGAATTTTCCTTCTTGTAATTAACGCCTCTCAAAAGTTCACCAGCTTCTGATACTTTAATTATCTCCCAACTTTTTGGTATTTCGTTTTTGTCAATCATTTTTTGTGTTCAGTCAAATAACCATCAAATAAGTTATCGCCTGTTGGTCAAGGGTTTAAAAAATTTTGTGGTCATTTTCGGGTTTGCAGTCAAATAAGCCAAACCCTCCAATTGTTGAAAACTTTTGCTTTCAGTCAAATAACCGTCAAATAAAGGAAGCATTGAAAACCAAGTGTTTAGAGTCATTTTTGAGTTAATTGGGTTTTTCCAGTCAAATAAGATTAAGCCCAAATGGGAATGTATTTTACAAACTTTCGGGATGTATTATCAGGGTCAACTTCCTTAATCAATCCTGCATCAAAAGTGTCTTTAATAATTCTTGAAACCATTGCAGCATTTTCATCAGCAATTTTAAACCGCTGCCTCAAACTTTGGTTGGTCATAATTTCGTTGGTTACAAATTTTAAACAAGCATGTTGGTAGCAAGCTCTTATTCTGTCTTTCTTATCCATGTCGGCAAATTTTTGATAAGCATATAAAATAACCTTGGTATGTTTCTCCTGTATTTGTACATCATAAGCCGGCAACTGAAAAATTTCAATGTGTGCCACTACTTTATCAATCCCACTTCCTCGTTCTTCACAAACACCAAATCTTCGCATCATGGCAGCCAAATCTTCGTTGCGGCTTTGATATTCGTCAATAAATCTATTGGGAGTAATTAAAGGTAATCCTGGATTTAAAATTTCAATACGGTCAGAAAATATTTCAACAACCGGACTAGTTCCTCCTTCCTCAAAATCCTGATGTATGATAGCGTTGGCAACCAATTCACGAATGGCAATTTCGGGATACATGGTTACGGTGTCTCTAAAAGCTTGTCCTAAAATTTCGTTGGTAGGTAAAAGGTCGTTGATGTATTTTATCATTCCCTCAAAGCCCACTGCATAACCAAATTTGCCTTCATGCTCTTTAATGGTTTTCAATTTATCTTTTCCGGCATATTGTATTACTCGTACAGCCTTGCGTTTTACCGCATCAAAATCTCTAATATTTTTTGCAAAGAGCAAGGCTCCTAAATTTGTTATAGCATAACCATTCTGTGTTGGGTTAATAAATTTTTCGCTTATAAACTTTTCAATTACAGCCTCACGGTTTGACGGGTATGGAATTTTTGACAAGTCAAAATAGCATTGGGTATCAAGCATGGCAATTACATCTGCATTTGATTCTACCTGTAATGCAATTCCTTTTTCAAAAATTTGTTTTGGTCCATTTATCCATATCTTTTTTTCCTTCTCTGGAAAATCCTTTAATGACCTGGTAATACTTCCAATTCTTATATAATCATGTTGAGAAAAGCAAGTAGGTTGGCTATGTGCCGCCTGAATTTGAAATAGTGTAATTGGGTTATTATTGTAAACGGTTTCGTAAATAGCAATTTCTATTCTCGGTGAAAGCCGCTGCAAAAGCCAGTGTTCCAATTCTTCATTGCCAACTTTATGCATCGTTGCTTTGAACTTTGTTCCTTCCGGTAATAGTGTTACATCATTAATTCCAAAAACCAAATAGCCGAACGGTTCATTTTGTAAACAAGCACCGTTGCTTAATGCAGAAATATATTTCCCAATTTCTTCTTCAGTTTTAAGATTGAGTTTAAACTCTATCCACTCACATTCTTTGGGGAGTTTTAAAAGTCGGGCAATGATTTTATTTAATTCTTTTTCGGTCATTTTTTATGCTGCTAACACTTCGTTTAATTCATCAATCATATTATTCATTTTTTCTGAATTACTATTTTTAGGGGTTATTGGATTTAGTGATTAAAAACTATCGAAGTTAAATAACCATCAAATAAGAAATTTCCCCTAATTCTGTTATTAACCGTTGATTTGAATTTATTATTGTTATTCATTTGTTTTTACATTTGTTATTGAGTTCACCCTGCATGAATGTCGGCTTCAAACCGTTTCCCGCTGTAAAAGTGGGATTAGTGCAATGGTGGACTTATTTTTTTTGTCTTCATCAGCAACCATTAAATTTTGTACTCTATCTCTAACACCTTGCAGGGGCTCTTTAAATTTTACCATTCCAATCATAAAACAGTTTGAAACTCCCTCATTGCCAATTATTGCTTTTTTTCCTTTACCATAAAATGCAGTATCACCGGCTTCATCCAAAAACCGGTGATTCGTTTTTATTCCTTTCTTGAGTGGTTTCATTATGCTGCCAACACTTCATTAAGCTCGTTAATAATGTCATTCATGCTTTCGCCAAACAACTGAAACATTTTCCCTTTTCCACCTTGTGCATCAAAAGGAGTATAGTCCAAATCATCAGCATCTAAATGAATGCTTGTTGCAATGTGATCTTTAATCATGTTGAGCCATTGCATTTGTTCTTTATTAAAAAGATTGTGTTGTCCGGCATTCTTTTTTAATATCCATTGCTGAAAATTTCTGTCAACTGTTTTATCATAACTTGTTAGTGCTGTGTCAATGTCTGTAATTCTTCTAAGTAAAGAAACCAAAGCAATCAATTCTGTTTTCGGACTGCCTGTAACTTTTTCTAATTGCTCATAAGCCCGCCACACTTGGATAGGAGCAAGCAAAGGTTTTTCTAATTTCAATTTTTCAAGAACCTGCTGAATCATTTTGTAAGTGAGTTCACGTCTGCGGAAAGGTTGTGAATAAAAAATCTGCAATGCTATAATTTCATCTTTGTGTTGTTCAATCCATGCTTTGAAATCAGCCAATAAATTTTCTGCTTTCTGTTTGCTGTCTGTTGCCCAACCTTTGTTTAATAGTGCATCAGGATTTGTAATATCAATAGTTTGTTCGTGTGCTCTGCGAACATTATCAATATAGTTGCTTAGTTCTCCTGTAAAAACTTCTGCTGCCTTTTCTTTTATTTCATCATGCAGTTTGTAGAATGCTTCCTCTTTTTTATTTGGTGATTCTTTTGGAAGTTCTTTTTCAATTTTTTCTTTTAAATTCTCAATTGTGTCAGGATTGTAAGCATTCAATAATTCTTTCACTACCTGATTTAAACTTTTACCGTTTGCCATTTCACTGAACTGTTCTTTCTCTTGTTCAGTAATTTGTTTTTCTAATCGTATCAAACGATTTGCAAGTGAAGAAAACAAATCTTCGTCTCTTGCTCCAACAGTAATTGCATTCAATAAATCTTTTAAAGGAATGCCAGGTTTCTTTTCTAAAGGTCTGCTATCGGTTTTGCAACTCTTTGTAACACCAACTGCATCCACAATTACAAAATGGTCTTTGGTAAATTTTGCAGAGGGAGAAACTTTTTTCAAATCATCCAACGGAATTACTCTTGTGCCTCTGCCTTTCATTTGTTCAAAATAATTTCTGCTCCGCACATCACGCATAAAAAGCAAACACTCCAAGGGCTTTACATCCGTGCCTGTTGCAATCATGTCAACCGTAACTGCAAGCCGTGGGAAATAATCATTTCTGAATTGAGCCAAAACAGATTTCGGATCTTCGTCTTTGTTCTTGTAAGTAATTTTTTTGCAGAAATTATTTCCTTCTCCAAATTCTTCTCTCACAATATTTATAATGTCGTCAGCGTGTGAATCTGTTTTAGCGAAGATTAAAGTTTTAGGAACTTCAAAGTTTCCGCTTTCATCAAATCGTTTTTCATTTTTAAAAATATCCGGCAACATTTCTTTAAATGTTTTTACAATCAAACGAATTTGATTTGGATTTACCACATCTTTATCTAATTGATTTGCTCCGTATGTTTCATTATCGTCCTGCATCTCCCAATGCTTTTTCCTTGAGAGTTTTTCTCTTCGTTCTACATACTCGCCTTTTTCAATCGTTGCTCCTTGTGCTGTTATTTTTGTTTCAATCAAATACACATCATGGCCCACATTCACACCATCTGCAACTGCCTGTTCGTGGTTGTATTCACTCACAATATTTTGTTTGAAGAAACCAAAAGTTCTGTTGTCAGGCGTTGCCGTTAAACCAATTTGAAACGCATCAAAATATTCAATCACCTGCATCCACAAATTATAAATGCTGCGATGACATTCATCAATCACAATAAAATCAAAAAATTCAATCGGAAGTTTTTCACTGTAAACAACAGGCAACGGTTCTTTCGGTTGCCATCTTTCGTTTGGATTTTCTTCTTCGGCTGCTTCGTCTAATTCAGTTCCTTTTAGAATAGAATACAAACGCTGAATTGTGCTGATGTAAACATGATTGTCAGTCGGGATGAAACTTGATTTCAACCGATGCACTCCGTAAAGTTTTGTGAAAAGTTGGTTGTCGTCATTCGGCAAAAAACTCATGAACTCTTGCTCTGCTTGCTCACCAAGATTTTTGGTGTCAACCAAAAATAAAATCCGTTTTGCATTAGTGAATTTCAACAAGCGATAAATAAAAGTAATAGCTGTAAAAGTTTTTCCCGAACCTGTCGCCATTTGAATTAATGCTTTTGGTTTGTTTTCCTTGAATGATTTGTCAAGTTCAGTGATTGCTTTTATTTGGCAATCACGCAAACCTTCGGTTAGCAATTCAGGCAAATCACGTAAACTATTACGAAGTGATTTTTCTTGCTTCAACCACTTGCGAAAAGTTTCCGGTCTGTGAAAAGTAAATGTTGGTCGTGAACGGGGCTTTGGGTCACGAAAATCAGTGAACCGTGTAACCTCTCCTGTACTTTCATACACGAAAGGTAAAGGGTCGTTGTTTAAATATTTAAGTTTACTATCAGCATATTCTTTAGATTGTTCCTCTACATTTATTAATCGAAAACCTTCTTCTTCTCTTTTTGCTTCAATAACTCCAACAGGTTTTTTGTCAACGAATAGTACATAGTCCGTTTCTTTTCCATCTTGTGTCAAATAGTAGCGCACAACAATTCCGCTTGAAGCATTCAGGTTTATTTTGTCTTTGTCCTGAATAGTCCAGCCACAAGCGATTAATTGAGCATCAATTTTATCTCTTGCTAATTGTTCAGGATCTTGATTTAGTTCTGGCATTTATATTTTGAAAGTATTCAAAGATAGTATTCTGTCCTTGTTGTTTTTATAATGCGTTTGAGTAAATATTCTTTAATTTTTTTTCAAATTTAGTTTGTGCAGTTGCAAAAAGAAAATAAGTATGTTTTGTTCTCACACATTATATAGTTTATTGTTAAAAAATATTTTTTTCATTGAATGATGTTTTAGTGTCTGCATAAGCTAGCCTAAAACTTATAATAATTCTTTAAGATTGTTTTCCTAAAAATCTAATTTTCGATTCCCATTATTTCTGCTATTTAATAATTGTCTAATAATTATTCTTTTCCCCCACTACCTTCAAACTTTCCGAAGTTATACTATTTTATGAAAGTAAAAAATGATGTTCTTTAATTCGGGAATAAAAATTCAATTGCAACTGCGTATCATTGCTTCCATGCACCCCCACCTCCAACAATGGTACACTCGCAAAAAATGGAAGCCTTATCCATTTCAATTGCAATTGGCGGAAGCGTATGATGCGGGTATGCATGGGTTGTTGAATGCGCCTACGGGAAGTGGAAAAACGTATGCGATGTTTATTCCTATTATTTGTGCGGAATTAGAAAAAATAAAGAATGGCGAAACTGTAAATCCGGGATTAAAAGTATTATGGATTACTCCGCTTCGTGCATTGGCAAAAGATATTTGCAGAGCATTGCAAGAGGCTTGTGTAATTATGGAATTGGATTGGAAAGTAGAACTGCGCACAGGTGATACGCAAACTTCTGTGAAGCAGCGACAGAAAAAACAAATGCCTGATTGTTTAATTATTACTCCGGAAAGTATTCATGTATTATTTTGTTCGCCGGGGTATTCTTTATTGTTTAAAAATGTGGAAGCAATTGTGGTGGATGAATGGCATGAGTTGCTGGGAAGTAAAAGAGGTGTGCAAACGGAACTTGCTATTTCCCGCATTAAACATATTTCTCCGCAACTGCGCATCTGGGGAATTTCTGCTACTATAGGAAATTTAATTGAAGCAATGGAAGTGTTGCTTGGTAATGATATTCCTGAAGAAAAAACTTCTATCATTCGCAGTAATATTAAAAAAGAAATTTCTGTACAAACTGTATTTCCTGAAAGCATAGAAGTGTTGCCTTGGGCTGGACATATCGGATTAAAATTGTTACCACAAATTGTAGATATTATTTATTCTGCACACACTGCTTTAATTTTTACAAACACCAGAGCAATGGCAGAAATATGGTATCATCAATTGTTGGAATTTGATGAAGAACTTGCAGGGCAAATTGCATTGCATCATGGTTCCTTAAGCAGGGAAGTGCGTGATTGGGTGGAGGAGAGTTTACATGCAGGTTCATTGAAAGCAGTGATTGCAACAAGCAGTTTGGATCTGGGTGTTGACTTTCGTCCTGTAGATACTGTAATACAAATCGGTTCGCCGAAAGGTGTTGCAAGATTTACTCAACGGGCAGGAAGAAGTGGTCATCAGCCGGGTGCTGTTTCAAAAATATTTTTTGTACCGACACATGCTTTGGAGTTGGTAGAAATTGCCGCAATAAAACAAGCATTAAAAGAAGAGATTGTAGAAAAGCGAGAACCCTTTGTGCAATGCTTTGATGTATTAATTCAATACTTGGTTTCGCTTTCTATTGGTGAAGGATTTAAAGAAAAAGAATTGTTACAAGAAATTCGCAACACGCATGCATTTCATTTAATGAGTGATGATGAATGGCAATGGTGTTTAAAAACTATTACTCAAGGCGGTGATGCATTTAGTGCGTATGATGAATTTATAAGGGTGGGAATTGTGCATGATGTATATCGCATTATGAATAAAACTGCTGCTACCCGACATCGTTTGCAAATTGGTACAATCGTAAGTGAACCGGTTGTAAAAATTCAATTGATGAAAGGTGGTTTTCTCGGTACGATAGAAGAGTATTTTGTTTCCCGATTAAATCCCGGAGATGTGTTTTGGTTTGCAGGTCATTGTTTGGAATTTATTTTATTTAAAGAGATGACTGCATTCGTGAAAAAAACAAAAGAACAAAAAGCATTCACTGCTTCTTATCTTGGTGGACGCATGCCGTTGTCTTCTTACATGTCGGAATTAATGCGCAAACAATTGGAATCTCCGGGTGCATTTAATGAAAGCAAACAAGAATTTAAAATATTGCAATCGTTGCTCGATTTACAACAATTGCGTTCTGCAATTCCAACTACAAAACAATTGCTTGTTGAAGTAACACATTCAGATGATGGAATGCATATTTTCTTTTATCCATTTGAAGGAAGATTAGTGCATGAAGTGATGGCAAGTTTAACTGCATTTCGTTTGAGTAAAATAAAACCGATGAGTATTTCTGTTGCAATGAATGATTATGGTTTTGAATTATTATGCAATGAAACAATTGAAATTACAGAAGCTGTTGTGCGTATGTTATTTGAAATTAAAAATCTGGAAACAGAAGTAATGAATAGTGTGAATGCTATGGAAATGGCAAAGAGAAAATTCAGAGACATAAGTATTATTTCCGGAATGGTGTTCACCGGTTTTCCGGGTAAAATGAAAAAGAGTCGTCACCTGCAATCGGGCTCTCAATTAATATTTGATGTGTTGCTGCAATACGATCCGAATAATCTGTTATTAAAACAAGCGTATGATGAAATTGTGAATGATCATTTTGAACATGCCCGCTTGCGAAAAGCATACATGAGAATTGATACTTCAGAAATCCTCATTAAATATTCAGCAAGGTTTACACCCTTTGCTTTTCCGATAGTGGTGGATAGTTTGCGGGAGAAACTGAGTTCCGAGCGGCTGAGCGATCGTATTGCCCGTTTACTTGCTGATAATAGCGCTGTGTAATTCTTCATTTTTACAACAGCAATTTTTGCCCTACATTTGCCGGCGTAAACTTTTAACAATGGAAAAAACAGAAAATAAAAGAAAAGGTCGCCTGAAGTATGTGTTAATGGGTATATTTTTTACTGCCGTATTTATTTATATGGTTATTTTCATGAGCCATTTTTTCTGGCTCTCTTTGCCATTCATGTTTACATCCTGGGCCTTAGCTGCGGATTACATTTAAGAAAAAATTTCTTCAATAAGTTTAGTGCCTACAATTGTAGTTGCACCATTCATAAATATTTTATCATGCGCTACGTATTTTTAATTGCCTTACCTCTCTTTTTATTTTCATGTAAGAATGAAGAAAAGGAAGTTCCACGCAACTCAACTCAAATATTAGAAATGTCTACCGACAAACATTCTTTCGCAAACTCCAACGAAGTGATGTTAACGCATCTGGATTGGAATGCAAATATTGATTTCGATAAGCAGATAATTTCTGCAACGGCAGTGTGGCAATTAAGTGAGCATACTACCCAATCAATAATTCTAGATACCAAAGGATTAACCATTTTAAAAATAACTTTAGATGGCGATAAAGAAACTACCTGGAGTTTTGGAGACACTATTTCAGAAAAAGAATATTTAGGTGTACCCTTAATAATTGCAATAGAACCTACAACTAAAACTGTACATATTGATTACATGAGCGCACCCGATGCAGCAGCAGTGCAATGGTTAAATACCGCACAAACCCGTGATAAGAAATTCCCTTTTATGTTCACACAATCTCAAGCTATACTTGCCCGCACTTGGTTGCCTTGTATGGATGGACCGGGAGTAAGATTTACTTATAATGCAGAGGTGCAAGTACCTGTAGGAATGCTGGCTTTAATGAGTGCAGAAAATCCGCAGGAAAAAAATAACACAGGAAAATATTCCTTTAAAATGGAAACACCTATTCCTTCATATCTGATGGCAATAGCCGCCGGTGATTTGGAATTTAAAGCTATCGGAGCGCAGACAGGTGTATATGCGGAACCTTCCTTTGTGGAAGCCGTAGCCTGGGAATTTGCCGATATGCAAACTATGGTGGATAAGGCGGGTGAATTATATGGTGCTTATAGTTGGGGAAGATATGATGTGCTGGTATTGCCTCCGAGTTTCCCTTTTGGTGGAATGGAAAATCCACGTTTGACTTTTGCAACACCAACGGTTATTGCGGGTGATAGATCTTTAGTCGCACTTGTTGCACATGAATTGGCGCATAGCTGGAGTGGCAATACAGTTACCAATTCAAATTGGAATGACTTCTGGCTGAATGAGGGATTCACCGTGTATTTTGAAGGCAGGATTATGGAAGCGGTTTACGGAAAAGATTATTCTGATATGCTGGCTGTTTTAGAATATTCTGAATTGCAGGCTACCGTCGCAGAATTAGGTGCTGATTCTCCGGATACACATTTACAATTGGAATTGACTGGTCGTGATCCCGATGCAGGCATGACTGATATCGCTTATAATAAAGGTGCTTATTTCTTGCGCTTGTTGGAGAAAACAGCAGGACGAGAAACCTTTGATGCATTTCTGAAAAGTTATTTTGCTGATAATGCGTATAAGCCAATGACCACTGAAAAGTTTATTGATTATTTGAATACAAATCTTATCAGCAAGTATCCTGAAAAATTTGAAGGTGTAAATATCAATGCATGGATTTTTGGTCCGGGAATTCCTGCCAACTGTCCAATAGTAGTTTCTGAAAGATTTAATTTGGTGGATTCTGCTGCTGCAAAATATGCAAAAGGTGCTGATCCAAAATCATTGCAAACTAAAGATTGGTCAACACATGAATGGCTGCGTTTTCTTTCTAAGCTACCAGAGGATATTGATACTACGCAAATGGCTGCATTGGATAATGCTTTTGGATTTACAAAATCAGGTAATAGTGAAATAGCCGACAAATGGTTTGAACTTGCAATACAGAAAAAATACACACCTGCCTATAATGCAATGGAAAATTTCTTAATCTCTGTTGGCCGCAGAAAGTTTTTAATGCCATTATATAAAGCAATGGCTCAAACACCTGAGGGAATGGAAATGGCGAAAAGCATTTATACCAAAGCACGGCCGGGCTATCATTATCTGTCATTAACTTCTATAGATGAATTACTGAATTAGGGTAAGTAAAATTATTGTTCCTTCTTGCGAAGAACAATTCTCACCATGCCTGCAATGAGTAAAGTGCCAAATACAGAACATACTAAAATGAAAGGCATCCAGCTACCATTTTGTGCATGGATGTTCATCAAGCCAATGATTACTGTTAATAAGGTAAAGGCTTGTGATTTGTTGAGTTGAAGTTTGCTAAGTTGATTCATGACTGTAGGTTTTAAACAAAGCAATCCATAATCAGATATCAAACAAAATAAACCTTTACACAAAAATTATTATAAATACAGATTTTCATAAGAATATTACAAGATATTGGACAATCAATATGAATTTAATGAGATGATGCAAATAAAGAATATGATATTGGCAACCATTACCCCTAAATATCAATCGGTAGTAATGTTAGTTTTTCTATTTAGATATTGACAGGTTTGGAAGTGAGTGTAATTAAAAATCAAATACTTTTTATAGTTGGAAATTCCCGAAGTGGAACCACAATGATGCGCCGTGTACTCGGCAATCATCCGGATATATTTATGTTGGAAGAAATGCACTTCTTCGAGCAATTATGGAGCTCATCCGATGCCGATAAAATTTTAAATACATCCGAAGCAATTACGCTTGCATCCAGATTATTCTTTATTCAACGCAATGGTTATTTAAGTGAGATAGATTTTAATTTACATAAAGCCGATGCCGAAAAAGTGGTGAATGCGATGCAGGGAAAATTATTTCCGCATGAAATTTTTAAAGCGTTTATGTTTTTTGAAACACACTTGCACAACAAAACTATTCCTTGTCAGAAGACACCGCAAGATGTGTTTTATATCAAAGAGATTTTAGAATTATTTCCTGAAGCTTCCATTATTAATATGGTGCGTGATCCGAGAGGTATATTGCTTTCTCAAAAAAGAAAATGGCAACGTCGTAATATGGGCGCATCATTTATGACGAAGAAAGAGCAACGCAGATTGAAGATTAATTATCATCCGATTACCATTTCAAAATTGTGGAATTCATCACAACAAGCAGCATTACAATTTGCAGATAATGAAAATGTGCGCACAGTAATTTTTGAAAAACTTGTTGAAACTCCTGACTCGGAAGTGCGTGCTTTATGTACATTTTTAAAAATGGATTTTCGGGAGACAATGTTGAATATTCCGCAGGTGGGTTCCAGTAATGAAGCAGATGCACCCAATAGTTTTGGAATCAAATCAGCACGGGCAGGCAATTGGGAAAAGGGCGGGTTGAATAATGCGGAAGTGCAGATATGTCAGAATATTTGTAAGAAATTTATGTTGCAATACGGTTATACAATTGCAGATGTAAAAGCAAATATATTTCAGCTCACCTATTATTACATTTCATTTCCTTTCAAAATAATACTCGCATTATTATTTAATCTGCATCGTATGAAAAATATTGGAGAAGCAATTAAAAGAAGATTGGGATAATTATTACAACGAAATTATGAGCAGAAAAAAAGTATTGCATATTACTATTCATTTACCATTTCCGGCCACGCATGGTGCAAGTTTGTTTAACAGTTATAAGCTTGCAACGTATCTGCATAAACATCACGATTTATTTTTTGCATGTTTTTTAAAAGGTGAAGATGTGCAATATAAAGATGCATTTATTGCAGATACCGGAATCACACAATATTATTTTGAAGAGTTGAATATTCCTCGCACTCCAATGAATTTAATGCGCAGTTACTTGCAGGGAATTACAATTAATATGTTGCGCAGTTATTCAAAAAGTTTTGAAGAAAAAATTGCCGCAATAGCCAATGATTTTGATGTGATAATTGTGGAGCATTATGAAGCGATGCAATACGTTCCCAAACATTTTAAAGGCAAAGTAATTTTCCGTACACACAATGCGGAATATTTAATATGGAGTCGTTATGCAGAAGTAGAAACAAGTCCGATAAAGAAGATGGTAATTCGTTCGGAAGCAAAACGCATTAAACATTGGGAAGTGAAATTTTGCAAGCAAGCGGATATCATTCTTGGCGCACCCAATGATAATGAACATCTGGAACCGGATGCAAAGAAACGAGCAGCAAAATTTATTGAATATCTGCATATCGGTGATGATGATCAAATCACTATTCCGGTACCTGATTATACAACATTGAAAAATGCATTGGTATATGTGGGTACATTAACATGGGAAGCAAATATTGATGGATTAATTTGGTTTGTGGATGGCTGTTGGGAAAAACTAAAACAACAATTTCCCGAATTAAAATTATATATCGTTGGAAAAAATCCAGATAATAGATTAGTGGAACTTGCTGCAAAAAATCCGGATATCATTATCACAGGTTTTGTAATTGATTTGGAAGAATATTTTACCACATGCAAAGTGAATGTAATACCCTTGCGATTTGGCAGTGGTATGAAAGTGAAAACGATAAATGGATTATGCAGAGGTATTCCGATTGTTACAACTACCATTGGTGCAGAAGCATTAAAGGTGACGCATGGTGAAGATATTTTTATTGATGATACACATGCAGGATTTATTAAATACATCACACTTTTATTAACCGATAAAAATGTTTGGGAAAAAATTGCAAACAATTCCAAACAAACCGCATCTGCAAATTATACCTGGGATAGTTTATACAAAATTTTAGATAAAGTAATTTAGTTTACTTTGCGCAAATAGAATACAATCATGGTTATAGATCACAGATATAAATTTGTTTTTATTGAATTGCCATTAACGGCAACATCCGCTATTTCAAAAGAGATTCGTGAGCAATATGGTTGTGAGCCAATCATGAATAAGCATGCTACTTACGGCGATTTTTTAAAGAAGGCGACAGCAGAAGAAAAAGAATATGCGGTGATTGGGAGTATTCGCAATCCATTGGATCAAACAGTGAGTATGTATTTTAAATACAAAACAGATTTGGATGAGCGATTTTCTTCCGGCAGAAAAAGACCGGGGAAATGGTTGCGAAAAAAATTGGCTCGTAACAGAGATGCAGATCGTTATAACTATATTCAAAAACATAATGCATCTTTTGAAACCTATTTTTTAAAATTTTTTCATTGGCCATATAGTAACTGGAGTGTAGTAGCACATAAAAAATTTGACTTTGTAATTCGTTTTGAAAACCTCGGTTCTGATTACAGAAAAATTTTTACTGCAGCCGGATTACCTGTCACCAGAGATTTACCCCAAGCGAATAAAACGCCGGAAAAAAATATGGATTTCTGGAGCTATTATCACACCGATAAAATGAAACGTAGAGCAAAGCAAGTGTTTGGTCCGTTCATGCGATATTGGGGTTATGAATTCCCCCCATCCTGGAATAATATTCAAGAGCCTTGGTATGCTCAACCTCTATATGAGTTCCTGAATATTTTCAGAATTTTTTATTGGAAACGATTGCGATAAAATATTTCGTGACTTCCTCATTTTTCAATGAAACTTTCAATGAATTGAATTTATTTAGGCTTGTTTTTAATTTGGCTATTAAAATGCAATATAATTCCTAAAGAAAAATATGTTGTGATCTTTCTTGTCTTGAAACAAGAAAGAACCAAAGAAGTACTGTAAGGTGGATCAACAGCCTACTTCTATATGAAGTTGTTATGTTATAAAAAATGTTTAGTCGAAGCGAAAATGACCTTATAAAAGCTTGCTTGCAAAATAAGGAATGCTTCTGTGCGCAGGGGAATGAGCGAGAAAAGAATACAGTCAGCCTAATGATAGAATTTTTGCATTTCGATTAAACACAATTTTCGCATAATATAATTAATTTGAAATTAATCGGCTGACCTTATTGTTTTCTGCAGGAAGTATTTCGTAAATTTTGCTGCTTGTTTTTATACAGTCTTGATCTTTTTGTTTCTTTTTGCATCAAGGCAAAAAGAAAATAAATAAAATTTGATTTCAAAATGCAGTATTTATGAATTATCCTGGTATGCTCAACCTCTATATAAGTTCCTGAATATTTTCAGAATTTTTTATTGGAAACGATTGCGATAAAATATTTTTATAAATAATAATTGCATTGCAAATTATTCTTGTTTTTTATATTTAAAATTATATCGCACACCTGCAGTATAACCAATTGAGAGAGCCGTATTATAATCACTGCCATAATAAGTGGTGATATCATTTTTCGTAATTGGTGTATAGTCGTTTTCATACACTTCTACATTAAAAACAGGTCCGGCAAAAACACTGAATCCAGAAGCAATAAAAGTATAAGCAGGCAACAATCGCAATTGATTATAGATTCTAAAATTATTCCGAGAGAATTCAATAGTATTTTCGAAAGGTGTCCAGGCAATTGCATCAATATCTAAAATAACAGATGGATTAAATGGAATGCGACCACCAATACCAAAACCGAATCCATACAAAGTAGAATTATTGAATGGAGAAATTCCAAAAGCTATTGTGTTGAAAATATGTTTTGTTCCGATACGGATTCCTGCAGACATAGTGAATAATTCAGAATTAAATATTTCAGTTTCTAAAATGCCATTATTACTATAACTAATCAGACCTATTGCAACACCGTTTAATGTATCTGAAAAATTAAGCAAGCCAATTTGAACACCATCTATTTTCTTACTCAAATTAATTAAGCCGAGTTGTCCGCCATTATGCTTATTTGAAATATTTAAAATGCCGGACAATTGCCAGTTTGAAATTGTATCTGCTGCACCCATCGTAATATTTGAAATTCCGGCTAATTGAAAACCATTAAATGTATTACCGGTTAAATTTAATATCCCGGCAGTTTGAAAACCTGTACCGCTTTTGCGAGTTGAATTTATAAGTCCGGCTAATTGAAAACCTTGCATTGAATTTCCATGATTATAAATCCCTGAAATTTGACACCCTTTAATGTCACCTTGAGTTAAATTACTCAATCCTGCCAACTGAAAACCATGTACATATTGTTTATCCATATTTACCAATCCACCAATTTCAACTCCATTTAATGCACCGCTATACCCTTGTAATATATTGAATGAAAATTTGTGTACGAAGTCAGTACCGTCATAGCCATTCGTGCTTAAAGGTGTAATGAAAGAAACTTGTACTGCTCTGTGAATTAATGTATCTGTTGTTGCAATTTCATCTGTATTTTTTAACCCGGCATTATCTAAATCGGTGTTTGCTTTGTTCTTTGAAAGTGAATTGCCATTGAAAATTTTATCTATAAGAGTTATTGTATCTTTTGTGGGTTTCTGCTTTTCAATTTTTGTAGTTTGATTTTTTTGTTTTGAATTATCAGAGATTGGCATATCTGCTTTCTCTTGTTGTTTTTCATTTTTTTCTTTGCCGGAAACAGATTGTTTCTTTTCTGAATTATTATCTATAATTTCTTTGTCTAAATTTTCTGTTGCTATTTCAGCTACTGTTTCAGTTAATGCAATTTCGAATTCAGAAACTGTTGTCACTTCTTTAGTTTCATTATTCTCTAAAGCATTTTCCTCAACAATTATATTCTGAGATTGTACATTCAGTTCTCTTTTGGAAACTGAAACAGGATTGCTGCTTCTGTTGTTTGGATTTATATGCTGTTTACCTGCGATTTTTGGTTGTTTGTTTTTGGATTCCGTAATTTCTGAATAAGCAACTTCAGTATTTTCTTTTTTAATAGTATCAGTAACAATTACATTCTTCTGAATATTAGTATTGTTGTTTTTAATTTCTGTTGCTTCTTCAATTGGTGAATTTTTACTTATGTTATTGGATGGTGTTGTTGAATTAAATGTATTAAATATATCCGACACTAATAATGCTGTAATTGCTGTTCCTAAAATTATTCCTCCAAGAAAGGTGAACCATTTGTTTTGCAATAATTTTTGGAACCAGTTCATACTTGTTGTTGCAGAATACATTGCCATTAAGCCATCAAAATTTTTATGACTATTTACAGTGGTATCATCGGGCTCCTGATATACTATTTTAAATTTAATCTTATTCATAATCGTGAAAATGTTTTGCGGGTATTAATTTTCGAATGCTGTTTAATATCCTGTGTACTTTAACTTTTGCGTTGTTTTCCGAAATATTTTTTATTTCTGCTATTTCGCTGAAAGAGCGTTTTTCGAAAAAGCGCATTTCAATAAATTCAAGTTCTTTTTGTGGTAACTGTTTCAAAATTTTGAATACAATTGTATTTCTTTCAAAAGCAATGGAATCATCTTCTATTAACTCCGCAATATCTTTACTCTCCAGACTTACTACCCGGATCTTTTTATTATCCCGATAATATTTTGCCAGTTCACTCAATGCAATGCGATAGAGCCAGGAAGAAAATTTTATTCCTCTGTATTCAAATTTTTTAATATTCTGTAATGCAATTAAAAAAACCTGTTGGGTAATATCTTCACTTAATGCTTCATCATCAGTCCTTCGGAAGATAAACAGGAAGATGCTTTTAAAATAGAGATCATAAAAGTATTTGAATGCCTTTGGATCCTTTACAGAAGCTTTTAAATAATATTCTTCATTCATAACTAACTAATCAGAAATATTTAATCTACATGAATTATTTCGCCGCTGCCTGTTATTACTATATTAAAACTAGGAGTATTCATGTAATATATATCTCCGCTGCCAGATACATCACCTTCTATTTTATCTGTAACATTTAAATACATATTTCCTGAACCTGAAATATCCAGCGTACAATATTTAGCTAAATATTCAAACGCATGTATCTCACCGGACCCGTAAATTTCTAATTTCATGTCTGTTCCTTTTCCTGCCAATATTACTTCACCTGAACCTGATATTTCTGTTTCCAGATAATTTGCTGCAGCAAGAATTTGCATTTCGCCTGAACCACTATTATATAATTCAATAGTGTTTGCAATAATTGAATCCTGAGCGATTACTTTTCCTGACCCACTAATATCAATTGCAATTAAATCGGAGATGATTTTATTCAAAGTTATTATTGATCCCGAACCGCTTACTTCTAAACTATTTATTTCCGGCATCGCAATATATATTTTGACATTATTCTCTGAATTTAAACAATGTTCAGAATACACTTCAATAATTCCATTAGAAATTTTTGTTTTGATTTCAGGAAAAATATTTGCCGGCGCCTCAATTCTAAATTGATATGCTGTATCCTGTGTAATATAGATATTGGCATCTAATTCATTGTAAACGCCTGTGAATCCGGAAATGGTCCTGTATTCATTGGTAATTGTACCGTTGGCATCCACACAAGGAAATTTATTCTTGGTGCATGAATTACATAATAATAATAGTGTAATTGGGAGTAAAATAGAAATTGTTGGTTTTTTCATAATATTGAATTTACTATATAATCCATGTTGGTATAAAAGGTTACAGATTTCTGCAATCTTTTTTAATAAGCTTATCAATTCTTAGTTATAAGGAATAATTACCAAATGAAATTGAAATGGTATCGTATAGATTTATCCCTAAGCTATAAAGTTAATTGGCGCATTCTTTTCCGATATTTGCAACCGTTATTTATTTTACTTGTCTATTTTATATTAACAAATAATAATGCAGATTTATATTACAGGAGTAGGAGGGATGGTAGGTTCACATATGGTGGATTACCTGTTTGGCGAAGGCGGTCATAAGATTATTGGCTCCTATTACAAACCCACAACAGATTTAAATGATATCAGAAGCAAATGCACATTAATTGAATGTGATGTGAGATATTATCAACGTGTTCAGGAAATTATTTCAACACATAAGCCGGATAAAATATTTCATCTTGCGGCACAGAGTTATCCAACAGTTTCCTGGGAAAGACCACAGGAAACAATGGACACAAATGTGAATGGAACAGTAAATGTGTTTGAAGCAGTGAAGTCTGTTCAGAAAAGTGATGCTAATTATAATCCTGTTGTAGTTGTTGCATGTTCAAGTGCAGAATATGGTGCATCACTTACTCCGGAAAATACACCGATAACAGAAGATGTTGCACTGCTTCCTTTGCATCCTTATGGTGTGAGCAAAGTTGCGCAGGATTTATTGAGTTATCAATATTTCAGAAATGATAATATCCGTTCAATTCGTGCGAGAATATTTAATACAACCGGTCCGAGAAAAACAAATGATGTTACTTCCGATTTTACTATGCGGGCAGTAAACATGGAACGAGGTAAAGAACAATTTTTAAGAGTTGGAAATCTTGAAACAAAAAGAGCGATAACCGATGTGCGTGATTTAGTGAGTGCTTTAATTTTATTAAGTGAAAAAGGAACCTGGGGTGAAGTATATAATATCAGTGGAGAAAAAGCTTATATGATTCAGGATATTATTCCAATCATTGAAAAATATATGGGAATTACATTGCCTTATGAAATTGATTCTACATTATTGCGACCAACAGATGAACCGATTATTTATGGTGATTCATCCCGTTTGAAAAAAGATACCGGTTGGAAGCAATCCTATACATTGGAAACTACTATAAAAGATATGATAGATTATTTGCGCAGCAGATAATTATAAATGCATAGAATATCATGTTAAAACGTACCCGCATTTTTGATCTTGAACTGATAAATGATAATTCATTTGATGCCGTATTAAATTCGATGCTGCATTTTCATGAAGAGTTTCCGCAATCAGAAAATAAATTGCCGTTGTTGTTTACACCAAATGTAGATGATGTTGTAAAACTCAATCAAAAAAAATATGCAGATGTTGCAAAGCGATTGCAGCAATCGTATTATATCCTCCCCGATGGACAACCTATTATTTGGGCTTCAAAAATTTTGAATAAAACACTTGTAAAACGATTGCCCGGCAGCGAATTATTTCCTTTGCTTTGGAAGCTATTGACACAACATAATAAACGCATTTTATTAGTAGCGCCATCTGAAAAAGTAGGGCAGATGTTGAAACAAGAATATCCCACTTTAGAATATTATGTGCCTCCATTTTTTGAAGCAGAAGATACTGTTGCATTGCAAAAAATAACTTCTGATTTGTTGATGCTTTGCAATACGTTTAAACCCGAATATATTTTTATCGGTATTCGTTTTCCAAAACAGAATTATATCGCATTTGAATTATTGGACAACTTGCAAAAACAAGGATATTCAAAAAGTGAAATGCCTTTGTGTTTGTTGTTGGGAGCCAGTTATGAATTTTATCTCGACATAAAAAAACGAGCGCCTGCAATCTGGCAAAAAACAGGTATGGAATGGTTCTATCGTTTTACTCAGGAGCCGGGCCGACTTTTTAAACGTTACTTTATTGACGACATGCAATTCGTGAGTATTTTCATGAAAGAATATTTTAAAAAAGAATCCAAGTAAATGCTTTTGATTAATTATTGATACTAAAAGAAAATATCAAATTATAATTTTCCAGAACCAACGTGTGGAAACTCTTTCACGTCTTTTTCGCATCTTTGCAACATCAACACACAATACATTCATTACACATTTACATTGAATAATAAATTATGATTTTAAGAAGTAAATCTCCTCTGCGTATAGGATTGGCTGGTGGCGGAACTGATGTAAGTCCTTACAGTGATATCTATGGCGGCTGTATTTTAAATGCAACAATTCAGAAATATGCTTATGCTACAATTATGCCTCGTAAGGATAATAAAATTGTGCTGCATGCAGTGGATCAAGACATACGAGTTGAATTAGAAGCGGACTCTAAATTAGAAATTGATGGTACTCTCGATTTGCTGAAAGGCGTATATAATCGTGTGGTAAAAGATTTTAATCATGGAGCACCATTAGCATTCGAATTAAATACTTATGTGGATGCACCTGCCGGCTCCGGTTTGGGTTCTTCATCTACTTTGGTAGTTACAATTTTGGGTGCATTTACGGAGTGGCTTAAATTGCCTTTGGGTGAATATGATATGGCGCATCTTGCTTATGATATTGAAAGAAAAGACTTGGCTTTTGCTGGTGGAAAACAAGATCAATATGCGGCTACTTTCGGTGGATGGAATTTTATGGAGTTTTATAAAGACGATAAAGTAATTGTAAACCCATTAAGAATTCGCAGTCAATATATGGAAGAATTGCAATTCAATATGTTGATGTATTATACAGGCACAAGTCGTTTATCATCGGATATTATTGAAGCACAATCTTCAAACGTGCAAAAGAAAAGCGAAAAATCAATTGAGGCTATGCATAATTTAAAAGAGCAGGCTTACATGATGAAAGAAGCAATTCTGAAAGGCGAATTAAATCGCATTGGTGATATATTAGATTATGGTTGGAAGAATAAAAAAGCAACAGCTCTGGGAGTTTCCAGCGATAATATTGATGAAATTTATGAAGCCGCTATGAAGTCAGGAGCAACGGGTGGAAAAATATCCGGTGCAGGCGGTGGTGGATTTATGACGTTTTATTGTCCGGGTAATACCAGATATAAAGTGATAAATACATTGAAAAAATTTGGGGGAGAAATACATAATTTAACTTTTAGTAAATACGGATTAACAACATGGGAAGCAAAATAGCAAGAATTAAAGAAGTGATCGCTGAGAGCGTGAGCGTAAAAAATAAATTATTACAGAACGAAGAATTAATAGCGAACTGTGAAAGGATAGCTGATCAAGTGGCTGAAGCATTTCGCAATGATAAGAAAGTATTGTTCTGCGGAAATGGTGGTTCAGCAGCAGATGCACAACATCTTGCAGCAGAATTTTCAGGTAGATTTTATTTCGACAGAGATCCATTGGATGCAGAAGCATTGCACGTAAATACTTCTTATATCACTGCTGTAGGTAACGATTATTCTTACGATGAAATTTATAGTCGTGTGCTGAAAGCCAAAGGACGCAAAGGAGATTTTTTGTTTGGAATTTCTACTTCCGGTAATTCAAAAAATATTTTAAGAGCATTTGAAGTAGCTCGTGCAAACGGAATGATAATCGTAGCCATGACAGGAGAATCCGGTGGTAAAATGAAAGACAATTGTGATTTTTTATTGAACGTACCCTCATCAGATACACCTCGTATTCAGGAAAGTCATATTATGTTAGGACATATCATTTGCGAGTTGGTGGAAGATGCACTTTTCCAAAAACCATGACCGATCAGGCAATTGTATTAGCAGGCGGTTTGGGAACACGATTACAACATGTAATTGCAGATGTTCCAAAGCCAATGGCTGAAGTAGCAGGAAAACCATTTTTGGAATTTATAATGCTTTACCTTGCTCATCAGGGCATTCATCATGTAATTCTTGCTGTAGGGCATAAGCGGGAAGTGATAATGGATTATTTCGGAAATAATTTTTTGGGAATCGAAGTTTCTTATTCCATAGAAGAAGAACCATTGGGGACCGGCGGCGCAATTTTTAAAGCAAGTACATTATTAGATAAAGACCCGGCATTTATTATCAATGGCGATACTTTTTTTAATGTGGATTTGCGTGCCTTATTTAAATTTCATAAAAAAAATAAATCTTCACTCACGCTTGCTTTAAAGCCTATGCAAAAGTTTGAAAGATATGGCACAGTGGAATTACAACCTTCAGGAATTATTTCTGCTTTCAAAGAGAAAAAGTATGTTGAGGATGGATTAATAAACGGTGGTGTGTATTGTATTGAAAAAGAAATTTTTAATCAGATTACTTCAGAAAAGTTTTCTTTTGAAACTGAAATTCTTGAAAAGGGAGTAAACACAAATTCAATATACGGTTTGGAATTCGATACTTACTTTATTGATATCGGTATTCCCGAAGATTATGAAAAAGCACAAGTGGACTTTACAAATAACAGACATATTTAATTGAAATACTTTGGATGTCTGACCTTATAATTTCAAATATTATTGCGGATAAAAACTGGACTTTATTTCTGGATAGAGATGGTGTAATAAATAAACATCTTCCCGATGACTATGTAAAATCTCCTGAGGATTTTATTTGGTTGCCAAATGTATTGGATGCATTAAAAACATTATCCGGTATATTTTCAAAAATCATAGTGGTCACAAACCAAAGAGGCATTGCCAAAGGATTATATAGCGAAGCAGATTTATTAAATATTCATAATGTAATGCTGAATGAAGTTAGAAATGCAGGGGCGAGGATAGATGCTATTTATTATTGTCCGCATTTTGGTAATGAAGCAGAATGTAATTGTCGCAAACCTAATTCAGGTATGGCTTTAAAAGCACAAAGTCAATTTCCGGAAATTGATTTTAATCATGCAATAATGGTTGGCGATTCTAAGTCAGATATTGATTTTGGTAAAAACCTGAAAATGTGGACAGTCACCGTTACAAAAGACTTATCGGAATTTGCAGATATGTATGTAAAGTCACTGTATTACTTTTCAACAATGTTTCAAGGATAAGAATAAGTGCATTTGATAGGAAGGCCAAAGTTTTCAAAATATGTTTGCACATCTCGGATTAAGAGTGTATGCTTCTGGATTCGTGCAACCTAACACAATAGTAAAACATCTTGATTTTGAACTCAAATTATGGTTCGTAGATACTCCCAATTTTTAGAATTAGTATATTTTCTGGTAGATATTCTTCTATTAGTGGTTTCTTATTTTTTGGCTTTATGGATCACTTATGATCGCCTCTCGAAAATTCAGGACAGGAAATTTTTTCTGCTTTTAATTGCAATTGGTTTTATCTGGTTTTTCGTAACCACTGTTGCCAATTATTACAAGGTGAACAGGTTGAGTAAGTATGAAATCATAATACTCAAATTTACTCGTGTATTAGTTTTTCAGATACTTTTCACCTTTGCTTATATCGTTGTACTAAAAGGATATAGTGTCTCCCGGGAATTGTTGATGTACACTTACGCCATTTTCTTTGTATTGGATATTGTTTGGCGGGTGGGTTTCGAAACTTTTCTGAAACGCTACCGTGCGAAAGGGGGAAATTATCGCCGCATCATTGTGATTGGTGCCAACAGATCTGCAATACAATTTGTGAATGAAATTAATGAACATAATGAATTTGGCTATAGGTTTATGGGGTATTTTGCCAATAAAGCCTCTTCCGGTTTTAATGAAAAAATCTCCGGTACTTTTGATGATGTAAAATGGTTTTGTTTCAGCAATCATATTGATGAAGTGTATTGTGCAGTAAATCCAAATAGCCATACAGATTATATGAACGACCTGATGTCGTTTTGTGATGATAACCTGATTCGTTTCCGCATTATTCCTGAATTCACTGAATACCTTACTCGCAGATTTAAAAGATTAAATGTGGAATACTATGGTAATATGCCTGTAATTACCACACGGCCTGAACCATTGGATAATTTTTATAACAGAATTATGAAGCGTTGTTTTGATATTGCATTTGCAATTCTGTTTATGTTATTAATCGGTATATGGTTATTTCCCATTATTGGATTATTGGTAAAGCTTACTTCAAAGGGCCCTGTATTCTTTATGCAAAAAAGATCAGGCGAACGCAATCGTGAATTCTTATGCTTTAAATTCCGCACTATGTATGTAAATAAAGAAGCGGATACAAAGCAGGCAACTAAAGATGATCCACGAATTACAGCTATTGGTAAATTTCTGCGCAAAACCAATTTAGATGAGCTTCCACAATTCCTAAATGTACTGAAGGGCGACATGTCTGTTGTAGGTCCTCGTCCACACATGTTGAAACATACAGAGGAATATTCAAAAATCGTGAATAGCTTTATGGTGCGCCATTTTGTAAAACCCGGTATTACCGGTGCAGCACAAGCCAAAGGTTACAGAGGCGATACCACCGATCCTGAAATGATGCGCAAGCGAGTTCAGTATGATGTTTGGTATCTCGAAAACTGGAGCTTCTGGTTAGATGTGAAAATTGTATTTCTTACAGTTTGGAGCATGCTTAAAGGAAACGAAAATGCGGTTTAATCTACTATTAACTCTATTACTTTTTATCTCTTCTTATTCTTATTCACAGCAAAGCAATTTGCCTCTCAACAGGAATATCTATAACTTTTATGAATCTGCTTTAAATCAAAAAGGTGTGCAATTTCATACAGCAATGCGGCCGTATAGAATTGCAGAAGTAGATTCTATAATAAGTTATGAAGAAGTATTTCCATTGCAGAAATTAGAAGGTAAAAATGTGTTTGAAAAACTCTGGAACTGGACCGCTTATGATGATTGGGTGAAAGTGAATACAGAAGATTTTCATCTGGCAATAAATCCATTAATTAATTTCTCCGGAGGTATGGAAACAGAGTCCGGAAAAGGTATCTGGACAAATACAAGAGGCATCTCTTTATATGGCGATATCGGCCCGAACAGAAAATTTAGTTTCGCTACTACCATTCGTGAAAATCAATCGAAGTTTCCTGATTATGTTACTGCATTTGTTAAAGAATATAATGTAGTGCCCGGACAAGGTAAAGTGCGCAATTTTAAATCCGCTGCATTTGATTATGCAAACGCAACCGGTTATGTAAGTTATACTCCAAACAAATATTTAAATCTGCAATTAGGTACGGATAAAAATTTTATTGGCGATGGTTATCGTTCCATGCTATTAAGTGATAACAGTTTGTATTACCCTTATTTTAAAATTAGTACACAAGTATGGAAAATAAAATACACCAATATCTGGAATGAATATGTGGATGCCATGGGCAGTGTGGATTCGCTGATGGGTGTTACAAGAAAATGGGGCTCCTATCATTATTTAAGTTATGATGTAGCTGACTGGTTACAGATTGGTTTATTTGAAGGTATCATTTGGATGGCAAATGACTCAAGTCGTTACAGAGGATTAGATGTAAATTATTTAAACCCGATTATATTTTTCCGACCCATAGAATTTGGATTAGGTTCGCCGGATAACGCATTGATAGGTTTGAATTTAAAATTGAAACCGGTGAATAATGTAATTCTATACGGACAATTTTTATTAGATGATTTAGATATAGCTGCGGCAAGAGCAGGTGAAGGATTTTATCGAACAAAAATCGGATTACAAGCAGGTGTAAAATATTATTTGAATTCAGATGACTATAAACATGCAGCTATATTTCAATTAGAAATGAATCAGGCGAGTCCATACACTTATGCACATAAAGATCCCGAACAAAATTATGCGCATTACAATCAGCCGATAGCACATCCGCTTGGTGCAAATTTCAGAGAGTGGATTGGAATAATTGAATACAGATTTCACTATCGCTATTATGTGAATTTAAAATTACAGTTTGCAATGATTGGTTTAGATACGGGTAAAGATTCAAATGTGGGAAGCGATATTTACATCAGTGATTATGAAATTCCAAACTTCCCGGATTCTTACGGCAATTATATCGGTCAAGGATTAAAAACAAATATTAATAGTGCCGATATTCGCATCGGTTATTTATTAAATCCAAAAATAAATATGAATATAGAAGTGCAGTATTACAATCGCTCCTATAAAAATGAACAAGTGGATTTGCCTACACAAACACTTTCACTCGCATTTAAAACTGATCTGTTTAATTCCTATTACGACTTCTAACTACAGATACCGAATATTTATCTTTGCCACACTTGGTCCCGTAGTTCAACGGATAGAATAGAAGTTTCCTAAACTTTAGATACAGGTTCGATTCCTGTCGGGACTACAACATTTGCAAGTAGGTATTTGAAATCAATACATCAACATTTAAAATAGAATTTGGGGGACGGAGAGGGAGACGAAATTTATTTAGGGTTAATATAGTTTACTTAAACCATTTCTTGTTTTAACTCGATGTAAATTTTTAAATATTAAATTAATTGGTTGCTATTATTTCAATCAATTTATAATTGATATAGTAAGTTGTTCTTCCAATTTTTTGTGGTTTTAAAATATTGGCTTCTGATAATTTTTTTAACCAGGATGATGCCGTTTGCCTATGTGCTATTCCTCTTTTTTCAAGCAATTCTATTTTCAGGTAAGGCAATGTAAACATCAATTGTAATAATTCGTAATTGAATGATGGCCCAAGTATTTCTTTCATTTGTTTTTCATATTCATCTTTTAATAAGAGCATTGCTTTTATTTTTTTAGTAGTAAGTTGGGCTGTTTCAATTAATGCAGTGAGAATAAACATAATCCAATTATGCCAGTTATTTTTTTCTGTAACCTCTCTCAATAATTGATAGTATTCGGTTTTATATTTTACTATATAAGAACTAAGATAAAGTACGGGTTGTGATAATAATTCCTGTTGCACAAGATATAAGGCATTTATAATTCGCCCTGTCCTACCGTTGCCATCAGCAAAAGGATGAATTGCTTCAAATTGATAATGGATCATCGCCATTTTAATTAATGGATCTAAAGTGGATAATGCAGAGTTATTGATAAATTGTTCTAATGTTTTTAGTTTTTCTCGCAACACATCTTCGCAACACGGTGGCGTATAAATTACCTCTCCATTAATAGCATTTTTCAATGCTGTTCCTGCCGAATTCCTAATTCCAGAATTGTTCTGCATAATGGTTTGAACTATCTCCACCATAGTATTAGTAACAAGTAAATTCTTTTGCGCTTTCATTTTTCAAGACCTACATAAAGCGCTTTTCTATAGCTTAATACTTCTTTAGCTGCAAGATTTGTTGTGCCTTCTTCTGTTGCAGCTTTATATAATTCGTCCTGTGTTGTTACAATATTTTCGATGGCGGAACTGTCTTTACTCTCTTGTAGAACAATTGTATTAATAAGCAAATGAGGATTGGGTAAGGAGGCACATAAACCATTGAGTTCACCCAAATACCTGGCAGCTTTGGCTAAATGTTTTAACATTTCAGGTGACTCTGAAAAACTGCTCGGAGGCAAATTTGGTAAATCGTTGAAAGCAGAATTTCTACTATAAGACATGGTGGTAAATTTTGTAATCAGGTTCACTATTTCCTGTTCTTCATGTTGGGCAATTCTACATCAAATTTTATTGATGGTGAAATTATGCTTATTTTTCGACATAAAAATAAATTAATGGAAATGGTAATATTATATCTTTAGAGAGGGGAGGAAATAGTGCAACAGCAATAGACCCTTATGATATGGATGATTTAACTTATAATTATATAACTGGTACCAACCAATTAGATTACGTAACAGATGCTGCCACTGGCACCTATAGCGATGATATATCAGGCGGACAATCCACCGGAAATTATACTTATGATCTTATTGGAAATCTGATTTCTGATAATGCAGAAGGAATAAATAATATTACCTGGAATGTGTATGGAAAAATCAGCAGTATTGATAAAGTAAGTGGTCCTGATCTTACATTTGCTTATGACCCGATGGGAAATCGAATAATGAAATTGGTTGATGATGGTAGTGCATTAATATACACCTATTATCTGAGGGATGCACAGGGGAATGTGCTTTCCACTTATTCAAGAATAGATGATGCAACCGAAGATATTATAACTTTAAGTGAGCTACACATTTATGGTTCCAGTAGATTAGGAATAATGGTTGAGGAATTGGATATGTCAACCACTATAACTTCAGACGGACATTCACAAAGAAATCTTGGGAAAAGAGATATGAATTAAATAATCATTTGGGTAATGTATTAACTGTAATTACAGACAGGAGATTTGGTACAGAGCAAGGTACTACCGGACTAATAAAGTATTACGAAGCTGATGTTTTACAAGCTCAGGATTACTATCCCTTTGGGATGTTAACGCCGGGTAGAAATTGGAGTACCGGAAGTGAATACAGGTTTGGGTTTAACGGGCAGGAGCAGGATGATGAAATAAAAGGTATTGGAAATAGCTATAACTTTTTGTTTAGAGTTTATGATCCACGTTTAGGTCGCTTCCTCTCTACAGATCCGTTGGAAAAAGAATTTGCTTGGAACTCTCCTTATGCTTTTGCTGAAAATAGACCTATAGATGGCAGAGATTTAGAAGGTAAAGAATGGGAGAATATTAAAGCGAGTAACAAGAAGCCAGGGGAGTTATTTATAAAGTTGCCAAATAAAGAAACCGCACAGATCCAGCAATATAGTATATCAATTCAGGATTCGAAAAAGACATATGCAAGCTTAGCATCTGATTTTAAAAATTCACCTGCGCAACTTCTTTCAAATTCTAAAGCAACATTCCATTCCCCTGTTGATGCAGAAGGAAAGCCTTCTCAATTTAAAGTCGGTAGCTATATTAAAGTCGATATTGATGCTCCTTTTGCAAGTGGTTATATTAAAGTTATAGAGATGGCAGAAAAAGATGGTTCAATGTCCGCCACTTTTGTTACTATGGAAGGTCATATTGAAAAGGGGTTGATTAGGTTTACTCTAACAGATAAATATGATGGGAAAATCAACTTCAATATAAACAGTATGTCAGAAGTTGATATGGGTTTAGCCAAAACTTTTGCAGAAGGGATAGCAAGAGAAAAACAATCAGAATCTTGGCAAGAGGTACTTACTAATTTTGTAAAAACCACAGGAGGGACTGAAGTAAAAAGGAATCTGAAAGTCGTAGACACCAAAACATCAGACAAGAAGGAGGAAAAATAATGTATTTCGTTTATATCTATCTCATACCTATTTTAATATTGGGAATTAATTATTATGCGACTAATCCCAAACCTAAAAGGGCATCTGAGTATGTGAATTTAGTATTAAAGACATTGCCTTATGAGTTTGGATATATGTTTTTTGTATATTATATAGATAGGGAGCAACATTTTGATACAGGCTGGTCTTTTTTGTGGTTAATAACAATTTTAATACCGATAACAGTCCTTGTATTGATTTTGAAAATCTTTTATTGGATTAAAAACAAGAGGCTATTTCATTAGTATTTGCTTTCCGTCTACTAATGATTGATTAGTGCAATAAACCTGATATAAAGATGACCAGGGTTGAAACAGTTTTAGTAAAGTCGTAGCAGGTGCCGAATATGTTTCAATAGTAAACACTGTAATGTTTTTTTGAGAACTTATCTTAAACGTTGAAATCCCTTTTTTCCAAGTGTCCACTTAGTATCTCGTACAAAAATTATTTTTTATAGTGATTCTAGTATTTTGCTAAGCTGTAGGTATTTCTTCCAGGCGTTAACATCCCAAAGGGATGTGGATGTGGGGGTGAAAAACTGGAGGGGTTCATTTTATAAATGTTAAGTTTGATTTGGGATTATTGAGAATATAATTTTGGCAAATGAATTAACATAAATTCGAAGTAAAATTTACGCAGGGTTATGTTCGTATTATATTTTTTTGAGCCCCATCTCCACAAAAATATTTTAGATTCATTTAATTTGGTTGTGGCATTTTAGGTGTATCAACCGTCTTGCCTTTCTCAAAATATTCCTTTTTAATTAGACTACCATTTCGATCAAATGAATTCCAAACTAAATCCTTTTCCCAACAATAACCATACTCCCAATTTATATAACATAGGCGGTAATATCCTTGTTGAAAAATTTCTACATGAGTTGAATCATAATAAGATTCAAAATATACTAAATCAGATTGTTGACTAATTGTATAGATCAAATTTCTTTCCCCTAAATTAGGACTACAAATAAATTCTTCAAAGCTAGATGTTAATCCAATTTTATTTAAATGATTAAATACTCCTGACCCACCTCCTGTAGAACCCACATCTTCTTTTAAGATGTTAGTATTAACAATTAAATCTTGCGCATTCAAATTTGAATTAAAAGAAAGTAGAAATATTAAAATGAATGTAGAAATGAAACTTATCATTATTAAAATTTTTATTTAGTTATATTAATATTTACTGTTCTATTGGCCTTATCTGATTTACCTGAATTATTTACAATACCAGTTCGAATAGCCCTTCCATTTAAACTACCAATTGCTGAAGCCACTGCATTCGCTCTATCTTGAGCCAATGCGGGATTCCCATTGCCTTGGGAATTAGGAGTAGTTTGAGCTATATGATTAGAAGGGGCTCCATCTGTTTGACCAATAACTGTTATATTTTGAAAGACAGATAAATCAAGTGTACCAGGAATACCATTAATACCAACTACAGGAATATTTGTGCTTGTTAGAGTTGATCTTGCCATTGCTATTTGGTTTTGAACATCCGCTGGTGTATTAGAAGATGCAAGATCTTTATTATTTAATTGGTAGCCATCTGCATTATAATGAATATTTAATGAATATTGAAATCCGTTAAGAGAGGTAGTCGTTCCCGGATCATTTACGGCGTTTTGATCTTGAATTGCATTTGAAGAGAAACTTCGCTGCCCACCGGATTTAGTTATCCAACTCCCTGCCTCAATGCGATCGAGTGGGTTAACACCTGGGCTGGTCGAAGTTGCAAGTTGAGCTTCAACTGATCCTGGAACAAAACCGGTCCCCGTGGTCGAATTAAGCAAATTACCAGATGCATCATAGAGATTATAAGTTACAGTTAAGTTAGGCTGTTCTGCTCTTGAGACAATCTTAGAAACATTGACTTGAGTCAAGGCTGGATCAGCGGAGGTTGCTGGACGAATTGAAACTACGACGGCTTCCAATCCATCCAAATCTATCGCCATTATAGGAGTATTACTTGCAAATTGGTAAGAAGATAAATATGCATATAGCTTTGTTAATGGATCAACACTCAAAAACTTACCAAGCCGTGAATTATATATTCTAAAACCATAATCATAAGCATTTCCTTCTCCGTACGTTTCTGAATCACTCTCTTTGCCGTTAAACCCAAACCTGTATTCACTTCCGGCGCTCCAGTTTCTTCCTGGCGTTAACATCCCAATGGGATTGTGAGGTGAGGGTGAAAAACTGGATGGTTTCATCTTATAAATTTAAAGATAGAATTTGAATTATTAAATTGAAAATTATGGCAAATGAATTTATAATAATTAGTAATGAAAATTACGCAAGGTTCAAACAGTATTATTTATTTTTTTTTGAGTTTAGAACTCTGCGAAACTGGAAAACAAAAAAATGCTGCGAAGAGGCACGCAAAAAAAAAAGGGCGAAAAATCAAGAAAATAAGTTTTTATTGAAAGAGTGGTATTCAACCACAAGGAAAGGAAAAAATTACTCTTCTCATCTATGTTCTGCCCCGTCCAAACCATTATCATACTCCCCTTTGTATTTTGAACAAGGTATCATAGATATTGGCTGGCTTATACTTAGCCCGTTTCTTGTGTAAGATAGTTTACTCGCCAACTCTTTTGATTTTAAGCTAACGGTAAATAACCCTATTATGCGTTTATCCTTAGGAATTCTATAAATGATTAAATTTCTAATTGTACTCGAATTAAAAAAATTAGTAGAAAGTAGAGAATAAAAACAGTGCCTTTTGTTTTGAAGTTTAACTAAAGGGAATTTCTGACTTTTAATTCTTTCCAATTGTTCAACGGATATATTTTCAATTATCAAAAGACTGTCCTTGTTGTAACTACTTTTTATTTGTTCATCATCAGAAAGAACAAAATAAATATCGTACTTGCTAAGTATTTTTTTTGTTTCATTTACTTGATTTTGATCGCCTGAAAACTCAATTTTAAGCGTTATTTGGTTTTGACTGAAAACAAGATTATTTGAACTTGTTATCAGTAAACCGAGTAAAACAATAAACAATAATCTTATCGTATGAAAGAACATAAAGTTGTTTTTATGGGGATTGTTTTTTATCAAATTTTTTACCCAAACTTCCCCTATCTCCCTCAATCATTTTATCTGCTTCTCCTCCGCCAATTGTACCTACCTTATTTGTGTTTTTATCAAAAACGATAATAGCAGAGTAACGACCACTTTCATCAAAATAAGTTCTTTGAGTATTTGGGTCTTTCCTTTTGACCACATCTCCATTTTTCCCCACAATAATATTAGTTTCAAAATTTTTAAAAGCACTTTCATCTTGGGGTCTTCCTGGTTCATCCATTGATGGTTCACTTGCAGAAGAATAATAATCTATTCCTGCGTCAGTTTTGAACATTCTTGTTGGGTGCGAATGAAGGGAAACATCACCTCTTAATGGTATTGTTGTACTTCCTCCTTCATCATAACTTATCTCTCCTGTTGGGGTGTAGTTATCTCCGTCTTTTGCCATTGTGTTTCCAAATTCACCAACTTGGCCTTTTTCGGTTAAGGATAGTTTCAGCATTTTATTAGAGTAACTTAAAACGTCTTTATTCAAAAGCAACATACCGTTTTTAAACTCGGCTGCTTTATTTATTGATTGTGTTTCATTGTTTAACCCTTGTTTGGTAGATTTAATTATGGCACGTTTTACTTTGAGGTCTGTTACTTTTGCAACTAAATTATTATCTACACCGTCTGTTCCTATCCACTTTCCATTAAAATAAAACTCTGTTTCTCCTTCGGGGTCAATAAATATTATAGGATTATTTAACCCAAACTTATAAGACGACCAACCCGGTTGTAGTGCAAATTTTGGGTCAATTGACCACCATTGCCCTATGCGTGGGTCATATCCACGTTCGCCAAAATCAAAATGTTTTCCGCTTCCACTTATCTCATCTACTTTCTCTTTGCCATTAAACCCAAACCTGTATTCACTTCCAGCGCTCCAATTTCTCCCTGGCGTTAACATCCCAAAGGGATAGTGATGTGAGGGTGAAAATTTAGATGGGTTCATTATATAAATTTAAAAATAATATTGAATCATATATTAATTAAATCCCCACGAGAATTCATAATATTCAAAATTAAATACCCACGACCAGGAATATATTTTTTATACCATTGATGGGTTGATTTAAGCGGCGAAGCTGAAGGGGATTTGAAATGAGTTAATATAATTATATCAACTCATTCCTTTACCTTTAAATAAACCAAGTGCTGTTTAACATTATTAATCCTAAAAAAAACCAGCGAGTCTTCATAAATCTTCCCCTTCCAATAATCAAAACCATTCATTCCATCAGCGTATATTTCTAATTTCAAAATTCCATCTTCTATTTTGTAATAATGGTATTCTGCATACGCACTGGTCATTGCTTCTGAATAAGAGGGCTTGTGGTCTAAATTTAACCATCGTAATTGACCATTAATTAAAAACAGAAGAATATGATATACTGAATCTTCAACAATACTGACTGATGTCTTACCATCACTACCTACAATTAACCATGAAACATTATAATAATATGAATTAGTATCTATCGTGTTATTTTGTAATTGATTGTAATCATAAAGACTAATTGGATCTTTTGCATATGTATAATCTCTCGGTTGATTTAATATACTGCATGCAGCGAATGAAGATAATATTAATAAAATAATTACAAGTCTCATACCTTTTATGTTTAATTATAGTTACCATCTTTGACCTAAACCAAGGTTTAACTGAAGGGTTGATCCTGATGTGTTTAAAAATCTTGGAATAGGATCTGAACATTTACAACCTGCATCCTCACCTTTCCAGTTATCATGTATTAAATTCTGTAACCATTGCCCATTAATTGCACCATTACCAACATGATTAATACCTATAACATAAGATTGAGTTGTTAAACGAATCGAGGTTTGGCCATTATTGTATTGCTGCTCGGTGGTAGGCTGTGAATAATATAAATTTTTATCACCTCCTATATATGATTTTTTACCATCAGGTCTTAACCCGGTAAACGCATCATAGCCAACAGTTAATTTATTAAATTCATTGAACTGACCTTGTATTTCAAATCCTCCGGTATAATATGAATCGTTTTGGGGCGAGCCTGCATATTCAGAAAATAGATCATTATAGGTGCCTAAACTAACTGGCCCTCCCCTTACATAAGCATATCCTGTTGTTTGATTTCTGCCGGGCTGGCTTCCACCCATTGAACTAAATGTTTGTGTTATACCTACACTCGCTGAAGCCGCATAACTTGATGTAACATTATTACCAGATAGATTATGAAAGATGTTCATCGTCAGCCCGGGTGCACTTCCGAGACCTCCTGTTATTCCGCCACTTACATTAAAATCCATGATAGGTTGCGGATTACCTGTATTCCCCTGATTAGAGCCTATACCGCCTAAATTAAAATTGAGCGATGCACTAAAATCACCTTGTATTCCACCGAATGTAGCATTGCCTCCCACTGATGCACTAACTCGCATATTCGACGAGGATTTTCCTCCTAAATTAAGTTGTAAGCCAACTTGCCCATATACGCCGCTTCCATCACTACCCGGTGGCCAGTCACCTTTTGGATCACTATATTTAATTGGATTATTATGATTTGTTGCGTAAGGACTTTCGCTTGCAGATTTTTTTGAGTCAATACTCCACCATCTGGAAATTCTTGCATCTAATTCACGATAAAAAGTGCTGTAATTATTATCGTTTATTTCTCCATCTCTTAAACTTCCTTGATACCCAAAGCTATACCCATCACCACTTCCCGCATTCCAATTTCTTCCCGGCGTTAACATCCCAAAGGGATGTGGATGCTGAGGTGATAAAGTGGTTGGTTCATTTTATAAATGTAAAAATAGAATTGAAATTATATAATTGAAAATTTCAAAAAGTAGGCAACTAAAAATAGTACTGAAAATTACGCAGGGTTTAAACTGTTTTATTATTTTTTATTTGTGTTTAGAACCCTGCTGGAACAAAAAAAGTCATTTAATCAAAAATCTCTGGGTTAATTTCGGACAATATTTCATCAAGGAGCTTTCTCTTCTCTACAGAAAGTTCTGTCTCTCCTGCATGGTTTTTTATCATATCCATAGTTTTGTTTCCGCCAACGGATACTTCCATGCTTAAACCTAGTACTACATGTTGTCGAAAACAGCTATCTTGATAAACATAGGATAGTAAGCGGTTCAAGTTATAATAATATTGCTTCACTGCTATAGTCATTAAATGCTCTGATACATAACCATCACTAATACGGCATATGGCACCTAATGCTATAAAATATCGTTCATCTGTATGTCTGATTGATTGAGAGCAAAGGCTATCCATCAAGGCAAGGACACATGTATCAGCAACCCCCATTACAAATTTGTTAGGATTACTAATAATATCAGTTAAGTAGTCTTCAACATTCTTAGACTCTTCGCAAGCTATAAAATCGTTGTTATTATGGATTATAGCTACCTCATTTGATTGATCTATTATGCCTTTGTTAACACAAAGTGTAATTAGCAAAATGACGGCTAAAAGATTTATTAGATTCATATCCATTATTTATTCATTGTGTAAATCATCTCCGGGAGTAGCTGTATCTTTTTGTTTTTCCTCAATTGAATTAGTGGATGAATTAGTCTTTGCAGGTATTAAATACTCTCCATCTTTTTCTTCCAAATCATCCACTATCTTTAATTTGCCGCCAAATTCATTTGCATCATTAGCTTCTAACTGGTCTGTTACTTCTTTCAGAGTCTTAATATCATCATCATAGCAACGCATGCATCCATGAGTCTTTTTCAAGGTTGGATCGTCCACTGGTTCCCATTCTCCGGTTTCCCTATTATAGGTTTCTTGACGGCCACCGTGTATTCGTATTAAATCTCTATTGCTATCTTTAATTTCACCTGATTCAGGAATTAGAGCAAGCCGGGGATTAGGACCATAAGAGTTCCTATCACCCCCTGAAATCCATGGATTATTATCAGGAATGTCATAAGTGCCTAGAGGAGTATCGGAGTTTTTAACCATTCTATCACTACCTGCTGTTCCCTCTAATCGAACTTTGAATCGCATAACCTCATTTCCATGTCTATCAGTTACAATTGCAATACCATATCCGTACTTTGTTCTATCCTTATAAGCATGAACAGTAATATCCCATTTACCTGAGGGGTCAATTCTTAAAATCGGGTTATTTCTAACAAAGTGATAAGAACTAAAGCCTGGATATAAAACTGCTTCCGGGTCAACACTCATCCACCTCCCTAACCTTGAATCATATATCCTTGCACCAAAGTCATAAGCATTTCCTTCTCCATACGTTTCTGCATCACTCTCTTTTCCATTAAACCCAAACCTGTACTCACTTCCGGCACTCCAATTTCTCCCCGGCGTTAACATCCCAAAGGGATTGTGATGTGATGTGTAAAAATGGATGGGTTCATTTATTAAATCTACTATATATTTTGGATAAAGAATAGAATTATTTAAATCCGCATTGTTTCACCTTTCTTTTATTTTTTTAAGGAGGTAAGAGCTCTGCGGAAACAAAAATTTTATTCGAGCAATAAAAAATTGAAACTCAATTACAAAGAATTGGAAATACAATTCTAATAAATTTCATATCTCCACCGATTAATGTAATATCAGAATTTACCCTTCTATTATAATAATGTTGGCTAATTAAAGCGATTAAATAGCAATTACATTTAAATGCCAACACTTGAATTCTATTTCCTTGTTCCAAAACCTCCTTCACTATCTCAAACTCATAAGCTTCATTTGAATTAGTATAATATTTTTCTAAATTTATTTGTTTGTCTAAATTAGAAGAATTCGAAATAAAAGACCAAAGCTCTCCCGTTAACTTTACATAATATCCATCATCTATTAATTTATTGAAATCCCAATCATGACTTTCTAAAATGCTGTCAATATCCTCCAACGAACTGTCGAAAATGTAAATGTTGCCACTGCCTTCAGGTGTTGAAAATTTAATAAGATAAGTATTGTCAACTCTCAAAGTATCAAGTATATAAAAGACGTCTTTCCCTCCCTGCGCATCAACTTGGCTCCAAATTTGAAAGTTCATTAGAATCAAATGAAATAGAAATATACCTTTCATGTTTCCTATTTATTTACAACTTTGCCGTGTTTGAAATTATCAGGGGCATCTCCTTCAGTTGCCATTATAGAATGGTCACCTCTGGAATATCCTCTTTCTGACATAATTTCACCGCCCTCATTTTCAGAAGGAGAAGTGCCCAGCCCAACGTTAAATAATATTTGTTGAATTATAGCATCAGTATATTCAGGTAATCTGTCTAAGCCTGTTTGTTTCGCAACATCCAGCTGTTGCATAGCTCCAAAAGTTGTATGTTGAACTCCGAAAGCATGTCCCATTTCATGTATAGTGGTACTAAGGCCAATTCTGTCACTAACATGAACTTCAGAATTTACATCAGTATGTCCATACCAAATTACTCCAATGGGTGCTTCCAATTGAATAGCTTCATGAGGCTCAACTATTAACGTATTTGCGTATGAACGTTCACCTGTAAACGAAATTTCTCCTGTTTCAGAGTTATAATCATCACCATATGTCCCACTATAATCAATTCGATTAGAAGGCTTGGCTTGTAGATCAAATTCAATATCGTAGTCAATTACCGTCCCATCAGCCTGTTCAACTTCATATATAAATTTACCATTGACTTGCCTCTTAATAGCAATTACCGCTTGGGTAGCAGTTTGTTGTGATTTAAGGTCCGATTCAGGATAGTAAAATGTGGCTTTTACAATAATAGTACGAGCGTTATGGTCCACATAAACCTCGTAATCTTTGCCGTTTCTGTCAATATACAGTATTGGGTTATTAGCAGTATATACATAGGGGGATAAATTTGCGTACTTTCCAGACATAGGATCTACACTCATCCACCTTCCCAATCTCGCATCATAAATCCTCTCTCCAAAATCATAAGAATTTCCATCTCCATACGTTTCTGTATCGCTTTCTTTGCCGTTAAACCCAAACCTGTATTCACTTCCGCTGCTCCAATTTCTTCCTGGCGTTAACATCCCAAAGGGATAGGGATGTGGAAGTGTAAAAATGTATGGTTTCATAATCTAAAATTACCATTTAGGAAAGTATGTTTAATGATGGATATTTTAGTTAGTTAGATTCCAGTCAATTGTTAAAAACACTATTCATTATTTGACCTTTTAATTTATTCTTGCTTTCGATAACAATTTTGATTCGGTAAATCTGCTGAATAATATCCTACACAAAACTCTATCTTTCCCTTACTTCGTTCTATCGTATGAGACCAACTACCAATTGTGTCTATAGCAAGTTCAGGAAACTTGATCAAATCCCTATCCAAATTATGAAAATATGAACTAAACTCAATTACATTACTTTGTCCCTTTTTAAAATTCCACTTACCACTCATATCCAAAACTAAATGTTTTTTTATGTCATAAACTTTTCTATCGTACACACCATTTTCTTTAAGCACTATCGTATCGAAGCAATTTTTATAATCAACAGGGGTATAAATTCCTAGTATTTCTTGTTCTGTAAATCTATATACACAAGATATCAGAAATAGTACTGTAAAAATGGAATAAACTGATTTCATCTTTTATTATTCAGGTCCTGTTAAATTTTGTGATTCTCTCAATATTTTTTGATATTGGTTATGGATATAATTTGATTTTTGTGTGGCTTTATTTTCAACTTCTATATTTGTTTCTGTCCATATATAAGTCTGATGGGTAGTTCCGTTTAATTTAAATGTTGACCTATTCCAACTTGGTAATGACCTATATGCAAAAGATGTCATAGATTTAGAATCGTTCATCATAAAGAGTGTTTTATCTCTCTAATTTATAATAAGATAAATTAGCCCTTCCAATAAATTGTTCCCATCCATTAAATCCTGCTGTAAATGGATTTATCTCATTATAATTAAAATCCACAGGTCCCTTGGCTTTGCCTTCAGACACAACCGCAGCCCTAGCTTTGGATGTGTATGTCGAAAAAGGATTATCAAAGGAACCAAAAACTCCCGTAGTAGAATTATCAAAATCCGAGAGCAAACTGTTTTCTGATCCGGTTCCAGAATCCCATTCTTTAAATAGTGTTCCCCAACTTGTATTTTTATCCCTTTGAGTATATCCTTTAATTAAAGACTCACCTCCCCTAATAGTGTTTGAACTTCCTGATGCTCTATCTACAATTTTAGTATCTCCATTTTCTTGATGGAAAAAATCAATTTTATCTCCCCCTAAATCACTTATCTTATTTCTATTCTTTTCAAATTCATCAGGCTGTTTAGCAGCTCTACCATCAGGATCAATAAAAAATATAGGGTTATTATTAAAAGCATTATATGTAGATTGAAAAGGAAAATGGTCGGCCAATGGATCCACACTTAAAAACTTTCCTAGCCTTGGATTATAAATTCTAAAACTATAATCATAAGCATTTCCTTCCCCATACGTTTCGATATCACTTTCTTTACCGTTAAACCCAAACCTGTATTCACTTCCAGCGCTCCAATTTCTGCCTGGCGTTAACATCCCAAAGGGATGATGATGTGAGGGTGAAATATTGGTTGGGTTCATCTAATAAATTTAAAGATGGATTTGAATTTAATTATGAAAATTATGCAGTGTTTAAACAATCTCGCCCCTTTAAGTGCCTTTGCTTAAAGTTCTAATGTTTGCCAATCGTCAATCTCTATCCCATAATTAAACTTAGCTTGTCGTTTTGCTCCTTCAATATCTGCAAACCATAAATCTGCTTCACATGGCTCATCTAATGATTTATGCAGAAAAAGAAAAACGCCTTTTGTGTCGCTTTCATCTAATTCAATAACGAGATATTGTTTCTCGTCATCTATCATTTCTTCCTATATTTTCGCTGTTAGCTTCATCTTTTATCCAGTCAGATTCTACAATGCCATAGTCTTCTAAAGCAGCTTGTTTAGCATGTTCTAATTCTTTAAACCATGTGTCAGAAGTTGAGTCCTGACTTAAATCTATATAAGTGTTTAAATAGTATCCTACTATTTCACCTTTATGAATGTGAGGATAGATTTCAAGCCAGACCTGCTCGTCTGAGGCGCATTCGTATGGTATTTTTGCTATGTATTTTTCTTTTATCATCTTATTGGCATGTGATAATTTTTAATTGGTTTATTGAAATTATTTGGAGAAAATATTTCAAAATTAAAATGTGGTGATGAATGTAATATATCAGCATCGGTCATTCTAAATTGACGTAACCCATCTGAAGACCTAAAAACACCTGGGACAATTTCCTTATAGCCAGTACCTAAAAATCTTCCTCCTATTTCAAGTCCTTTTTCTGCCGTTCGAGCTTTAGAAGTTAGTTGTAGTGTCTTCGCTCCTAATCTTTCAGCTTTCCCTAAATCACCAATATAGGGTATGATGGCTAACGCACTAATCCCCGCATTGCTCCATTGTCCCCTGCTTGCATAAATTAAAGCATTTACACCATCTACAACGCCCGTTGGGTCTGCAATTCCTGCAACGTCCAATCCTGTTTGAACATTGTCTCTCCAAGAACCCCCGCTACTTTGCGCATTTTTCGATTTGGAGTGCTTATCAAAATTTTCAATAGAAAGTGTCTTCAGAATCATTTCACCATCCCCTAAGTCAACCATTTCTCCTTCGGTATAACTAACATTCCAACCACCTTCTTCATTTTTATAAGCCTGTGCATCACCCCCAATTTTTGCAGCTTTATTCTCTGCATCTATCTTATCGTCAGAGTTAAAAAGGTTTCTGAAAAATCCCGCACCCTTAACCCAATCACCATTGGGGTCGGAATAATAAATTGGGTTGTTTCTAAAGGAAGCATATACGCTCTCCCATGCTACTGATTTAGGCTCGGGAGACATCCAACGTGCAAGTCGAGTATCATACTGTCTCCAAAATGTAGAAATATGATTTCCATTGCCTTTAATGTTTGAATCGTTCTCTACACCGTTAAACCCAAACCTGTACTCACTTTCGGCGCTCCAATTTCTCCCCGGCGTTAACATCCCAAAGGGATAGTGAGGTGAGGGTGAAAAAGTGGTTGGCTTCATTCTATAAATTTAAAGATAGAATTGGAATATTTAATTGAAATTACAGCCAATGAACTAACAATAATTAGTGAGGAAAATTACGCAGGGTTTAAACACTATAATTTATTTTTTATTTGTGGTTAGAACTCTGCTGAAACATAAAGCTGGTTTAGATTAAGTTAGCCTAAACTGATTATCATTATATTTTTTAAGTCAAATACAAACAGATACTTTACTAATCATAATTTATCAATAATTTTTTCGAATATATTTTTTTTGCCATTTTTTTCTCCGATAATTTCATACTTTCTGTTAATGACTCCATTATCATAAATTGTATAGATAGTATTACCATTGTATTTCTTATCATCAAATGATTGAATTGAAAATCCAAACCATTTTTGAGCGTTTCTTAATCTGCTAAACTCATATCCATTCTCAACTTCTTCGATTCCTTGAATGATACCCATTCCATCCATTTTATAGACATCAACAGAGTAATTAGAGTAATACAATTCAATTTTCTCTATATAATAAAGTGTATCATTAATCTTATTAATTAAAATTGGTTGACCATGTATAGATTGCAAGAATCCTTCAGCATTAAATGTCATTTCAAATTCTGGTTCACCATTTAAAAATAGTGTATGTCTTTTTGGTCTAAGAACCTTATATACAGAACCACTATCGAGATTCTTAGCCCATTCAGGTTCTTGATTCAATATTAAATCAGGATATTCCCATAAGTTTTCGAAGTACTCTATTTCTTCAACTGACTTTTTACCTAATTCAAAATAACTTGATTGCATAAGGTAGCCACTATTATAATAGTATTCTTGTAATCCATGTAGTTTACCCATAAAATATCTTGTGGTACTTTCTAGTTTTCTATCAGAGGAATATACCTGAACTACACTATCAGGTATTGAATCAAAATAGTTAGTTGTTATCATCATTAGTTGATCGTTACAAAACAATGAATCAATTTTATATGAATTATCCATTGCAGAAATATGAAAACAATTTTCCTTGACTCTACAACTTATAAATAAAATAATGAAGAGAATATAATATCTATTATTCATTTACTTCATTTTTGGCCTTGTATTTATATTCCATAAAAGCTCCTTCACTTCGACTTCCTTTTTTTCCTGGCACCCGGAAGTTTGTAGTATCACCTTTATCGTTTGTGGAATATGTAGTATCCTTACTACCGATAAAACTAATATCCCTATCAAATACTCCTGATGAATGTTTTTTATTCGATTCTTCCTGTCGATTTGACCAGGCACTTTGAGGACCACTAAATGCTTCCGCCAATTCTACGAGTTGTGGTTGATCAGAATTAACTACTAACCACTCTTCAATGAGGCTCATATTGTCTAAATCCAAATTGTTATAATTGCGAAAGTTTTTTAAAAACTCTCTGAAAGCTAATGCTTCATCTTTATTCACGTTAAATTCAAAATAATTAAGAATTTGAAAACTTTCAAACTGATCTTTTGTATTAACTTCAGCATATGAATGCACAATGGAAATACTAAATTGATTTTCTCCTTGTTGAATAAAATTAGCATCAACAAAAAGTGTCCCTGATCCTAAAAATCCCTCATTTTTAAATTTATGATTATACTGATCTTTTTTTATTTGTGTATTTCCTTTCAGTAAATCATAATTTAATGATATTTGAATATTTTCTTCCAAACCATCTAAATCTATGGCGGCAATAGGTTTATTCCCCGCAAACTGATAAGGAGTATACCAAGGGTATGATTGTGTTAATGGATCAACACTCAAAAATTTTCCTAACCGTGGATTATAAATCCTAAAACCATAATCATAAATATTTCCTTCTCCAGACGTTTCTGAATCACTCTCTTTGCCGTTAAAACCAAACCTATACTCACTTCCAGCACTCCAATTTCTTCCCGGCGTTAACATCCCAAATGGATGTGGATGTGTGGGTAAAATATTGGATGGGTTCATCTTATAAATGTAATGTTTGATTTGGAATTATTTAATTTGAAAATTATGGCAAATGAATTTAAAATAATTAGTGAGGAAAATTACGCAGGGGTTCAATAGTATTATTTATTTTTTGTATTAGTTAGAACATTCCCGAAACTGAATAATTTCTATACTAAAAGGTTTCTTTAAACCATTTTCGTATTCTTCCTTCTAAAGAATTTGGTTTCTCATCTTTTTGCTTCTGTACCTTTTCCGTCTTAAGTGGAATTGCTAATCGTTCATCTTCTAATTTTGCTCGGTTTAGATTAGCTACAGTTATTGTTAAAGTAGCCGTAATTAAAATGTACATTATCACAGTCAAGCCCCCGCCTATAGACTTTTTAAAACCACATTTTAGGAACTTTTCTTTCCTCACAATTAGGAAGTGATTCAATACTCCTAATAATAAACCTACTGATAAAACTATAAACTCATTTCGTATTGTTTCTACTAAATCATAATAATTTATTAATGTATATATTGCCAAAAGATTAAAGCCAATTAAAACTGAACTAACCACCGAAGTATAATACAATAGTAATTGAGTCTCTTTCATTCGATCCTTATAAAACCGATAAATTGTAAAGAGTAAATAATAATAAACCTTCATAACTAATAACCTTCCGGTTTATCAAACACTGGTTCACCGGAAAAATATTCATATGCTGCTTTTCCTCCAAAATACGCAACACTAATTGCTGCGCCAGGTAATCCAAAGAAACCTATTACACCAAAAACAACATCCACTTTCGCTTGTGTTCCTGAAATTTCACCACTGCCATATTGATCATAAGTCAAATATAGTCCAGCAGCTCCTGCTAAAGGTCCTGCAACTTTTAAAACGCTAGATGTAGTTTTAAGTGTAGAAGTTGACACACGTAAATTCGGAAAGGGTTTAAGAGTTCTTATAATAGATTTTTGATTGTACCCGTGATAATTTCTTACAAGAATCTTATCGGCTTGATTAGCTGCTGCCCCAGTTACAAAACTTCCTGAGGCTAACCAATTCCCAGCTTCGCCAGAGAATACACCCCCATTTTGCGCATTTTTCGATTTGGAGTGCTTATCAAAATTTTCAATAGAAAGTGTCTTCAGAAGCATTTCACCATCCCCTAAGTCAACCATTTCTCCTTCGGTATAACTAACATTCCAACCACCTTCTTCATTTTTATAAGCCTGTGCATCACCCCCAATTTTTGCAGCTTTATTCTCTGCATCTATCTTATCGTCAGAGTTAAAAAGGTTTCTGAAAAATCCCGCACCCTTAACCCAATCACCATTGGGGTCGGAATAATAAATTGGGTTGTTTCTAAAGGAAGCATATAGACTTTCCCATGCCACGGGCTTAGGTTCGGTGGACATCCAACACCCAAGCCGAGGATCGTACTGTCTCCATAATGTAGTATAATGATTGCCACTACTTGTAAGATCGGGATCACCTTCCATTCCGTTAAACCCAAACCTGTATTCACTTCCAGCACTCCAATCTCTTCCCGGCGTTAACATCCCAAAGGGATCATAGCGTTTTATATCATTTTGTATTACCGATTTCACTGTATAAATGTATTAAAATTCTCAAAAGGTTTTAACTGTTATGTTATTGCGCAGATACTCTTAGGAAAACCCATAAGGTTCATAAGATAAACCTGCAGAATGGGGACTGTGAGGAAACAGAAGTGAAGTTATTTTTCAAGGTTATATTTTTTTTACTGCAAAGCCTTGCTTAATAACTTCTGTTATACCACTATCAGGTTTTACAGTTATGGTTATTCTTTTTATCAATCTTCCTTTATCATATTCATACTGTCTTGTTACAATATACCCATCTAATATAAATTTGTCCATTATCAATCTGTTCTCAAATAAACATATACTCATCGATTTAAATTTTGTGTTTTGAGGAATATTGTATTGAGTTAAAATAGATGACACAAAATCTCCTTCATATCTTTTTATTAAAACTTTTTTCCCCATTATTGTTTTGAATTCATTTTCAGAGATATTAGCATTTTTTATTACAGTATTAATATCCACTAATTCTAAATTCAATAAATTCAATGAGTCCTGAATGTCGACTTCTAAATAATACCTTTTATATACTTGAAAAGTTTCAAATGTACCACTCATATCTACAAGGTCTCCTTCATCGTTATAGACATATTGTATAATATTTTGTTCCCTTAATAACGTGCGACAAACACTTACACCAATGGTATCTGGCAAGTATTCAATTTGCTTTATACAATTTCCCATGTAATCATTAATAAAAACTATAGAATCAATCAAATTGCAATTAATTTTGTATGGATCTATGCTTACATATGAAATGAGATAATTATTATTATCAAAATAGTATTTATCAAAAACTTTTACTTTATTATTAATTTCTTCCCAAAATTCAATAATAATATTTGGTTCATGTTTAGTTGGCGTTTGCCCATCAACAAATTTGATAGAAAAGGCACATGTTATCAAACAGATTAAAATCTTACTGAACATAATTATTCCTGTTTTTCAGGTTTATTAATTCTCTGATTACCCTCAAGAGTCTTCCAATAAATTGTTTTGCCATATTGTGCGGTGGATATTAAACTTATCTTATCCTTATTTGTATATCCTTTATAATTACCTGTAGCATATTTTCTTGCGGTGCTTTGAATTTATTCCCCACTGCTGCTTTCCATGAAGCATAATGCTCATCTGAAATTCGCCAACCCTGTGTATTCATATGAAGCTCAATTGATATTTGTCTTTTTCCATAAAGCACAGAACCTCTATTTTCACTTTCATCAAATTCAGATTGCTCTTGACCGTCCCATTGAGTTGCACCATAGCTATAATCAAAACCGCCAGTTAAGGAATTTATTACAGCAGAATTAGCTGTTTGCATAAATGTTCCATTTCTACCTTCATTGGATGTATTTCTAAAAATTTCGGCTTGCTCACTGCTTGCACCATAAGCAAGGCTATTTCTTTCATGAACACTTGCTATTGCAAATACTTCTTCTCTACTGTTAATTCCGAATACATGAGAACTTTCTCCATATACTGTAGAAGATTTTTTAATAAATCCACTATGATCAATTCCTAAACTTTTAGTATCACTGGAAATCTTTTCATACCAAACGTTTTCATCTATTTGTCCAGAGTTAAAATTTTTAATACCCTGAATTGCTACATCATTACTTACATCATTATTATTTAAAATACGAACTTCTTGGTTTGTTCCTGTTCTACCTAAAAATATACCATCAGCAGCATAAAAGAATTCTAATCCATCTAAATCAACTCCACTAATAGGTGTGTTGCTTGCAAATTGATAAGGAGTTAAATAAGCATATTTTTTTGTCAAAGGATCAACACTTAAAAACTTACCTAACCTAGGGTTATATATCCTAAAACCATAATCATAAATATTCCCTTCACCATACGTTTCTTCATCGCTCTCTTTGCCGTTAAACCCAAACCTGCATTCACTTCCGGCACTCCAATTTCTTCCCGGCGTTAACATCCCAAAGGGATGTGGATGTTGTGATGGAGAAATGGATTGTTTCATTTTATAAATTTAAAGATAGAATTGGTATTATTTATTTTGAAAATTATGGTAAATAAATTTATAATAATTAGTAATGAAATTTACGCAGGGTTTAAACAATAGTATTAATTTTTTATTTGAGTTTAGAACCCTTAGAAACTAAGAAAATTCTCTGAAGATACATAGTTAAAATAAACCTAAAGCACGAGTTTTAATCACCACTTCACCGTCATTATTATTCTCAAATAAAGTATAAACTGCAGTATACCTAAATTCTTCCATACTATCGAAGTTACAGCCCACGGCATCCCACGCAGAATACATAGGTTTCAGGTTTTCTATATATTGGGTTTCAAAGATAATTTTATCTTTATTAACGTCTAAGGAATAATATGTTTCCTCAGTATCAAATAGAATTATTATTTGATAATAATCGAAATTAGAGCTACCTTTTTCTACTATGAGCACCTTGTGAGGCTTACGAAAATCTACTAACAAGCATAGAACAGGCCAGACGCTTTCACGAACATGATCATGAAATATTTGATTATATATTGGATACATTATATAATCATTTGCATGGCATTCATCAATTATATCTCTATATGAGGATTTTGTTTCTTTATTCCACAATTCAACATTTATAGCTCGGAAATTCACAAAATTTATAGATCTATTATTGCAACCATAAAAAAATATACATATAAAAATTATATAAAATTTAGATCCCTTTAATTGTAGAATTATAAAATTTTTCAACTTTAATTAATTTATATTGTGAATTATAAGATATAATTTAAATTGCGGGGAATAACAAAGTATACTTATCAGATGATTCTAATTTTAATATATAACTTATACATAGTTAATTTTATTTAAGATGATATACTCCTTACCTAAATAAAATAAATGCCGTTTAAACATTTATTTTATATCATTCTTTCTCTTCTATAGTTAATACTTGGTTACTGCCCTTATGATTAAACTGATCTTCAAAATCATTTAATTCCTCATTATTTAATGTGGTATTTGATTTAGAATGCTTATTATAATCAGTAGGATTAACTTTATCAATTAAATAATAACCTTGAAACTTTATACCATTGATATCATATTGTTTGGGATTTTTAGAAATTTCTTTATTAAAAACTTCCATTCCATTATAGAGATACCGAAGTCCATAACCCATTTCTGCCCGAACAATATTTTCAAAATCTACAGCACCAACCTCGCCGTCAGGAATTGTATTTGGTAGATAAAAATCTTGCCCATATTCATTCTTTACAAGTATTAATGGATTATTTTCATCAATGAATGAGTTAGTGGAATTATTATTTGTCCAACTAACAAAATGAAATAATTCATGAGCCATAGTAATTGCAGCAGGACTTTCTAATGGATTCTTACCGTCAGAATCTTTAGATGGCAAGGGGTTATCCGCTACTTTAGGGTTCCAATTTAATTTAGCAATGTGACCTCCTTTGTTAAACACCTCAATTCCTCGTTCTGAAGAATAAAGAGAAATTACCAAAGTTTGATCAGCTTTAATTGCTTGCTTAATCATTTCCCGCCCAGAATTGGAATTAGCTGCTAATTGCTTTAATGCAGCTTTCACTTGCTTGCGATAATCTTTGTCCCCTATGATTTGAATTTTTCTTCCATCCATATCATAAAAAATTAGAGGTGAATTAGCAGAAAAATTGTATGGGCTTATAAATGGAAAAATAAACTGTAAAGGATCCACCTTCATCCACCTGCCCAATCTCGCATCATAAATCCTTGCTCCAAAGTCATAAGCATTTCCATCTCCATAAGTTTCTGCATCACTCTCTTTGCCGTTAAACCCAAACCTGTATTCACTTCCAGCGCTCCAATTTCTTCCCGGCGTTAACATCCCAAAGGGATAAGGAGGTAAACCATCTAAAAGCCTTATGTGTCCTAATTGTTTCAAGGAAATAAAATTAGTTAGAATGTGTCGTTTTTGCAATTTCAGGGCTATTTTTAGAAGGTAAAATTTCTTGATAAATGCGGTCTAGCTCAGCATCAATAAATTGTTGCGCATAATTAACATAGCGATAAAACTCGGGACTGTTTGCAGCATGCCCTGATATTTTTCTTACCATTGTTTCCGGCATACCTAAACTTAAAAGCGTAGTTATCGCTGTTCGTCTCATGGTGTGGGTGGATACAAGATCGCAGAAGCGATATGCCTTTCCATTTTTGTTCAAGTTCTTTATGATTCCATGTTTTTCCCTTTTCTTGCCTACTTCTTGGCACCAACCTGCTTTCAAACATAATTCTTTAATATTCTCATTCAGGCGGTTGTTACTTACTTGAGGTAATAGTTGTTTTCTACCTCTGTACTTTTTTAAAATTGCCACAGCATATTCTGGTAATTTAATACGAGTATCAACGGAAGTTTTACCGGATCGGACATTCAAATAATAAGATAGTGAAGTGCCTTCAACATTTGTTTTGGTGAGCGACATTAAATCAGAAAATCTTAATCCTACTGTACAACCAAACACAAAAGTGTCTTTGGTATATTGTAAATACACAGGAAGGGATTTTTCAAATTCAATATCGTTAATTAGAAATTGTAATTGTTCAGGTGATACTACAATTATGGGCACACTCTCTTTTCGTACATAAAAGTTTTTTTGGAAATTTCCTGTAAAAATTAATTTTTCAGTATTCAGATAATTAAAAAAAGTTTTAATGATTTTAAAATGAAGTCCGACATAATTATCAAAACAACCTGAAGAATAAAGATGAGTTGAATATTTTTTATAGAAACGATTCCAATACAATCGCTCAGATTTCAATACTCTTTTATTGCTTCGGATCAGACTAAAATTCGTAAACGAATCCCTTCCTTTTCTTGAAACCTGATTGTTTCTCCAAGTACAACTTTATATTGATCAATTGTTCCTTTACGAATTTTTGATCCATCTTTTTTTAATCGTTTACCCGTTTCAGAATCGGAAATAAATTGTTTGAATAGTTGTATTAATTCAAATTCATTTTTCATTGCATTAATATTTGTTTAGGAAAATTTAATAAGGAAATGAAATTAAAAATATTTGAGAATGGGAATGGTGAATGTTGAATGAAATGATCAGTAATGAGTTTTTTAGTGAATAGTGAATAGTGAATGGTGAATAAAAAAAATCAGTGATGAATGATCAATGATGAATAATTAATAAGGAGTTTTTTAGTGAATAGTGAATAGTGAATGGTGAATAAAAAAAATCAATAATGAGTAATCAGTAACTAAAAGTCGAACGATAATTTTTTAACCTGAAACTCGAAACCCGAAACTTTTTTGTCAAAGTCAAAGTCAATAGTCTAAGTGAATAGTCAGTGGTTCTTTTCGCCAATCGCTAAAGGCCAATAGCTAATAGCCGAATAGTGAATAGTGAATAGTGAATGGTGAATAAAAAAAATCAATAATGAGTAATCAGTAACTAAAAGCCGAACGATAATTTTTTAACCTGAAACTAGAAACCCGAAACTTTTTTTGTCAAAGTCAAAGTCAATAGTCTAAGTGAATAGTCAGTGGTTCTTTTCGCCAATCGCTAAAGGCCAATAGCTAATAGCCGAATAGTGAATAGTGAATAGTGAATGGTGAATAAAAAAAATCAATAATGAGTAATCAGTAACTAAAAGCCGAACGATAATTTTTTAACCTGAAACTCGAAACCCGAAACTTTTTTTGTCAAAGTCAATAGTCAATAGTCAATGGTCAATGGTCAATAGTCAATAGTCAATAGTCAATGGTCCTTGCTCAAAGTCCACTGTCAATTGTCAACTGCATTTAACAACCCTTAACCAATGTTCTCTATCTTGAGGGTTAACTTTGCAGACCAAAAAAAAATTATAGTAATGCAAAAAAGTATTTTTCTGTTGGCAATAGTTGCCAGTATTTTAACCTCTTGTAAAAATGAAAAGGAAACTGTTTATACAGCCTTTGATCCGGGTTCACTCGACACTACATTTAATCCGGGTGATGATTTCTATGAATATGTAAATGCAAAATGGATTGCATCGCATCCTATTCCTGCGGATAAAAGTCGCTTTGCTTCGTTTGATGCATTAGATGAATTGAGTAATACTACCTTACATAAAGTGATGGAAGATGCTGCCGCTGCAAAAAGTGAAAAGGGTAGCAATGCTCAAAAAGTAGGTGACTTTTGGTTTAGCGGAATGGATACTGTTGCAATTGAACAGGCAGGTATGGAACCATTGAAACCCTATATTGCTAAAATTGATGCAATTGAAACTTCTGATGATTTAATTAAAGTTGCTGCTGAAATGCATGGCATGTATAACTTTCCAATTTTCAGCAATTGGGTAAGTCAGGATGCAATGAATAGCTCTGAACAAATTTTGGAATTATGGCAAGGTGGATTAGGCATGCCCGACCGTGATTATTATGTGCGCCCTGATGCGAAAAGCGAACAACTGCGCAAAGATTATGTGCAGCATATTGCAAATCTCTTTAAACTTTCAGGAGTGGATAGTGAAGTTGCAAAGAAAAATGCAGAAATGATTATGCAGTTGGAAACACAACTTGCTGAAGCTTCAATGCGCCGTGTTGATATGCGTGATCCTTATGCGATTTATAATAAAATGACGAAGGAAGATTTAAATGTATTAGCACCTGCTATTAATTGGAATTTATATTTCACTGAAATAAAAGCACCTGAATTTACTTCATTAAATGTTGCGCAACCTGCATTTTTTACTCAGGTAAATGCATTGATGAAATCGGTTCCGCTAAATGATTGGAAAACTTATATGCAATTTCATTTATTGAATTTTGCAGCCGGTTATTTAAGCGGCGATTTCGTTGCCGAAAATTTTGATTTCTATCAGAAAAAATTAGGTGGTGTACAGGAAATGAAACCGAGATGGAAACGTGTTGTTCAAGAAGCAAATAATGGATTAGGAGAAGCTTTAGGTCAGGAATATGTGAAAGTAGCTTTTAGTCCGGAGAGTAAAGAACGCATGAAAGTAATGATTGAAGATTTGCGTGCTTCATTAAGCGAACGTATTGATCAATTGGAATGGATGAGCGATAGTACCAAACTGATGGCTCACCAAAAATTAGATGCGATTGCAATTAAAATTGGTTATCCTGATAAGTGGAGAGATTATTCCACATTGGAAATTGACAGAGGTCCTTATGTATTAAATGTAATTCGTGCTAACCAATTTGAATCGAAACGCAATATGGATAAAATTGGAAAACCGGTAGATAAAACAGAGTGGGGTATGAGTCCGCAAACGGTGAATGCATATTACAATCCATCCAATAATGAAATTGTTTTTCCTGCGGCAATATTGCAACCACCATTCTTTGATCCGAATGCAGATGATGCTTTAAATTATGGTGGCATCGGTGCAGTAATAGGTCATGAAATAACACATGGTTTTGATGATCAAGGTCGTCAGTTTGATGCAGAAGGAAATTTAAAACAATGGTGGACTAGTGATGATGATTCTCGTTTTAAAGACAGAGCGAATGTTGTGGTAACGCAATTCAATTCTTATTGTCCATTAGATAGTGTTTGCATTGATGGTATGTTGACTTTGGGTGAAAATATTGCAGACTTCGGTGGACTCACTGTTGCTTATAATGCATTTAAAAGAACAGACGAATATAAATCAGAAACATCTATAGATGGATTCACACCATCACAACGATTTTTTATTGGCTTTGCAAGAATTTGGGCGGGTGCATACAGAGAAGAATCAATGCGCACACAATTGCTTACAAATCCACATAGCCCAGGCAAATGGCGAGTAAATGGTACCTTAACCAATATGCCTGAATGGTATGCTGCATTTGGAATTAAAGAAGGTGATAAGCTTTATAAACCGGAAGATCAAAGAGCAATGATCTGGTAAATTATTCTCATCCCGCTTTCGAGCGGGATTTTTTTTTACTATTACATTTGTGCCATGCGCATACTTCTTTGTTTTTGTTTCTTCACCGGATTATTTTTTTCGCATTTGAATACATGTCTTGCGCAAGATGTCTTGTATTTATTTAATGGTGATATCTACAATGGAAAAGTAATTCATGTGGAAGCAGCCCGCTTGCGCTTTGATGGAAAAAAAACAGGCATCATCAATATTAAATTGAAAGATATTAAAAGCATTAAGTCGGATGTGAATGCTATTTCAATGGAATTATTAAACAGTGAAAGTTATTATGGTTGGTTAGATACACTTGCCCCTCCGGGTTACAGCAGGTTTTATAATCTGGATGATACATTCGCTATCAGAATAGATAGTATTTCTCAACTCACTTCTATTCGTACTTCTTTTTCAATAGATTTCGTGGAAGTATAACTGCCGGTATGAGTTATACCAAAGCGAATAATTATTTGAGTGGAAATGGAAATGTTGACCTGACATATTATGCTCGTAATTATTTTATCTCCAATAAATTTTCTGCAAATGGCTCTAATAATGATGGAGATTATATTACTGAACGTGCATCCAATAATTTAACAGGATTGTACGAAGCGAATAAGCATATAAACTATATCGCTATGTTCACTTTTTATAAATCTGTTGAGTTGGGATTGGATCATCGTTATACTTTAGGATTTGGTGTTGGGAATTATTTATATAAATCAAGAATTCAAAATTTACAAGCGTATGTATTAATTAATGCATTAAAAGAAAAAGATTTGGAAGGAACAGTTTCTGATTTTTTAATGCAGTATCCGGTTGGCTTAAGTTATAATTTATACTTATACAATAAGCATACTTTGCAATTATCTATTGATAATGTTTTTACAACGATTCCAAGTCAAAGTTGGAGAATGCGATTTGATCAAAACATTACATTCAGATACGAACTTATTAAAGATTTGTATTTATCCCTTTCAGGATATCTCAATTATGACTCCGATCCTTCTTCTGCTGCAACCAGTAAAACTGACTATGGTATAAACACTGGTGTGAGTATTAGTTTTTAGTATTTAAATTTGTCGAAATTATAAGTTATGAATATTTTAAAAGTAAGTCTAGTAGTGCTTTTTGTAAGTACACTGTTTTCCTGTTCCACCGTGTATGTAGATTCCATGAAACCTAAAGGAGTTGATTATAGTGGAATTAAATCTTTCGCTTGGGTAAACCCGGTAGATGCTGACGGAGCACACAGATATGATGATAAAATTTATGCACCTGTTATATTAAAAACTGCAACAAATGCATTACTCACAAAAGGGATGGTATTAGATACATTAAATCCTCAAGTAGTGTTTGTTTTGATACACAAATTACGCAAGTGAAAGAATATGTTCAGGATGGTCCTGATGTATATGCTGGTGTGGGTTTTGGCGGTCCTTATTATTATGGCGGTTTTTCTGCGCCTATTTATCAGAGTGATGTACGTGAAGTAACCAGTAATGAAGGTATGCTTGTTATCGAAATGTGGGATCCTATAAATTCAAAATTACTATGGCGTGGATGGGCTTCTCAAACAGTTTCTATGAGTACTGATATGGATACGGATGTAGAACGTGCCTCGAAATTTATTATTGATAAACTTCCTATTTCTGTAAAGAAGTAAACACTCATTGAAGCTTACATTTTTTCGGGAGCTTCTATTCCCAATAATTTCAGACCGTGTTGTAAAATTTCGCTTGTAATTTTTATAAGCGAAATTCGAAGTGAAGCTTTATCTGTAGTTTCTGCTTTTAATACTGAATGCTCTGCATAAAATTTATTGAATGTTTTTGCCAGCGCATATAAATAATTTGCAATGTCTGCTGGCGAATATGCTTCGGCAGCTTTTTCAATCACAGACGTATATTGATCGTGTAACACTATTAATTCTTTTTCTAAAGGCAATAGATTTTTTTCTGTAATTGTAATTGGAGCATTTCCATATTTTCTTAAAATACTTTTAATACGTGCGTAGGTATATTGAATAAATGGACCTGTGTTTCCTTGAAGGTCAATTGATTCTTTGGGATTAAATAAAATTCTTTTTTTAGGATCTACTTTCAGAATAAAATATTTTAATGCACCCAATCCTATTTGATTTGCTACGGCTATTTTTTCTTCCGCATCGAAGTCAAAACCTTTTTCTGATTGATCAATAAATTCTACTGCATTCTTTGTTATTTCGTCAATAAGTTCATCTGCATCTACCACTGTTCCTTCTCGACTTTTCATTTTCCCTTCCGGTAAATCTACCATACCATAATTCAAATGATATATTCCATTGGCATAAGGTTCTTGTAATTTTTGTAATACAAGTTTTAATACTTTAAAATGATAATCCTGTTCATTGGCAACCACATATACCGAAGTATCCATTTCAAAATCTGAATAGCGTTGTTTTGCAACACCGATATCTTGTGTAATATAAACCGAAGTACCATCGCTGCGCAACAATACTTTTTCATCCAAACCATCCTCAGTTAGATCTACCCAAACAGAACCATCAGGTTTTTTATAAAAAATATTTTTTTCTAATCCTTCTAAAACAAGATCACGTCCTTTCGAAAAATTTTCTGACTCTAAATAATCTTTTTCAAATGCAACTCCTATTTTTTTGTAGGTGATATTAAAGCCTGCATACACCCAACTATTCATTGTATTCCAAAGTGCCAATACATCTTTATCTCCCGCTTCCCATTTGCGCAGCATATCTGTTGCTTCTAAATAAATGGGTGCAATCTTTTCTGCTTCTTCTTTTGTTTTACCACTTGCAATTAATGCGGTGATTTCTTTTCTAAAATTCTAGAATATTCCACATAAAATTTTCCAACAAAATGATCGCCTTTAGTATTTGTGCTTTCAGGAGTGCTGCTATTTCCTTTACGCAAATAGGCTACCATGCTTTTGCAAATTGCAATTCCTCGATCATTATAAATATTTACATGATGCACTTCATTACCTGCAGCTTGAAGAATATTTGCAGTAGAATATCCGAGCAACATATTTCTAACATGACCAAGATGCAGTGGTTTATTTGTATTTGGTCCGCAATATTCAACCACAATTTTTTTAGGGTTGAAAATGGTAATATTCCAATTGCTGATACCAGTATTTTGTTGAAGAATTGTTATCCAGAAATTATTTGAAAGTGTAATATTTAAAAATCCTTTTACAACATTAAATGAGACAACCTGATCGTAATTCGCTTTTAATGCATTGCCAATTGTATTCGCAGTGAGTTCAGGATTTTGTCTTGAAATTTTTGTGAATGGAAAAACCACAAGAGTATAATCTCCATCAAATTCGGGCGGTGTAATATCTAATCGGATATTATTTGTTTGATCACCTGCATCATAAAGTTGATTGAGTGTAGCAACAATTTTATTACGCAAAATTTCTACTGCGTGCATCACAATCTTTTTTCAATTTCCATTGTAGCTTGTTCTAATATTTCTAATGCTACCTCTGCCATCATATTTTTCTTGTTGTCCAATGTTGGATTTACTTCTGTGATTTCGATACAACATACTTTCGGATTGCGCACCAGTCCGGTCATTAATTGGAATGCTTCACTTTCATATAGGCCACTTTTTACCGGTGTGCCTGTTCCTCTCGAAACATTTGAATCCATACTGTCCACATCAAAAGAAATATAAATATGTGTGCAATGCTCCAAACGTTTCATTGCATCATCCACTACATATTGAATTCCGGTTTCACGCATTTTTTGCACAGAATAGACTTTTGCACTATTTTTTTTCAATAAAAATTTTTCTGCCTTTTCTGTATCTCTGAGTGCGATAAATACGATTTCTTTAAAAGTAACTTTTGGTGTGATGCCTCCTACTTTTTTCAATTTCTCCCAGGCTTCAATAGTTTGCTTTTCCGGTTGGTTTATTTGACATACTTTATTATCAATTGCAACAGCAGTTGCTAAAGGCATACCGTGTAAATTTCCGGAAGGTGTTGTATAAGGTGAATGTAAATCCGCATGCGCATCTACCCAGATAATTCCAATTTTTTCTTTGGGATACGCCATTTTAATTCCTGCAATTGTACCACCTGCATTGCTGTGATCGCCGGAAATTATTATTGGAAACTCACCTGCCAGTAAAGAATTTTTCACTTCATCGGAAATACGGTGATACATATCTAATATGTATTGAATTTTAATAGAGTAAGAAGTTTCAATATCGTCCAGCACTTCATCATTATTGCTGGGAACAATGGTGGGAGGATGTTCTTTAAAATATTTGCTGCCTTTTGTCCACGCCGCTACACGAATAGCATCGAAACCTAATCCTGAGCCTCGTGTGCCTGCACCTAATTCTGAATTTACTGAAATTATTTTTGCCTTCTTCATATAACTGCAAAGTTATTATTTTTACCCTGCTAAAAATATTGAACGTTTAAAACAAAAAACATCAACAACAAGAAGTGAAAAATACCTATCTTGATCTTATCCAACAAACATTTTATTTTCCACAGGATGGCTTTGAAGTAAAAGATAACTATCTGCATTTTAACGGCATTCCTTTAAAAGAACTAATTGAACGGTTTGGTACACCATTGCGTCTTACCTATTTGCCGAAAATAAGTCAGCAAATACAAAAGGCAAAGAGACTGTTCAGCAGCTCTATTGAAAAGCATGATTATAAAGGCAAATATTATTATTGCTATTGCACTAAGAGTTCGCATTTTGCGCATGTGTTGGATGAAGCCTTGAAAAATGATATTCACTTAGAAACTTCTTCTGCATTTGATATTGATATTGTCGAAAAATTATATCTCAATAAACGCATTACAAAAAATACATTTATCATTTGCAATGGATTTAAAACCAGAGAATATACACAGCGCATATGTAAATTGGCAAACCTGGATTTTAAAATAATTCCTGTACTGGATAATATTTATGAGTTACAGGAATATGAGGATATGATTATTAATGAGTGTGAATTGGGAATCAGAATTGCCGCTGAAGAGCAACCAGAATTTCAATTATATACTTCACGTCTTGGAATAAGATATTCGCAAATAAAAGATTTTTATCTGGATAAAATAAAACCTAATCCGAAATTTAAATTGCGAATGTTGCATTTCTTTATTAATAGTGGGATTCAAGATAAAATTTATTACTGGAATGAATTGGGTAAATCACTGAAAGTGTATTGTGAATTAAAGAAAGTGTGCCCTGAGCTTACGGCATTAAATATCGGTGGTGGTTTTCCAGTTCGCAATTCATTGGGGTTTGATTATGACTTTCAATATATGATTGATGAAATCATCAATAAAGTAAAACTGACTTGTGAGCAGGAGGGGGTTTCAGTGCCGGACATATTTACGGAGTTCGGCAGTTTTACTGTTGCTGAAAGTGGTGCATTAATTTTTCAAGTGCTTGCAGAAAAACAACAAAATGATAGTGAGCGGTGGTACATGATTGATAATTCATTGATGACTACAATGCCGGATGCATGGGGAATAAATCAAAGATTTATTTTATTACCAATAAATAAATGGGGCAATGAGGTACAACGTGCGAATGTGGGTGGATTAAGTTGTGATCAGATGGATTATTATAATTCTGAGATACATGCCAATGAAGTGTATTTGCCAGTGATGGATAAAAATGAACCATTGTATATTGGATTTTTTCATACGGGTGCTTATCAGGAATCAATATCCGGTTATGGTGGAATTAAGCATTGCCTTATTCCTTCACCACAACATATTCTTATTGATAAAAATGCAGATGGTTCGCTGCGTTATTCTATGTTTGCAGATCAACAAAAGGTGGAAAGTATGATGCATATTCTGGGTTACGACGGAATGCAATAATCAATAAATTAATCAGCTATTTTTTCAAACCGATAATTACTCAATCTCAATAATGTAACACCATTGTTTTCAAAATATTCAATAGAGTCAGCAGCATTTTTTACTTCTGCAAAATGCAATGGACCTAATAAATATTGAGTGGGTTTTGCTGAATTAAATCCTTTGCGAATATCCGGTCCATGTGCATTTAATAAAAATCCGGTGTATAGAGTGATATCAAATCCACGAGCTGCATAATCGTCGGGGGCTGCATTGTACTTTGCAATAAAATCATTTTTAAATCGTAATGTTCTCGGTGCCAATGGATCTATATAATAACTTTCCGGATATTGAAAATGTAATGACTCCAAATAATCCAGAGAAATAGTTTCAAAATTTAGAATACCACTCAATCCTATAACAGAAATATTTTCATTCCGGGATGCCAAAGAAATACTGCGCAACAATTTACTTATAAAAAGTTCATCGAGTGAAGCGATGAAAATAAAATTCTCCATTCCAGATTTAATACTGTCTTGTAATTCACTTATAGTTGTTGCAAGAGTTATACTTCCTGAATAGGATTTTTTCATATTTCCCTTCAATGCACTTTTAAAATCTTCTGCAAGTTTCTGTTCCAAAGCCATTCCCTCCTGATAAATTATAATGGTATTTGTTACAATTCTTTTGTTTTGTAAATAGGATGCTGTTTTTTGAAGTTGTGTGGACAATGTAGGATTCATCAACACATAAAAAGGATTTTTTTCTGTAATACTTGAAGAAGGAGAGAGCGGCGAAATAAGAAAAATTTCTTTTTCCTTTGCAAACTGTGCTGCCGGTATCAAACACTCATTAAATAGTGGACCAATTAAAACATCCATAGCATCCAATGATCCACTATTAATTAATTGCTGCATCTTGCTGCTGTCCTTAGCTATATCAAATGTAAACACTTCAAGATTCACATGCATCTTGCGCAAAGTATCTAAAGCTTGTAATGCACCTTCATAAAAAGTGATAGCCGCTAATGGTTGATAGGTGGTAACATTTTCGTTATCCATTAAATAATATAACTCTTCAGCATCAATGCTAAAGGGAAGTATAAATGCAATTTTATAACTGTCTTTTTTTGCCCATTTAGTTTTTTCTAAATCTTCTAATTTTTTAGCGATTGCAATAGAATCTTTCATTGCCTGTGTAGTATCAGGAACAATCGTTATTTCTTTTTGTACTTCTACTTTTTTTTCCTCTTCAACTACGGGCGCAGGTTTTCTTGCCTGTTGAAAAATATTACATGCACTGAATAAAATACTTATCCAAATGATGATTATGAATTTATTCCCACTCAATTGTTGCAGGTGGTTTTGAAGATATGTCGTAAACAACTCGGTTAATTCCTTTCACGTGATTAATTATATCTGATGAAATTATTGATAATAATTCGTGTGGTAAATGACTCCAGTCTGCTGTCATTCCATCGCTCGAATTTACACAACGTAAAGCAACCACATTTTCATATGTGCGTTCATCACCCATAACGCCAACTGTTTTTACAGGAAGTAATATTGCACCGGCTTGCCACACTTTATCATACCATCCTGATTTTTTAAGATGATCAATAAAAATAAAATCTGCATCCTGTGTCATACGCACTCGTTCAGGTGTGATATCGTCAATAATTCGAATAGCCAATCCTGGTCCCGGAAACGGATGCCTGTTTAAAATTTCTTTTTTAATATTTAATGCAGTACCCACTTTGCGCACTTCATCTTTAAATAAAGATCGCAAAGGCTCTATCACTTTTAAATGTAAAATATCGGGTAGTCCTCCTACATTGTGATGTGATTTAATTGTTGCCGACGGGCCGTGGACTGAAATAGATTCAATTACATCCGGATAAATTGTTCCCTGACCAAGCCACTGCACACCATCAATTTTTTTTGCCTCCTGTTGAAATACTTCAATGAAAACACGGCCAATCGCTTTACGTTTTTTTTCTGGATCAATAATATTTTCAAGTGCAGTTAAAAATTGATTGGATGAATCTATACCTACTATATTTAATCCCATATCCTTGTAGCTTGCCAGTACTTCATCAAATTCATTTTTTCGAAGCAGACCATTATTTACAAAAATGCAAGTAAGATTTTTTCCAATTGCATTATGTAATAATATTGCGGCAACAGATGAGTCAACACCACCGGATAACCCCAATACTACTTTATCATTTCCGATAATTGTTTTTAAATTCTTTACTGTTTCTTCAACAAATGATTCAGGTGTCCAACTTTTATCGCAACCACAAATAGTTACCACAAAATTTTCCAATATCTGCATACCTGAAATGGAATGTGTTACTTCCGGATGAAATTGAATTCCGAACATCGGAAATTTAAATTGATCAGGTTTACTTTGGAAAGCGGCGATATCAATACTTGCTGTACGAGCAGTAATAAAAAATCCATCCGGCACTTTGGTAACAGTATCACTATGACTCATCCATACCTGCTCTTCATTATTTACATTAAAAAATAAACTGCTTTCTTTTTCCATAATATGGAGAAAGGCCCGGCCATATTCTCTCTTGGCAGAAGACTGCACATCTCCATTAAAATGCTTCGCCATAAATTGAGCACCATAACATACACCGAGAATTGGTTTTTTATTAAACACTTTATTATAATCAAATGCAGGTAGATCTTTATTTGATACAGAAAAAGGACTACCGGAAAGAATAATTCCTTTTATGTCTTTCGTTATTTCAGGGATTTTTGTGCAGGGAGCAATTTCACAATACACATTTAATTCCCGGATTCTTCTTGCAATAAGTTGGGTATATTGAGATCCGAAATCAAGAATTAATATTTTTTCATTCATGCTCAAAGATAACCACCGGGATATTTTTTCGTGGGGAAAGTTTTGTGGGGAGACTTTCTACATTTCCACAATTTCAATTCCTCAATCTCAATACTATTCCCCAAATAAATTTTGAGGATTTTAAATTATTACTTGGCTAAAAGGAAAGGATAATTTTTAAAGGTACTTGCCAGTAAAGGACTTCATCATTTAGTAAGAATAAAATCAGGCAAAAAAAAAGCAGAGCGAATCAAAAGACTCTCTCTGCTATCCCCATGAAAACACACACGATAACATAAGATGCAAATGAAATGCCATTGAAATAAAATGGAGAAAATAAAAAAAGCAGAGTTCACGGTAGGACACCGATCCCTCTGCTATCCCCATGAAAACACAATATTTTGATGGTTATATACCAATATTTTTCAGAACTATATGGCAAATTTAAATGTCAAATAAATTAAAACAAAATATTTTACAATAATTCTTTTATTATTTGCATTATTATTTTTAAAATTATTCCATTAAACATTATTTCGATTATGCATAAGATTAAATTTGTGACTTTTTTTATTTTATTGGTAACTGCAATTGCGATGTTTAATAGTTTCAAAAGTAATACGTTAAGCATCTGGACAACCGAAACAAAAGTGTTTGATGCACTTAGAGAAATTGGGGAACCAGTTCCGATTTGGAATTTAGCACAATTTACTCCTGAAATGGTAAAGCAAGGTTATGATATGATTCATCATGGAAGAACTACAACTGCAGAGGGAAAAAAATCAGAGTACATCAGTTTATATTATATGTGTACTAATTGCCATAATAGTGGACCAGAAGATCCAATATTAAGTGTAAGTGATCCGGCATCAAGATTGAAATTTGCTTCGGAGATTCAAATTCCTTTTTTGCAAGGAACTACATTTTATGGAATTGTGAATAGGGAAAGCTGGTACAATGATGATTATTATAAAAAATATGGCGACTTAGTTATACCAGCACAAAATAATATCAGAGAAGCAATTCAACTTTGTGCAACAGAATGTTCGCAAGGTCGCCGCATAGAAAATTGGGAAATAGAATCCATACTTGCTTATTATTACAGCATCGGATATACATTTTATGATTTGGGATTTTCAGAAACCGATATTGATGCAATGAATAATGAAAAGCAAAATCCTGCAATGCATGCAAGCCTTATTGAAAAAATAAAAAAGCGCTATAGTTTAAAATCACCGGCAACATTTATTGAACCACCCTACGACAGAAATTGGGAAACAACACCAAAAGGAAATCCGGAGATTGGTAAACAGGTGTATGAACTCAGTTGTCAATCATGTCATACTTTCATGGGAGTATCAGATGTAATTTTCGATGATTCAAAAACGAATTTCAAATACATGAATAGAAAATTTGGAAAGAATTATTGGTGGTTATTTGAAATTGTGCGACATGGTACTCATCCCGAATCCGGCCATCGTGCTTATATGCCTTTATATACTGCAGAAAGAATGAGTGATACTCAAGTGGATGATTTGAAAGCGTATATTGAGAAGATGGCGGAATAAAATGTTAGCGCACTAAAGTAAGATTGCCTTGTCTGTAATATTCTGTATTATCTTTTCCTTTGCCTAAAACTACATATGCATAAGTGCCAACTTCTTGTTCCACTCCATTAAAATATCCATCCCAACCGATAGAGGAATCATTGCTTTGGAAAACTAATTGACCCCAACGATTATAAATGCGAAATTCAAAATCAGACAAGCCATAATTTACAGGCAGAAAAATATCATTAAAGCCATCACCGTTCGGGCTAAAAGCATTCGGTACATCAAGGATAGAAATTTCAAAAACTTCAATTTGTTTACAAATAGAATCTGTGCATCCATCTGCATTTGTTACAGTTTGACACACAGTGTAATTTCCAGCAGCCGGATATGCATGTGTAGGATTTTGCAGAGTAGAATTTGTGCCATCGCCAAATGTCCAATACCATGATGATGCATTAGTACTTTGATCAATAAAATTTGCGAAACCAAATACTGAAACAGAATCAGGTGTAAAAGAAAAACCTGCCTCCGGTAAATCAAATACATTTATAGTGAGATATGCTGTATCATTTGGAATACATGCATCGGAATCAATAGCTATAAGTGTAATAAAATAAGTGCCGGGAGTTTCATACACATGATTGGGTTCGGATTCTGTACTTGTTGATCCGTCACCAAAATCCCAAAGAAAATTTTCTGTTTGTGTACTTGTATTAGAAAAGATAACTGTAGAAGGAGCGCATCCGGATAATGGTATTGCACTTATTGATGCTGAAGGTCCTGTGAAGCTGAATTCAAATTTGAATACACCCAGATTACAATTAAAACTATTGTTTGTAGTGGACCATGCATCATCCGTTGTAGGGAAATCATCAAAGCCTCCACAACCTGCACACACTGCCTGATAGATAATACCTTTTTTATCGAATCTACTTGTTCCTCCATCCACATGATCTGCTGCCGAAGGACTACCAAAATAAGTGGCATAAATTAATTCATCGGCATCATTACCCAAAACGATAAAATAAAAATCACTACCATTAGAAACTGCATCATATGCATCATCAGTGATTGGCATACCCAATACATTTCCAGTAAGTGGATTAAAACTACTGTTGACTGTGCCACCCCATCCGCTTACATATAACTGATAACATTCATCTACCAAAAAAGCAGTTGGAGAAATATTCACGATAGATGAACCTGAGCCAAATACCGTGGAGAAAATTATTTCCGATAAATCTGAATTCAATTTTGTTATAAATTGTGAACTTCCCGGATTGGAATATACACTGGCAGTTACAGGATATGCACCACTTGTTTGCCCAACTATATACACATTGTTTTCATCATCTTTATCTAATAAAAAAATCTGATCATAATTATCAGTGCCTATATAAGTAGCGTTTAAAATTGCGGTAGCATCGTTATTAATTCTGGCAACAAAACCATCCATACTTCCACCCTGAAAAGTTTCTTGCAGTGCATCTGCTGTTGTAGGTAAATCTGTACTCCCTGTTCCTCCACTAATAAGAATTGTTTCATCAGGTGCAAGCTTCATAGAATAGGGGCCATCATCGGCAGCACCACCTATATAACTACACCAAATTAATGCAGTTAAATCCGCATTAAATTTTGCAACAAACCCATCTTGATTACCAGCTATTGCCGATTGAAAAACTCCGGCAGTTGTTGGGAAATCTGAAGAGGTTGTACTCGATGCTATATAACAATTCATATCATTGTCAGTTACTACTTCACCTCTAGAATGATCGCCATAATTGAAAGCTGTAGAGCCACTATTTTGTCCGTCGTTTCCAGAGCCTCCCAAATATGTTGAGCCTATTAATGCAGAGCCATCCACATTAAATTTGGTAACAAATGCATCCACACCAAGTGGAAAATAAATTACATAAGTAACTGTATCATTATAACCGCCATTAAATGTATTATCATAAGCATCAGCAGTAACCGGAAAATCATCAGAACCTGTTGTTCCAAATACTACTAATTCATTATTGTCGTCAACCACCAAACTATGCGGCAATTCATTTTGCGAACCACCGAGATAAGTACTATAAATTAAATCTGTACCTATAGCATTAAATTTTGAAATAGCTACATCACATGGAAAAAAAGAAAATCCACCCTGAAACGTTTCTTCAAAAGCGCCCAGTGTTACCGGATAGCCATCGTCGAAAACTATTCCGGCTCCATATAAATTTCCATCGTCATCATAGGTGGCGCTGTAACCCCAGTTATCTGCAGTAGATCCGGAATAAGATGAAAATATTAAAGTAGTGGGATCAATAACAATAGTTTCCATTGTATTGTATCCTTCAGGGAAATGAAATTGAACCGTATTGTTTTTTAAAATATAGTTGCAGGGAATTGTTTGTTTTATTTTTTCTGAATTAGAATAAGTATAAGGTGTTTGTTCAACAAGAGTATTCACTGAATTATATAAATACAATTTTGTGCTGCGTAATTGAATTGAATCTAAACCTTCATAGCGAATTTTTATTTGTTCGGGATTTGCACCTGGATGAATAATAAAATCATATTTCAGATTACCGGCCTCGCTATACACTTCTAAATCAATACCGTTATACAAGTTTTTATAAATCACACTGTTATAAGCAGGCACTTCACCTTGCCATTCATCTGGATTATTACCTTGGAAAAAATTATAATATTCCGGGCGCACATTATTTCCACTTACAAAAACATCAGGATTTGAGTTGTCAAAAAATATTTTAAAGGCATGTTTTTTAATGATTGGGTTTGATTGGGAAAGCGAATGATCTGCATTTAATAATTGTGTAGCATTTGAAAAATACCAGGTGAATGCATTTTTCTCTAAAAATAAATTGCCATCCATAACTGTTGCTTTAAAAAGTATTTGTTCACTCCATTGACCGTTGTTTTCAATGAATGGCAAATAGTTACCCGAGAAGACATTTAAGATGGATGTACCGGTAATAATTATTACGATCAGAAATTTTTTATACATATTCAATTTTCGAATTTACACAAAACCTGTTACTTTAATACCGCATAAAATTAAAATAGTATTGATTGACGATTTCATTACAAAACTCAAAAAAAGAATAGACTCCGGTTTACCCGGCCCGGCAGCGCATAAACACATGTCTCCGTCCGGCCGAACTACGGGGCCATTTCGGGCGAATGATTATGCGGAATCTAAGAAAGCAAGTGTGCTGATATTAATGTATAGGGAAGATAATGTTGTGAAATTTGTGATGATACAACGTCCGGTTTATAATGGAACACATGGTGGGCAGGTGAGTTTTCCGGGTGGGAAAATTGAAGATTATGATGCTTCACCCTGGAATGCCGCATTGCGTGAATCAGAAGAAGAAATCGGAATTAATCCTGATGAAGTAAAGTTTGTTGCAGAATTATCCTCATTATATATTCCACCAAGTAATTTTTTTGTGTATGTATTTATAGGATATATGTTAGAGAAGCCTGTTTTTATTCCGGATAGGAAAGAAGTGGAATCTGTGATTGAAGTGCCTGTTCAAATTTTGCTTGATAGTACAATAAAAACTATAATGGATTACAAAAGAGATAAATTACAAATTACAGTTCCGTGTTATCGCATTCAAAATAAAAATGTGTGGGGAGCCACTGCAATTATTTTAAGTGAGGTGGAAGAATTATTGCGCACACTTTAATCAATAATTACGATAAAAAATTTCTTTTGCAAAAGTTTCTAACACTATTTTTCTTGAGGGCTCAACTTGCACATCATTTAAATTTTGCAAAGCATACAGATAATATTTTTCCATTTCTTTTTCTGCAAGTAATCGCACTCCCTTTTTTTCATAAAATGCAGTTACATCTTTCACTTTTTGTTCAGGTAATAATTTCGCATCCGATAATAAATTCATGAAATAAGTGTGCTCTTCCTCCTCTGATGTCTCCATTGTTTTCAGCATCAGATATGTTTTTTTATTGCGGATTATATCACCACCAGTTTGTTTTCCAAATACTTTTGCATCACCCCAAGTATCTAAAATATCATCCTGTAATTGAAAACTTATTCCAAGTGATTCTCCAAAGGCATATAATTTTTCAGCATCACTTTTTGAAGCTCCCCCCGCAATAGCACCGATATAACAACAGCAACCAAGCAGCACAGATGTTTTTAATCGAATCATTTCAATATATGCATCTGTGGTGATGTATTCTGATGTTTCAAAATCCATATCCAATCGCTGACCTTCACACACTTCCCGGGCAGTGTTGTTAAACATATTTAATAAATGAGGAAGCACTTCAACATTGCATTTAGCCAACAACTCATACGCTTTAATTAGCATCACATCGCCGGATAAAATAGCTGTTGACAAATCCCACTTATGATGCACAGTTGCGGCACCTCTGCGCAAATTCGCTTCATCCATTATATCATCATGCACTAAAGTAAAGTTGTGAAATACTTCCATTGCCATTGCCGGACCTGCAACATTTTCGATTGTTTCATTAAAAAGATTTTCAGACATCATGGTCAGGAATGGCCTGATGCGTTTGCCTCCCAATTGTAAAATATAATTTACCGGATTATAGAGTCCCGGAAATCCTTCGGGCAATTGTAATTCTGATAACTGCCGATCAATGATAGTTTTAATTTCTTCTGCTGAATACATAACTCACTTTGAAGGGTAAAAATAATTAGTGAAATGTTTATTTATTGCAGGCATATCAGAAAACTCGTAATTTGGGGCACTGCTTATGATCGAAGACAATCAATTAATTATCCAATTGCGAGAGTTAATCGCCTCCAGTTCTGTATATCGCAAACGGATAGAAGTAGATTTATTTAGAAGTGAAGAAAAATATCGATTGCTACTCGATCAACTAAGTGATGCAATTTATTTAAGTACAATTTCAGGCAAATTCGAAACATTTAATAAAGCTACTTCTGACTTGCTTGGATATAGTTCCGAGGAATTAAAAACATTGGATGTATTAAAAATTTATGCAAATCCTTCTGACAGGGAAGTATTTACAAAACATATTCGTAATAAGAAAGAAGTAAGAGATTATGAAGTGCAATTGCGACATAAAGACGGTCATTTAATTGATTGCTTGGTTTCTTCTTCTGTAAAATATGGTGATGAAGGAGTGGTTTTGGGTTTTCAAGGAATTATCCGTGATATCACATTGCATAAAAAAACAGAGGAATTGGAGCGTGCTAAATTATTGGCTGAACGGGCAAATAAATTTAAAGCAGAATTTTTGGCAAATATGAGTCATGAAATTCGTACACCCTTAAATGCAATTGTGGGTATGGTGCATTTGCTGGATCAAACCAGTTTAAATGAAAAGCAAAAAGAATTTCTTCGAGCAATTAAAACTTCTAGTGGATCTTTATTAGAAATTATTAATGATATTCTTGATTTTTCAAAAATAGAATCCGGAAAAATTGAGCTTGAAGAAAAATCATTTTCTATTCGCAATTCCGTAAAAGAATTAATAAGTACCATACGATATAAAGCAGATGAAAAGGGACTAGAATTATTGATAAATATTGATGATAAAATACCTTCCACTGTTGCCGGCGATCCTTTGCGTTTGAATCAGATTTTATTAAACCTGCTGAGTAATGCGATTAAATTTACTCAACGAGGTGAAGTTCGGCTTACCATTAAATTGATAGAAATATTAGGTGATAAAGCACGTATCTTTTTTTCTGTGAGAGATACAGGTATTGGTATTGCCGCTGAAAAATTATCCACTATTTTCGAAAGCTTTACACAAGCAACTACAGATACTACACGACTGTATGGCGGCACCGGACTTGGACTTGCAATAGTGAAGAAATTAATTGATATGTTGAATGGTGCAATTATGGTGAAAAGTAAAATTGATGAAGGCTCGGAATTTATTTTTGAAATTGATTTTAAAATGGTAGGAGAGATTACATCTACTGAAGAAAGAAACCAATTTGATATTGTTGAAGAACTGGAACTTCAAAATTGCAGATTTCTGCTTGCCGAGGATCATCCGCTCAATCAGTTAGTTACTTCCGAAATGATAAAATCTCACTGGCCTACTTGCGAAGTTGAAATTGCAGCCAATGGAAAAATTGCTTTGGAAATGTTAGAAAAAAATGATTACGATCTGATATTGATGGATGTGCAAATGCCGGAAATGAATGGTCATGAAGCAACACGTTTAATTCGCAGTACATTTAAAGAACCTAAAGCAAGTATTCCTATTCTGGCTTTTACAGCCTATGCCACAACCGGAGAAGCTGAAAAATGTTTGGAAGCGGGCATGGATGATTTTGTTTCTAAACCTGTGGAGCCGAATGTACTGATGCGCAAGGTGTTAAAATTATTACGTCAAAGCCCCGGATTCTCCAATGATAATTTTAATCCCACTTTAAAGGAAGATATTGAAATTTTTAAACCTATAAATCTTGACTATTTTAATACGGTAACAGAAGAAGACAATGAATTGCGCATAAAAATGTTGCGGATTATGTTAGATGAAACACCTGTTGAATTACAAAAATTACAACAATATTTTTTTGAGTCAAACTGGGAAGGAGTGAGAGCTATTGCACATAAAATGAAATCAACAATGCAATTTATTGGACTGCCCGACACATTGCAGTTAGTGAAGCAGATTGAAAATAATGCAAGGGAAGGCAAATACTTAGATACTTTAAATGAAAAAATAAAAAATGTTGTTTTAGAAGCAAACTCAGCTATGAAACAGTTGGAGATTGAATTGGAAAGAATATCTTCGTAAGATAAATAAAACACTATGGTGAATAAGATTAATCAAAAGGACAAGCGGTATAAAATTTTTTTAGTGGATGATGATACCAAGCATTTAGTAATGCTAAAAAATCATTTGGAAAAAAAATCGGAGTATATGCTCGATATTCAGATTTTTTCTAATGGCGAAAGCTGTATGGAAAAACTGCATGAGAAACCCGATATTTTTATTCTGGATTATTATCTTGATGGAATTAAAACAGATGCCGCTAATGGGTTGGAAATTATGAAAAGAATATTGGTAAAATTGCCCGATGCAAAAATTATTATGATGAGCGGGCAAGACAATCTTCAAGTGGCAATTGATACAATTGATCATGGCGCTTACGACTATATAATTAAAGGTGAAAGTGCATATTTAAGAGCGCAAATGATATTAGATCATATTATCCGCAATATTAATATGGAGAAATATTTTGTAGATCAGGGGAAGAAAGAAAATTACATGATAGCTACTATTATAATCCTGTTTGCACTATTAATCATTTTTGCCATTCTCAATCGTGGCTTTATCTGAAACTAAATTGGAAGGTTAAAAATCAGTCGAATGATTTCAACTTTAATTTTTAATTCGTTTCAGTTAAAACTAATTTTTAAACACTTGAGTTACTACTTATTAATGAAAGAAAAATTTTAATGCAAAAAACACCAAATGAAAATCTTCCGAGATTGAATGTGGAAGAATTCAGAAAATCAGAAAAAACACCGGTTGTTATAGTTATGGACAATGTGCGCAGTTTAAATAATATTGGTTCTGTATTTCGTACAGCAGATGCATTTTTACTTCAGGGAATATGTCTTTGTGGAATTTCACCGGTGCCACCACATCGTGATATTGAAAAAACTGCGTTGGGTGCAACAGAAAGTGTAGAATGGGAATACTTTGATAATACTACGGATGCGATAGATAAACTTCGTGAAAATGGTTATCGCATTGTAGCGGTTGAACAAACAGATAAAAGTATAATGCTGCATGAATATCAACCACAAAAGAATGGAAAAACAGCCTTAATTTTTGGTCATGAAATAATGGGTATAAGCGAAGAGGTTTTAGCTGTGTGTGATGAAAGTATTGAGATACCACAGTTTGGTACAAAACATAGTTTGAATATTGCAATCAGCACTGGTGTTGTGCTTTGGGACTTTGTATATAAGTTGCGCTTAAAATATTTATTAAACCAGGAAAATAAATCTGCATTTCCCGGTATGGTCGGTTAAATTCATTTTTACTTCTATATTCAGTTTCAGTAGATTTTTTACAAACTTTTTTTATCCATTGCAATACTCTGCAACTTAGCAAAAAAAATGTAATGCACACATTTGTATGCTGAAGTTATGCCTTAGAAATATCTGCATTCAGCAATAGTTCAATTGCTAATTTGTAAAAATTTCAATATGAATGATATAAATCAATTATAATCAAAAAGGTGTTTTTGTAACTTTGCTCACTTCAAACAGAATAGTATTTACTAAAAAAACATGTAATGAAAATAACAGGTAATAAAAATCCGCAGGCCAATCTGAGCGATTACGGTTTGCAACACCAGGCTGAAAGTTTCTGGAATTGTACACCGGCAGTGTTAGTGGAGCATACCATTCAAAGAGGAATGGGTGAATTAGCAGATAGTGGAGCATTGGTAGTTGATACAGGTAAATTTAAAGGTAGAGCACCAAAGGATAAATTTGTTGTAAAAGATTCTACCACTGAAAATACAATTGATTGGGGAAATGTGAATATTCCAATTGAAGGTGAAAAATTCAACAACCTATATAAGAAGGTAATGGATTATTTAAAGGATAAAGAACTTTGGGTGCGTGATTGTCAAGCATGTGCTGATCATAATTATAATATCAATATCCGTGTTATAAATGAATATCCATGGGGAAACATGTTTTGCTATAATATGTTTATTCGCCCTGATGAAAAAACTATTCAATCCTTTAAACCCGAATGGTTGATAGTGAATGCACCCGGTTTTTATGCAGATCCTGAAAAAGATGGAGTACGTTCTGCCAATTTTGCAATCTTAGATTTTACAAAAAAGATAATTCTTATTGGTGGCAGCGGTTATACAGGTGAAATCAAAAAGGGAATTTTCTCAGTATTGAATTATGTATTACCGCAAGAGGAAGGTGTTTTGAGTATGCATTGCAGTGCGAATGTTGGCAAAGATGGAGATACTGCTGTTTTCTTTGGCTTGAGTGGAACAGGTAAAACTACATTAAGTGCCGATCCAACAAGAAAATTAATTGGCGATGATGAACATGGCTGGACAGAAAATACAGTATTCAATTTTGAAGGGGGCTGTTATGCAAAATGTGTAAACCTTACAAAGGAACATGAGCCACAGATTTTTAATGCAATTAAGTTTGGTTCTATTTTGGAAAACATTGAATATTTCCCGGGAACAAGAACTGTGAATTATGAAGATGTAACCAAAACTGAAAATACAAGAGTAAGTTATCCTATTGATTATATTGATAATATTATGGAGCCGAGTGTGGGTGGTATTCCGAAAAATATTTTCTTTCTCACTTGTGATGCATTTGGTGTTTTGCCTCCAATCAGTAAGCTTACTCCAGGTCAGGCAATGTATCAATTTTTAAGTGGATATACAGCAAAAGTTGCAGGAACAGAAGCAGGTATTACAGAGCCTCAATTAACTTTTTCTACATGTTTTGGCGCACCGTTTTTACCGCTGCATCCTACTAAATATGCGGAGATGCTTGGCGATAAAATACGGAAGCATAAGGTAAATGTTTGGTTAATAAATACTGGTTGGACAGGTGGTCCTTATGGGACTGGAAATCGCATGAAACTCAGCTATACTCGTGCAATGATTACAGCAGCTTTGGAAGGTAAATTAGATTCAGTGACATTTGTAAAACATGAAGTGTTTGGTTTAGAAATGCCTATGCATTGTCCGAATGTGCCTGATGAAGTGTTGAATCCACGTAATACATGGTCAGATAAAAACGTGTATGACGAAAAAGCCAATAATCTTGCAAAACAATTTATCAGCAATTTTGAAAAATATGCAGATAAAGCCAATGCCGAGATTATGGCAGCAGCTCCTAAAGCAACAGCTAAAGCCTAATACTTTTTATTAATTAAGAATATTAGCCTGCGGATATTTCCGCAGGCTTTTTTGTATAGTATGGTTTGCATTGTAACAAAAGGTGTGAATATGCTTCTGCATTTAAATATTATATGAAATAATTTGCAGAAAATTTATTAGATGAAAAACACACCTGTTCTCGTAATGGTATTAGTCGCATTTTTACTTTTGGGATTTAATAATAAAGGCAAAGAAAAATATATTGAAAATTTAGGATTTGCTTATATTCCTTCCGGAACAATGCAATACAAAGGCGACTATGTTTCAATAAATGGATTCTACATTTTTGAAACAGAGATTACCAATAAACAATATCAGGAATTTTTATTTAATTTAAATAAACAAAAAAATTGGGAAGCATTGAAAGTATGTGCAATTGATTCTGCTAATTGGAATGTAGCATTATCATTTGAAAATAGTTATGCAAAAGAGTATCACCTCACTTCTCAATTTGCGGAATATCCAGTTGTAAATATTTCTTATGAAGCAGCTATGTTGTTTTGCCATTGGCTGCAACAAAAAATTAATAATAAAGTAGATGGTGCAATTGTGCGGTTACCCTCTAAATCTGAATGGGTTTATGCTGCTAAAGGTGGCAGTGCAGACGCAAAATACCCATGGGATAATCAGCAATCGAAAAATAAAAAGGATATAGAATTTTGTAACTATAATTCCCCTGATGACGGTACTTGTCTTGCCACAAATTTTTCCAGATCTTATTATCCCAACAGCTATGGCCTTTATAATATGAGTGGCAATGTTTCTGAATGGACAAATGAACCCGGAGAAACAATTGGCGGAAGTTGGGATAGCGATGCTTTGCACATGCAATTGGAAGCAGATGATTTACACTCAGGTAGTAGTAGCCCATCATCATATATAGGATTGCGCCCTGTAGTTATCTTCAATTAATTTTAGCTGTTAACTTCGCCGAGTGCAAAATTTTTTCGCTCCCGATCTTTTAGAAAATTCCTTTCACGCTTTATCTGAAAGTGAATCACATCATGCCATCCATGTTTTACGATTAAAAGTAAACGATGTATTATCAATCACAAATGGAAAAGGTGCAATAGCCACAGCAAAAATTATCGGTATTTCAAAAAAAAATTGCAGTGTATCAATAATCGAAGTAAAGCATGTAGCTAAAGAATTTATTTGCAAAATTCATATAGCGATTGCTCCTGTAAAATCAATGGATAGATTTGAATGGTTTTTAGAAAAAGCATGTGAATGGGGAGTGGATGAAATTACTCCTGTGATTACAAAAAACAGTGAAAGGCAGAAATTAAACTTAGAAAAAAGTAATCTAAAAATCATTGCTGCAATTAAACAAAGTGGAAGAGCATGGTTGCCTGAATTAAATACCGTTATTTATCTGGATCAGTTTATTAATATGAAATCAGAATCTGAACAAAAGTTTATTGCATATTGTGGTGTTTTTGATAAAACATTGTTGATTCAGGAGATTAAAAAAGGAATTGATACAGAAATATTAATTGGTCCGGAAGGAGATTTTACAAATGAGGAGATGCTATTTGCAATTTCAAATAACTGGATACCGGTTACGTTAGGAAATTACAGATTGCGAACTGAAACAGCAGCACTTGAAACATTGGTTCAATATAATTTAATTAACAGATTGAAATGAAAAAATACTTTTTAAGCGTATGTCTTTTGTGGTTTATGGTTAATCAAATCCAAGCACAAGCATCTGCACTTTCAATTGCATTATTAAAATATAATGGAGGAGGAGATTGGTATGCAAACCCCACTTCATTACCAAATCTGGTTTCATTTTGTAATCAGAATTTAAATGTTCATATCAATCCCGAGCCTGCTACAGTGGAGGTGGGGAGCCCCGAAATATTTAATTATCCCTTTGTGCACATGACAGGACATGGCAATGTGATTTTTTCAAATGATGAAGCGGTGAATTTGCGCAATTATTTAATATCCGGAGGTTTCCTGCATATTGATGATAACTATGGAATGGATCCTTATATAAAACCGGCAATGCAGAAAGTGTTTCCGGAATTGGAATTTATTGAGTTGCCATTTGATCATGCAATATTTCGCCAAAAGTTTGAATTTAAAAATGGACTACCAAAAATTCATGAGCATGATGGAGGGCCTGCACAGGCATTTGGATTGTTTTGGGAAGGCAGGTTGGTGTGTCTGTATACATATGAATGTGATTTGGGAGATGGTTGGGAGGATCAGGAAGTACACAATGATCCAGATGCAATTAGATTAAAAGCACTTCAGATGGGAGCAAATATTATTCAGTATGTTTTTATGTCAATATAAAAATGACAACAATTCATAAATATTTTTTCCTTTATTATACATTTCAGCTAACTTTCCGCTTTAATTTAAAATATAACCCCCAATTAAATACCACAAATGCCAAATAGCCAGAATGGAGTCATGCAAATTCTGCTAGTTGAGGATAATCCCGGGGATATTCGCTTAACACAAGAAGCACTGAAAGAAGGAGACATTCAAAATGTATTACATGTAGTAAAGGATGGCGTTGAAGCAATGGAATTTCTCCGAAAGAAAGATAAATATTCTGAAATGCCGACACCGGATATAATTCTACTTGATCTGAACTTGCCACGAAAGGATGGAAGAGAGGTTTTGGCAGATATCAAGACAGATGAAAATTTGAAAATGATACCAGTAATTGTTTTAACAACTTCGGATACGGACCAAGATATTATCAAAAGTTATAAACTACATGCAAACTGTTTCATAACTAAGCCTGTTGATCTAGAGTTGTTCATTTTTATAATTCAACAAATTCAAACTTTTTGGTTTAAGGTGATTAAATTGCCTCCGAAAAATAATAACCATTTTTAATTATGGAAGAGAAAAATCCAATGAATATTTTACTCGTAGAAGACAATCCAGCAGATGCAAGGTTGGTAGAAATCTATTTGAGTGAATCAACCATGATCGAACCCATGATTATGAAAACTGCTGAATTAGGCAAGGGTTTATTGATGCTTGAAGAACATGATTTTGATGTGGTATTACTTGATTTAACACTTCCTGATAGTTCTGGTTTTTCTACTATTAAAACTATGTTGGATGAGTTTCCCGAACAAACTGTAATAGTAATGACAGGTTTGGAAGATGAAACTGTAGCATTAAATTCTGTAAAAGCGGGTGCTCAGGATTTTATAGTAAAGGGTCAGTTTGATAGCAATCTTCTTTCACGTACAATAACTTATGCAATTGAGCGCCATCAACTTCAACGTCGTTTAGAAGATTATGCGAAAGCAATTAAGCTGAATGAACAAAGATTATTAGAAGCCCAAAAAATGGCCCGTATCGGTAACTGGGAGATGGATATTGTAACTAATGGCATGTTTTGGAGTGAAGAAGTATTTAGGATTCTGGGTGTAAAAGAAAATTCTATTGAACCAACACTTAATGATTTTATGAAACTTGTGGTTATCGATGACAGGGATACATTAAAGACATCAATTAATCGAGCAATGGAAAAAGGGCAATCCTTTTTAGTAGAATATTCTATTAATCAAAAAGATGGAAGTTCAAAAAGATTGGCATGTCAGGGACAAGTTCAAATGAGTAAAAAAACGAGTGGTCTTTGTCTGGTAGGAACTATACAGGATATTTCCTCATTTGGCAATAGAAGTAATACATCTACACCGGTTACTATTGTAAAAAATAAATTAGATGAAGCAATTTCTAAATTGAGAAATGGTAATGCAACATCTGAAACACTTGCCTTATTAGATGAAGCAGTTAATATCTTAAAACAGATTTAATTCAACCATTTCAACTCGAAGTACTCAGAGAATTTTAATTATAACAAAATTCACTACCTAAGATGAAAATTATATTAGGTAGTGAATGAAATTATAGTCTGTTTTTATGCACGCATATTGTTGACACGATTCTTCAGTCTGTTAAGTACTTTTTCCCAAAGAATTTCATAAGGCACTATTTCCCATTCATACACTATGTTCTGACCATCGTCATTTCCCTCAGTTAGTTTCCTGTAATATTTCATCGCAAGCTGTTTAGAACGCTCGTATCGGAAGTCCTCTTTTTCCATAGTAAGCAACATTTTGATGAAACAATTACTTCTATAGCTTTCATCCTTTCGAAGGTATCTGCTACAATACACATTTAAAGCTTCTGATCTGTTGATGATACCTGTATAATCACCTTTTTCCAGCATATATAAAATCTGGATGATAAGGATTGCAATATTAAACCCTCTTTTATCTTTACTATAATTAGGCACCTCATTTAAAAACTTCAGAATTCTGAATTTTCGCTTTCCATCATTCAGAAAATCCCGGTTTAAATTTTCTGTCTCGAAAATATAATTCAGATATGCTTCAAAGATTTTCCATTTTTCTTGACGCTCCATCGCCGTGAATTCATAGCGAGGATGGTTCACTACTTTTAAATAGATACCAGCAGCGTTAATGTAGTTTTCAGTGTGTATAGCAAGAAGGAAATAGTATTCAAGAAATACGAACCAGTTGTTTGTTCCTTCGGTAAATAATTCCAAACATTTTTCGGCATTTTTTCGTCCGTTTTCATAGTCCCTTAATTGGAGATAGCAGGAAATTTTCTGTAAAGCAAGGCTGGCAAGTTTTACTTCTTGGCGGAAAGGGGGATTATCCACCAGAAATTTTTCAGCTAAATCGCAAATCTCAATCATCTTTTCATAATTCCCCATAAACTGATACATCAGTATCCAAATCTGATACATATTATAGTGCACGTTATAAGAATCACTTTCAGCACATAATATTTTAGATTTCTCTAAGGATTCAGCACCCAATTCAGCCAGATCAGTATTTACCATTGCAGCCGATGAAGAAAAATGTATGGTTAATCGTTGATATAATTCTTCAGATTTTATTTCCGCATCCATATCCTGCATAGCCTTATGGCAAATCTCAGAATAGATCTCATATTCCTTATGATTGCCACTGAGGCTGCAACTGGTCATTAGAATTCTGGAGCAATTGAAAAGAACATCGGCGAAGCGATAATTCTGAGCTACAGTAATTGTTTTTGAAGCTAATTTGGTAGCCGCTGATCTAGCTCCACTACTTAAAAGAATTCTAATTAATGCCCAATTCTTATTACACGTATAATAGGAGCTATGGTAATTTGAAAAGGAGGGGTCATTAGAATCCAGAAAGAAAAGGGTGTTTAATAACCTTTTAGTGAATCGGGATTTTAATTGCCTATACTTATCATCTAAAGGATTGGTACCATATAGGTAATCGGCAGCTTCATCATCAGTTCTAAACTTGTTGTTTACAAGCCCATCATAGAACTCATTGAATTTGCTGTCTTTTTTGTTAAGCAAGCTTTTATCGAAAATTTCAATCTTGGAAATTCTCTTTTTGGTCACAATCTTGCTGATCTCAATAAGGTTTTTCATACTTTTTTTGTTTAATCAATTGAATTTCATTTGTTTAGATCGGGTCAGTTTGGTTTGTTTCAATTGATTTTTTCACTTAGCTGTCACAAATATATTTCTTATTTGCATTCTTGCAAATTTTTTTTTTGAATCAATTTTCCGCTAAATGTTTACATAGTATAGCTTTAATAGAATTCGGCTTATTTTTTTTTTAAAAAATAAGATAAGGTCACACATAACCAAAAGTAATTGTATTTTTGCCTAGTATAAATATCAATAAAATCAATCCATTTGAAATCAATTGTTTTAATTATCCAAAAAAATATAAGTCACACAAGCTTCGATGGTGTAAATGCTAGTTATTTAGGAGGGTATAATTTAGCCTTATCAAATCACAAATTGCTTAACCAAACAAATTGCTACTAAAATGAAAATGATTACTAAAACACCAGTGTCTATAATAGTTATAATAGACCCGGACGAACTTTAACAGTTGGTTTGTTTCATAAATTAGGTTCACGACCAGAAAAGACCCATCCGGGTCTTTTCTGTTTTATAAAGGTTTCACAATCAATTTTTATTAAGGCCTGTCGGCAATACCAAGGATAATCATCGCTATTACCGGCAAAGGGACTTCTCCAATAATCTCCCATTCGGCATTTGGATTATAATTCCACATTGGTCGGATTACATTTTCATCCAGAACCCAGGTTTTATTAGGTTCAGGTGCCCAATATTTGCGCAATGTATTATTCTCCCAGTACCATTGAGTCTCGGGATTGCTATCCCAGCTTGGTTTTAGAATGTTATTTTCCCACACCCATTCATTCTGGGGATCTAAGTTCCAGACTTGTCGAAAGTATTTTCCATCAAATTTCCATTCGTCCTCAGGCCTGTTTCCATTAATTGGTTGCAAAGTTTTACCATCCCATTTCCATTCAAAATAATAATTAGAATTATTTAATAGGCGAATTATTCCACCTTGAGTTGATTCATTAGATTCAGAAAACTCTTGAATTTGATGAATCACTTGTTGATCTAATCCAAAATGCATTATATAAATGTGTGCTGCTATAACCAGTTTGGCGGTATTAAAACCTTTTCCTCGAATTGACCCTAACATGCTATCATTAACACCACTTTTAATAAGAATAATAGAATCGTTTAATTTTTCCATGGTAAGTAGTTTATCTAATTCTTCCTCAATAGGATAATCTCCAAAATAAAAATTCCCTTTAATTGAAATGTATTGAACAGTTTTAGAATCATTTTGATAAATGATACCCGCTTTTTTACCAAACACATCTTTGCCGTTTACAACAAATAGTATATCTGTTGTTTGCTTACTTTCGCCCTTAAAGATGATATTACCTTGGAGTGTATAATCAATTGAATTTTCCGAAATCTGAACAGTATGGCCACTAATCTTTCCAATAATGGTACTATCATCAATAAATAAAAATATATCATTGGAAGTTTGACCAATTGATTGACAGCAGGAGGAGATAAATATTATAATGAAAAAACTTTTCAGCACTTTTTTTAGATGAAAATTAAAGATACATACTATACAAGTATTTGGTTAAACCCCAATGATCCAACTTGTGTTCAGATAATTGACCAACGGCAATTGCCACATATGTTCGAAATAAAAAATTTAAGAACAGTGGAAGATGCTTGCAAAGCAATTAGTGAAATGTGGGTAAGAGGCGCTCCATTAATTGGAGCCACTGCCGCATGGGGGATGTATTTAGGTATTTTGGAATCGCCGGCACATTGTACTTTACAATTTTATTTTCAGGAATTATATTCCAAATTATTAAATACTAGACCAACGGCGGTTAATCTGCGATGGGCTATAGATAAAATGATGTTGGTGTTAAGTGATGTAAATACTATTGATGAAGCTAAAGCACATTCCAAATTATTAGCAAAATCAATAATGCAGGATGATATAAAAACGAATTCCCGGATTGGCGAATTTGGTTTGGAAATTATTCTGGATTTAAAAACACAATTGAATCGCACTATAAATATTCTCACGCATTGCAATGCAGGTTGGTTGGCAACTGTAGATTGGGGAACAGCAACTGCACCTATTTATAAAGCTATTGAAGCAGGAATTGATATACATGTTTGGGTAGATGAAACCAGACCAAGAAATCAAGGTGCTTCTTTAACTGCCTGGGAGTTGTTGATGCAAAATATTCCACACACTTTAATTACTGATAATGCCGGTGGTCATTTAATGCAAAACGGTTTAGTGGATTTAGTGATAGTAGGAACAGATCGTACCAGTAATACAGGTGATGTTTGTAATAAAATCGGTACGTATTTAAAAGCCTTGGCTGCTTATGATAATCATATTCCATTTTATGTTGCGGCGCCTTCATCAAGTATTGATTGGAATATGCATGATGCATTTTCCGAATTGGAGATTGAGGAACGAGATACACACGAAGTGAAATATATCAAAGGAAAGTTTCAAAATAAAATTGTTGAAGTATTAATTTGTCCGGAGGATACTCCTGCTTCTAATTTTAGTTTTGATATTACACCTGCAAAATATATTACAGGCTTAATTACTGAAAGAGGAATTTGCGAATCAAGTAATCAAGGGTTAAAAGAATTATTTCCTGAAAAATTTTAATTGAATGCCATTAATTGACGAGGGATATATTAAGTATAAAATTGATTGGAAGAATGTAATTCTGGAGGCAGATGATTTTCTTTTACACTTAATGCATTATAGAGATAAACTAAAATATCAAAATTTAATTGGAGTGTATCCTGATGGAATTGGCTTTGGAAATATCAGTCAGCGTATTTATAATAGTACTGAATTTTATATTTCAGGTACACAAACCGGAGCCATAGAAAATTCTGCAATAAAAGATTATTCTAAGGTTACTGATTTTTCATTTTCTCAAAATTCTCTGCATTGTGAAGGTGAAGTAAAAGCGTCTTCTGAATCGCTTACACATGGTGCATTTTATATTTTTGGTTATAAGATCAACGCTGTAATTCATGTGCATCATAAAAATTTATGGAACACATTGCTTGGAATTGTTCCTACTACACCGACACATATTAAATATGGAACTCCTGAAATGGCTTTTGAAATTCAACGTTTGATTACGCACTATGAATTATCGGAAAAGCAAATTCTTGTAATGGCAGGTCATGAAGAAGGTATTTTTACTTTTGGTGAATCTTTAGAAGAGGCTTATGATGTATTAATGCAATACATGGATTTATATATTTGATTTGAATCTATTTCAAATAAAAATTGGTAACTCCAACTCGGGAATGATATTGTTTTCTTTTCCAATTTCAAATAATTTCTCTACCGCATCAATTCCCTCAAAACCAAAATCAACCGTAAATTTATTTACATATAATTCGATATGCTGGCGAATCACTGCAACTTCCATTTCCTGTGCATATTGTTTTACATATTGCATAGTTTGATTTGGATTTTCAAGTGCATGTTCAACACTTTTTCGCAGAAGATTATTTATTCGGATTTGTTTTTCCTTCGGCATATTTCTGGCAATTGCAATTGCTCCCAATGGAATAGGAACATGATAAGTAGTTTCCCAATATTCACCGAGGTCAATTATTTTTTTTAATCCTTTTGCCTGATAAGTAAATCGATTTTCATGAATAATTACACCGGCATCCACCGTATTTTTTAAAATAGCAGCTTCTATTTCTGAGAATAGCATTTCTTGTTTTTTTTTCAAGTCAGGAAATGCAATGCTCAATAAGAAATTTGCTGTGGTGAGTTTACCCGGAATTGCAATATCTTTTTGTGATAACTTATCTATTGGAATATCATTTTTTGAAATAAGAATTGGTCCACAACCATTGCCCAAAGCTGCACCTGAGTAAAGTAATTGATAATGTTTACTTACATAGGCAAATGCATGAAAACTGAGTTTTGTAATTGTATATTTCCCCAGCAATGCATTTTGATTTAGTGTTTCTACATCCTCATATACAGGTATAAATGTAAAATCTTCTGTATCAATTTTTTTATGAATCAATGCATCAAAAATGAAAGTATCATTAGGGCAAGGTGAAAATGCAATTGTTATTTCCATTATACAGATAATTCTTTTATTGCATTAATTAAAACACTATTTAAATTC